>JAJDBK010000047.1 GCA_029261405.1 Nitrospinaceae bacterium
CGGTTCCGTCTCAGCTCGCGAGTTACGGTACTTTTTGAGCGACCGATATCGAGAGCTATCTCCCCATGGCTCCACTCAAGGCTATTCAGCGCCATGATTCGCTCACGCTCTTCTATCCCTAACTGCTTATACTTCTTTCTCGTAGCCACCAAGCATAACCTCATGCGGGGCGGTGCACTTCCTTATTGAACTGGGGATGGCAATATTATACACTGCTCAAATTGAGAATAACCAACGTTTATAGGGCTATTTCTGCTTTTTCAGGGGCAACATCAATTACATGATACGTTTTGTCTGCTTTGTTATCTCTTCGAGTAGTTTGTCTATATCCGTACTTTCAGCCGATTCGTCAAGAACTATTGCGCCGCTGGCGTCCCGCTCAAGCTTGACGATCTCAGGATGCTCCTGTTGTAGCTTTTCGAGAGTCAAGGTCTGACGTTTCGATGCGGAAAGGAGTAACTGGGCCTTCATTACAAGCTCCCGTTGCTGTAACGCCTGCCGAATAGTAACCGACAGGTCGGCTTCATCACACGGTTTCGTAAAGAACCTGTAGATCCCTCCGTCGTTTATCGCCCTAATGGTCGATTCCAGGCTGGCGTGGCCTGTCAGCATCATACGAATGGTATCGGGATATTTCAGCTTTACGGTCGATAGTAGGTCGGCTCCACCCATGCCCGGCATTTGTTCATCTGAGATGACAACCGCCACCTGGCGCCGCTCCAGAATATCGAGAGCCTCCCTGGCGGAATTTGCGCAGATGATGTCATACGGTTCTTTATGAAGCGCCCGTTTAAGTCCCTCCGTTACCAGTGGTTCATCATCAACAAACAATACTGTTTCGGCCATAGTCTCTCTCCTGAATGTTACCGGATGTCGGAAAAATCGTGTTTCTTCAAAATAACCCGCACCTCATCACCTATGAGTTTATTAAGAAAAAAGTTCTTTATCCGCTCCTTCAATGGATAGGTAATCTCCTGCCCCTTGGGCGCCACGAGCATTCCTCTTTTTGTATATATATTTTCGGTAAGGGTCATTCCAACATTTATATCCTTGACCTTTATTACACTGACGAGGATTCGAGTTCTACCAGAGTCTATATCCAAAAGCGCTGAAATAAGCGCAGGATCGCATATGTCAGGTTTTTGCTTCAGTAGTTGGATAATTTTCTCCTGCGTTTGTCCCGCCGACAGAAACTTGTCAAACTCCAACGCCGCTTTTAACATCTGCGCGCCTATATCCACTTCACTCCTCCTGTCGGGAGGTTGTTTCTCTTCATATTCCCCAAATGGTTTTTCCTGCGATTCAATCATCAGCGCAATCGCCTCCATACGAGGGATCCGTTCCAGGAGCTCTTTGCCTACCGACGGATGGGTATTGAACATCTGTCGTTCGTCCTCAGTAAGCTCCTCTTCAGCATAATACTTTTCGATCACCTCCTGAGGTAGTGTGACGCATCCGATCTGCGAGAGCATACCCGCAAGCTCATATTGCCAGGCATTTTCAAGATTCAGTTTTGCCGACATATGCTTTATGTAGCGGCGGATTCTGGCCGCCCGGCTGAACGCCACAGAGTTGACCATAGACAAAATATCTATGAGAACCTTTATACTGTGGCTCAGGGTCTTTTCGAGAAGTATCCGTTCGGCGGTTATCAGACGGTACTGCTCAAGCGCAGCCAAGAGCGTGGTGGCAAAAAGTTCCGGGGGACACGGTTTTGAAAGAAACCGGAAGATGTTTCCCTGATTGACGGCGTCTACCGCCGTATCCATATCGGCGTTTCCGGTAAGCATTATCCTGACGCTATCCGGCGTAATCTCTTTCACCTTCGAGAGAAACTGTACGCCATCCATCCCGGGCATTCGCATATCCGATACGATTACTGCGTACGGTCCTCTGGTTCTGATGGCTTCCAGCCCTGCCTTCGCCTCCAGAGCCGTGTCGATTATAAATCGTTTTCTAAGGAGACGTTTGAAAGAGTTGAGTATCTCCTTGTCGTCGTCCACGAACAGTATTTTTTCGCTCATAGCTCTACACTCTATGCAATATTTCCTCGCCCTTCTTCTCCCACACCGGGATCCGGTCTGTCTTGCCGATTCGCTCTATATGCATTCGGTCGATCTCCGATAACGCGCCTACCGTGTAACCCGGATTTTCCCTCGCCGCAATGGCATTGGCCACATGCACAGCGGTTATCACACCGAAAGAATTCTCGTGGCTCTCCCCCGGCCTGTGGTGGAAGAAGACCGCTTCTATAATCGAATCTGGCAGACCCCAAAGACCGAGCAGATAGCCGCCCACACTGGAATGGTCCGCGCCCAGCGATTTCGTTTCAATATCACTCAGACTCAGATCTGAATCAATCCCCGAGTCAAGGGTCGTTTCATACTTTTCCGCAAGGTTTGTAATGAAAATAATCTTTCCGATATCGTGCAACATGCCAGCCATAAACGATTCATCCATCAGTCTCGTATCCCCCGACTCCAGTTTCATTATTTCACGAGCCATAGCTCCAACCGAAAAAAAATGATTCCAGAGGTCTTCAACCCCTATCGGTCCGACCTTTGTCCGCTTGATTTCGGAAAAAATGTGGATCGACGTAACGAGAGCTCGGACGGTGTCCAATCCCAAAAGGGTGACCGCCTGGTTGACACTGGTTATCCTGGAGTAGAATCCGAAAAACGCCGAGTTGACCAGTTGCAGGATTTTCGCCGTCATCCCGGCGTCTTTCGATATTATTTCACCCACCTTTTTTAAGGAACTATCCGACGAACGTATCTCGTTATTTATCTCAATGTAAAGGTTGGGAAGGCTGGGCAGGGAATCCAACTTAGCCACTATCTGTTTAAGGTCGTTATCGGCCAGCATAGCCCTTAACGAACAGGCCCGTTCTATGGTTGCTTTCAGAATGGAAGGCTCACACGGTTTCGCCAGGTACTGGTGCGCCGCTCCGACCGACTTTAAGATCATCTCTTTTTTTGAATGGCCGGAAAGGATGATGCGCACCACTCCCGGGTAGTTTTTCATCACCCCCGTCAACAGTTGGGCGCCGTCCATCCCGGGCATCTGCATATCGGATACGATTACGTCGAAGGAGTGTTCAGACAGGTGATGGAGAGCTTCGGTCCCACTGTTAACGAAAGTCATGCTCCACTCCTTTCGCATGTCTCTTAACATACGACGAAGCCCGTTCAACACCTCCTGCTCGTCATCTACGAAGATTATGTTCCGTTTCATCATGATAACCGTTTATCATGGCTCCTGATCCATGGGAAGCCGGATAATAAAGGTAGTTCCAACGCCAACCTCCGAGTGGAGAGTTATGGAGCCCCCATGTTTCTCCACAATAATGGAGCGGGAGATGGAGAGACCTTGACCCGTACCCCTGCCGACCTCCTTTGTAGTAAAGAAATGGTCGAACACCTTGTCTTTTATGGAATCGGGAATTCCTCCTCCGGTGTCAGAGACCGTTACGACCGCAAAATCCCCTTCACGCGTTGTCTTTATTGTTATGGTCCCTTTCTCCTCCGAGTTTTCCCCGATTTTTTCGCTGATCGCATGGGCCGCGTTAGTTATAAGGTTTAGGATAACCTGATTGAACTCGTCCGGATAGCATGGAACCATTCCCATGGTCGGATCGTAATCGGTGGTCAGCTCGGAAACGTATTTCCACTCGTTACGCGAGATGGTAATGGTGCTCTCAATGGTCTTGTTAAGATCGACAAGCATTTTCTCTTTCGATCCGGGATGCGAGAAATCCTTCATGGCCCTGACGATGGTGGATACTCTCTCGACACCCTTTAGCGACGACGAAATAGCTTTCGGAACCTCCTCCTCCAGAAACTCGAGATCGGCGTTTTCCTCCGCCTCACGCATACTTTCTAGGATATCCTCACGACTCTTCTTCTCGTCACTGTTTTCAATGAGCAGGCGGTATTGTTGTACAAGCTCCATAGTGTCGGAAAAAGCCTCGTCGAGGAAATGGATATTATCCCCTACGAACTGGGTAGGAGTATTGATCTCATGGGCGATTCCGGCGGCCAGACTGCCGATCGATTCCAGCTTCTGCGCCTGGGCTAACTGGCTCTCGAGGATTCGGCGTTCAGTAAGCTCTGATCCGAGCATCAGATAACCGTTACCACTTACCTTGTCGAGTATGGGGTTGATCGAAAAACCGATAAAACCCTCTTTGCCATCGACCCCCAAATATCTTATGTCTCCCGAGAAAACGGGTTTCCCTGTTTTCCTGCAAGCGTCAATTGATTGTTTAATATCATCCCAGTTCCAGTCGATCCCGGAGTCGAAAAAATTGGCGTTTAAAACAGCGTCCTGATCTATTCCGAAGGTTTCCATGGCGGCGCTGTTCCAGGTCTTTACCTTGAAACCCGCATCGAGACTTATCAGTATCGACGGCATGGCCGTAATCAATTGTTCCTTTTCCCTGTTTGCCCTACGAATTTCGTTCTCAGCGTTCTTCCTGGCTGTAATGTCCTGCTGGGTGGCCACCATTCCCTGGAAATTACCACCCTCGTCGTACAAAGGGGCGGCGTTTATAGATACGGTTATTTCAGTCTCATCCGGTCGACGCGACAATATCTCGATACCATATACCGGTCTTCCCGTGGTCTTTACGATGGAAAACGGGTAATCCTCCTGGGACAACACTTTCCCGTTTCCATTTTTAACGTTCCATTTCGAGTCGTTATAGGTTCTGTTGTAAAGTTCTTCACGAGCGATGCCGAAGATCTCCTCCGCCGCCTGGTTGGCGAAGACAATCTTCCCGTCGGTATCAACGATATAGATCCCTTCCGCAATGGTCTCTACGATCCTTGCAAGATATTCCTTGCTCCGCCGCAACTCCTCCTCGGCGGCCTTCCGTTCGGTTACATCCCTGATGACAGCTACCGCCTGCCAGTGATCGTCCACCCTTACCGCCGAAAGACCAAGTTCGATGGGAAATTCGGCGCCATCCTTCCTGAGGGCGGTAACTTCCACAGACTTGCCGATGACACCCCCCTTCCCATCTTTCCTGAAACTCTCAAGACCGTTTAAATGTTGGAGCCTGTAAGCGGCGGGAATGATCCTCCCCTCCAAAGTCGTGCCGATCATTTCATCCTCTGTGAAACCGAACATCCTCTCTGCGGCGGGATTCCAGAAAATAACTTTCCCATCGCCATTTATCATGATAATCGCGTCGTTGGCCGAAGAGGTTATCGTTTTCATCATTCTCTCGCTTCGGCGTATCTCCTTTGTTCGCTGGTCGAGTTTTTCCTCCAGCTGTTTCTGGAAGTTTCGGCTCTGTTCCAGGAACTTCCTTCTCTCAACCGCTTTATCGAGAGAGTGTTTCAACTCGGCGAAGACCACCGGTTTCTGGATATAATCGCTGGCCCCTTCCCTGAGCGCCGTGACCACAGTATCCGTATCGTGGGTGGCGGTGAGCATTATCACCTCAACGTCCTTGTCGATCTTTCTGATTATTGAGAGAGCTTCCACCCCGCCCATCACAGGCATCCTGACATCGAGGATAATTATTTCAGGCCGAGTCGTTTTGACAACGTCTATCGCATCCTGGCCGTTATTCGCTATGGTGACGGCATACCCCTGCCTGTCCAGGAACTTTTCGATCAACGAACAGAAATCGACCTCGTCATCGACAACGAGCGCCGTCGTTTTTTTATTTTCCATAACAATCCAGCCAAATTGATTTTGCGTTAAACCAGATCGTCCACTTCAACATCCTTTTCGGCAATCCTCAGCGACACAATGATGGTGGCCCCCTCCCCCTCCTCGCTTTGCGCTTCAATACTGCCGCCATGACCTTCGAGAATGGAGTTGGCTATGGCAAGTCCCTGTCCTGTATCCACCACTTCGCTCTCCTTGGCGCTATAAAAGGGATGAAATATTTTTTCCCGGCAATCCTCCGGGATACCGATACCGGTATCATGAAAACGGATCAGAACAATATCGTTATCCCTTTGCGTGTTAACTGTCAGAGTGTCTGTTTCGAGAGGATCGGCGGTTTCTGGCGCCATGGCCCGTTTTCGCAATACGCTCTCCCAGGCGTTTGTTAATATGCATGTAAAGGCCTTTCCCAACTGATCTTGATCACCACTGACTATAATTGGCCCGGAACCAAAACTGCGCTCTATCCTGAACCTGTCAATTTTCAAGTCCGCTTCAAAGTCCGAGAGGACCCGTTCCAGAAACGGGTGAATGTCGATATCTATCTTCTCCAATGATTGATCTCGGTACAGGTTATGCAACTCATCAATGACATTTGAGGCCCGGTCGACCATCTTAACAATGTTTCCGCACGCCTCCCTTACGGAACCGGACAACTTTTCATCCATCATCAGAAGTTGCGTTGTCGAGGAGATAATATTGAGCGGATTCTTGATTTCATGCGACAACCCGGATGCGATATTTCCCAGGATGGCCAGATTTTTCGTTCGAACAAGTTGATCCTGCGCCCTTTCGAGTTCCTTGTGCGCTTCTTCCAGTTTCAGGTTTTTATCGCGCAAGCTATTCTCCCACTTGTATCGTTCGGTGATATCTCGAACTATTCCGACAGCGTTCCAGTGGTCATTTTCCCGGAATGAAGTGATGCTAAGTTCCACGGGGATCCTGTGACCGTCCTTATGCAGGCCTTCGATGGTAGTCGTAGTCTCCACAACGGCTCCTATCCCTGTTTCCTGAAATAAAACATATTTTTTTTTATGCGCCTCCTTGTACTCCTCGGGAATACAGAAATCGGACAGATTCTTACCGACGATTTCACTTTTCAAAAAACCGAAGATTCGTTCCGCCGCCGGATTCCAGAACGTTACACAGCTTTTGTGGTCGAGCATGATGATGGCCTCGCCAGCGGAGCGTGTTATGGCGTCAAGAGTGTCCCGGCCTTTCTTGATCTCGTTGTATCTCTCGTTAAGGGCTTCATTCGACTTCTCAAGTGAGTCATGCGACCGTTTGAGAGAGGCCAGTAACCTGTAAAGCGCAAAACCGACAAGAATCGTGATGAGAGCCGTTAATAAAACAGTCGTCCTGGTGTCGGCGGCGATCAAGGCTCCACTCCTTTCAAGGCCCGCCAATGGAACCTTTACCACAACAACACTCAAAACATAACCGACTGGAACAGTTGCAAACCCGGTGGGAATATGATGGCATCCAACGCAATTCTCTTCAGCCTTCATGGGCAGGGCTATGAATAACGAACCACTCTCCTCCCATTCCCTGCGAAGACCGTCTTTTAACGATTTTTTTTCACGGTCGTCACCAGGTTCTTTCTCCTCTTCAAAACCATACTCACTGGTGATAGATTCGCTATGAACTATTCTTACATTCACACCCACATGAGAGTTGAGCGTATCAAGGAAAGAGTCTACAAACCTCCCCCCCGACTTGGATTCACTTGTGACAACGTAGATGGAGTGGTAAACATTCTCGGCCAACAGATTGGCGGAGGAATGAAACTGCTGGCGGGCATTTTCCATGTACCGCCTGTTTTGCCACGTTTGGTGCAGGGCGATGCATATCAGGATAAAGAGCGCCAACATGTAAAACAAACTGAGCGAAAACGGTTTCGTTTGCGATTTAGACGATATCTTCTGATCCATGACCAACTCCTCATCTAACCCCTTCTATTTATAAAGGCTTACTTCATCACTGGTTATTTATCGACGCTCCCTCCTCATTTCCTCCACTGGCAAGGGCTGTCTCGATGGCCTGTTTCAGTTCCCATAACGCTACCGGTTTTCCTACAAAACCATCCGCCAGTTCGTCGAAAGCCTTGTACGCCGTCGATTCGTCGTATTGCGCCGTCAGCATGATTACCTTGCATTCCTGGGCTATCTCCTTGATACGCCGCAACGCTTCAAGGCCACCCATGCCGGGCATACGAATGTCCAGGATCACAATATCGGGCCATCCGGTCTTCACCTCATCAACCGCCGCCTCTCCGCTCCGGGCCGATTTCGTGGCAAAGCCCTCATTGGAAAGGAATTTTTCGACAACCTCACAGGCCAAGATCTCATCGTCAACAACCAATACTTTTAATGGGCCGTTCATCGCTTCGCATCTCCATTTTAACTCTTCCCTCTTCATGAAAGCAGGTAAAGTTGTTTCTCAATAAAAATCGCCACAAGCTCCGGGTCGAACTGTGTGCCACTGTTCTCTTTCAGCTCTTTCAGAGCTTTTTTGATCGGCAGTCCAGACCGGTACGGCCTGTCACTTGTCATGGCGTCGTATGAATCGACGATTAGAACGATGTTTATCAGCGTGTTCATTTGAAGGTGAGTCCATTGGTCCGGGTACCCCCGCCCATCATATCTTTCGTGATGATGTAACACTACCTCTTTGGCCTGTTTAAGGAATTCAACACCGTCGATAATCCTGGCTCCTACTACCGGATGTTGTTTAACCTGCTCATACTCGTCGTCTGTCAGTTTTCCTTTCTTGTTTAACACCGCTCCACGAACACCGATCTTTCCGATATCGTGCAGAATTGCGCCGTACTCCAGAACTTCCAACTGCTCCTCCGCCAGACCCGCTTCCTTGCCAAGTTTCATGGCGTATGCTGTAACCCTGCTACTGTGACCCCTTGTATAAGGATCCTTGACCTCAATCGCCTCTGAAAGCGCCCGTACGATGGCAAGGTTGGTCCTTCGCAGGAAAAGGTTCATGGCGCGGACTTCAGCTGTTTGCTCCGCTATCCTGGTCTCAAGTGTCTTCTGGTAAGTCCGGTTCTCCTCGATCAAACGCCGTTTTTCGATAGCCCTGTTGATGCATATCTTCAACTCCTCGAAGTGGACAGGTTTCCTGATGTAATCGTCCGCTCCGTTTCGCATGGCTTCCACAATCGTATCGGTGTCATCTACTGCAGTGAGCATAATGACTACGAACTCATCCTCCCGTTCCCTGATGCTCTTCAGAGTCTCAAGACCGTCGGTCCCGGGCATTCGAACATCGAGTATCATCACGTCCGGTTCGATCTTTTCCGACTCCGCAAGAGCGTCATCCCCATTGTGGACCGCCACGGTGTCGAATCCGACCTTGTTGAGATATTTCATCATGATTTCGCAGGCTATCACTTCGTCGTCCACGACCAACGCCCGCAACTTTCCCTGAACGGGATTATTCATTAGCCGCCTCTCCTTCATCAAGCGGGAGCCAAATAGTAGTCAGTGTCCCCTCTCCCAAAACAGCGCGGACATCGATATTCCCGCCATTGTTCTCGATTATACCCGACACAATGGAGAGCCCCAGCCCGGTTCCTTTCCCCTCCTCCTTGGTGGTAAAGAAAGGATCGAAGATTCTCTCCAGGGTTGCCTTCGACATTCCGGTTCCCGTGTCACTGATATCTATCCTGCAGAACTTTCCATCCGGATAACAAGCTAAACTGAGTTCTCCAGTCCAGTTCACGTAGTCCAGCTCTTTCCTGGAAAGCTTCGACTGAAACTCGTTCATGCTGTCGCGGGAGTTTCCAATAATGTTCAGGAACACCTGAGCCATCTGGTCCTCGTCACACAATATGGAAATTCCTTCTGTCGCACACTTTATTGAAATCGAAATATTCTCCACCTTCATTTCGTACTCCACCAACGCCACAGTCTTTCTGATCAACTCACAAACTTCAACCCGCTTGACCTCCGGTTTTCTTTCCCGCGCGAAATCCCTCAGATTCTCTGTTATCTTGACCGCTCTGGAAACCTGGTTCAAAACGGTGTTGTATACGTTCATCGTATCATCCGGAATGTCGTCCTCGATAGTCAGTAGCTGAATAGAAGTGGAGATTATGTTTAGCGGGTTCTTTATCTCGTGAGCCACACCTGCGGCCAACTGGCCCAGAGCCGCCAGTTTCTCTGAGCGAATCAACATCGAGCGGGTTATTGCCAGTTCGTTCTTGGTCGCCCGCCACTCGCTGATGTCGCGCATACTTGAACGGCTGTGTAGAATCTTCCCCTCCTCATCCCGGATCGCCCTTACATTGAGGATCACAGGAATTTTCGACCCGTCCTTCCGCATAAGCTCCAGTTCGGCGTTATCGACCTCGCCAGCCTCAAGGAACGAGCGGGATATCATCCTGGCCTGTTCCCTGCAGTCGGGATGATACAGATCAGTAACCAGACGACCAAGGATTTCTTCCTTGGCGTAACCAAGCTTCCTTAAGAGTGTAAGGTTGCACTGCTTTATCCTCATGGTTTTGGCGTCGGCAGAGATGAACATGTCGGGGGCGTTTTCGTAGAGGTCCTCGTATAACGCCTTCGATTCCTTCAACGCCTTCCAGGTCCGCTCGTGTTCGTAAACCAGATTGGAGCGTTCGATGGCGTAACGAAGCGCCCGACTCAGGACCAAAGGTTCGACCTGCCCCTTTACCAGGTAGTCCTGGGCGCCTTCGGCCACCGCCAGGACACCGATTGCGTCGTCGTTGAGGCCGGTTACCACAAGAACGGGGTGATGGGGGGAGACCTCAAGCGTACGCCGCAGGGTGTCGAGACCCTGACTGTCGGGCAACCCCAGGTCGAGGAGAGTCGCGTCCGGCTCCATCCTCTGAAGCAGGGTGATTCCCTCCTTGAGTGTGGCGACGGTCGTCACCTCATAGGTGGCGTCCGCTTCGCGCAGAGCCTCCTCGATGAGCCGGGCGTCACCCGGATTGTCCTCGACCTGCAGTATCTTCATCGACCTACCTTTGATTACCGAGCATCCGGCAGTTTCACTATGCTAAACCAGAATTCCTCAACGGTCTGTACCACCTTGATGAACTGATCCATGTCTACCGGCTTGGTGATATAACAGTTTGCGTGCAAGTCGTAGGTTTTCATCACGTCCTCCTCGGCGGATGATGTCGTCAGGATCACCACCGGTATCGACTTGAGGTCATCATCCGCCTTGATTTCCGCCAGCGCCTCCCGGCCATCCTTGCGCGGCATGTTCAGGTCAAGCAGTATAATGTCGGGCCGGGTCGCATCGGCGAATTTCCCTTCCCGCCGCAGAAACTCCATGGTCTCTACGCCATCTTTGGCTATGTGGAGGTTGATCGCCAGCTTTCCCTCCTTCATCGCCTCCCGGGTCAGCCGTACATCCCCCTCATTATCTTCCGCCAATAAGATATTCATGCAATCTTCCTTACAAAGAGCTCTCATGCGAATCACCACCTTGTTTTGGTAATGTGAAGTGGAACGTTGAACCTGCGCCCTGTTCCGAGGAGACCCAGATTTTCCCGCTATGCCGTTCTACGATCCGTTTGCACAGCGCCAGACCAATCCCTGTGCCGGAAGACTCCTCCCGTTTTTGCAGACGCTGAAAGATTACGAAAATACGTTCAAAATAGTCCGCCTCAATGCCGATACCGTTGTCGCGGACCGAGATTTTCCACTCATTCTCCCGATCCTCGGCTGACAGATCGATCCGGGGCGGCGCATCTGACCGGAATCTGATCGCGTTGGAGATCAGATTCTGGAACAGATTGACCATCTGACCACCATCCGCCTCGACCGTTGGCAGGTCTCCGACAACGATCTCGGCGCCGGTCTCCTCGATTAGAATCTTCAGGTTGCTGATCGCCTGATTCACCGCCATTTTCAGGTCGATAGTGGTGAGCTTCGAGCCTCGTGACTGAACCCGTGAGAAGGCGAGCAGGTCCTGGATCATCTGTTTCATTCTGGTTGCGCCGTCCACCGCGTAATGGATGAACTCGTCGGCGTCGGAATCGAGCTGTCCCTTGTATCGCCGCTCCAGGAGTTGGAGATAGCTCGATACCATTCGTAATGGCTCCTGCAGATCGTGGGAGGCGACATAGGCGAACTGCTGAAGATACTCGTTGGACTGGGTCAACTTATCGTTTGATTCGAGCAAGTCTTTTTCAGCTTCCATGCGGCCCCGCTCGGAAATATCTCGCTGAATACTGGAGTAGAGGAGCGGGCCGACCTGATCAGCGATGGTCATTAGCGTTGCCAGATCGTCGCTTGTGTAGTCAGACTCCTTGTTGGCCACCTGAAAAAGACCGACAGTTTCGTTGTTAAAGATGATTGGCGCAGAAATATGCCGCCGCATCGGGATGTGCCCTTCAGGTATTTTTGTCGATGTCTCGTTGATAACAATGGCCCGCTTTTCCCGCATGGCGGTGGGCCAGGAACTGTCACCCCACGTCTCCCGAGGAAAAACGAACCGCTTGCCCGGTACCTGGCAGGCTTCCCAGACACGACTTGTCATGCTGGGGGCAACCAGAGCGCCAGCCTCATCGACATAACCAAAAACACCGAATTCGCTTTGTAGCGTCTCCCGGACGATATCGAGCACATCGCTATACATATCCTCATCCGATACTTTCAGGAATACTTCCGATATTTGACTGCGCAAATTCAACGCCACCTCCGCTCGTTTGCGTTCGGTGACATCCATAGAGTATTCAATCATCTGTGTTACACGCCCCTCGGCGTCGAGGATCGGAAAGGCGTGGACTTCCACAAAACGCTGATTACCTTCGGAATCAAAATGTAGATGCTCCAACTGTGTTGGCCGACCGGTTTTACGCACAATATCGACCGGGCAAGGGTGATCACTACTGGAGCAGGGGGCTGATTCATAGTGGGTTACGGCGTAACAGGTCTTCGCTCCGGTGGCGGCGTTCTGCTTGGCGGCGCTGTTGGCCAGGCTGATCGAATATGTGTCGGTGTCGATTACATAGAAGGGGTGCGGCAACGATTCGATCACTGTTTCGAGGAAAGCGCGTCGAGATTTCGCCTCCTCCTCCGCCTTTTTTCGTGTTGCGTTCTCCAAGGCCAGGTCATCAAGGGCGATCCTGAGCTCCTCCGCCTTTTGTTCCAGTTCTGCGGTTCGTTCGGCCACCCGCTCTTCGAGCGCCTCATGGGAGCGACCCAACGTAGCAAGGGCCTCTTTACGCTCGATAGTGATCGATATCTGGTAGAGGGAAAACCCGAACAACGGCAAGGCGTAGGCTGTGACTTTATAGACATGAGCGACCTCGAAGAATGGGTCAAACAGGACCTGGGAAAAAGACATGAGGATCTGGCCCACAACATTGACGCCGATGGATAGGGCTATCCACCAGACCAGGGCGTCGCGGGTGTCGATATATTTGCGCACAAAAGGAATCAGGGCGGCCAGAAATATCAGAGCCGACAAAAAATCCACAGGGCGGGAAATAACCCGCCCCGGATAAATGAAGCCAGGAAGAGGTAAAAGAAAGGCAAGCGCCGTTGCTATGGCGGTGATGAAAAGAACTAACAGGGAAGCGGTTATCGTCTCTTTTTTTGGATCGGCGCTCTTTATCCAGTCGGAAGAGAGTGAAACAGCTCCTATGAGGAGAAGCCCCATCAAAATGCGACCCGTGACGTAAGTGCCAGGAATATAACTTTGCAGTGTGGCGGCCGGAAGGCCCAACAATTCATGCTCCGCGCCAAACGCCAGAGCGCCATGAATAAAATCTTCGGCGCCATTGACAAAAAACGCCAGGCCGATAAGCAGGTGGAACCGGTTCCCCAGCGCACAGAACTGACCAACGATCACCATCCCGGCTAATAGCCCGATAACACTGCCGACCATCTCAATGGTGGCGTGAAAATCGGCTGTGCCGATGTGTTCGGATACAACGCAAAACGGATAGATGAGACTGAGAACAAACCAGATCAACGCAAGGCTGAAAAGGTCGTATAGCCCAGATGATTCACGTATACGATCTTGCGTTTCATTCACAGTACACCTCCGCTTATTGACGAGCATATTTTACCACAGTTATAAATAAATACCCATAACTCGTGTCCGGGGAAAAATAAATGGTCTGGCCTGAATCGCCATAAACGCTGGATATAGAGACCGGCCTTGCCGCTCATTCATCACGTTTGTATCACCCGGGAGTCTGTCGGACTTGTGTGTGTGTGTGGGGGGGGGGGGGGGGGGCGTTATGGCTGTGTGGGCCGCACACCGTTAAAGAATGCGGCCCCGCCACCTCTTAATCGCCCCTATAAGCCCGATGGAAGGGGGCATAGCCCCCGCTACCAGCGCATATTGAATAAGGCATTCAAACAGCGCGGTAGCGGAATGGCTGTGGGCCACCCACTGGCTGTGGCCCTGCCACTGGCTGTGGGCCTGCCACCTAGACCTTTGGGGCGGCCGCTTTCACTTCGTCTGAGGTGTCTTCGTCGTACTGCTTAAAGTTTTCCACGAACCTTCCTGCAAGTTCCTTCGCTTTGGCGTCGTAAGCGTCTTTATCCGCCCAGGTGTTTCTCGGGATAAGGACATCCGCCGGGACACCTGGAGCGCTTGTCGGCGTCTCGACCCCAAACACCTCGTCTGTGACGAACTCTACGTTATCCAGTTCTCCATTCAGAGCGGCGGTGAGCAGGGCTCTGGAGCGCTGGATTTTCATCCTTTCGCCTACCCCGTAAGGTCCGCCGGTCCAACCGGTATTCACCAGCCAGCAATTTACGTTGTGCCGGGCGATTTTCTTACCTAGCAGATCGGCGTAAACGGATGGATGAAGGGACATAAAAGGAGCGCCGAAACAGGTGGAGAAAGTGGCTACAGGCTCGGTTATTCCTCGTTCCGTACCTGCCACTTTGGCGGTATACCCGGACATAAAATGGTACATGGCCTGGGCTGGTGACATTCTGGAAATTGGTGGCAGAACACCAAACGCGTCGGCGGTCAGCATGAAGATGTTCTTCGGATGGCCTCCCATGCCGGAGAGCTGGGCGTTAGGCACATGCACATCCGTAATCGGATAGGCCGCCCGGGTATTCTCCGTATGGGTGGCGTCGTCAAGGTCAACCAATCTGGTAACCTGGTTCATGGCCACATTCTCAAGGATCGTGCCGAACCTTTGGGTATTGTCGTAGATTTCCGGTTCCGCTTCGGGAGAGAGTCGGATAACTTTTGCGTAACATCCGCCTTCAAAGTTAAAGACCCCGTTATCGGACCAGCCGTGTTCGTCGTCCCCGATAAGTTTTCGGGTCGGATCAGCGGAAAGGGTGGTCTTGCCGGTACCTGACAGTCCGAAGAAGACCGCCGTGTCGCCATCCTCCCCGATATTCGCGGAACAGTGCATGGAGAGCACATTTTTCCGGGGCAGGATATAGTTCAAGATAGAGAATATCGATTTCTTGATCTCGCCCGCATAACTTGTACCACCAATGATTACAAGCTTTTTAGCGAAATGAACGATAATGAACGCTTCAGAGTTTGTACCATCTGACTCCGGGTCGGCTGTAAACCTTGGTGCGTTGATTACTGTAAAATCGGGAGAGTGGTTGTTCAGTTCTTCGTCGTCGTGAATCCTGATAAACATGTTTCTGGCGAACATAGAGTGCCAGGCGTCCTCTGTCACCACACGCAAGGAAAGCCTGTATTCGGGATCGGCGCCTGCGTAGCAGTCCTGGATAAACATATCCTTACCTTGCCAATACGCCTGCATCCTGTGAAGCAGATGAGTGAATTTCTCCTCATCGATTTCACGGTTTACCTTGCCCCACCAGATGTTCTCCGCTGAACTGGGCTCTCTGACCGTAAATTTGTCGTTTGGTGACCGACCTGTGTATTGTCCTGTTCTGACAATAAACGGACCCCTGTGGGAAATGGAGCCTTCACGTCTTCGTACCGCCTCTTCGTACAGGCTGGGCATACGAAGAGTATCGTAAATATTGCCGAGGTTTCTAAGGCCCAGCTTCGCTATCTCTTCTCTTAACCTAACACCCTTCATGACATTCGCTCCTTATGCGATCTGTTTTTCGGACGCTCCAGAAAAAACCGCTGGAGCGAAAACCAACATGGCGGCCTGTCGGAACAGGCGTGATCCCGCTATTAAAAAGAGAGCGGTTTTGGACTTATTTCGCACACCCCGCAGACAGTCAGCTTCTAAACTGTTCGCCCCGACGGTGAAAAACCTGTCAAAAACCCCTCTATATCGTAAGCGTTCATTTGCGCTAACGAACTGGTAAGTCCGAAAGACCGCCGTATTAAGATTAACACAACTGGACGGACCTTTACCTTGAGATAAATGGCATACCTCGGTTATGATGACGCGCACTGCATTCTTTCGTTATTTTTCCCATTTGGAGATCGTCAGGAACAATGGCTGTTTATTTAAACGCCGGCCAGTTAAAGGTCGGATACAATATAATATACGACAAGCAACTCTATCGTGTCATGACCATGGATAGGGTAAAACCGGGCAAAGGAGGAGCCTACGCCCAGGTAAAACTTCGAAACGTCATCCAGGGGAATCAGACCGATGTTCGTCTCCGGACCGAAGAAAAGGTGGAACGGGCTGTATTAGAGCAGACAGAGATGGAATACCTCTACGAAGATCCCGCCGGGTTTTGTTTCATGAACTCCGAAAATTATGAGCAGATTTTTTTAAACGGTGAGTTTATAGGGGATAACGTCGGTTACCTTATTCCCAATATCAAGGTTAGAATAGAATATTTCGACGGCAAGCCGATCGGTATCGAGATGCCCAGGGTGGTGGAGCTTACCATCGAAGAGACCGACCCTGTAATGAAAACGGCCACCATCACTAGTTCCCCGAAACACGCAAGGCTCGAAACGGGGATATCGATTATGGTTCCCCAGTTTATCGAAGTGGGTGAAAAGGTGAGGGTCGATACCGCCGAAGGAAAATACGTCGAACGGGTAAAACAGTAAAGATTAACAACTTCCTTGCAGTCGGTATTGACTTTGTCTCGCTCTTACTGCAAAATTGTTTGTTTCGCAGGCGCGTAGCTCAGGGGGAGAGCGCTACCTTGACACGGTAGAAGTCGGCGGTTCGAAACCGCCCGCGCCTACCATACAGACCGCCAGGTAAATAAACCAGGGGGGCGCATGGTGGTGTTCATTGTATTTGAACGAATAAATAGGTCGTCTGGTGGGACGGTCTGATTAAGATATTGAGACATAAACAGCTTTAGGAGGAAGTGGTATTCAAAAGAAGTCGAGGATAAACGGCATGATCCGCGCCAGTTCGGTGATGGTTGTCGGGCTTGAGGGTGAGCAACTCGGTGTCATGGAATTGCAGGACGCTATTGATGTTGCCAGCGAGGCCGAGATGGATCTTGTGGAGGTAGCGCCGAACGCCGATCCTCCAGTATGCAAGATCATGGACTTCGGTAAATATAAGTACCGTCTCAATAAAAAAGCGCACGACGCCAAGAAGCGGCAGAAAATCGTAAAACTAAAAGAAGTAAAAGTAAGACCGAATACAGATACACACGATTACGATTTTAAACTCAACCACTCCAAACGGTTTTTGGCCGATGGATCGAAGGTGAAAGTCTCTGTCTTTTTCAGAGGTCGGCAGATCACCCACTCTGAGCTGGGCTTGAAAGTACTCGACAGGTTCGTTGCGGACCTGGACGGACTTGCTGTTGTGGAGCAGGAAGCGAAACGTGAAGGCAGAAACATGTTCATCATCATGGCGCCTAAGGTCGCTGACGAGACTAAAACGAAACAAAATGTCGAGGAACAGGAGATCGACATCGAAAATATTAGCGAGGAAGAGTAGAAAGCAAGATGCCAAAGCATAAGAGTAGCCGGGGCGCGGCCAAGAGATTCAGCAAAACCGCCAACGGTAAGATCAAGCGGAAAAAAGCGTTCCTCCGCCATATACTGACCACCAAGAGCGCAAAAACCAAACGGAACCTGCGACAGGCGGGTCAAATCGCCAAGGCGGATGTCAAGTCAGTCAGGAAACTGCTTCCTTACCTATAACGGCGACACTATTCAAGCGGGAGAGATAAAGCAAGATGCCACGAGCGACAAACGGACCTGTTACCAAGGCCCGGCACAAGAAGGTACTTAAAAGGGCCAAAGGTTTCCAGGGCGCCCGAAGCCGACAGTTTAAAAAAGCCAAAGAGGCTATCACCAAGGCGATGAAATACGCCTACCGTGACAGGCGCAACAGAAAAAGGGATTTCAGGGCTTTGTGGATCGTGCGGATCAACGCCGCTGTCCGGGAGCAGGGGATGACCTATAGCAGGTTTATCAACGGTCTTCTCAAAGCCGGCGTTGAAGTTGACCGGAAAGTTATGGCCGACCTGGCTGTTAACGAACCTGCAGCTTTTGCCAAACTGGTTGAAACGGCGAAAAACAGCCTCGAAAAAGCGGCCGCATAGAGCCCGATTTAATTACCTGAATATACGGATCAGGGGTTGCGGTTCTCCGGGAGTCTGTCGGACTCCTTGGGCCGTAGCCCCTTTTTTTATTGTAATGACAAAAGAAAACAGTGTGATAGAAGAGCTTGCCGAACTAAAAGAGCAAGCGTTGTCGAAGATTTCAGACTCCGCAAGCCTTGCCGACCTCGAAGAGATAAGGCTCGCTTACCTTGGGCGGAAGGGTGAAGTCACTTCGCGCTTGAAGAGCCTCGGAAAGCTGCCTCCCGATCTGCGACCATCCGCCGGACAAGAGCTTAATCGTGTAAAGAGAGCCATAGACGAAGAAATCACTGGTCGGAAAGAGAGTCTGCAACAAAAAGAACTCAATGATCGGCTCGTTAACGAATCTTTCGATATATCCCAGCCGGGCCGTCACAAGAGCCTCGGTGTATTTCACCCGGTGGCGGGTATAATGGAAGAGTTGATCGACATCTTCACCAGATTGGGATTCGTGGTGGTGGAGGGTCCTGAGGTGGAGACCGACGAGTTTAACTTCAAAAAGCTCAATTTCCCGGACGATCACCCCGCCCGCGACATGCAGGATACATTCTACGTCAAGAACGGTGCGAAACTGCTCCGAACCCATACCTCACCGGTGCAGATCCACGCCATGCTCAAACGCAACCCCCCGATGTCGATCATAGCGCCCGGAAGGGTATACCGGTGCGACTCCGATGTGACCCACTCCCCTGTTTTCCACCAGATTGAAGGGTTTCATATCGACAAAAACGTTACCATGGCACACCTCAAGGGGACGCTGGAGCTTTTCGTTCACAGGCTTTACGGCAAAAATACCGGCATCAGGTTGCGACCAAGTTTTTTCCCCTTCACAGAACCATCCGCAGAGGTAGACATCAGTTGCATGCTCTGCAAAGGGAAAGGGTGCAGGTTATGTAAAGGAACCGGATGGATCGAAATCCTCGGCGCTGGAATGATCGACCCTAACGTACTCAAAGAGGTCGATATCGACCCCGAGAAATGGACCGGCTTCGCTTTTGGTATCGGGATAGAGCGGGTGGCGATGCTAAAATACGCCATTGATGATATCCGCCTCCTTTTCGAGAACGATCCTGAGTTCCTGAGGCAGTTCTGACATGCTTGTATCGTATCTGTGGTTAAAAGAACTGGTTGAATTCGACGAAACGCCTGAAGGTATTGCAAAAGTTCTGACCTCACTGGGGTTGGAGGCGGCCATCGTTGATGACCGGCGCGACTGGTATGGCGACATTGTTACAGGCAAGGTTATGAGTGTCGAAAAACATCCGGACGCTGACCGGTTGAACCTGACAAAGGTCGATGTAGGGGTGGAGACCCTTGAGATAGTCTGTGGAGCGCCCAACGTGGCGGTGGGCCTATCTGTCCCGGTGGCGCTGATCGGCGCTGTAACTCCCGACGGCTTAAAGATAAAAAAGCGAAAAGTGCGCGGTCAGACATCGTTGGGTATGATTCTCTCCGAGTCGGAGTTAAAACTCTCTGATGACCATGACGGTATCATGGCGCTCGACGGCGATCCCGCCCCTGGCGAAAATTTCGCCGGGCGTTACGAGCTGTGCGATACGGTTCTGGAAATAGACCTGACACCCAATCGGGGTGACGCGGCGTCGATGATCGGTGTGGCGCGTGAGATAGCGGCCTACTACGGCGCGAAGCTTAAAAAACCGCCCACGCCGATAGATGAGAGCGATACTTCGACAGAGAGTCTGGTAAATGTTGAAATAACAGCCCCCGACCTCTGCCCACGGTACAGCGCACGAGCAATACGGAATATCACCCTGGCCCCATCGCCGTTCTGGATGCGAAGACGGCTTGCGGCTGTGGGTATTCGTTCAATCAACAACATCGTCGATATCACCAACTATATCCTGATAGAAACCGGGCATCCGCTCCACGCTTTCGATTACGATAAGGTAGCTGATGGAAAAATAGTTGTGCGGCGAGCTAATGACGGTGAACGGTTCACAACTCTCGATGGTAAAGAGCATAAACTTTCAAACGACCAGATGGTTATAGCTGATGGCGAGCGGGCTGTGGCCCTGGCCGGAATAATGGGCGGCCAGAACTCTGAAGTTTCAGGCGGCACAAAAAACATTCTGCTCGAATCGGCCTTCTTTACTCCATCGTCGATCCGCAAAACCGGTAAGGAGCTTGGTGTATTCTCCGAATCGTCCTACAGGTTCGAGCGGGGTACGGATATCGAAGGTCTAATTTACGCCCAGGATAGAGCCACAAGCCTGATGGCCTCTCTCGGCGGAGGATCTGTCGCCAAAGGACGGGTAGACAAATACCCCTCCCCTGTCGAACGTCGATTGGTACCGATGCGGGTGGCCAGGATGAACGGTGTCATAGGCCTTGATATCGATAAGGAAAAAGCTGTCGAAATATTACAACGGCTTGAGATGGCGCCTGAAACGGATAACGGTGTCATCACAGTAAAAGCGCCCACTTTCAGGTTCGACATAGAAAGGGAGATCGACCTCATTGAGGAGATAGCCCGCCATACAGGTTACGACAAGATAGACTCTTCCATTCCGAGAGTGGCGGCAAGCGACGAATCTGTCTCTCCCCTCTTTGCGCTCCGTTCAAAACTGCGTTACGGTTTTCTGGCGGGCGGCATGTTGGAAGGGTTGCGATACAGCTTTATGAACGAAAGCGACCTCGACCGGCTCCTCATACCGACCGGGGAGAGGCTCCGAAGCATGGTCCCGATAGACAACCCGCTCAGTTCCGAATGGACACACTTGAGGACCACCCTTCTTCCCGGCATGATTTCGCCGATGAAAGGTGTGGAGGACGCGTCTATTTTCGAGATCGGCGTTGTATTCCGGGACGATGGTGAGTCGGTGACAGAAAGGTGGATGGCAGGTGGTGTATTGAGCGAAAGTGTCGCCCCGTCCCTCTATACCGGGCGCTCCGGTAAACGCGATTTCTTCGACCTTAAAGGGGTGATCGAATCGAGCCTCGTCTACGCCGGTTACAGTGGACGGTTCACGTTCGGGCCGTCGAACGAACCGTACCTCTACCCGAAACGACAGGCCGTGATAAAAGTCGATTCTGTCGATATCGGTTATATGGGTCAGGCGCACCCATCCGTTTCTGAAAATTATGAAGTCGATGGCGAACTGTTCGTTTTCGAACTCGACATTGACACCCTCTCCAGGCTTGCTGTGAGTGTGGTTCGTCATAGGGGAAAATCAAAATTCCCTTCGGCGAAACGGGATCTTGCCGTCGTGGCGCCCGAAGAGATGTCGATAGAGCGGATGGTTGAATCGATCCGGAAGCATGGTGGAAAATCCCTCGACGATGTGGCGTTGTTCGACCTGTTCCGTTCAGACAAAATAGGCGAAGATAAAAAGAGTGCCGCCTTTGCGTTAAAATTCCGCAATGAAGAGCGGACCCTGACCGACGATGAGGCGGATAACACATTCGCCAAAATTGTTGATGGTCTTGCAAAAGAGTGTAACGCCAGACTGCGTTGATCATGAAACGCTCCGGTCTCTTCTGGTCGTTCCTTTTTTTTATTCTCTTTGTTCCGGGAATAGCTCTGGCTGAAACCGTCTCCCTGCCGGTTGTTATCGAATATCCCCTTCTCCGCTCCATTATTGTGCAGAGCTTCTTTACCGGGGCGGAGACGACTCTCGTAGCCCTGGATCAGGACAACGGATGCAGGAAAGTTGTCTTGTCTGAGCCATCGTTCAAACCAGATGATGGCACCATAAAAACCCGTGTGGCGGTATCGGTAAAATTCGGTGCTTATTTCATGGGTCGCTGTATCGGCACCCTTAAATGGAAAGGGGTTGTGGAGGCGAGGCAAAAGCTCAGGATCGAACCTGCCACCTGGGCGATCCGGTTCACCACCATCGACTCTGCTCTCTACGACAGGAACGGTCAGCCCGCCACTCTGACAGGTATAGTCTGGTCGGTGGTCAAGCGGAGCGTTCATAGCCGACTCGACACCCTTGAAACGCCGCTTGGTAATATTCTAATCGAGATGGAATCGATCATGCCCGCCATGTTTCCAGACGAACGGAAGCATATCGCCGAAAAATTAATGGCAAGTTTACGGCCTGGAGAAGTGTTTACAGAGGATAGCTGTGTCAAAACATCGATCCTTGCCGATATTCCCGATTTGCCCGCTCCCGACCAGAAACAAGATCTGGAATCGACCTCTTTTACCGAAGAGGAGATTGATCGGCTGACGAAAGTCTGGGAGACCTGGGACGCTTATCTGACCCACGAGATAACCACCCTTTCGACAAACCTGCTAAACGAGGATGATCGGCAGGAGCTTCTCGACCTGCTCCTTGAAACCAGAATCCGGTTTGTCACAGCCCTTGATAACGGTCTGCTTGATGCCGATTTCCTGCGACGACAGTTTGTCGATGGATGGATGGTTCTCTCCCCCATAATCAGGACGGAACTGCTGACGCGACCGGAGGGGAAAAACCCGATTGACCTCTTTTCGTTCTTTTTCATGTCCGACACCATAGTAACCCTGGAAGCCTACTCTGAAAGACTCGGTTTGAATTTCACCCGCTCCGGTCTTTTTCGTCTGGCGCAACTGATGGAAGGTGGGGAGCCGGTCGATCTGTCGTATGCCAGTGGTGAAAATTCCGACCTGCGTAAAGCCATAGGAATTGAAGAGGCTGGGGACGAAGTAACTGACCCTCCAGAACCGGGCACCATTGATAAACAAAAAGGGAAACCTGATATGGAGGGGAGGCTCGAAATGTTCCCGCTCCTTTTCGGAGGTTTAATCTGGCGAATCGCTTTTTCCGATGTTCCCGAAAACAAACCTGCGCTCCCCGACGTTTCGGAGTGGCTTTTCAAAAAACATGACGTTATGAGTTATATAAAAAAAACCGGGAAACTTATCGAGGATTCGGCGGAAGTGGTCGTTTCAAAAGGGAAACTTCCAGCAAAATATAACCCGCTATACAAAACCATCGTCACCGCCACAGCGTGGCAGGAGAGCTGTTTCAGACAGTTCAGTGTAAAGAAGGGGAAAGCGGGGCCGTTGGTTTCGTACAACAACTCATCAGTAGGCATAATGCAGATCCACCTCCGGGTCTGGCGCGGCATATACGACGCTCAAAAACTTCAGTGGGATATACACTACAACGCCAATGCCGGAGCGGAGATCGCGGAACTCTACCTGCGGCGTTACGCCTTGCGCAAAATGAAAAAGTTAAAAAACCCGATAGACAATGACACACTGGCAAGATCGGTCTACGCCATGTATAACGGCGGCCCGGGCCAGTTTTATAAATTCGTCAAACGGGCGAAGAACAAGAAGTTCTACTTGAGCGACAAACTTTTCGCCGAAAAATACGAATGGACAAAAGCCCAGGAGTTCTACAAGACTAAAAAATGCCTTGTGGGTGGGTGATTATGACCCTGCGGGTTTCACGACTCTTTGACGATGGCTCTTATTATGTCGGAGCGGTCGATTACGCCGACGAGTTGCGTCTCCTCACGCATGACCGGCAGGAGGTGTTTCCCCTCTTCGATCATGATCGTGGCTATATCCTCAAGCGGGGTATCCTCGTCAATGGTTATGACCTGGTCGCTCATGATATCGGCCACCGTGGAGCCGAGGATCTTTTTCATCTGGTTATCAACATCGTGCGATCCGGTCAAGGCTATCGGTGAGTCGAAGAGGGTTATGACCGTTGGCAGGTGCAGGTTTTTCTTCTGATAGATAAGATCGCTCGTGGTAACCACACCAATAAGTTTCCCATCCTTATCCACCACAGGCGCTCCGCTGTAGTTTTTTTCCGCAAGCTGTCGGGTGACTTCCCGCACTTCATCATCAGGCGAGAAGGTCAGAATGTCCCCCGTCATTATCTCTTTTGCTGTTGGCATGTCGTCCTTACATCAGGTAATAGGTAGGGCCACAGGATACTACATTTTTTCTTTCGAAAATTGTAAAATGTGGAGTCACAAATAATCGGGAATATCAAATATGGACACTCTTACTTTTGGTCTTTTGTCAGAGCATAAGGAGCTGGTTCCGGTTCTTGCGGAGTGGTTCAAGAAGACGTGGGAGCCTTATTATGGCAAGGAGGGTCCTGGAGACGCCACAGCCGACCTTATGGCCTGTTGCAACAGCGATAAAATACCACTTGCGCTTGTGGCGTTTCTACATGGAGAACCGTGCGGTACCGTTTCACTTAAAAATGAATCGATCAGTACTCATACTCATTTATCACCATGGGTGGCCGCCCTCGTTGTGGAGCCATCCTTTAGGGAGAAAGGGGTTGCAACACTTCTCAATAGAGAAATAGAAGTTAAGGCTCGCGAACTCGGTTACCAAAAACTGTATGTGGGAGCGGACAAGTTTTCGGGACCGCTGGAACAAAACGGCTGGATATTTATGGAGCCTGTCAGCTACCTCGTGGGTGACGGATCGATACTATTTAAGGAGCTTTGAAAAAATGGGCGGCCTGAATCAGACCGCCCCTCTAACCCGGATTAATCACGCGAACATCGTATAATCGATTGGTGTATATGCGTAAGAACTATCCTGTACCTTGAAGTAGAGAGCCAGGTTCGGGATGGTCTGCTTTTTTGCCGTCCTCACAAGGTCGCTCTTCCCGAGCATCAGGTCGAACGACTCCGCGAGATAAGTGTGTGTATCGTGATCTTTATCCTTATCGGTAAGGAGTCTTTTGTAAGCGGCTACGACGTGGGAAAAATCGACAGCCTTCTCCGAAACGCCAAAGCCTCTGTCAAAAGAATCCATTAACTGGTACTGATCCTGTGCGTGGGCGGTGTTGGCGCCGATGGCAAAGACAGAAACCGCGATAAACGAAAAAATTATTTGTTTCATTGTTTTCTCTCCTTAATAATAACGCCTGCTGGCGAATTCTCTTTTTGTTTCTCGCCAACTTAAGAAGCATATTCCTTGCCAAAATTTTATTCTCTTACAATTCAATAAGTTAAACGTATTCATCAGGTATGGTTGTTCTCCATCCCGTCAAACGATGTCTCGTTTGCGCACAAATCGAAAGGTGATTGTCTGAAAACTGGACCATAAGAGATGTAAAGTGCGATTTGAAACTAAACGAGGTCAGCGCTAACATTCTAATAACAAAGACTTTACGGTAGTAGCACAGGATGATAAGACCAGAGTTTATTATAGAAGAGCTTCGCAAGAACATGCCGGACGCCGATTTCGACATGGTCTGGAGGGCTTACGCCTTCGCCGCCAAGTGCCACAAGGGCCAAAAACGGGTCTCCGGTGAAGCCTACCTGAACCATCCCCTTGAAGTGGCCAACATTCTGGCGAAAATGAAACTTGGTCATATCTCCATCTCAGTGGGACTCCTTCACGACACCCTTGAAGACACTTTCGCCACCGAGGATGAGATAAAGGAGAAGTTCGGCGATGAGGTCTTTCAGATTGTCGATGGCGTAACAAAGATCTCGATGATCGAAACGTCCAATAAAGAGCATCAACAGTCGGAGAATATCCGGAAGATGATTCTCGCCATGGCGAAGGATATAAGGGTCATTCTGGTCAAACTGGCGGACCGGGTACACAACGTCCGGACGTTGCACTACCTGAAACCTGCCAAACAGAAAAAAATCGCCCAGGAAACCCTGGACATCTACGCGCCACTGGCCAACCGGCTCGGCATAGGCTGGATCAAAACAGAGCTTGAGAACAACTCGTTCAAATACCTGTGGCCAAACGAATATTCCGAAATAAAACATAAATTAGCGGCCCTGGAGTTGGAACGGGATAAGTATATCGACCAGATAGTTGAACAGATATCTGAGCGGTTGAGACTGGATGGAGTAGCCGCCGATGTCAAAGGCCGCCCAAAACACTACTATTCGATCTTCTCGAAGATGCGTAGCCAGAATATCTCGTTTGAGGAAGTCTACGACATCATGGGCATCCGTGTCATCACTCCTACCGATCAGGAGTGTTATGCAATTCTCGGGATTCTCCACTCGATGTTCAAACCGATTCCGGGCAAACTCAAAGACTATATCGCCCTGCCGAAAGCGAATATGTACCAATCCCTCCACACAACCGTTGTCGGGTCCGGGGGGAAACCTGTTGAGGTGCAGATAAGGTCGCAACGAATGGACGTGTTGTGCGAAGAGGGGATAGCCTCCCACTGGCGTTACAAGGAGGGGGGAGACAAGAAGAGCGACCGGCACGATGAACAGATCACCTGGATAAGACGACTGCTAGAATGGCAACAGGAGGTGAAGGATCCGAGAGAGTTTCTCGAAAAGGTCAAGATCGACCTGTTCCCGGATGAGGTCTACATTTTCACACCGAGACAGGAGGTAAAATCGTTCCCACGTGGAGCCACGCCTATAGATTTCGCTTTCTCCGTTCACTCCGATGTGGGAGAACGCTGTATCGGCGCCAAGGTAAACGGCAAACTCGTTTCTCTCAAGACCCAGTTGAGAAACGGCGATATCGTAGAAATCCTTACATCAACCCAGGCCAGACCTAGCAGGGACTGGTTGAAACATGTCAAGACCTCCAAGGCCAGAACAAAAATCTCCTCCTACTTGAACCAGGCGGAGAGACAACGCGCGCTTAATCTTGGACGCGAATTGCTGGTTGGGGAGCTTGAGAAATATAACCTTTCGCCGGGTGATTATATGGAGGAATCCAAACTTGCCGCAGGCGCCAGGTCGGTCGGTTACAACACCGGCGACTCCATGGTGGTCGCCCTCGGCCTCGGCAAACTGAAACTTTCGGCGGTCTTTGCGAGGCTTGTGCCGAAAGAGGCGATCACAGAACCTGAAGTCACACCAGAATCTATAGTCTCCCCCACCACGGTAAAGCGGAACAGCGCTCAGATGGGGGTCAAGGTCAGCGATATCGACGACATACTGATCCGGTTCGCGCAATGTTGCAATCCACTACCGGGTGACGATATCGTCGGTTTCATTTCGAGAGGCCGGGGTCTTATCGTTCACACCAAAGACTGCGCCAACTCCACCAACATGGGTTCCGACTCAGACCGATGCGTCGATGTGGTCTGGGACAAGAAGACCTCCGGGAAACGGGAAGCCATGCTGTTGGTGAAAACCGAAGACAGACCAGGAACCCTCGCCAACGTCTCCGTGGCCATCGCCGATAATGGGGCGAACATTACGGAAGCGAACGTGCTTACCGCAAAAGGGGGTAATGGGCATATCTACCTGACTGTGGAGATATCCGACCTGTCACAGTTGCAGAGGATAATGGGCGCCGTCATGAGGCTCTCTGGAGTTCACTCCGTGGAAAGGATCAGAAACCTCCGCTCATTCAGCGCCCAGATGAGAAAATCGAAAAAGAAACATTAACCGAAAGTCAAAGTGTCGAACATGATTCGTTCAGGTTAGGGAAAAGTCGCACTGGATAAGGCTGTGCATTTACTACTTGAGTTAGGCGGAGATGTTATCCAGTGATTCCAATGTGTATCTGGGTTGACCCTTCCCAAACTGTATCACATGAAATTCTGCATTTACCGCTTGATGTAAAAATTTACGATTCAAGACATCCGCATCATCAATCTTAACTCCAACTTTTCCTTTGATAATATTTTTATCACCTGATTTCTTGAATTCAAAAGCTCTCCCTTTTGGCAACACCCCCTGAAATTCCCCACGATACGATTCATCCCTTTCATCTATGTTATCTTCTTTAAGACGATCAGCCGAAAAACGAAGTTGGTCTATATTACTGAAACGAAAATACTCATCTTTGAATTCAACCCCGCACCAAGCGCCATTTTCGGCCAAATATTCAAGAAATTCAGCGGCATTTTTTACAGCGCGAGGATGGATTTCATCAATAAGCTCTGCAACTTCATCATCTGTCCCATTAGCGGCCAGACGAAATAGCTCTTTTATTTTTTGAAGGGCATCTTCAGCCTTGCTTCGCACTGGAAATATCTCATTATTATCAGGATTTGGAAGCTCGAATTCAAATCCGAAAGAGCCTATGGCTGTTCCGGTAATAAGCAGTTGATTCTCTTGCCTGTTCGGAATTGGCCCTTTATCCCTTAAATTATCAGAGATGCTTGCCGCAACAGCAGTAACCGCTTTTGCAAAGCTTCCTGCGGCTACAGCGGCAAAATCCGCCACTATTCCATGGCTACCAACAACTGGCGGCCCCCGAAAAGTGAGCCGAGCTTTATTGACAATGACTTCTTCTGGAACAGAGGCAATTAAGCTACGGGCTTCTTCCAGGCGAGACTCAAGCCCTAGTCGGTCAATAACATTTTCTTCAGGAATTTCTGCGAGCAAGGATTCCAGCTCTTGAATTTCTGAAGCAACAGATATGTAATGTTCGTGTCTCACAGCTTAGCGCCACTTGATTGAATCGAATCCAGCCTCTCTTTCATTATCTCATCATTAGCCGAAGAAATATCAACTTGAATAAATCCCTTCCAAGTTTTCAGATCACGACGATGTGACCATAAGCTGTACCAATAGGATATTTGTTTGACCTGCAATTTATTCATCTTCTCGCCAAGGACATGATAAAAGGCATCAACATTATACTAGTCTTTTGTGTTGCTACTCTGAAATAGCGCAGGCTGTTTTATTAACAATGACTGTTGGGTTTCGCCTTCGGGTAGATAATAAAACGTAACGACATCAATATCTCGTGGTGAACGTGACTCAAGGTCTTCAACATTTTCAAGAAAGCTCTCATCCAGCCATTGAAAGCCCTTAGTGATTCCAACCTTGGAAAGTTCCAACCTAAAATCAAGAAGCCCTTTTAGCATTTTAATTCTATCAGGCGAAGTCGCAAACTGGTCGATTACGTGATCCAAATCAGTTTCGTAGGGTGACCGGTTAGGATGCGCTCCTGGAAGTCCGGGAGATACTGGTGGCAGTACGCCTGCCATATTCCATTCAGGAATCATACACGTCTCTGAATCTGGGCCTTAAGATCAGGTCGCCAAAAAAAAAAGTTCAAACGGTAACAACGAACAACACCCACACAATAAGCCATGATTGTACAACATATTTACATAAAGAAGGCATGTAGCAAAAACCCTACTCCGAATAGTGGGCGTTTGTGATTGTGAACGTTGGGGAGATACGTTTTACCCCTTCGTCCAGCTCGAATGTGGCTTTTGTCGCTTCTCCCGGCGGGAAGGGGCCGGGCACCTCCGCAAGAGAGTGTTTGTACGATTCGGCGTTATCGAGGTAATCATCAAACACTTCTGTCACCTTGATTTTTATGTAAAAGCTGGATATCTCCTTGTCGCCGTTATTCCTGACGTTGCATTCCATTGAACCTTTCATATCCGGGAAACAGCCGAACCTTATATATCTTTTTGCGTAATCAAAAGCGGTGGCAACCTCCTCTTCCCCTCTTCTCGATTGGCCTTTGAGTTTGTTTATCCGGCTGATGGTCTTCTGCAGTTCGCTCGGTTCCTTTTCCGTCACTACATCTTCTTTTTGCTTATCAATGTAGAACAGGTATCCACCCCCCACTACAATCAGCAGTATTATCAGGTTTTTTATGGTCTGGGTGTAGTTGACCATTTCAGCCGGTTCATTGACCGGCAGGGAGCTTCGAGGGGGTTGTTTCACCTTTTGTGTTGAGTATTTTGGCTGGGCGGATTTGGAACGCGCTTTATTGTAGAAAACTCCACACTTCGGGCACTCATCGGCGGACCCCACATCGTTTTCTGACCGTGTGTATCCGCATTTAGGACATGACAGGTCCATGACTCCCTCCTAGGCGTTTCAGACTGTACTTAAGTATACGGGACCTATATCAACTTAATAAACAAAAAACAGAAGAAGTGTCCGTTCGTATCGATTAACAGAGAAAGTAATGTTGATGGGATGCAAGAAAAGTGAAAACAAAAACTCTCGTAATGGCTCTACTGGTGTGTCTGGTAATGGTAACCACAGCCTCGGCCCACAGGGGCGGACCCGGATTCCGGGCGGGGTTCCATTTCAGTCCCGCGCCTTTCCACTCGGTTTTGCGGCTGCTCTTTATTCCGCCTCCGGTGGCTTTCCGATATGTGGAGCCTCGCGCGGTGGTTGTAGAGTCTCGCAAGGATACTGCCATCGATCTGACCGATCCTTACGTCTATCCCGATCAGCGCCTTTGCAAAGGGAATTGGGAATGGGAGGTGACTTCTCGACATTGGATCTGCCGGTAGAGCTTATTTTATTCAGGGTCGGCGCTCCCCTTCCTGATATAATCGGCTATTGTAAATCGTCGTTGTTTCACCGTTAATGGACCAGATATGAAAACGAAAGTTATGATAGTCGATGACTCCGCCATGATGCGGGGCATCATAGCGGGGATCGTTTCTTCCGACCCCGATCTTGAGGTGTGCGGCAAGTACCCCAATGGCGAAGAAGCCCTGCTGGCGCTGGACAAGGTTACTCCCGATATCATCATGCTCGACATCGAAATGCCGGTGATGAACGGCATAGAGTTCTTGCGGCGAATAAAAACCGTAAGCTCCGCCAAGGTGATAGTCCTCTCGGTACTGACCCAGGCTTCGTCCAAGGTCTCCATCGACGCTCTCGACCTTGGCGCGGTGGCGCTGGTGGCCAAACCGTCCGGCGCAGTGAGTCTCGACCTGGAAGCGAAAAAAGGTCACGAACTGGTCAAGACGATACGGGAAGCGGCGGGACTCGATTAATTTAACCCCCTCCCATCGCTACCAGTAATGCCCCTTCTAAACCGCATAAAAGATAACCTTGCCCCGCTGTTTGCGGTTTATGAAAATCGAATTTTTGTAGAGAATATAACTCCCGAATACCTTGCCGGAAAAGGGGCGAAGGCTGTTATCTTCGATCATGACGGAGTTTTAAGCCCCAGCCTGGCGAACTGTCCAGATACTACGGGTGAGAAACTTCTACTAGCTACGGTTAAGAGCTTCGATGAAGACACCGTTTTTGTCCTGTCGAACACACGCAGAAGGAAAAAGGAGCGAACCAAACTTTTCCAGGGCTCTTTTCCGGGGGTGACCTATCTTGTCGCAAAGGCGAAACCTGACCCGGAAGGTTTATTTACAGCCGCACATATTTCCGGGGTCGATACGTCTTCCATCGCGGTGGTGGACGATGGGCTTTTGACAGGTGTGTTGATGGCTGTTGAGATGGGCGCCATACCGGTCTACGCCATCCGCAAATCTCTGGATGAAACCATTGAGGCCAAATTGACCAGGCTCGTAACCACTTGGCCCCAGATCGCCCTGCTCAAGGTTGTACAGTTCTTATTTGGCAGGTGATTTATCGCAAAGGTGTAAAAAGATATCCTCAAGGCCGGTGGTGATACTCTTCGCATCGTATAAACTTCGCGCTTTATTGTAGCCGTTCAGGCCGACCCGCTTTGCGTTCTCCGGGTTGTTGAGCAGGGCAACCACGGCGGATGCGTACTGCTCCGGATTTTGAGCCACAAATCCGTTGTAACCGGAGCTGACGAGTTCGGCCTGAGCGGAGTCTTTCGGGTGCGGGGTGTAGTGGGTTACCACCGGGAGTTTCGCCGCCATCGCCTCGGCAAGCGTAAGGCCGAACGTCTCACCCATTGACGCAAAGTGGGTAAAGAGAGATACCCCTTTCAGAAAACTCATTATCTCCGTCTCGACACCTGTCATCGGGTGAAGGACAAGGTTGTCGGCTATACCCTTCTCTTCGAAAAATCTGTGTGCCTCCGGAGTTATCCCGATGATATGAAATTTGCACTCCGGGACTTCGGCAACTATGGCGGGCGCCGCTGAAAGAAATGTAAACTCCCATTTCGTATTATCCGGTCGCCCTATCCTGCCAACCGCTTTTACTCCGTAATCACGGTCATCGAATCCGAACTTATCGAAATTATCGATATCGAGCGGGTAGTAGAGAACTTCATACCGGGGACCGACAAGTGGCTTGCCCAACCACATCTGATATCTGGCGGCGCAACTGTAGGAGATGAGAATATGGCAGTCGATCATCTCGTTCTCTCTGGAGGTGTCGAGTCTGCCGAAGACGTTATGCTCCACCACAATCTGTATTCCCGCCTCTTTCGCCGCTGTTATGGCGCCCTCTTCGGCCCATCCGGCGCGGTGAATATGAAAAATATCGGCGTTTAGGGTGGATAGATATTTGCCTAGGTAACGGGGGGAGGAGACTCGCAAGTCTATACCGAGTTCTTCTAAAACCTTCTCTTTTCCCGCGCTCCTGTCGAGTTCGAAAACGCAAACGGACACGTCAAACTTATCCTTGTCGAGGTATTTACAGAAAGTAAGAAGTGTCTTTTCCGTTCCTCCGAATCCAAGCGCGGGAGTAAACTGAACAACTTTAAGCTTTCTCATTTCCAGAGTCTTTCCTTACCTGATATCCTCTCCGAAAAAAGCCTCTTTGATCTTCTTTATTATCTCTTTGGCCAAATTCGCCAGGTCGCCATACTCAGCAAACTCTTCGGCAAGGGTAAGTTTAGGGTTTATATATAAAGCCTCCGTCAGCCTCGAAGCGGCCCCGGCCTGGTTTTGAAGCTCCAGATCCATCATCGCCATTTCACACAGTACGAATTCCCGTTTTTTTGGTCGATAGCTCATCACCTTTTTATAAGCTGACTTGGCTTTTTTATAATCGCCCTCTTCCCGAAAATTGCGGGCAAGTATTAAACCTGTCTGCTTCAGGTTTTCTATCACCACCTGTTTTCCCTCGTTACCCAGATCGTACTGCATAAGCTCCACAAATATCATAAAGGCTCTTCCGTGCTCTTTGGCTTTGTTAAGTTCATTTGCAAAATTGTTGAATACAGGGCCTGCTTTCGTCGGGTCTTCTTTTGCGACCAACCGGAAAATCTTCTCCGCCATAGAATACTCCCCTTGCCGCGCCAGCAGTGTAGCCCTGTTGATGCGAAAATCGAGGTTTGTGGATGAATCAAGGCAATTTACCGAGCCGGTTTTTTCAAGGACCGCTCTGGTCAGGCCATCCACCTGCTCTCCGGCTCCCTGCACAAAACCGAGATCGTCACTGTCGATCTCAGCAAGCGCCTTCACTACGTTACGGTATGGATCTTTTAGCATGGTTTCGTTCTGGCCCAGTTCCTCCTCCATCCGTGTTATGGTCGAAGTGGCGGATTCAAGATTGGTAAGCCCCATCAAAACTATTCGCTGTACATCCTTGAGGTCCTTCTTTCCTTTTTTGGTTTTCAGCATGGAAAAACAGCATAGCCCGACCTTTGCATAAGGTTCCGCCGAGCTTTTTTTAAGGAGAGCCGCTTCCCTGTAATCTTTCAAGGCGTGCAGATAATCCATCAGACTGTAGTAGGCGTCTCCCCTTTCAATCAGCAGTTCGTAGTTGCTACCTATGTTGATGGCTATGGAAAAGGCGTCGATAGCCTCCTGGTATTTCCTCTCGGTCATGGCTTTTTCAGCGATGGCGATCAGGGACTGGTATTTTTCTGTTTGTCCCGTATCTGGCCCCGGAGCCTTTTTCGCCTCTGGCGCCACAGGCAAGTTTTTCATCAAGCCGCATATTCCGGTCAACCCTTCGAACAACTCCTCGTAGTTTCTTTCCACCCCCGCATTGGGTGAAAGAAACAGTGCGTACCGGACGTTGTAGTTCCCCAGAATCTGGAATATTTCCTGCTGTTTTTTCAAGGATGGCTGGGCGATCATAAGGGGTATGACACGTTCCAGATATTCATCCGGCAGGATCAGGGACAATCCTTTCAGCATGGTAACAAGACTACCCCTACCTGGAGGTGGCTGGTATTGCAGTAGCGCCAGATACCCCTTATCAAGATTCGTGAAAAGATTTTTCGATACTTGTGTATTGTCGCTACTCACAATACTGTGACACTCGAATCCGGTTTTTTTCAGAACATCGGGAATATTTCCCGCCAGGGTTTTGTCGGAAAAACAGGTAAAAAGAACCGGAAATTTCTTTACGAGAGGCGCAAGTTTGCCTTTGTACTTTAACGCGAGCTGCTGTTTGTAAGGCAGGTGTTTAAAGCTTGAGGAATCGGAGATCATACTAAAAAGCTCTTTAACGTTTTGTTTATTTTCCACCCGCTGGCTACTGAATACTACTCTTCTCCATCGCCCCTGTTGATACGGAGAATATCACAAATACCAGAATAAAGGTCAGAATCACCTCCATGACAAACGACTGAAACACGCTCCCGGAAGGGAGTGTCGCGCCGAGGGTGACGCTCTCCGGGAACATCAGTTTCAAGACCAGACTGGCCAGAATGGCGCCAGCAAGTTGACCTGCGATGTAATAAATCAGGTCAGTCTTCGACAACCTTCCAGCGGTCCAGAAAGCGATACTTACAGCCGGGTTGATATGCGCCCCGGATACGTTGCCGATCGAATAGATCATGGCTGTGACGATCAGGCCGAATGTCGCCGATATCCCCACGTGGGTTACCACGCCACCATACAGCTCGTTTGTCATGATCGCTCCTGTTCCGGCGAAAACCAGACAGAAGGTTCCTCTCGTTTCGGAGATATATTTGTTCATTGTTTTAATGGGCGCCTCAGGATATTCGCAATGGTATCACGGCGCCAAATCAAATAAGTGACCTTAATTGGAATGGTGTTATCATGGAGGCCGCAAAAGGGGATAATGGAGAAACCTTCACTGAGTTCTTCCCCCTTATAATCAACTGTTTTTTCTTTATTATTCGTAAGCTCCATGAGCGGGGGACACAAATATGAGTAACAACAAAAAAAGCGGCGGTCTTGGCGGCATTATTCTTGGGCTGGGGCTTTTCCTGGGCGCGTTTCCATTGCTTTTCCTTAACGAAGGGCGGGCGGTGCAGACTGCAAGGGCGCTCGACGAGGGCGCCGGACTGGTTATATCCCTTCCCGCCCCTACTATCGAGCAGGCAAACTCCGGCAAACTGATCCATGCGTCGGGCGAAGTTGTCACCGAAGACATACTGCAAGATCAGATGTTTGGTATTTCGACCAACGCTATCAAGCTAAAACGTTCGGTTCAGATGTACCAGTGGGAGGAGGTTGAGGAGAAGCGGAGTGAGGATAAAAACCCCACATACAGTTATAAAAAAGTCTGGTCCAGCTCCACGATAGATTCCGGCGGTTTCAGGCAAAAAGGTTACAATAATCCCGGCTCGTTTCGGGTTGAAGGTCAATCCCAAAAAGCTGGCATTGTAACTTTCGGTGAGTTCTCCCTGGGTGGCAACCTGATTGACATGATAGATTTCTATTCCAATCTGAACGTCACCGACGAAAATCTGGCCGCCGTCTCCGGGTCGATGAAGGGGCTTTTGCATCTGATTCCCAACGGATATTATCTTGGAAAAGCGTCCGGCGCTCCGATGATCGGCGACCACAAAATCACCTTCTCCCAGGTGCGACCCCATACGATGAGTCTGCTTGCAAAACAGGTCGGCTCCACCCTCACCGCCTACACCACCACCAACGGCACAGATATCCTGATGATTGATGATGGTGTCCATACAGCCGAGAGCATGTTCAAGGCGGCCCATACACGAAATACCATGCTGACATGGGCTATCCGTGTTGGCGGATTTTTCATGATGTACATCGGGCTTATGATGTGCATGTCTCCCATGCTGGCCCTGACCAGTTTCATTCCGGTTTTGGGACGGGTGGTGGAGAACGCCGCAAGTCTCGTGGCGGGTATTCTGGCGTTTTCGTTCTCATTTATCACGGCGGCTTCCGCATGGGTGATTTACAGGCCGGTACTTGGGGTTTCATTGCTGGCTGTTGGCGGAGCCGCCCTTTTTGCCATAGTGTCGATGGTGAACAAGGAGAAGAAAACTTTTGCGCCACCACCAACGCCGAACGCAGGGCCTACGGCGCCACCACCTCCACTACCCGGAGGCGGACAGGGTTAACCAGGAAAATCCTCGGAGGCCCGCTTGAGCATAATTACCGAATCGTCTCCTTCGCTCGGAAACTTCGAAATGGCGAAGGAGACGTTGACGGCAAGCGATTGCCCCTCCAGTTCCAGCGGGGTTTTGAGGCGCTCGGTAATTCTGTCCGATACGATCTTGTAGCCTTGATGATCTCCGGTTTCGTTAAGTAACAGTTTGAACTCGCAGATACCGGTTCTAGCCGCCGTTTCAGATTTCCTGACCGACTCTTTTGCTATCTCCGCCACCCCTTTTAACACCAGATCGCCAGTCCTGAAACCGTGTTCATTATTGATATCGTCAAAATCGTCGATCCGGAAAGTCACAACCGACAGCTCCTCCTTGTTACGAATAGCTACAGATGACGCTCTTTCAAACCGGTCCCTGAACAGAATCATGTTCGGCAATCCGGTCAGGGCGTCGTGGTACTGGTTATATTTGGTCTGGGCGCTACCTTTGTCGATGTCCGTAATGTTGTGGAAAACGCCGATATAGTTCTTCGTCTCGCCACGCGCCCCTGTTACCGACGTTATCGACAACCAAGCCGGGTATGCGGCGCCATCCTTGTGCCTGTTCCATACCTCGCCTTGCCACTTGCCGTTTAGCACAATCTCTTTCCACATACCCTTGTAGAACTCGCTGTCGTGGTAGTGTGATTTCAAGATACCGGTCTTTTGGCCCACAGCCTCTTCGGAGCAAAACCCTGTGATTGATGTGAAAGCGGGATTGACGTACTGCATGATCGTCTCCTGATCGGTAATCATGATGCCTTCGACGGAATCGTGGAACACCTTATACGCGACGGTCAGTTTATCCTCCGCCTCCTTGAGGTCGGTTATATCCTGCACGGCTCCGATGACTCTGGCGGGGACCTGATGGGAATCGTAGAAAAGCTCTATGAACGCATTTGCCATCCGTTTGCCAAGATCGGGTCTGATGATTTTGTATTCGAGACAGTTCGATTTTCTGGTATGGATAACACCTTTGATCGCGTCGAGGAGCGGCGTTTTGTCCTCCGGGGCGGAAGACTCCACTATGGCCGACAGTGTCGGTTTGGTGGTCGCTTTGTCGAGTCCGAGGATGTTGAACAGTTCGTCCGACCAGGTTATGGCGTTGGAGTGCAGATCAAGATCCCAGTGTCCGACATGGGCTAACGCTTGCGCCTTGTTCATGCCATCGCGTATCTTGTTCATCTCTTCTTCGTAGGCTCTCCGTTCACTTATGTCGTGGGCGACACCGACATATTTGTTTTCGTTCCCCAGTTTCATCTCCCCGATGGATAGATGGATGGGGAAACAGTCGCCGTTTTTCCTGATACCGTGAACGTCACGGTAGACACCACCTGCGTTGACTAAGGAGAGGAGCTGGTAGAAATCAATTTCGCCGCTTCTCTGGGTTTTGTAGGTCATCATGGTGGCGACCGAATGGCCTACAGCCTCATCATTTTTGTAGCCGAATATTTTCAGGAACATCGGGTTGACGTATTCGACAATCCCTTTGCTGTTCATGATGACGATGCCGTCGGGCGCGACGTTGAGTCTCCCGCCGGAAGACTTTGAAGGGGATTTGTTTGCGTATGGATCGTCTTCCACAAAGAAATCGCGTGTCTCAGCCTCGTAAGGATTCCGTTCCCGAGGTTTCTTTTTGACTACTTCGCTAAACTCAAAAGCCTCAGTCTTGACGGAATTAATCCGCTTGGCCATATAATCGTGAAGCTTTTTCTTGTCGCCCTTTTCCGTCATACCAGAACCCGCAAAAGTGAAGAATCGCCAACACCCACGCAAGACGTTGACCGCAATGAAGTATTGTAGGTTTACAACGCAATATTTGCAAACTGCGGGGGGAGATGGGAGTGGTTATTTCTATTCGTCAGCGTTTATCATTCTATGGGCTTCGGGATTGAAGACTTTTGGGGATTATGTCTTGTTGTTATATAAGCCGCCGTTCAGATGAGCGCTTTCAAGATGCTTTGTTTCTCCAATATCTATGTAAATTTAACTGCTTGAGTAAAATCCTGAAACCACTCTGGTTGCTTTGCTTCTTGACCATAGATATGCTCCATGAGAGCCTGGATCAGCTTGGTTATTATTGACACAGTGTCCTTAGCTTTTTCAGCGTCAATTCTATAAAGATATTGGAGTTTGTCATAACCTCCAAATTTCTCAGGAGCGCTGAAAGGAGAGGGATGAACTAATGAGTCTCGATAGGGTTTCACTTTTTCCAGAAAGCTTTTAACTGGATCGTCTTGTTCTGTCCAGAGCTGAGAACCCCCTATAATATCTGGATATTTCAGCAGTTTATTCCGTATGGATCCGTCTTGTATTATTTTCTTCTGGTTATTCGACAAGGCGAGCATTTTTTTTTCATCTTTTGAAAAGTCCCACGCGAGCCCATTTAGAAACGCCTCAACAAGATTAAAACAGCACAATATACATATACGAGAAGCAAAAAAATGCTCACTTAACAGCTTTGACAAGTTTTCTGCTTCATCTTTAAGCTTAGCGTGATTTTTTTCCTTGAAACTATCAAGGTTCTCTTCTGTTCGCTGAATGATGGTCAATGATTCTACAATATCATTTGCAAAAAAATGTTCAGGGTATTTGAATTTAAGCCCCCAAAGTGATATTTCAACCGTGGCGTGTTTAGGATGACCGCGCAGGACTTCAGTCTTAATCTTTGCGAATTCCACTTCAAAACATTCCAAAGACATTTCCAGCCCACGGTCTGCTTTAATTCTTTCATAAAGAGAAGACAGTTTGGGTTGGTTCATCCCGACGAAGTTCTTGCCACAGAATTTTCCGATCTCACCAGATAACCGTTTCTTAATATCAGATTTACGAGCTTTCAACATTCTTCGTGGCAGAGATTCCAAATCCTCAATATCCGCCTTGAGAAAATCATACCAGTCATCATATTCACCCAACATCAGCTTCCCAACCGCTGACGCGCGATTGGCTTGCCGGATAATCAAGGCTTCTTTTTCTCGAGATTTCATGTGTGACAGTATCATCCTGACTATGAGGAGTGGTCTTTGTAAGAACAATAATATTTTGGTGTTGCTACAATTGAAACGAAGTACAGCAACGGAATTGACCTGACAGTGGTTCCTGTAAGGTGTGGAGCTACCACCAGCTTTTTGCTATGGCGGCGCCATACAGGACACCTTATCATTCAAAAAGCCGCTTCCCCTTACGATACGGTAAAATCATACACCCAATATTGTGGCATACGAAGAGGAATTTGACAGGCTGTTACCCTCCTTCGGTCTCTATGAATATGATTTTACCGCAATGTTTGCAATGGCTGGCGTCCGGATCGTGTTTCTTTAAGCCGCAGTCGGTACACAAAAACCTGACCTTTTTCGGTGAAAAAAGGCTCCGGGCGAGGTTCACGAAGAGCGTTATGCCGAAGACCATTATCAGGATCGCCAGCAGTTTCCCCTCCTGGCCCGCTGGTGTTATATCGCCGAACCCTGTTGTGGTCAGCGTCGTCAACGTAAAATACAGAGCGTCGATATAAGAATTGATTCCGTCGTTGATCTTCACCTGCATCACATAAACGATGTCGGTCATCACAAAGACAAAAACTATCAGGTTGACCGTGCCGGTGATGATCTCCTCGTTACGGTTGAACCAGGTATCCTCGTCGGTGTGCAGACTCTTCAATACCCTGTATGTCCGCAAGATCCTGAGCGACCGGGCCACCCTCAAGAACGCATATTCACCTAACGCCAGTGGCGCAAACAACGAAACGATAACGATCAGATCGACCAGACTGAGTAGACTGAAAACATACGACATCCGTCGAGGAGCGATCCAGAGCCTGAGAAAATATTCCGCCAGAAAGAAAACGCCGAACGAAAATTCGAGGTAATGAACGACAATGCCGTGTTCGTACGCCGGATCGAGAAGAAAAAGAAAAATCGCCAGAACATTAACGGCAAGCAGTACCCGGTTAAACCAGATACTTTTTTGCGTTTTGGAGTAGAAAAGCTCCCGAACCTGAGTTTTGACCATTATCAGGGGCCGGGGTTATTTATCGTCCCCATCAACATTCTTTGCGTCCACCGGGATGTAATCCGGTGTGACTATACCGCCCGACACGATCATCTTGATCCCCTCTTCGATACTCATCTCAAGCTCGATAACGTCATCTTTCGGTATCATCAAAAGAAAACCGGATGTCGGGTTCGGAGTTGTCGGAACGAAAATGTTCACAAGGTTCCGGCCCACATTCGCCTGAACCTCCCCTTCGGTGCCACCCGTGATAAACGCCAGACAGTAGATACCGTGGCGTGGATATTCGAGCATGACAACTTTCGAGAACGCCTGTGTGTTTGATGTGGAGAAGGTGTCGATGACCTGTTTTGCGCCGATATATACCGTTCTGATAATCGGGATCTGGGTGACGATCCGCTCGCCCAAATCCCACAGTTTCCGCCCCAGATAGTTGGTTGTAAAAACCCCCACGCCAAAAACGAGGGCCAACGTGGTGATAACCCCAACACCCGGCAACGTATACCCAGCCGCCCCCGGGATGCCGACGAGCACAAGAATCTCCATCACCAGAGGACCCAACAGGTTGTCGAGACTTCTGAATATGAAAACAAAAACAACCGCCGTGATGGCCAGAGGCAGACTTACCAGAAGACCGGTAAGGAAAGTACGACGGACAGCTTTCACCCATTCCGGGCGATATTTTGGACTAGTTGGCAATTTACGATGAACCGTTATTAAAGATGGATGTTGAATTGCTCCCGCGCAAGACGCACGGGAACGTTATCCTGGTCAGGGCTCCACGAAATATCGTGCAGGTTGCTGAGCATTTTTTGCAGGTCGGAGTCGGACCGGTCGGGATCGTGGTGGAAGATTATCATCTCCTTGACCCCCGCTTCCCGTGCAAGGTCGTAGGAGGCTATGGTGGAGGAGTGGCCCCACCCTATTCTGGACGGATCGTATTCCTCTGCGGTGTACTGCGCGTCAACGCAGAATATGTCAACGCCCCTGACGAACTCCACCAGGGCTTCGTTCTGATCCTTGGCCACCTGACGGCCCTCTTCACAGCTCAGTTCGTCGGCGTCGGCAAAAAGGTTGCGATACGGCTCGTGATCGGTCATGTAGACGAACGATTTGCCATCCTTCTCGATCTTGTATGAAAGGCATACCACGGGATGGTTGACAAATTTTGTTGTCACCTTCACATCTTCGCCGATGGTGATCTCCTGCTCGATAATGTCGTTGAACGATATCTTCGCCGCCAGTTCCTCCACCCGCACAGGGAAATAGGTGTATTCCATCTGCTGGGAGAGAATCTGCTCCAGGTTTTTTGAGTAGTGGACCGGGCCGTACAGCGTGATGTCGTACTTCGGTATCAGTAACGGAGTGAAGAATGGCAGTCCCTGGATATGGTCCCAGTGGGTGTGTGAGAAGAAAAGGTGGATATCCTTGATATCCGGGCGCTTTAAAATATCCATGCCCAGCTTGCGGATACCGGTACCCGCGTCAAGGATGATAAGCGGCTCACCTTCGTTGATTACTTCGACACATGGAGTGTTTCCACCGAATTGAGCGGTATTCGGTCCCGGAGAAGGGATCGACCCCCTGACACCCCAAAACTTTATTTCCATCTTCAATACACCTATCTGGACCCACGCAGGAAAGACTTCGCTTCTTCGACAGCTTTCGGCAGATCCTCGGTTAATTCATCCATATCTGAAGGGGAGAGCGGAAATCCCTCCATAGCCTCATCGGAGATAGTATCAAGATCCGAGGATGTTTCAATACCGATTTTGAGATTATGCGCCATTTTGTTGGCAAAATGTATCGAATAGGCCATTTTTTTTCTGTCGTCAGGCGCCTTTTCGGGGGTGTGGTGGAATTCTACGGCATTGCACATGGTTTCCGGGAATCGCCATTTCGAGGCAATCCTGGCGCCAAGAGTCGCATGGGATATCCCGAAACGCTCCTCTTCAAGCTCCACCGCCACTGTTTTACCAAACGACGCCTGTTCATATATCTCTTCACATACCACCGCGTGTTTTGAAATGAGGACCACCTTTCCGATATCGTGCATCAGCCCCGACACGAAATACTCCTCAACCTCTATAGCCGGTATTGCCATTTTTTTTGCCATCGCCTTTGCCAGGATCGAGCAGGCCACACTATGTTCCCAGAACTGTTCGTTGTTGAAACTTTTAAAGGAGCTTTGCACGTTGATGGAACTTGTCATGGCCGCTGAAAGGGCGATATTTTTTATGGTGTTAAAACCGAGCAGGATCACGGCCCTTTGTAGTGAAACAATAGCTTTGCCCAACCCGAAATAGGCCGAGTTGACCAGCTTTAAAACCTTGCCCATCAATAGCGGATCCATATTGATGGCGTTTACCAGATCGGCAGGCTCTGCGTTAAGATTGCTGGAGATCGATATTATTTTGGTGGCCGCAGGGGATAACGCCGCCATCTGGTCTATCGAATCTATCAGCTCTTTTGCTTCGGCCTGTACAATATCGCTCATGTCAGATGGGCTGTTGATGTTTCCCTGATTATACCATAATATCTTTCAATCACTTGAAAGTGGTTAACCCAGGTGGTTCATGAATGTATGTAATAAAGGTGGCGCTGTGGTATGTCATGGCAGTGGCCCAGCCACCATGGCAGTGGCCCAGCCACCGTTGTAATGGAACCTTCATGAATTATCCTGACCAAGTTCAACATAAAAAGAGTTATAGGTACAATGATACGACACATAGTGTTTTTCAGGTTCAAGAAAGAAGTTGATGTAACCGGAAAAGATTTTCTGGCAAAAGAGTTGTATCAACTGAAGGGGAAAATTTCACAGGTGCGCTCTATTGAGGTAGCCACAGACGTGGGTCTCAAGGAGAATTCATACGACATGGTATTAAACACCCTTTTTAGTTCAATGGAGGACGTGGAGGTATATGCCCTCCACCCGGATCATCTTGCAGTCATCGGCCTGATAAAGGAGATGTGCGATTCGGCGGTGAAAATCGACTACGAGACCACCGAAGAGTAACGGTTCTGTCATTCTGCCAGCGCTTCCTTGAGCAGTGTCTCGACACGGCCTGTAAGCGACGTAAAATGTAGCAGACAGGAGTTTTCTTCCGGGTGGCCTGTTTTCACTACTTTCGCATAAAAACACTCCGTTTCGGACGATTGCCTGTCCAGACCTAGCCTGAGCTTCAGGTTGCTTAGCGGCGCAACCTCCCGCTCCATTTTCAGTACCGCCTTATTATGGGCGAGAGCCACAATCTCTCCCGGCTCAAACGGTCCATCGGCGACCTTGTCGAGCAGTTCGGTAAACTCCACCTTGATGGCGCGCGCCAGATCGACCGGCTCGTCCGTGTCGTCAGGGAGGTGGATATCATACTCTCCACCAAGCCCCTTGATATCGTAAATCGTCACCGACTCGTCGATCCCTTTTAAGGCCACCTGCATTTTATTTCTCATCTTGGCCATTGGCCATGCGTCGTTGAAGGTAGACTGGGATACTAGGATCTGCCCGCCAACGGTGTACGACTCTATACGGGAGGCCAGGTTGACCGTCCCTCCTACCACGGCGTACTTGACCCGTTTTGAAGAGCCGATGTTACCTGCGATAACATCACCTGTATTAACTCCGATCCCCATGGAGAGTTCGGGGAACCCTTTCTCCGCGTTGCTATCGTTCACCTTTTTCATCGCAAGTTGCATCTCAATAGCGCATGCCAGGGAGCGAATCGTGTCGTCTTCCCGGAGAATCGGGGCGCCGAAAAGGACCATCAGGGCGTCACCGTAGAAGTCGTTGATGACACCGCCATGTTTGACGATAACTTCAGTCATCACTTCAAAGTAGTCGTTGAGCATCTCCACAACACTCTCAGGGGGCCATTTCTCGGCAAGAACGGCGAAACCACGTAGATCGCTCATGACCACCGTAACTTTTCTTTTGTCTCCGCCGAGCTTGAGCCCATCGGACGACTCCAGCAGGTTATCCACAACCTCGTCTGACATATATCTTCCGAAAACGGACCTGATGAACCGGGTTTTCTTTTCGAGTTCTCCGTTCAGTTCCTTAAGCTCGGCGTTCGATTTTTTCAATTTTTCGGAAAGCTTGCTCTCCCGGACACTTGCGGCGACCCTGGCCAGCAGTTCGACCCGGTTGATCGGTTTGGTGACATAATCGTTGGCGCCCGCATGAAGCCCCGCCTTGATAGACTCGGGTGAACTCAAGGCTGTCACCATGATGACCGGAATCGATCTGAGTTCTTCACTCGCTTTAAGTTTCTGTAGAACTTCGATACCTGACATTCCGGGCATCATCCAGTCGAGCAGAACCACATCCACGCGGGTGGTGGATAGTATTTCGAGGGCTTCCTGACCTGAACTGGCTGTTATCAGGTGGTACCCCTCCTTTCGCATCGGCATTTTCAGGACAAGAAGATTGCTCTCCTCGTCATCGACGGCCAAAGCGACCGGTTTTCCCGCCGTCTCTTCGTTATCCATGACTCTCCATGCTAATGGCTACACTCCTGATGGACGTTTGTCGATCTGGTAAGTTACCATACTGTATCGGAAACATATTGGATATTTTGGTCCATGTTACAACAGTGTATTCTACGACATTTCGGAGAATAAAGAGTATTCTGCCAAAAAAGCTTCAATTATCAGGATTTTTGATTAATGGAAAATAGAGAGTCGATTATAGAGAACTTTTCGGACCACAAACCGGGCCTAGCTCCGCTTCTGATTCTGGTCAACGAAGAGGGAAACATATATGACATCAGTCAACTGCGGGGCGATGGAAGGGAAAAAAAGGTCTCTACGATAATCGGGATAGAGTTCTCGGCCGAAGAAATCAAGGGGGAGAAGGGGGATTATCCTGTCAATATTGTGGAATACCTCAAGAACAGCAAACTTGTAATCATGAGCGAGAGCGCCAGAAGAATAATAATCGGTTATATAGAAAAGCTGGTCCAGCAAGGGGTGGAATTTGAAATTCACCCGGGAGACAAAAGAGATACTTTTCTAACCATTAACGGCACAGATATACATCTGCATATCAAGGGTTTCAGGAGCCTGCTCAATGGTAATTACGCCATCCTGATAGCCCCGCAAACTGGCGTGGTCAGGCACAAGATCAAGAGCGAAAGAATGGCCCTCATCGGCGGCTATCTTTCCGGCCTGCTCCACGACCTGGTAAACAACATCAACCTTATAAAGGGACTCTCGGAGCATATCATGACCACTGGCCCGAAAGAGGTACAGTCGTTAGCCAAAGCGATATACGAATCGGGCGAAAAGATCGAGCAGATGAGAAGCTCGGTACTCCACTTTCTTAAAACCGGCGATATGAACATCGTTACCCAGGACCTGGCAAGCCTGGTCTCCCGATATTATGTTCACTCCGTGCAGTACGATTCCAAAAAGGAGGTCGTCCTCGGAGAGATGGTTAACGGCCTTCTGATTGATGTGGACGAACTTTACCTTAACAGGGTCTTTAACAACCTGGTCGATAACGCCACCCACGCCGGCGCCAGCCGTGTGGAGATAAAAGTCTTCTCGAGCGGTGGATACGGTGTCATGACTGTTACGGACAACGGTTGCGGCATCCCCGGCGACAAGATCGACGGTATCTTCGACCCTCTCTACACCACATCGGAGAACGGGACAGGATTGGGCCTCTCCAACTGTATTGAGATAGTGAAAAAACATAACGGTTTTATCGATGTCGAAAGCGAGCTTGCCACGGAGACGAGTTCGGGAAAAACCACCTTTTCCGTCCTCCTTCCTTTGAGTAAAGGTGGGCGCTAACCGCAACCTTAGGGGTCTGTCCGTGGCTGGCTGTTATGGTATATTATAGTAGCGTGCGCATTATGCTAATATTACTATAATTTCACAGGAGAGATAAGGGCGTGACTTTGGGGACGACGAAGTAGTGTCAAGGTCGGACTTAGTGGACCCCTGGGGAGGGGCCGGAGGACAACCGACTTCAATGCTCTGTTAGTTGCCCTCATTATGAAAGAAGGCCACTTTGGCAGGCGCCTCCTGTAGTCAGGCGGGTTTCTTTAAACCCTGGTTTGCCGTGACGTGGGCTGTTGGTTGAATGTCCATCAGACTAGTCTGTGATTCGGTTACATGAGTCTCTACCGGGTACTCACCGTCGAAACACGCTTTGCAAAAATGGTTCTCCCTACCCTTCACGGCGTTTAACATTCGCTCTATCGACAGGTACGCAAGGGAGTCGGCCCCCAGAAACTGCCGGGTCTCCTCCACGCTGTAAGTGGAGGCGATCAGTTCCGAGCGGGTCGGAGTGTCGATCCCGTAAAAACATGGGTGTGTCGTAGGGGGTGACGATATGCGGACGTGAATCTCTCTCGCCCCTGCGTCCCGGACCATCTTTACCAGCTTGCGGGAGGTGGTGCCTCTCACTATAGAGTCGTCCACCAGGACAACGCTTTTTCCTTTGATCAACTCCCGGATCGGGTTAAGTTTGATCTTCACACCAAAATGGCGGATCGACTGGACCGGTTCGATGAAAGTCCGCCCGACGTAGTGGTTCCTGATGATCGCTTTCTCATAGGTGATTTTGGCCCGCTCGGCGTACCCCAAAGCCGCCACAATGCCCGAATCGGGTACCGGAACCACAAAATCGGCCTCCACCGGAGCGGTAAGCGCCAGTTGTTTACCGAACTCTTTTCTCACCTTATGCGTGTTGGCGCCGAAAATGTTGGAATCGGGTCTGGCGAAGTAGATATATTCAAAAATACAGTGTTTTGGCTCCTGCTTGGCGAACGGGGTGAGGCTCACCATTCCCTCTTCGTTGACCACTATGATCTCACCCGGCTCTACCTCCCGCACGAAAGTGGCGTCGATCAGGTCGAAAGCGCACGTCTCCGATGCAAAGACATAGGCGTTATCGAGCCGTCCCATGACAAGGGGTCTGAAACCGTGCGGGTCTCTTGCAACGATCAATTCGTTTTCGCCCATAATGGCAAGGGAATACGCGCCTTCCACCGTTGAGAGAGCGTCGGCCACCTGATCCTGCAACCGGGTTTCGCGGCTCTTGGCGATCAGGTGGATAACGACTTCCGAATCCATGGTGGACCGGAAAATCGAACCATGTTTCTCCAGATCGGTTCTGATAATGTCGGCGTTGACAAGGTTCCCATTGTGGGCCAGAGCGAGCGGGCCTTTGTAGTAATTTATTGCAAACGGCTGTGCGTTTTTTAACATCGAAGCGCCGTGGGTCGAATAACGGTTGTGGCCGATGGATATCTCACCTTTCAGCCGTTCAATCCGCTCACCGTTAAAAATCTCCGAAACGAGTCCAAGACCTATCTCGGAGTAGTGCCGCTTTGTATCACTGGAGACTATTCCCGCCGCCTCCTGCCCCCTGTGCTGAAGGGCGTAGAGACCAAGGTATGTCAGGTTGGCCGCCTCTTTGTGACCATACACCGCCATTACAGCGCACTCTTCCTTAAAACCGTCTAAAGCCATGTTCTTCCGACCGCAGAGTATTGTGAGCAAATAAAAGTCGCTACAGTATATCGTTCTATTTGACAGATGCGAAGCGTTCTGTAGAATACGCCGATGACTTCGAGCGAAATAACACCCCGAACAGGGGTAATGACACGGATCTACAGATGGACCCTCTCCTGGGCCGACACTCCATACGGTTCACCGGCATTGTTCTTTCTGGCCCTGATCGAATCCTCCTTCTTCCCCGTACCGCCAGATCCGCTTCTCATGGCGCTAGGGGTGGCGAAACCTTCAAGAGCCATCTGGTACGGCTTTATATGCACGGTCGCATCGGTGATTGGCGGCGCTTTGGGTTACGCCATCGGCATGTTCTTCATCGACTCGATAGGGATCAAGATAATAGAGTTTTATGGTCTGCTCGAAAAATACTCCACTATTCAGGCTCTCTACGATGAATATAATGCGCTGGTGGTGCTTGTGGCCGGAGTCTCACCCATACCATACAAGGTATTCACCATCGCCGCCGGAGCGTTCAAGGTCAATTTCGCCACCTTCCTCCTCGCTTCCGTTGTTGGCAGAGGATTTCGTTTCATGGCTGAAGGGGTTCTGCTCTATTATTACGGCGACAAGATCAAGGATTTTATTGACAGGTACATAACTATCATCTCATGGGCAGTCGGAATTCTGGTAATCCTCGGATTTGTAGCCATCAAATACCTGATCCCCTGATTACAGACTCCGGCCTCTACGTTGTCACCCTGCGCCTTGGCCGAAAGAAGCGGATAAGGATCGGCAAACTGGGTGTTATCGAGTTCCAACCAGGATGTTATCTATACGTGGGAAGCGCCAGCAAAAACCTTCGCAAAAGAATCGAACGCCACAAACGCCGCGAAAAACCATTACAATGGCACATTGACTATATACGACGGCATTGCCGGTTCATCGGCGTTACATTGGCTGGTATTGACGAGGGGGAATGCTCGTTGGCCGAAAGGGTCATACGGTCTGTGGATGGTAAAATCGCATATCCCCGCTTTGGCGCCAGCGACTGCAACTGCGCAGGACACCTGATATTCAGTGAGGAGATTAAGTCGTGGAAAGAAACCTTTTTGAGCATATAACCTGGTTACAGGGGCAAAATAGCGACCCCGTTACGCAAAAAGAGAAGATCTGGCGAATTTTCGGATGTAACAAGGCTATTCTGGTTCTCGACTCGTCCGGTTTCACGATGATAACAAAAGAATTCGGTATCGTACATTTTCTCTCTGCGCTTATGAGAATGAGAAGTGTTAATACACAGGTGTTCAAGGAGAATGGATGCGGATACCTGCACTGTCAGGCAGACAACATAATCGCTTCGTTTAACACCCCGCAAACAGCCCTGAAAGCGGCTATCGAGGCCAATATCGCCTTGAAAAAAGAGTTTAAAACCTCCCCGGAGAACGAACGTCTCTCCGTCTGTATCGGTATAGGGTACGGAAAACTGCTCGACACAAAAACGGTTGAAGGTTTCTACGGTGACGAGATGAACATGGCCTCCAAGCTTGGGGAAGACGAAGCCGGGGCCGAAGAGATTTTAGTCACCCCCGCCGCGTTTGAAGGGCTTTCAGAAAAATACCGGGAACTTTTTGCGATAGGCGAGTTTTCCATATCGGGCAAACCGGCGACCTATTACAAAACGAACCTTTCACAAGCGCAAAACGCTGGATAAACGGAAAATGATATGACCAACGCCAGCGGTGATTTTTCCACTGTGGGGAGCCGTTACGACACGATAAGTCTCGTCCAGGCGGACCACCATCAGACATTGATCGACCTTGCGGATCTGAAACACGATAGCGATATCCTCGATATCGGATGCGGGACCGGCGCCCTTCTGGAAAAACTTCGCGGAATCACATCGGGTCGGCTGACAGGCGTAGACCCGTCACCGGGCATGATAGATGTGGCGAGAGGGAAAAATATCGAAGGCGCAAGTTTCATAAACGGTTCAGTCGACGCCGTTGTGTGTGAAGAAGAGTTTAACGTGGTCTTCTCAAACTCCTCCCTCCAATGGTTCACCGATCCCGACACCGCCATAAAAAAAATCGGAACAGCATTGAGAATCGACGGAACATTTGTAGCCCAGGCTCCGGCGACAAGCGCCTACTGCCCGGTTTTTATCGCCGCCACCGAAAGGATAGCGCAGGATGAAGTTGCGGGGCCGATCTTCACCCGATATAAAAACCCGTGGTTTTTTCTGGAGACAGAAGAGATGTATGGCGCCTGGCTTGAGCGGGGCGCATTGATTACGGAAATGGTCAGAATCGTCTCCGTCAAACATCGGGTTACCATTGAAAAAGCCATGGATGTTTTCGAATCGGGAGCCGCTATAGGTTACCTCGCAGACGCGCGCTACGACACTCCCATAGACGATTCATACAAGGCCCGATTCAGGGCTATCTTGCGGTCGGTTCTATCCGGGGTGGCGAATACAGAGGGTCTTCTCGACCTCTCTTTTAACCGCGTCTTTCTGGTGGGGAGAAGATGCGTGGGCGTTTGACGCTGACTCCTCAAAACTGCTGAATATGGACAAACAATCGATAGAGCCGTGGGCCACGAAACCTGAAATAGCGCTTTTTGTTTTGCTCCTGTCTACAGTAGTGGTAACGGCGTTATCTTATCCCCAACATCTGTTAGCTCCGGGCGCGAGGTCCCCTGTGCACGCCGGGATAAAAGAGTGTTCCGCCTGCCATCTCCCCTTTACCCAGCCCCGGGGCGAAACGTGTGTATCATCCGGTTGTCACGACGATATTTTCTGGAATAAAAGAGCGGGGATTTTCAAAGGTCATCTCCTTGACAAGGGGTGTATGGGTTGTCACAGCGAACATGTGGGCGCCAAAGGGAAGGTGACATTCGTGGCTCCTCACTCTTTTGTAAAACCGTACAGTAGTTGTACCGACTGTCACGCGATGAATCCGGGTCACGCGAAGACTAACGAACCAGAGTGCAGTACCTGTCACCTGATGAGTAATTGGAAACTGGCCTGGTATTCCCATCAAGGCGTGGACTCATCCAGCCCATGTACGGATTGTCACGAATTACCCGGCTATCATTTTAAAACACGGGTGAAATGCATAAACTGTCACAGCTTTACGAAATGGAAGAGCGAAAAATTTCGCCATAAAAGGGAAAAGAAAAAGATATGCTCCGAGTGCCACAGCTTCAACCAGGATCACCATAAAACCACAAAGGGTTGCGATTCCTGCCATCACACCGGAAAGTGGGGATCGATAAAAATAGAGCACTCATTCCCGATTCAACACGGCGCAAAATATTACAATAACAAGTGCGTCGTTTGTCACCCGGAGTCTCTCGATAAAGCCGACTGTTATTCAGGATGCCATCATCACTCATCACCCGAAGTTATCAAACTTCATGTTGATAATGGGATAACCGAGGTCTTGACATCATGCAACGATTGCCATAAATCGGGGACGGAGCATTCAGCCAGATCGGGCGATTCCGGCGAGAAATATCGGCTCAGGGACCTGTTCATGAAGATGTACGAATGATTAATCGTAAACTTTTGTCCGGGAGATGCGGTTTAATATATTTCCCGAAAATATCTGGCGCATGGAGGCGAATTTGAATCAGCGGGCAAGGAGGTTCTCCCGGCTACCTATCCTGTTAATGATACTGGCGTTGACCCTTGTCATTACAGTTGTTAGCGAGATCATGATAGACAGGCTGTTGAATCAGCCACGAAGTGATTTCCATCTGCTTGTGCATTCCATGGGGAGTATAGGGGTGTTGATGGCAATACTCTCTCTTGCCGGATATGTGATTAAAAAAAACTGGTCAGCGTTTCCGTTGATGCAGAAAGACTGGCTCGACGCGCACCAGGTTCTCGCCGTATTGGGAGTCGTTTTTATCCTGCTACATACCCGTTTTTACTTCAGATCCTCTATAGCCAGTTTCACGTTTTTATATTACCTGCTCTGTGTGGTAAGTGGATTCGCTGGACGAATTATTTTCACCACGGTCAAAAACAGGATAAGAAAAAGCAGAGATGAACTGACGGGAAAGGAGATCTCTGAAGATGAAGTGGAGGATAAGCGGGTTGTAGACACTGCGTTATCAGATACAATGGCAAAGTGGCGAAAGGTTCACCGGACCCTGACCATGATCCTCGTTGTGTTTCTTGTATTGCATATTGTTTCGTCCCTCTATTTTGGTGGTTAAACCCTGATGCGACAGATAAACTTTTATTCCACAACACTGCTTCTGGTTTCGCAGGTTATATGCGCGTCTTTCCTTATCGCCGGAGCGGAAAGCCGGGGCGGGAAAGGGGACACACCCCTGATAATGGCGGCTCGCGCAGGGCGGATTGCCACTGTGAAAAAACTTGTCGTGGCGGGGGCTGATATTGACGCAGTAAACTCGTTCGGAATGACCGCTCTCTCCTGGGCCGGTAATAGAGGGAAAGTGGAGGTCGTAAGGTTTCTACTCGATTCCGGCGCCGATCTGTCTATCCGTAATATCGAAGGAAAGACAGCATTGATGGGCGCCGCTTATTCGGCCAATCAGAAGATCACGCAGATGTTGCTCGATAGCGGGGCCGACATTCACGCCATGGATAACAAAGGAAGGACGGCGTTCGGCTGGGCGATCCTGAAGGGTGACACCGCTCTGGTTCGACTCCTTCTCTCTGCGGGAGGCGCCGTGAACGGATCGGACAGATGGGGGGTAACAGGCCTGATGTATGCGATACAGTGTAACCACCACGAGATCATCGACATATTGATAAAAAAGGGCGCCGAACCAAACGCCCGGGATATTGCAGGCTATACACCCCTCATCCACGCCGCTTTCCGGGAGGACGAAAGGTCTGTCAGGACGCTTCTTGAAAACGGAGCGGACCCCAATTTGCGCAGTTTCGAACTGAGTCCTGACGGCGAAAAAATTCGAAGTTGGACCGCACTTGAAATAGCGAAGAAGAACCGCTCTTCAGGTATAGTAAAGGCTCTGGTAAACGCGGGCGCAAAATAACCGGATGAATGCGTTATCGCGTGGCAAATGGTATGCTGGAACGGCTTTTTTGGATTGATTATGCGAAAATACAGACTTTTGGTTTCGGTTCTTCTTGTGGTATCTCTTTGCGCGTGCGGAGGGTATCGAAAGGGATTTTTCAGCGCCCCTTATGTTGGCGATCCACCAACCAGCAAACCTACCGCCAGAACTAAGACTGAAACCCGGCAAATGCAGGTTGTTGATCTTGGCGACATCCGCATCCGTGTAGACCTCTATAACGCTGTGGCCACGTCAAACGAGGTCTGGGTCGGTATCGGCATCCCAATGGTCCCGGTTTCCGTTGATAAAAATGAAGCGAGAAAACCGTCTACCAAAAAAATCGAGCGCTGTATCACCGTTGATTTCTCTCCGAAGTCCCGCGACATCACAATAAAGCCGGGGCTGGCTCTACTTCTGGTCAACAAGGAGTACCGCAAGGTAAAGAGTGTAAAAACCTTTCGCAAAATTGACGAGGCCAAAAGAAGGTGGGAATTTGTGGATGAAAGCGCAGAGTCGCTGAATGTAAAACAGGAAAAGAGACTCTATTTCAGGCTCTGTTTCCTGACAGAGCCATTTACTCCAGACGATGAGATTGAACTTGAGCTGAATAATACGGTCCCGGAAATCGATATTCCGGTGATACGTTTCCAGAAACGGAAGTACATACATCCATATAGCTAACATGCTGTGAGGTTTAACGATGACTGATGACGCTTATACCGGCTGGATCGACCGGGAGATGGTGGCCTATTATATGGCGCCTGTGGTGGGTGAGTTATTCAACCGCCAGGGAATCGAGATAAAGGTGTTCGGGAAATCGTTGATAAACGAAACGCCCCTCTCCGTTCTGAAGATCATTGAGCGGGGAAACCTGATAAGTGGCGAGACTCTGGAAATCCAGGTTTATAAGGATTTGCTCGATGCTGTTAGCGGCATGGGCCTTGCCTTAAGCAAGATCGACCTGGGTAAGCTGGTTCTCCGTTACAGCCACGAAAAAGAGAAATTTCCATCCGCCAAACAGTTTATCAGGTCGGAGTTGCCCGATATTTTCTTTAATACCGACGCCGGGCCGGAGAGACCCAAAGACGTGGTGTTGTACGGTTTTGGGCGGATAGGTCGTGTCCTGATGCGTCTTCTGGTCCAGACCACAGGCGCAGGACGGTTCTTCAGAATCAGGGCTGTGGTGGTTCGCGGTGAAGGTGGAGCGAAAGATCTGGTCAAACGGGCTGAGTTGTTGAGACACGACTCGATCCATGGCACGTTTGAAGGCATAATCCGCGAAGACCCGGAAAACTCGGAACTGATCGTAAACGGCGCCCGGATAAAATTTATCTTTGCAAACAACCTTGATGAGCTTGATTACGCCTCATACGGATACGAAAACGTTGTAGTGGTCGACAACACCGGCAGGTGGCGTGACCGGGAGGGGTTATCACAACACCTTAGCGGGGTTGTGAGAAAAGTGATCCTGACAGCTCCCGGCAAGGGGGATATTCCGAATATCGTTTACGGTTTGAACCATGAGGGAAACTGCAAGGACAGCGTTATATCGTGCGCAAGTTGCACCACCAACGCTGTCTCACCCGTGCTGAAAGTCTTGAGTGACGAGTATGGCGTGGAGTCGGGCCATATAGAGACGATCCACTCCTTTACCAACGATCAGAACCTGCTCGATAACTTTCACAACGCCGACAGGAGGGGACGGGCCGCTCCCATGAACATGGTGATTACCACCACCGGCGCCGCCTCTGCGGTAGCCAAAGTGCTTCCTGAGTATGCGGGAAAGCTGACCGGCAACTCGGTACGGGTGCCGACTCCCAACGTCTCGCTGGCGATTCTGAATCTTGCGTTTTCACAACCGGTCGGCCTTGCGGAACTTAACGAGTTCCTCCGAAAATCGGCGGTCCACTCGAAATTGCAGAAACAGATCGACTATACGATCTATCCTGTAGTAAGCGCCGACCTGGGGAAATCGGTCTATTCTGGGATCGTAGACAGTCTGGCGACGATCGTCCGGGAGAACCACGCCGTTATCTATGTTTGGTACGACAACGAGTTCGGGTACAGCCATCAGGTCAAACGACTTATCAAGTATGTTTGTGGCGATACGGTCCCGGAATACAACGGATAAAAATTTAGTGGTAGACTGTGAGGGTTATGGAAAAAAAAGAAGAAGTCCCGTTTGAAAAGGCCCTCAAAAGGCTCGAGACCATAGTGGACAAGCTCGAACAGGGTGACCTGGAACTTGAGAAAGCTATCGCGCTTTTCGAGGAGGGGAACGGCATGGCGAAGGTTTGCCGGGAGAAACTCGACCTTGCGGAAAAGAAGATAGAGAAACTGGTAAAAGACCGGGATGGAGCGCCCGCCACGGAACCGATGGACGACCCGACCGGGGACGCTCCGTTTTAGATGCCGCTTAATAGCTACTTTGCGGAAATATCAGAAGATGTCGAGAAACGACTCGATATCCTGACACCGCCAGCGGACCTCTACCCCCCAAGCATCCATCAGGCGATGCGATACTCCCTTTTTGCGGGTGGTAAAAGGTTGCGACCTGTCCTGGCGGTAACCGCCTGTGAGATGTTTGGCGCCAGCCGTGAGACCGCTCTTCCGTTTGGCGTGGCCCTGGAGATGATCCATACCTATACTCTGATTCATGACGACCTGCCAGCTCTCGACGATGACGATCTTAGACGTGGGAAACCTGCAAGCCATATAAAATTCGGCGAATCGACCGCCATACTTGCAGGGGACGCGCTCCTTACCCTCTCGTTCAAACTTTTAAGTGACACCAGGCTCTTCCCGGAAGTTTCCGCAGAGACCCTGCTAAAAGTGTCGGCCATGACAGCGGAGGCTATCGGGTCTACCGGAACCATTGGCGGACAGGTGGTGGACCTAGATATGGAGGGGGCGGAGCCTGATATGGCCGCCCTCGAATATATACATACCCATAAAACCGGCAAACTGATAGTCGCCGCCGTTAAAGGGGGCGCCCTTCTGGGGGGCGCCGACGAACCTGCGGTGAAAGCGATAACCACCTACGGCAGGAATATCGGTCTGGCGTTTCAGGTGACCGATGACATTCTCGATGTAGAAGGGGATGCGAAACTTCTGGGCAAGAACCCCGGCGCCGATCAGGCCAGCGGAAAACTTACCTACCCTGCGCTCCTTGGAATGGACGAGTCGAAACAGTTCGCCGGAAGGCTGGTGGCCAACGCCATCGATTCGCTGAGTAGTTTCCCGGACGAGAGATCAAAACATCTGAAAAGTCTCGCCGAATATATTGCAAAACGAACCCACTAACCCGTTTATTTCATGAGTGGCCTCTTTTCAATAACCAGAAATATAATTCTTCTGGGCGCCATTGCTGTGACGATCTATTTTGTCGTCACGCCATCCCACGACCACAATAAAGAGAAGGGGGCGATTCCGACAGATGATCGCCATTACGACAAAGCGCCCGACTTTTCCCTGACCACCATGAATGGGGAGGAGGTGTCGCTCGAAAGTTATCGTGGAGGGTGGTTATTACTCAATTTCTGGGCGACCTGGTGCAAGCCGTGTCTCTACGAGATGCCCTCCCTGCAACGTCTGAAGGAGAAGATGGCCGGAAAAAGCTTCACGATTCTGGCGGTCCATTCGGGTAGTGAGACGCTGGGAAACATCGCCCGTTATTTCACAGCCGAAGGACTAGACTTCAGCGTGGCTATCGACGGCAGGGAGGATGTATCACGAGCCTACGGTGTCACCTCATTGCCGACTACCTTTCTTATAAACCATAAAGGTGAAGTAGTCGGCAGAGCCGAAGGCATGAGGGAGTGGGACGGCGCCGAGATGTCCGACTATTTTTCAGGGGCTGTCAATTCGACAGGTTCAGATTAGCCGCGTCTTTCCCCTCCCTTCAACGATCTCACCCAAGGTATAGACTTTCTCTCCTTTTTCCCGCAAAGCTTCTGCGAACAGGTCTGAGCCTTCGTTTCCGATCACCACGATCATGCCGATTCCCATGTTCAACGAGCGGAACATATCTTCATCGGGAACCGACCCCCCTTTTTGTATCATTGCAAAGAGGGGAGGAACCCGCCACGCCGATTTATTTATAAGCGCATCGACATTTTTCGGGAGGATTCTTGGTGGATTATCGATCAATCCTCCTCCGGTGATATGCGCCAGCCCTTTCACCCGATACTTTTGCAAAAGGGGCCAGATGGTTTTGGAGTAGTCGCGATGGGGTACCAGCAGAGCCTCCCCAACGGTAGCGCCCAGTTCTTCCACATATGTATCGACCGAGTGGCCGAATATATCGAAAAACACTTTCCGCGCCAGAGTATAACCGTTAGTGTGCAGACCGTCCGATTCGATTCCCAAGACAACATCACCCACTGAAATTTCCTCGCCGGTGAGGGTTTTTGATTTTTCCACCACGCCTGTTATGGTTCCGGCCAGATCAAACTCCCCCTTCACATATACACCCGGCAACTCGGCGGTCTCCCCCCCCACCAGAGCGACTCCGTTCTCTTTGCACGCTATTGCCATGCCGCCAACCAGATCTTCTATCTGATCGGGGCGGAGCGATTCGACAGCGATATAGTCGAGGAATGTCAGCGGTTTGGCGCCTTGACACAAGATATCGTTACAGGAGTGGTTCACGATATCCATGCCGACGGTGTCGAATTTCCCCGCCATGACCGCCACCATCAGCTTGGTCCCTACCCCGTCCACGCTCTGGACCAAAACCGGCTCTTTATACTCTTTTACGACAGAAGAGAGGTCGAACAGGGAACCGAAACTTCCAAGCCCGGTCAGCACCTGAGGCCCGTGAGTCGATTTTGCCTTCAGCTTGATTCTTTCGAGCGATTCAAGTCCAGCGTCGATATCCACTCCAGCGCTCTTATAGGTAACCTGCTTTTCCATGTTAATCTTTATAAACCTTTATTCGGACGACAATAATAGTTACTCTTTTCTCATGAGCGATTATAACAAAGAGCGTGTGCTGGTGGTTGATGACGAACCTGGTATGCGGTTTGTCCTGTCTAAAAGTTTTGAGAAGAACGGTTATAAGGTTGACGCCGCCAGCAATATTGGCGAGGCGGGCGAGTACCTGAACGAATATTCGTACAGTTCGGCGTTTGTAGACATAATATTGCCCGATGGCTCCGGCCTGGAACTTCTTGACCGACTGAAAAGACGCCCCCGCGCTCCGTCTGTTGTGATAATGACTGCTGAGGCTACCATGCAAAACGCTATCGAAGCGATGAAACGGGGCGCTTTTGATTATCTTACAAAACCGTTCGACCTCGACGACGCTGTGCGCCTTGCCGGGAAAATCGCCGACTACAGGCGCACCTCCAAATCTCTCGAAGAGGAGGAGCCAGAGGAGCTGACCCCGGTAGCCAGCGGAGAACTGGTGGGCAGGTCGCCTTTGATACAGAATGTTTTCAAACTTATAGGCCGGACCGCCGGATCAGATGTTTCGATTCTCATTACCGGGCCGACCGGTTCCGGCAAGGAGTTGGTGGCGCACGCTTTCCACAAAAACTCTCATCGCTCCCACGGACCTTTTGTTACCGTCAACTGCGCCGCTATCCCGTCGGAACTGTTGGAGTCGGAGCTTTTTGGTCATGTCAAAGGGGCGTTTACCGGGGCTGTGGAGAACCGGCGAGGGAAATTCGCCCAGGCGGACGGAGGCACGCTCCTGCTCGACGAAGTGGGGGAGACATCCCTGCCTCTGCAGGCGAAGATGTTACGCGCCTTGCAGGAGAAGGTTGTCTACCCTGTGGGAGCCACGAAATCTGTCAGGGCCAATGCGCGGGTCATTGCCGCCACCAACCGAAACCTGACCGTAGAGATCGCGTCGGGTCGATTCCGGGAAGACCTGTTTCACAGGCTTAATGTGACCACCGTAAAACTTCCTCCCCTTGACAATAGAAGAGAGGATATCCCCGCTCTGGCAAAACATTTCCTCGGCGCCGTAGCAAAATCGCTCGGTGAACCGACAAAAAGTCTGACACGAGAGGCGGTAGATCTGTTAATCGAACACTCGTGGCCCGGAAACGTCAGGGAGCTTGAAAACTCCATACGCAGGGCGGTCCTTATGGCTCCCGGAATGGCGGTCACACCAGACGAGTTCCCGGAAGAGATTACTGGGGTTGTGGAGAGGGAGCCTGCGGTAACAAACCTGAAATCGGCGCTAAAAAGGGTGGTGGAGGCTAGTTCGGAGGGAAATATCCATGCCGATGTCATGAAAGCCGTGGAAAAAGCGCTCTACGGGGAGGCGCTGAAAAAGTGTGGATGGAATCAGGCCAAGGCGGCCCGCTATCTCGGGGTCAACCGAAATACCATGATGAAAAAAACGACAGAACTTAACCTGAGAAATACCGGGATAATAAGCGATGAATCGTAAAACTATAGCCGACGAGACCGCCGACCCCGAATCCGCCCTCGGTTTTCTCGAAGACGCCTCCCGGATTCGCCCTGAATTACTTTCTATAGATGAGAACGCCCGCCCGCTTGCCCATCTTTTTGCGGGGAGCGGGTTTTTGGGGAACTGGCTTATCCGCAGACCGGAGGATATCGACTGGCTCTTTGAAGACGAAAAACTGTCCCGCCGGAGATCGGTAGAGGAGATGGTCGGTCATATAGATAAGATACACGCCTCCCTCCCTGACGACCCTGTAAAGGCGCTCCGGGTTTTTAAACATAAGGAGCTTGCGCGGATAGCGATAAGGGAACTTGCTGGTAGCGCCGAACTTGTCGAAACCCTTCTCGAATGGTCGAACGTTGCGGATATCGCCATAGACTCCGCAATCAGGGTCACAGAGAAAAAATCGCGCGAAAAATATGGAGTTCCAATCTATACGGAGAAAGAGACCGACGAAAAAAAGGAGGGTTACCTAAGCGCCATAGCCATGGGAAAATTAGGTGGCGGCGAGCTTAACATCTCCTCTGATGTCGATCTGATATTCGTTCATTCATCCGACAACGGAACCACGGAGGGGGGTACCGGCCCCGGTTTGTCGTTACACGAATTTTTCGTCCGGACCGCGCGCGAGTCGGCGAAACTTCTAAACGAAGTCACACAGGACGGTTTTGTGTTTCGTGTCGATCTTGACTTGAGACCTGAAGGGCGGTCTGGCGAGGTTACAAACTCCATCGGGGCCATGGAGATCTATTACGAATCGTGGGGGAGAGTGTGGGAACGGCAGGCTCTCATCAAAGGGCGACACAGCGGCGGATCAGCGGAAGTTACCGAAGAGATTCTGGAAAGGCTGACACCCTTCGTATTCAGGAAATATCTCGATCAGCGGGCCATCGAACAGATTGCCGATATGAAGAGCAAAATCGATGTTTCGCTTGCAACCGGCAAGAGAGCCAAAAAATCAAAACAGAATATAAAGCTGGGCCGGGGAGGCATCAGGGAGATAGAGTTTGTAGTGCAGACCCTGCAACTTCTCTACGGCGCCCGATATCCGGAATTAAAAGTCCGTAGCACCATGCAGGCTCTTGACGCCGCCGTCTCGTTGGGACTGCTCTCACAGCCGCATCATAACGATCTCCAGGAAGCGTATCAGCTTTTCAGAAAAATAGAGAACAGGGTGCAGTACCATCAGCTCCTCCAGACTCACTCCATCCCGGAGCCGGGTCATATGCTCAATGTCCTGGCAAGACAGCTCGGTGTTACAGGTGATGATCCGGGGGGTGAGCTGACCGAAAAAACAGAAAAAACCCGCGAACGTGTCCGATCAATCTTCGATCTCTTTTTCGCCCATGATAAGGAGGGGAAGAGCGATTCGTTTCCAGTCTCCCTTGACGACAGGGAGGCGACCGCTCATTGGCTTGACTCGCTAAGTTTCGATACTCCCGGCAAATCTGCGGAGATCCTCGATGTCCTGCGTAACGGCAGACCATATAAACGACCGTCGGAGCGAAGCGAAGCGCAGTTTGATTCGTTCGGTCCGGAACTTATCGACTGCGCCACAAAAACCTCCTGGCCAGATCAGGTGTTAGTGGGGTTCGAGCGGTTTGTCAAAGCCAGAGGGGACCGGGAATCCCTCTACGACCTTCTGGACAAAAACAGGGCCCTGCTAAAACTTCTGTCTGCGATCTTTTCAAACTCCGACTACCTGACATCCATCCTGGTGCGTCAACCCGACCTTTTTGACCGGCTGGTGGCGTCAGAGCCTGTGGGGAAACCGCCCGACAAGAAGGAGTATAAACGGCGATTCCTGGAAGTTCTTTCCGCAGAACAGCCTGCGCTAAAATCGATGGCGAACCTGAACGTAATTAAAACCTCAGAATCACTTCGCCTCGGATTGAGGAGGATACTCAACTTTTCCGACCGGTTTGAGGTAATGGAGGGTCTGACGTTTCTCGCGGACGAATATGTCAAGGCGCTGGCGGTTATCGCCAGCAGGGAGGTAGAAAAGACCACCGACATAATCGAGGATGCGAAATGGACAATTCTTTCCGGTGGTAAACTTGGCAGACGGGAGATGAACTACGGCTCCGACATAGACATGATTGTGGTATACGAAGGTGGGGGAGAAGCCCGGGATTTCGCCACCAGACTGATTCAGAACATCATACGTCTCTCCAAGGCAATCACACCATACGGCGCCGGTTACGATATCGACCTGAGCCTGCGACCTGACGGAGATAAAGGCCCGCTCGTGCCATCCCTTTCAGCTATCAGCGAATATTACAAAACAAGAGGACAAGCGTGGGAACGGCTCGCTCTTGCGGGAGTACGGCCCATAACCGGGGATGAAGAGTTTTCCGCTGAGGTTATGGAGACAGTTCGCCGGTTCATACAGTCCCCCCCCCTTACTGAAAGCCAGGTTAAAAAGATCGCCTTCATACGAGACAGAATAATAAGTGAGAAGACAAGGCCGGGTCTAATAAATATAAAGCTGGGCAGGGGCGGATTGATAGAAATTGAGTTTATCTGCCAGATTTTACGGATGGAGAACCATCAGGATGAATACCGGGGATGGGACGGTGGGCCTTTCACCACAACTGTTCTTGCCAGGGCGACAGAGAAGGGTTGGCTCGAAAAAGAGGAGGGCGAAACTCTAAAAGACGCTTACGGACTGTTCCGCTCCATCGAAGACGCTCTGAGAATGGACATGCAAAGATCGGTAAACGTTACGCCGAAAAAGGGGCCGGAGCTATCCCGGCTGGCAAGACGTATCGCTCTACCCGGAATCGGGCCGGAGCTTTTTACTGCAAAGCTTAAAGACACCATGAAATCTGTCAACGCAATTTATACCCGGTTCATGGCCGAAAGAAGCGGTTAGGGCATGGATTCTACCGACGCTGAGGAGAAAGAGCGCCTCATTGCGTTAAATTCCGTTCCTTATATTACACCCGAGACGACGCACTCCCTGCTCGATGAGTTCGGATCGGCCAGAGCCGTATTCAGGGCGAAAACTGCGAGGGTTGCGGAAACCGCCAACGTAACTCAAGGTATCGCCAACTGCATAAATGAGATGGAGCCTGCGAAGGTGGCCCAGCGGGAGCTTGATTATGCGGACCGGGTCGGGGCGTCCATAGTTACCCACGACGAGACCGCATACCCCAAACTTCTTTCAGAAACTTATGCGCCGCCACCTGTTATCTCCATCGCTGGTGAATTACTTGCGGAGGACCGTTTCGTCCTGGCGGTGGTAGGTCCTCGACGACCGACGAGTTATGGAAACATGCTGACAGAAAAACTTGTGACAGGATTGGTTAAAGCCGGTGTCACTATCGTTTCAGGGCTGGCGTCCGGTATCGATGGCCTTGCCCATAAAACCGCCCTGAGAGAAGGGGGCAGGACTATCGCTGTCATCGGTTGCGGGCTTAACATATATTACCCACCGCACCACCGGGAGTTGCAGAAAAGGATCGCACAAGGGAGGGACGGAGCTGTGATCAGCCAGTTTCCCTTCACCACCGAACCTTCCAAAGTCACTTTCCCGATGCGAAACCGGATTATTTCGGGTCTTTCCCTCGGTACCCTGATAATAGAAGCGGCCCAAAAAAGCGGAGCCCTTATTACAGCCTATGCGTCTCTTAATGAAAACAGGGGAGTATTCGCCCTGCCGGGGCAGGTGAACTCAAAGACAAGTTACGGAACCAACAGCATGATAAAAAAAGGCCACGCCAAACTTGTCCAGGATGTCGATGACATTCTGGAGGAGCTACCGGGATACGAAAAACAACGTTTAAAACAGAAACAGATTCCACTTATCCCTGAAGAGCCGCTGACCGATGAAGAAGAGCGCATTTTCAAAATCCTTGATCATAAGGAGACGCATATCGACCGGATAACACAAGAGACTGGTTTGCCTGCCCAAATGGTATCTGCTATACTTTTGGCCCTTGAACTCAAGGAGAGAGTTAAACAGGCTCCGGGTAAGTTTTTTATCAAGGTTTAAACTAAAACGCCAAGCCGGCCCTTCATGGAATACCGGCAATAAAATGTAGAAAATATGGGCAAGAAACTAGTTATCGTCGAGTCCCCCGCCAAGGCTACGACACTTAAGAAATATCTCAGAGGAGTGACCGTCTTGGCGTCGGTCGGTCATATCAAGAATCTTCCCAAATCAAAACTCGGTGTCGATATCGATAACGGCTTTACGCCGGAGTTCGTTACCATCAAGGGGAAAGCAAAGGTAATCAAGGATATAAAGAGCGCCGCAAAGAAAGCGGACGAGATCTACCTCGCTCCTGATCCGGATCGTGAAGGGGAGGCCATAGCCGCCCATATAGCAACAGAGATCGGCGAGGGTAAAGTGATCTACCGGGTGATGTTCAACGAGATTACGAAAAAAGCTGTAGTTGAGGCGATGAAAAACCCGGGCAAAATCAACACTGACCGGGTCAAGGCGCAGAACGCCCGCAGGATTCTCGATCGGCTGGTCGGTTATAAACTCTCCCCACTGCTGTGGGAAAAAGTCCGCAAGGGGCTCTCCGCAGGCAGGGTTCAGTCTGTGGCGTTGCGGGTTGTCGTGGAGCGGGAAAAGGAGCGGATAGCCTTTAAACCTGTCGAGTACTGGACACTCGAAGGGGATGTAGAGGGAAGTTCGCCCCCACCATTTACGCTGAAGTTATTACACTACAAAGGTAAAAAAGCCGAGATCGGGAACGCCGAAGAGGCGGACAAAGCCGAAACCGCCATAAAAGAATCAGACCTTAAAATCTCGAAGATCGAGAAAAAAGAGCGGAAAAGAAACCCTGCGGCGCCTTTTATAACCTCCACCCTCCAGCAGGAAGCCAGCCGTAAACTCCGGTTCAACGCCAAGAGAACCATGTCGGTGGCCCAGAAGCTGTACGAGGGAATCGCCATAGGATCAGAGGGGCAAGAGGGTCTGATTACCTACATGAGAACAGACTCCACGCGCGTCTCTGACGATGCTGTCAACGAGACCAGAACTTATGTCGAGACAGAATTCGGAAAAAGCTACATACCCGTTAAGCCGAACGTTTTCAGAACGAAAAAATCGGCTCAGGACGCTCACGAAGCCATCAGGCCGACCTCGGTTCTGAGGACACCCGAATCGGTAAAGGAATTCCTGTCGGCTGAGGAAAACAAACTGTATGCCCTTATATGGAAACGGTTTGTGGCAAGCCAGATGTCTCAGGCTGTTTTCGACGTGACCACTATCGACGTGCCAGCGGGAGACTATACTCTCAGAGCCACAGGTTCGATTCTCAAGTTCGCCGGATTTCTGAAGGTATACGAAGAGTCTACCGAAAAGGAAGATGACGCGAATGACGGCGATATGCGTCTGCCGGAGAGCATAAGCGAAGGGGATTCCCTGAAACTGCTCTCCCTCAAAAAAGATCAGCATTTCACCCAGCCCCCCCCCCGATACACAGAAGCGTCCCTAATCAGGGAACTCGAAGAGAAAGGGGTGGGCCGTCCTTCTACTTTCGCCGGAATAGTCAGCGTGATTCAGGAGCGTGAGTATTGCGATATTGAAGAGCGGAGGCTTTTCCCCTCTGAACTCGGAATTCTGGTGAGCGATCTGCTGGTGGAAAACTTTCCAGATATCCTCAACGTCGAGTTCACCGCGAAGATGGAAGAAGAACTCGATCAGGTGGAAGAGGGGAAAAAACTGTGGACCGACTCCTTAAGCGAATTTTATAAACCGTTTGAAGCCGATCTCGAAAAAGCCAAGACCGACATGCGCAACGTCAAGGCCGAAGCGGGTAAAACCGATATCGTCTGCGACAAATGCGGCGAGCCGATGGTTATCAAGTTTGGCAGATTCGGGAAATTTTTAGCCTGCGCCGGCTACCCGGAGTGCAAGAACACAGGCAAGCTGACAGCTGATGGTGGCATGGAAGAGAAACCGGAAACACCCCCGGACGAACCGACCGATTTTAAATGCGAAAAGTGTGGCAAACCGATGGTCATCAAGACTGGCAGGTTCGGTCGTTATATAGCGTGTACCGACTACCCGACATGCAAGACCACCAAACAGATCGGCATAGGAGTAGACTGCCCGGAGCCTGACTGTGGCGGTGAGCTTGTGAAAAAGATGACCAAACGGCGCAAACCATTTTACGGATGCGGTAAATACCCCGACTGCAAGTTCGCCGTATGGGACGAACCGACCAAAGGGAAATGCCCTGATTGCCACTACACATTCCTTATTCGAAAAGAGCTTAAATCTGGCATTTTCATGCAGTGCGCCAACAAGGAATGCGAATACAAAAAAGAAGTGACAGAGTAGAAAAAGTAGCCGTATTGGGCGGCGGTCTGGCCGGATGCGAAGCGGCCTACCGGATCGCCGCAGAGGGATTTTCGGTAGACCTCTTCGAGATGCGCCCGGTCAAGGGGACACCCGCCCACAACACCGATCTTTTAGCTGAGGTAGTCTGTTCCAATTCGTTTAAAAACAGTTCCGAAACGACGTTGGCGGGACTGCTGAAACGTGACCTGAAACTCGCCGACTCCCTGCTGATACCGCTGGCGGAGAAATTTTCTGTTCCGGCAGGCAAGGCTCTCGCCGTTGACCGCGATCTCTTCTCCTCAGCCGTTACCCAAACCATTGAGGCCCATGAGAGAATTACCGTTATCCGGGAGGAGGCGCTTGAGATACCAGCCGGTTACGACGCCGTAGTTGTGGCCTCCGGACCTTTAACCTCGGACAGTCTCGCAAAGAGTCTCAGTGACATCCTCGGGGAAGAAGAGCTATATTTCTACGACGCCATAGCTCCTGTAGTGGAGAGCGGCTCCATCGATATGAATATCGCCTTCCTTCAGGACAGATATGGAGAGCCGGGAAGTGGCGACTACCTCAACCTGCCGATAGATAAAGAGCGGTACGAATCGTTTATAGATAACCTGCTCGCCGCCAAAGCTGTCGAATTCCGCGATTTCGAGAAGGGATACTATTTCGACGCCTGTCTGCCCATTGAAGAGATAGCTCGCAGGGGCCGCGACTCCCTGGCGTTCGGTCCTCTTAAACCTGTCGGGCTGACCGACCCCGCCACAGGAAGAAGGGCGCACGCCGTAGTACAGTTAAGGAAAGAGAATATCGCCGGGAGCGCATATAACATTGTAGGTTTTCAGACAAAACTGACCTACCCGGAACAGAAACGGGTCTTTTCGATGATTCCGGGGCTTGAGAACGCTCAGTTCGTAAAATTCGGATCCCTTCACAGGAACACCTATATCGATTCCCCTAAAGTTCTTGATAGCGATCTGTCACTGCGAGATCGTCCCGACGTTTATATTGCGGGCCAGATGACAGGGGTGGAGGGTTATGTGGAGTCTATGGCTATCGGACTGCTCGCCGGTATCTTCGTTGCCAGCCGCCTGAAGGGGGAAACGGCGCCTTTACCTCCTCCAACCTCGACTTTCGGCGCGTTGCTAGCTTATGTCACATCTGTGAAAGAGGTAAGGTTTCAGCCGTCAAATATCAACTTTTCCCTCTTCCCGCCCCTCGAAGTGAAAATAAAGGCCAGGAAAGAGAGGCGCCATAAAATAGTGGAACGCGCTTCGATGGATATGATCGAATGGGTTCAGGCTGTTTCAACCAGCGATAATAATCCTCACTTATTCAAAAGTTACGAAAACCCCTGAATCTGAGGTCTTTACATGCTCTGTGAAAAGTTTTAAGGTACCTGTAACGTAAGATCAAGGTGGAAGACTGATGGACGAACCATTGCATATTAGAAGACCTGGCGAAAAGCAGGCTCCCAAACCAGCTCCAAGGCAGGCTTCGAAGCCGGTTCAGGCTCCAGGGCAAGCTCCCAAACAGGGCTCTGGGTCGGTTTTGAACGAGAGGCTGATACTGTCGATGATACGCACCCAGGAATCGATGGCGCGTAGTCTCGAAAAGAACGCTAACATGTTTGAGAAAATACTGGGGACCCTGGAGCGGCTCGAAATGGCTCATAAGAACGCTCACCCAAACACGCTACCCCCCCAACCGGTTCAGAGGCAGACTCACAGACCTATACCCGGTATCGTTGAGAACCCCAAGAGAAGGGATACCGATACGCAGACCACCAGCAACGATTTCTCGGTCCCTTCTGAAGACGAGGCGAACATCATCGAGATGAGCGAAGACGGCGCCATGAAGTATATTGAACACAAGGATTCACCCACAGCGTCTGAAAAATTCCGTAAGCGGAGAGACAAAAGACCATAAGATCACTACAGCCGTCATGGCGATGATGACGCTTATCGAATATTCCGGCGCCAGGGCGCTCAGGCTGATAAAAACGCCAGACCACCTGTAGCCGGGCGCCATCGATTTCTGGATCCTCTCTTTCGCCTCGTTATCAAATTTTGGCCAGGCGTAACGGTTAGGTTCTGACCACCGGGGATCGAGATTTTCAAGCATGTGGCCTATCGAATAGAAGAGGGGACCAAGTATAACCGGGATCACGATCCCAATATTGAACTCGTAGCCAAGGCTCCAAGCGAGAATGAACAGATGGAGCGCGAACATGAAAATAAGAAATGTCAGCCCGAACCGGTCGAAATAGAGGGTGAATTTTTCATAATTCTCCTCTACGACCGTCTTGCGCGGGATATAAGAGTATGCCAGAGCCATAACCGTGATTGAGGCTGGAGTGATAAACGCGCCGAACATTTTCGGCGAATAACCGTCCGGCTCGCCTCCCGCGCCCCAATGGGTTGCCATAGAATTGGGCAGGTCGTCATAAAACCAGAGCGTCACCGCGTAAGACGCCGCTACAATCAGGCCGTAAGCCACTTCCGCTTTTCGCATGGTTTATACCAAGTAAACGTTGACATAAATGAGGGCCAAATGATTCCGCTTGTCTACCTGCCGTTCATCATCGCCCTCCTCATTTTTGTTGTCAATTTACCTTTCGTCTACGATGAGGCGAAAAGTTTTCTTCGAAGCGGGACTCCCGTCTATGTAGGCTCTATCGTTTCTTCCGTAATCGCGCCGGTGGGCGTGATCCTGGTATATGAAATAGAAGGTGAACAGATTCTCTCCCCTCTCGTGGTTTTCCTTGCAACCGCCGTCACAACTTTTGTCATAACCCGCATCGTCTGGTCCATGGGAGAGCGGAATATGGAACCACCTCCGCGACCTTCACAGCCTGAGAGAAGACACGAATCCGCTGAAAAGAAAAGAGAGGTGGTGGAACCAGAAGAGAAAATAAGTGCGATTAAAATACCCCTCACAAAGGAAGGCGCGGAGGGGCTGGCGCTGTTACGGCTTCGAGGGATGTTTCCTGGGGAAGGGGATAAGGAGATCGTAATTCTGACCGACCAGACCATCGAAAAGCCATACGGCTATATTATTTTCTGGAGCGACCAACTATACGAAAGAACCCGTGATCCAGAATATACGTTGCTCGGCGCAAACCCCTTTTTTGTGGAAAAGCTAAGTGGAAAAATGGAAGTAGTCAGTCTGGTAGATATCAGCGTGGAAGATTTTTTTATTCGCTATGAACGCAAATTGGGGATTCGCGCTCCAAAGTGAAAATTCTGGTTGAATTAATTAATGGTTAATCTGGAACCGACACTCGCTTCCATAGTGGCTTTCTGTTCCTTAAGGGCGTAGAGCGTGTCTGGTTTGACCAGGTGTTTCTGGATTACACCGTTTTCATGGGGAACGGTAAAACCCTCGGGGTAAATAAATACAGGCGTTCCGACCTCCACATATTTTTTCAGATCGACGATATCAAGATCGTTTACCTCCACGCAACCTTCCGTTGGTTTGGTATTAACTCCAAGCCCAGAACCGTGGATCCATATCCCATAACCGGTTTTGTTCAGTTGTTTGTCCAGATCGTTCGGGTAGTTTAAAACAAAAGCCATCGGCCCGTACCTGGCTGGTAGTTCCTCGTCGTTCTTCAACCGGACGATCTGGTAGAGACCTTCTGGAGTTTTCAGGTCGCCGGTTTTTACCTTGTCCCCCTTTTTAGCGCCTAGCGAAACCGGGTAGACCTCGACGATCCTGTAATTCTCTCTATTCTCCTCCAACACGTACAACTCGAAATTCTTTTTATCGACCACGAATGTATACCTTGAGTCTGTCGCCGGAACCGGCATACTCAGAACCGGTTTCGGTAGGTAGAAGAGGTCCGACCCTGCAACTGGTCCGGTGGCGGACTTTTTCTCCTGTTCAGTAACCGATTTTTCCTGAGTGGACGAATCGGGCTGAATTTCGGGTGATAAATCGACTAGTGGCAGAGGCGCGACGCTTGCGATTTTCGCCTCTTGTTCCGCTGTAACGGGATCAACTTTCCGGGGTATTTGCGCTTCCATGAATGTGGAGCGCTCTTCAGCGCCACCACCACTCAAGTCGATACTGTGGTCTATGGGGCCTGTAACGGCGTATCCGATGATGGCAAATGCGAAAATCGCCATGGAAGCGAATCCGGCCACCATCCCGGCCCGCTTCGGAGTGATGACACCCCGGACTGCAAACGCCTTGTTAATCTCGATGTTGGAACGATAAACGGCGTATCGAACGGAGAGATGATATAACGTTTTCCGAATTTCGTTTGGCAGTCGGGCCGGATTAATCATCCTCCATCTTTCTCCAAACTTCGGAGTCGATCTTCCACCCGCTCTCTGTTTTGATCAGGGTAAGGGTTTTCACTCCTGTATCGTGAAGGTTTCCGGCCTGGTATCGTTGCAGAAACTCCACACGGGCAAGACCGTTACCCGGGGCTATCATAAGCAGGCTGATATCTATGGCAATTTCACCGGCGTGAGAGAACTTGCGTTTCTTCGACTTGATCCAGTCAGCGCGATCCATGGTTTTATGGGTAAATACGCTGGCGTAATACGACTCGTATTTCCCGATATCCTTGTTTCGCCAGGCGTCAAGCCAGCCCTGAACGGTTTTCCATATCTCATCTTCTACGACAGATCTGTCCCGGGATCTGGTTTCCGCCCGGATTTCTTTTTTATCTTTTTCCCTCTCCTGTTCGGCTGTCTCAAGTCTGTTTCTCAGCTTTACAATCTGACGTCGCGCTTTTTCGAGTTGTTTAGCCTCCTCCCCCTTTTCAGGAAGTAACGTTACAAGCAAAGACGCGCCACTCTCCACGAGTTCGTAGTTTACCGAATTATCTATACTTATCTCTACACGCAACGATCCACTTTCAGTGAAAGGAACCAGAGTTACATTGTTAACAAGGCCTTCTCCTTTTTCGGTTGACGGGATCAGGGAACCGACGCTCACATTGGAAATTTCGATGGCCACTCTCGAAGGCTCGGAGAGGCGATAGACAGTATATTCAAAAGGCGCCGAGCAAACGATTCTGACACCTGTACCCTGATCTCCGGGAATTGTGGCGACATCAAGGATTTTAACGGGAACTACCGCTCCCGGATTGGCTATATCGCCTTCTCTGGTCGCCTGGGTTGCGCAACCGGCTGTCATGAGCAGGAGAAGGAGCCATAAACCGGGTCGTGTGGTTATCGACCGTTTTAAAGTAAAATCGCCAAAAATCATGATAGTGCCCTCCTGATAACCTCGGAAAGGTCGCTTTTCGTGACAGGTTTCATTAATACCTCGCGGACGCCTTTTTCTTTAGCCTTGTCTTCGTTCATTGTTCTGCTGAAACCGGTCATCAGAACAATCGGAATATCTGAGCGTATGGACATTATGTTTTCGGCCAGTTCCACACCTGTCATGTTTGGCATGGTCTGGTCGGTAAGCACGATATCATACGATTCTGGAGATTCCCTGAAAAGTTCCAAAGCCTCTAACGGGTTGTTGGCCGAGTGAACCTGGTACCCCAGCCTTTCCAGGGTCTTTTTCATAATGCTGACAATACTTACCTCGTCATCGACAATGAGGATCCGTTCCGTGCCACCGGCAGCCTTGACTTTTAAAGTTTCGTTCGCTTCTTCGCTGGCGGCTATTATCCTCGGTAGATAAACTTTGAACTCACTTCCAACGCCGGGGTCGGAGTAGACAGTGATGGCGCCGCCGTGGCTGGCCACTATACCGTGGACTACAGATAGTCCCATGCCGGTACCCTCACCCCTGGCCTTGGTTGTAAAGAATGGTTCAAAGAGCCTGTCCTGGATCTCTTTTTCGATCCCCGCGCCGGTATCGGATATCGAAAGCAACACATATGGGCCAGGATGCAGGTTCGTGTCCGCAGTCGCCATGTCCCGGTCGATATCAATTGCCGACAATCCGACCCGCAGGGCGCCACCCTTATCCTGCATGGCGTGTTCGGCGTTAGTGCAAAGGTTCATGATTACCTGGGTTATTTGTGTGGAGTCGCCAAGGATGGTATCCGAAGTCGCATCTATGTTCTGCACGATTTCTATGGTCGAAGGGAGTGAAGGTCTCAATAGTTTAAGAGACTCTTTTAAAATTCCTGTTATGTGGACTGGTTTCGTTTTGCGTTCGTCCTTCCTGGAAAAAGCAAGTATCTGACGTATAAGATCGGTGGCCCTGGAGCTTGCCCGAAGAACCTCTTCCAGATTCTGCCGCGCCTCCCCACCCTCCGGCAGATCATCGATTGTCATCTCCGTATAACCTGTGATCGACGTGAGGATATTGTTGAAATCGTGCGCAATTCCTCCAGCAAGTGTTCCTACTGCCTGTAATTTTTGCGACTGACGCATCTGGCGTTCCAAACGGGCTTCGTTACTGGTATCACGCTGGAGACAGACGAAGTTGGTAATAACACCCTCCTGGTCTATGACCGGGGATATGGTCGCAACGCTTTCAAAATCGGTCCCGTCCCTCCTTTTATTTACGAAATTGCCGTTCCACACTTCTCCCTTGAGAATGGTATCCCAAAGAGCTTTGTAAAATGAATCATCGTGGGCGCCGCTTTTCAGGATCTCCGGGTTCTTTCCTATGGCTTCCTCTCTTGTGTAGCCGGTGATCTTCTCGAAGGCCGGATTCACATACTGGATGCTTCCTTTCTCATCGGTAATAACCACCACTTCCGCCGCTTGTTCTATGGCGGTGGCAAGCCGGACGAGTTCTTCTTCTGTTCTCTTCCTCTCGGTAACGTCCCGCGACATCAGAACGTAACCGATCGCTTCGCCGTTCGGGTCTGTGATGGCCGATACCCTCGATTCTATGATATGGGTCCCGTCCTCCTTCTCCTGACTAACCGAATACCTGTACTCACCTTCATTTCTGACGATGGCAATGGCTCTGTCGAATCTATCTGCGGCGACTTTCTCCTTTGTATGTATCTCCTGGACTGTTTTGCCGATCGCCTCTTCGGCTGTATAACCGAAGATCTTTTCAGCAGTCGGATTGTAGTATGTAATGCGGAAATCCAGAGTGGTGGCGGCTATGGCCATATCTATGGATGAGCGGAGGATATTGTCGAGATAGGCTGTTTTCTCGACCAAGGCTTTTTCGTGGCGTTTACGGTCAGTAATGTCGCGCATGGCGGCGGTGAAAAAGGTATTCTCTTCATCGACAACGGTCTTGTCCACCCTGATCTCCAGGGGGAAAACAGAGCCGTCCATCCTCTGCCCCTCCATTTCGAGCCTGAGTCCCAGACTCGACTGGTCCATCTCCGTCGGGAGGATATCCACGCTCCCCGAACCCGTTCCAGTCTGGCGAATCAGGGTGTGAATCGGTTTTCCGACCAATTTATCTCGTGTGTAACCGAAAATACGGAGTAGCTCCTCGTTGAAATAGTGGATAATCGATTTCCCATCGATAACCGCCACACCCTCTCCAACAGTTGCCAGAATGGCGCTCATCTCACTTCTGGCGTTGTCGAGACTTGTTTCGGCTTTCTCCCTCCTTTTTATCTGTCGTATTATCCCTTTGGCGCCAATAGCTACTCCCACCAGGCCGAGAACCCAGATCAGGGCGTGGGTGGTTCCCTGGGTGATGATACTATTCACCTCCTGCCCGGAGAAACTCCTCATGGGTAGGGATACGCTGACGCCACCTTTTACGTCTCCAACTGAATAACCCTGGCTCGCGTGGCATCTGATGCACGCTGGTTCCAGAATGAGGGGAAGCATCAACCTTAAGTGAGGCTCCTTGTCTATATCGGTAAACTCAAGAAGCTCCTGGCTTCCTTTGGTGAACATATTTAAACCCTTCCGCTCCCAGCTATCGGGTGTATTGGCGGGATTAAGGGGGTTTAAGCTCGATAGATGGCTGGTTAGCCTGAGGGGGTTGTCTGAACTGCCCAGGGCGGCGCTCTTCTCTGAAGCCGGAGTCATCAGTGTCAGTTTTACTCCGGATGGAGTGATGATGTCGCGCTCTTCCAGGTAGGAGAGAAACAGGCTTGGTTCTATTCCGTCACCGACAGGAACGTATACTCCGCCATGGGATACCGCCTGGAACCTCAGTACCATTTCCCTGTCAATATGAGTACGCGCCTTTATTATTGCAAGTTTACTGGTGCTCGACTTTATCAGGTTCACTTCGCGCAGGAAGAAGAGCCCACTTGCGACGGTCCATAACGCAGTGGCTATCCACAAGCTTCTTTTAAACTGTTTTAACAGAATATTAGGGCGTTCTTTTTCGGTCATCGGGCGGAAACTTCCACAATCTGTTTAGCGTATACCGCTTCCATTGAAGGTCTTGATAACTATCGATTTTACCATGAAACCCGTTGTTCCCACTTTAGAAAGTTTCTTGGGAAGTTTGAAGAAAGAACCTGCACACCACAAACGTTACGCTACCCGTTCAGGTACTTATACATCAGTCCGGTAGTATTTTGAGATATTCTATAATAGCAAGAGGCGCCACTCGCGTCTCGGCTTTCCGCCGCCCGCTGTATTCGCCAGAAAATACGACGAAAAAATGGCGGCTTCATAAATCGAATGTGTCCACTCCTTACAGGGGGGGTAACCTTACAGAAAAGCAGGTTTGGCATGACAACAGCGCTCGTAACGGGAATATTTTTTGGACTGACCGCAGGTTTGGCTCCCGGTCCGCTTCTCTTTTTTCTTCTTTCGCAAACGATGCGATACGGCGCCAAAGAAGGTATTAAAGTGGCCATGACTCCCCTTGTCACCGACCTCCCGATCATTGCCATCACTCTTTACCTGCTCCACAAAGTTTCGGATATCGATATCGCCATGGGTTTCATATCTCTTGCTGGCGCGATATTTCTTGTTCGCCTCGCCTGGGAAACAACCCTGACCATGCCGGTGCGGGAGATTTTTCCCGGGACGGAGCCACGTTCACTCCTGACTGGAGCTGTCATCAACGCGCTAAGCCCGCATCCTTATCTATTCTGGATTACCGTGGGGGTTCCTTCATTGGGAAAGGCTATGGATAACGGTGGGGCGCCAGCGGCGATTCTCTTCGTGGCCGGGTTCTACATCCTTCTGACCGGGTCCAAGGCGTTGATGGCCGTCTACATGGACCGGTCCCGCTCATTCCTTGGGGGTCACGCATACCTTCTGGTTATGCGTTCGCTGGGGGCGCTTCTCTTTGTTTGCGCCCTTATTTTCGGAATGGACGCATACAGGTTGTTATCAATTTAACCTGTAAGATTATTGTTCCTGATCTTCAAATTTGACTTTTATCTTCGTGCAATTTCGTCCCGTGTGTTTCGCTTCATAAAGTTTGATATCCGCTTCAGATATAAGATCATCAAGCGACATATCATTATGAATAACCACACCTATGCTTATGGTTACATTTAACTCGGCGCCGCTAATCTCGACCTTTTCGTTTTCTATATCCCTGCGGATTCCTTCGAAAAGCTCATACGCCCCGTCCGCAGTGACGCTGGTGGCGATAGCGCAAAACTCCTCACCTCCGAATCGCGCCACCACGTCGCTTTCACGGAATCGCTCCCTGAATACACTGGAGATACGCTGTAGTACGATATCACCAGCGTCGTGGCCGTAGGTGTCGTTGATCTTCTTGAAGTGATCGATATCCATCAACGCCACAGCCACCAAAGAGTTACTTCTGCGACAGTTGGAGAGCAGTTTCTGACCAAGGGTTATGAGATGTCGGCGATTCGGAAGCCCTGTCAGGAAGTCGGTGACAGCCGCCTCTTCAGCTGAGACTTTTTTGCTGTAATTGATGGCGTTGGCAAGCGCCAGGGATATCTTCGACGAGAATATTTCAAGAAGGAACCGGTCATTGTCATCGACTTCACCCGCTCCGTGCAGGAGGGCTACAGACGCCTTGACACCCTTGGCGTCGAGGTAGAGCGCCGCATACCGATTGGAATACTGGCTTTTTTTCTCGTCAAGAGCGCGTCGAACCATAACCAGCATCTCTTCGTGCGCACAATCAGAATCGAATTTACACGTCATGCACTCCTCATATTCCCCTGCGCTTGCTACGATGTTCAGCCCATTGCACGGTTTGCCGAAAAGCCCCGCATCATCGGAATCGGCTTGCGCGCACAACGCTCCGTTCGGTTTGCACCCCAAAAACGCGCTCAACTGCATAAGCACTCCTGAGGAGAAATGACGCAACGACTGCACGTCGAAGAGGGAGTCGGTACTCTCGAGAATCTTCTGCAAACCCTTCTGGCTCTTCTCCAACGACCGGATGGTCTCGTAGGAGCGTAGCGCCGCTACAACTGTAGTAAACAGTTTCTGGGCGGTCAGTTCGCTTTTCGACTTGTAGTCATTGATATCGTAATCGACGATGACCCGCTCTTCCGGCGCTTGTCCAGGTTGCCCCGTGCGAAGCACGATTCTTATGGCCCTGTTCCCAAGTTTCTCCCGGATGGTCTTTGTGAGGATCAATCCGGCGTCGTCAGTCTCCATAACCACATCAAGCAGGATACAGGCTATATCGTTGGGGTTTTCCAGTATCCCTTTCGCTTCAGAGGCCGAGTGGGCGCTTTGTATGTTTATCGAACGGTTCTGGAATTTTATCTTCGACAGGATAAGGCGTGTAACGCTGTGGACCTCCTCGTCGTCGTCAACAATAAGAATATTCCACGGTTGAAGCTGGATTTTCTCATGAACCTCCTCTGGCGCGGAGGATGTTTTTTTCAGCTTCAGAGGATTGCCATCCGCCATCATCAATATCACCTGTTTTTATTTTGAATTAACTCGTGGAAAGGAGATCAGGAAAGCAGTCCCCGCCCCCTCTTCGCTCTCAAAGTCGATCTGGCCGTTCAAAGCGCCGTGCACAAGATTATAGACTATATGGAGACCAAGTCCACTTCCACCCTGTCCCCGCTTTGTTGTGTAGAACGGCTCGAAAATACTCGAATGCTCCTTTAGAGGTATACCTCTCCCGTTATCGCCAAGCCTTATGGATACCATATCTGAAGCTTCGTCAAGGCTGGCGGTTATACCTATCCTTCTCTCTTTAGTGTTGTCGAATGCGTGCATGAGAGAGTTCATGATGAGGTTTGTGAAGCATTGGGAAATGGCGCCAGGATAGCTGTCCACCTCTATTCCACCTCCGCATTCAAGGCTGATTTCCACATCCTCTTTTTTCAAGGCGGGTTTAACGCTCAGTTCGACCTCTTCCAGATACTCTTTCAGGTCGAAAACCCGACGTTCTCTTCCCGACTGGTCTACAGCTATCTGCTTGAAACTTTGGATCAGATCAGCCGCTCTCCTGATATTGATCTCCATAAGCCTCGTGGCTTCATCAGACATGGCAAAATGCTCTTCAAGTTCATCGCCGGTCAGCTCTTCATTCCTGTAATCATTCGCCACTTTCAAGGTCTCGGCTCGTAGATGTGTGGCGGATGAGAGGGTGACACCTATGGGGGTATTTATCTCGTGAGCCACACCCGCCACCAATCCACCTAGCGCGGCTAACTTTTCCGACTCCAGCAATGAGTCTTGAGCCTGCTGAAGCTGATCCAGGGCTTTTTCTGTTTTCTCCTTTGCCGAAGCAAGCTCCGCTCTGTCCAGTTCTCTCTCGGTTATGTCCCGGAGAGTTATTATCGCTGTTTTCTCCGTTCCCGCGTATGCATGGCTCAGACTGATCTCTACTTGAGGCTCCTCCCCGTTGCTTTTGCGAGCAAAGAGTTTCATGTTGGCCCCCATCGCTCTCCGTTTCGGATGGTTAAAAAAACCGTCACGATGGATCTGGAGCGACTCGCGGAATTTTTGTGGAATAAGGCTCTCCACCTCCATGCCGACCAGATCTTTAATGTCGTACCCGAAGAAAGAGGCGGCGGAAAGGTTAGCCCTTGTGACGACACCTTTAACACTAACACAAAGCGTCGGGTCAGGAGAGGTGTCGAGCAGGGTGTTGACCCACCCACGGGCTTTATTGATCTCGGTGTTTATCCCTATAACCATCTGGATGATCAGAATCAGGGCGATTGCGAGCAGGGCGATCGGAATGACTACAATATTTCCCAGCGTCAGGAAACCAAAAGCGGTCTCAAGCGCGTTTGTTGTCTCCGATCTATTGTTTTGGCTCCGTCTTATCGACCGGGATGAGATAAGCTCCATGGCTTTAATGGCCGGGGTGTCATCTACCTCCACAACCGTATCGATCTGTCCCGGCAAAGCATATTGAGAATGGAGCGCCGATATTATCCCTATCTTCTCCGCATACTCATTTATGACCATCTCTATATCTTTTATTGCATAGCGCTCGTTCTTACCTTGAAGAAGCGGTTCAAGGGATTGCAAATCCAGCTTGACCTGCTCAAGGTCTCTTTCCAGTCGTTCCTTATATTTGTCGGAACCACGCAAAACGAAATTCTTGAAATTGTGGATCATGCCTCCATAGCCGAGACTTCCTTTCAGACGGAAGATCACTTCGGCGATTCGGGTCTCTTTTTCGGTAAAATCGAGCCAGAGCGTATTGACATGACTGAACCTGTTTACCGCTTCGGAGTTGAACCATATGATGGTGGCTACGGCGATCACGGTCGCTATTCCTATGAGGAAACTGACAACGGCAAATCCGGTTTGGTTCGGCGGGCGCATTCTTTTTATTTGTACCAAGTCAATCAAATAGACAGGGAATAGTACCAAACTTTAACATTGAAAAACATTGTTTTCTTACAATCGATACAAAATGTTACATATAGCCAGAGACATCCAAGGAGCTTGCGATAGGCTCTGTATCAGGTTATCTGTTGTTAAACCAACCTGGGTCCCCCTCTGGTTTTGCGCCAGCAAGCTCTTGGGTGTACAATTTACGGTGTTTCGCCTTTGATTAACGAAGGCTAATAGAAAATTCCCTTTGCTGTAGGAACTATCCCATTGCGAATTGCCGATTTACTTGAACAGAAAAAACAGTTTGTTTCCCTAGAATTTTTTCCGCCAAAAGAAAAAAAGGATTGGCCCGCATTCTTCCAGGTAGCCGGAGAACTGAGGAGACTCAATCCGCTCTTTGTCTCCGTCACATATGGCGCCGGGGGCGGTACCCAGGCCAATACCCTCGATATCGTTATCAGGCTCAAAAAAGAGTTCGGGTATGAGCCGATGGCCCATCTCACCTGTATCGGCGCGTCAGAGAAGAAGATATCCGATTTTCTTGACAGCCTCATGGCCGAAAAGATAGACAATATTCTCGCTCTCGGAGGGGATGAGCCGAAAAACGACGAAAACTACAAACCGGAAAGCGACAAGTTCGCTCACGCCTCCGACCTGGTAGATTTCGTAAAAAGAGTCTCACCCGACATGGGTATAGGAGTAGCCGGCTACCCTGAAACACACCCAAGGGCCGAATCGCCAGAGAAAGATATCCATTGGCTCAACTATAAACTTGATCTGGGAGGGGACTTCGTTACAACCCAGCTCTTTTTCGATAACGATTTTTATTGGGATTTCGTTGCGCGGGCGAAAGCTGTCGGCGTGGAGGAACCGATTATTCCGGGTGTCATGCCGATTCTCAACCTCACCTCGGTCAAACGGATCGCATCGTTATGCGGGGCGAAAATACCTGAATCGTTCCTGGCCGACCTCGAATCAGCCCAGCGGAGTGGCGGCAAAGACGCCGTGGAGGCTGTCGGCATTGAATACGCCAAAAGACAAGCCGAAAACCTGCTGTCTAAAGGAGCGCCCGGAGTACATCTTTATACCCTCAACAAATCGGAGGCGTGTATCAAAATAGCCGACGGGCTGATATAAACCGGTCTGTCAAGTAACTGCATATGCGGAAAAGACCGAATGATTGTCGATAGCGAAACTGGCAGGGAAAGGCTTGATGTCTCCATCATCATCCCCTGTTATTTTGAGGAAGCTCACCTGGAACGTAACGTCCTGGAAGTCGAGCGGACGATGAAATCGACAATATGGTCGTTCGAGATTATCTTCGTAGAGGATGGAAGTTCCGACGGCACACCTGGTATAGTCCGTGACCTGATTTCTGAAGGTGGGAACAGGAGAGCGATTTTCCACGATGCGAATATGGGAAGAGGCGCGGCTGTCATGACCGGTTTGCGGGCCGCAAAGGGAAAAGTGGCCGGATTCATCGATATCGATCTGGAAGTCCCCTCCCTCTATATCCCGGAGGCTATATCGCATATCCTCAACCTTGATTACGAACTGGTGGTGGGGAGAAGAACCTACAAGATACATTTGAACCCCTCCGACCTGTTTCGCCATGCGATGAGCGACGTATACAGGCGGATCAGCCATTTTTTGTTACCGGTGCCGATATCGGATTCGGAGGCGGGATTCAAGTTTTTCCTTACCGATAAGGTGGTTCCCCTTCTTGATACAGCCCAATATCCTGGATGGTTCTGGGATACCGAGATAGTTTTGCTTTGTCGGGCGGGAGGCTTGAGGATCGGCGAATTTGATTGCCTCTTCGTCCGACGCTCCGACAAGGAATCAACTGTGGACCCTTTAAAAGACTCCTGGGAGAGCCTTAAATCAATACTTGAATACCGAAAGAAGATTGCAGGCGCGCGATGAAAGCTTTGCGCGAAGTCGGTCTTTTGCGAATATGGCGGTTTATATTCGCTTCCTTTACCAATTGGCTAGTCCGGATGGCGCTATTGCCACCTCTACGCAAATCGCTGATCTCCTGGCTCGGAGCGAGAATTGGGAAAGAGACAGTTATACTGCCGGTGGAGTTTATCAATCTGGACCGAACCGGATTGAAAGGGTTATCGATCGGTGATGAGTGTTATATCGGCGCCGGAGTGATGTTTGATCTTGCCGAGAAAATCAATCTGGGAAAACAGGTAACGTTTGGACCGAGAGTGACGATTCTGACCCATATTAACGTCGGTTACAAAGACCACCCGTTACAAAAGAGTTTCCCGGCCAGAAGTGAACCTGTGACCATAGGTGATGGTTGTTTTGTAGGCGCAGGCAGTCTCATCTTGTGTGGTGTCAAGATAGGGGCAGGATCGTTCATCGCCGCCGGATCAGTCGTGACAAAAGGCGCGCCACCAAATTCTGTCCTCGCAGGAGTTCCAGCTAAACAGATCGATACGGCTGATCCACCACCATGAGTGAAAACGCGTGTTCCGGTATCCGGCTCGATCTTTTTCTCCTGCTTCTCGTAGCTGTCGCGTCTGGATACCTGGGGCATAACTACTTCAAGAAAAACGTAAGTCATACAGAATTTTACCAGGACAAGTTTGGTCCCGCCGTGACCGTAGCCTGCGGAAAAGGTTTCATAGATATCGATACTTCGGACTCGGAGTCGCTGTCCGAATTTCTCCTTGGAAAACGAGACAGATTTGAATGTTCATACCTGCCGGAAAAAATCAAGGCGAATAAGCATTCACACTGGACCGATTTTCAGTATGACCATATGTATCTTATTGGTCTTGTCGGTCTGTTTTGGAAGGTTACCGCAATCTCCTGGAGCGGTATGGCGCCTTTGATAGGGCTGTTTAACGGCATCATTTCGTCTCTATTGTATGCCCTGTTCAGGTTGGGAATGGGGCGCGCTTTGTCATTGCTATTGTCCCTGATTCTGGTGGTGTCACCGCTCCAGGCAGGAATGTTATTGCACTACCGCGATTTTTCCAAGGCTCCTTTTGTCCTGGCGTTTATCCTCATCATCTCCCTGATGGTGACTAGAGAGATGGAGAGACGGACTCTTTTGTTCTGGTCGGTGATACTTGGTTTGACGCTCGGTCTGGGGTTGGGATTCAGGCAGGATATTATTATCTGTATCCCCTTTTTTCCGTTTGTTCTTTTTCTCTTTGTCCCAGGCTATTCGGTTGCCCGGTTTATGGAAAAAGCGTTTGCCTTCCTGCTGTTTCTTCTGGCGTTTTATCTGGCAGGGTACCCGATCATTACTTATCTGGCCGAAGGTTCGAACAGTTGGCATGTAGCGCTTGTGGGGCTATTGCCTGTATGGGACAAGGAACTGTCGATTATCACACCTCCAGAATATGAATGGCTCAACTCACCCTTCGACGGATATATAGTGCATGTCGCCAGCGGTTATTGGAATAACCTTTCGGGACACACAGGAATGCTCGAATACCAGACACGCGAGTATGACTATATATGCTTGCTCTACTATTTTGAATTGGTGAAACATTTTCCAGCGGACTTTCTGGTCAGATATTACGCCGCCATAATCGGTGTTCTGGAAATGCCCTTCAGATACGGATCCGCAGTTTCACCCGATGGGGGGGATCTATATATTGCCTTAACAAAGCTTCGAGAGTTTTCAAGCTCTGTTATAAGCGGGTGGGGAGTATACTTGGCGATGGTGGCCTTGTTTATCATCGGTCTTGTCAGTATCAGGCTTGCGGGATTTGTCACCTGTTTCATAATGTATTTCGCCGGGTATCCGTTTATACAGTTCGGCTCAAGACACTATTTTCATCTGGAGTTTATCACCCTTTGGACCACAGGTTTTGTAGTCTGGACCATAATCACGGCTCTTGTCAGTAAAGCGCGAAATGAAAGATCGTATTTAGCTTGTGTGGCCGGAGCCAACGGCGCCAGGTCAGCGTTATTTACGATCATTGTAATCGGACTTCTCGCAAGCTCCCTCTACGCGACCCGGCGCTATCAGCAGGCTCATCTTTCCGATCTGTTCGACAGATACCAGTCGGCCACAACAACATCTTTGCAGATCTGGAGCGGATCATTACAAGATGAAAAGGTGATCGTCGGTAGCCAATACTATTTGGAAAGAGATGAACCATCGTACATGGACACATATTATCTGCGAGCCGATTTTGATCTTGATCGGTGCGGGAAAAAGCGGATCAACGGATCCATGTTTTATCACAGCAAGAAAGGATCGAATAACTACTCCGCTCCATTCACTCTCTACAGGCGCGGAAATCAGGATAAGAAAGCGAGTCTTTTTTTCCCGGCTTTCGTAAGCGATATCACGATGTTTGTGGGGCTTGAACTTGCCAGAAATGATGAGCAATGCATGACGGGGCTTTTCAGAATCGAAAGTTATAAAGACCTCCCGTTACTTCTCTATCTCTACCTTTCCGACGGGTGGCAAGATCAGCCACTCTATACAACGATATATTAACGAAAACTACCGATGTGTCCCACTGCTGACGGGCTGATCTGAACCAGAACTACTCCCTCTTGAAGGACGCCATATTGGCAACGTTGGCCAATACTGGTAGAATCACGCTTTAACAACAACAGATTCACTGGAGAAACTCCCATGGCTACTACCGACGAAAATCTTGCCACCGCATTCGCTGGCGAGAGTCAGGCCAATCGCAAATACCTCGCCTTCGCCAAAAAGGCCGAGACAGACGGGTTTCCACAAATAGCAAAGCTACTGCGTACCACCGCCGAGGCGGAGACCATTCACGCCATGGGGCATCTTAAAGCCATGGATGGTGTCGGCTCCACCGCTGAGAACCTGCAAGCCGCTGTCGATGGTGAGACTTACGAATTTACAGATATGTATCCTCCAATGTTTGAACAGGCCAAAGCGGAGGGGCATAAGGCCGCCCGGATGTTCGGGTTTGCCATGAATGCTGAAAAGGTACACGCCAAACTCTACCAGATGGCGCTCGACGCGGTGAAAGGTGGAAAAGATCTGGACGAATCCATACAGTTTTACATATGTCCCATTTGCGGTGATATCGAAATAGGTCAACCAACAGACCCATGCCCAATATGTAGGGCGCCAGCAGACAAATTCAGGCTATACCACGGTGCAAAATAGTGGCTGGGCCACTCCCTGTTACGCTAACGCTGGGATTCCATTAGCTGTTTACGTTTGCGTCGGGGGGTCGCTTTGCTCCCTGCCTCCGGTGTGGCAGGGGCAGGGCGCGGCCTCACCGATTAACGCTACCGCGCCGTTTGAAAGCCTTATCCAATTCGCGCTAACGCTGGGATGCCATTAGCTGTAATAAAGCGTAAGAGTTGCGAGAGTCAGTCTCCGATGTTTACTTTACCGAG
>JAJDBK010000048.1 GCA_029261405.1 Nitrospinaceae bacterium
AGATTCAGGTTTGGATTTCAATGAATAATCTCCAGGTTTTGAGAGGTATTGGTGATTACATGGCAATATTATACACTGCTCAAGTTGAGAATAACCAACGTTTATAGGGCTATTTCTGCTTTTTCAGGGGCGACTAAATACGTTTATTCTCTGTATTGCTTGAATGAATTTTCAAGTCTCCCTATTACAAGGTCACGTAACGATGGGGGAGACAAGACTTCCACCTCCTCGCCATGCTTGAGGATATCCAGAAGCAATTCTCGCGGATCGGAAAATGGTATCTTCAATTCCAGTCGACCATCGACATATTCTTCCTGTTGGTCAGGGTGCCATTGACACTTAAGCCTCCAGCCCAAACCTTCGATACAACGACTCGTTCATCAGATAGTCGAGATGATCGGTAGATGAGGGAGCCTGCCCGAATACCTTTTCAAATACGTCTGTCCGTTCCATGCAAAGGTATATAAAAGGGCCATCGCCAAAACTTTTTCGTAAATATCCGTACATCCTTTTATACATCTCGACACGAAGAGGTTTGACATATCGAACTTTCCCGTCCGGTCCCGTAACCATCTCGGCTGAAGTTATCAGACTTTTCGGGAAATTTGTTTCAATCGTTTTCTTCATGTCAGGATTGAACCTGAGGCTACCTATAGAAATCCACGCCACCTTGTCGGCGGGTACGGTTGTGGCTGTGGTTATTACCAGCTCTTCGTAATCTGATTCGTATCCTTTGTAGAGAACCATCGGGTCGAAATGTAACGCCACGAGATAACCTGCGTCTACAACTTTCCGCATGGCGCAAAGCCTTCTTTCAAGGTTGGCCGTTAAAAGTTCGTCGGTATCGATAACCTGTTGGGGGTTTAGGGTCCAGGAGACCACCGTGCGTCCGCCGTGGTTAAGTTTTAGCAGATGATCGACGTTATCCGATTTTGTCTTAAGCTCCAGAAGAACATTCTTGTAACCGGCCAGCCCCTCCACAAGTTCAGCCGAACCGTGCGTCAAAGGATCTACAGCGAGACTGTCACCAAGTTCCCACGACCCGATTCTGAAAAAACGATCTGGCTCTTTTTCTGTCTTCTCAATAACTTCATCAATAATAGCTTTTGTGTCGCCAATCTGGGAGATGGCCGAGTCATTGAGATAACTTTGAAGGAAGCAGTATGAACACTCGTATGGGCAGTTGCTTACCGACCGGAGAACATGGGCGTTGCAACAGATATAATCATCGCTCAACGATGCGCACAACCCTAAAGTCTCCCCCTTTTTACCCGTTATATGAAGCCGGCTCTTCCCGTCACGGACAGACCCATCGACCGGCTTATCTTCAAGGGGCGAGACAATCCGTCCGCTCTCCTTCAGTTTTATGACCGAGCCGCTATTCTCCTGTCCCGGCTCGAAAGTGAATTCTTTAAACGTCATAATTTTGCTAACAGCTCTGTTATGCCGTCGGCGATATCAGGGTTGGCGAGGTTTTTTACAACTACCGGAAAGTCCGCTCGATTCTTTATTATCAGCTCGATTTTTATCTCATGCAGTTCGAGACTTTTGTCCCACGATAATGTCGCGCCGGGTGGCAACGACATATCATTGCGTATTATATCCATCTCGTTACTGATTGCCGTCAGGGCAGGGAGTCTCAATTCCCGGACGTACTCCCGAATGGCGTTGCTCCTGTTATGCGGGGAAATATCCTCGTTCAGAATTTCGTTTACCTTTGCGTTGTTTTTTAAATCATCTACAGTCAATCCGTTTGCCTTAAGGTAGTCCCACGTTCGCTCACACAGCTCTTCTATTATCGATGCCGTCAGATGCAGTTTATCGCTCCATGAAAAGACAAGCTTAACCAGCTCTACCGGCAGGCGGGTCAATGCGAGAACCTTCTTCATCGGGAAATTTTTTTCGTGACAGAAATCGAGAACCAGAGTCGGCAGTGTCATGGCCGATTCGATCTTGCGTAACACCCGCTCGTGCGGCTCTAATTTCATCGCCTCGAAATATAGATCGCATACGTCGCTCCGCTTCAGACCGAGTCCTGTAGCGAAAACCGCCCATCGCGCTTTCGATATGAAAGATGAATTTTCGGTAAGGTTTACTTCATGGAAAACGATGTCTGTTATCTTTTCGACGGGTGTATCCGCTGGCAGGGTCGAGCATGGAACTGACCCGATTTTTTCCTGAAGCGCATATCCGTATCGTGCGAAACCGTCCACCAGATGACCGTCATGAACTACTACCGGAGTAAGAATACCGCTGGTACTCAAAGACCTGTATAGAGCGATCGAACCGCTATTATCTATCTCTCGCAAAAACCGGTACTTCGAGTCAACAGCTTTGATGGAGTCGAGTGGTAATATCTTCATCTTATGAATCGAGGGCCGCCAAGGCTGTTTCGTACTCTTCGATTTTTTCGTGTAGATCGCGCTTTAAACTTCCCTGAAGCAAAATGTTCAGCTTCTCCTGCAACACCTCAGTTATCTCCTTTCTGCAAGCGGGATCACTCTCCGAGTCAAGGGCCTTCGTGAGGGCTTTTACCCTGAAACGGTCCATCGCCTCATACTTTCGTGAAAGCTGATCTTCGTGACCTCCATGTTTTATCGTTGTCATCGATCCCTCAAGCCCTACCGGGTGATGGCGCGACAAGCGTAACCACAAATCGTAATCCTCGCAAGCTGGCAAAGATTCGTCAAAACCACCGTAAGCCTCCAAGAGACTCTTTTTAATTAGCGCCGTAGAGGGTGAGACAATGCACAGTTTCAACGATGGCTCAAAAATCCATCCTTCAGGTTTGGTGTGACGATGACGAGGGTTGACCCTTTTACCGTTTCTGATCCAGACCTCTTCGCTCTGCACAATTTCGTAAAACCGGTTCGACTCGATGAATTTTAATTGGCATTCCAGTTTCTTCTCCGTCCATTGATCGTCCGAATCGAGAAAAGCGATCCATTCGCCTGTAGCCTTCTTTACACCGACGTTTCTGGCGCAGGAGACTCCACGGTTTTCATCGAGAGTTATCACCTTTATACTGTCGCCGAACACTTTTAGCGCTTCCGGGGTTCCATCAGTGGAACCGTCATCCACAACGATTATTTCATGTGCCGGAACTGATTGGGCCAGAACCGACTCTACACATTCGACGATTCTCTCCTTACGGTTATAAACCGGAATAATCACAGAGACATCGCGGTTGACATCTGTCTTGAGGAAAGAAAGAGCTTTTTTCATTCCTTCCCGAACCGTGCCGAGCGCCTGACGATAATTTTTTTCGGCGTCCACCCCGGAATCGTCGGTAATCATCTTCACAGTATGAAAAGGAATGTTGCGGTTTCCAAATTCCTGCGCCAACGCAAAAACCTCCATATCGACGTAACCGTGTTCGCGCAAATTTTCGGGCCAGTCGCCGAAAATCGGACGACGAACAGAAACCATCGACCCGTTTATTGACCTCTCCTGTGTAAAAGGGAAGGGGAGCCGCTGATCTATCTTAATGCGGTTTCCATCTTCGTCGCATACGAGAGAAGGGGTGATCCAGACTCCGCTTTGTGAAATATCACCAACCGCGCCCGCTGTTCCGATATTGACAACGAAGAGAGGATCGAGATTCTCGCAGATCCATAAAGCCGCCCTCCTTGCGGCCTTAAGCCCGATACCGGTGATGAAGAAAAGAATTTCAGTATTGCCGGAGCTTGCGCCAAGTCCCACGATCGATTTTAGCTGAACGGAGCGCATGGTAATAATATCGACTCCGGTCGATTCGATCCAGTCAACCGGAATTTCGTCCTTGCACGCAACGATGAATACGATCCGGTACTTCTTCTTTGCCAATCAAAACTCCTGTAGAATGACGGTGCGATCTATTTTACATTCATAATTTGGTGTGTTGGCAAAATGAAGTATGGCAGATTGAATATAATCGTTGGTTGTGTGGTCATATTCATTGCGGCGCTAGGCGGATTCGCCCTCGGATTCACCATTGAGAACAATCTCAATGATGATATCTATATGGTAAGCTACACCCGGCTACTCCTGAAAGCGGGCCACACCCACGGAATGCCGTTCGCCCTCTACAACCTTATTATCGGTTCCCTTGCTGATCGACTGGAGCTTGCAGACAGAATGAAAAAACGGCTCTCTTACCTTGCCATCGGAACGCTTTTCATGCCGATCGGACTTATCCTGCGAGGTCTGACAGGCGGCGCCATGACCTTTGCGCCTGTGGTAATGATCGGGGCTCTCTGTTTCCTGGGGTCAACTGGAATAATGTTAAAAGGGGCCTTGGACTCCAGGGAGTAACAGATGAATCCAATTACATCCGCTATTATCGGCCTGTTTGCTTTCGGTCTTTTTATTCTGGCGTTGCGGCTTGGGATCACCGTTGGTGGTCTTTTTCTTCTGCTGGCGGGAGGTGTTTTTACCGCATATTACCTCGGTTATTTTCAGGGAAGAAGAGCGCGCGACGACAAACCTCGCAAACCGGGCGCCAGACCGGACGGTAACGGAGCGCCGGGGGGGGGGCCGCTGGTATAATCAGGGGCAGGTTTTGTTGAGCCGGGTAAACCTTGATTTCACCCACGGGATTCGGAAAACGAACAGGAACGCCATCATAGCCAGATAGACAAGCGCCTCGCTCTTCTCCTTTTTCAGCAACCAGTAGAAGTGCAACACCGCAATGGCCGTGGCCGGGTATACCAGCAGGTTTATAACCACGGCGTAATTTCTGAGACGGACGGCTCCGAACCTGAAAGATGTTATGGCTCTCGGTGTAATCAGGAGCAGAGCCGTCAGTCCCGCCAGAACGTATGGTTTCGTAAAAATGCCGTCACTTATGAGGTTGTAGTCGAACCTGTAATCGACTCCGAAAAAGATGAAAGCGTGCAGGACGGCGTAGAAGTATGTGTACAGACCGGTGAGTCTTCTGAAAGTCAGTGCACTGGCGCGTCCGGTTATGATCCTGGTGATGGTAATGGTGTGGGTTACGAGGAGCAGGGTAAGGGCGGCGTTTCCGGTTCTGTGGGTGACATCTTCAATCGGATTAGGCGACAGTTGTCCGAAATATATGTCCCAACAAATCGCTGTTAGCGGCAGAAGAGCCAGAACATGAGCGGCGAACCTCAATTCTAAAAATTCCGTTTCAGATCGAGACCTTTGTACAGTGAACTGACCTGCTTCCCGTATCCGTTGAACATGAGGGTTTTGCGTCTCAAAAAATCGCCTATCCGTCGTTCCGAGGCTTGAGACCAGCGGGGGTGGCTTACGTTCGGATTTACGTTGGCGTAAAATCCGTATTCGGACGGACCCGATTGCATCCAGAGGCTTTGTGGTTTTTCTTTTACCAGTTCAATCTTCACAATAGACTTGATACTCTTGAAACCGTACTTCCACGGAACTACAAGCCGTACCGGCGCTCCGTTTTGCGGTTTTAGAGGTTTGCCGTCAATTCCCGTTGCCAGAAGAGTGAGCGGGTGACGGGCCTCGTCCATAGTAAGCCCCTCCACGTAAGGCCACGGAAAAGAGCCGCTCTTCTGTCCCGGCATCCGATTTTTGTCGTAGAGGGAGACGAAACGGACATATCTGGCGTCAGAGGTCGGCTCAACTTTTTTCAGCAACTCGCTAAGCGCAATTCCCTCCCAGGGAATAACCATAGACCACGCCTCGACGCAACGCATTCTGTAAACACGTTCGACTTTATCAAAACCTCTCCTGATATCATCCAAATCGAAAATTCCGGGGTTTTTTACAAGCCCGTCAACCTTGATCGACCAGGGGTAGGTTTTAAAGTCGGCTGATAACTCTTTTACTTCGGTTTTGTTTGTGGAGAATTCGTAAAAGTTGTTGTAGCTGGTAATGGCCGAGTAGCTGGTAACAGTATCACCAAGCTCATCCTTAAGGTCGGCCCGTGCGGCGCTGGATAACCCGGCAAACCCGGTTGCCGAAACGCCAATAACTGTGGCTACACCCTTTTTCAGGAATTTTCGTCTATCCATCGTCCACTCCTTTGGTGTTACATACCTTTTTCGAGCCTGCGAATTGTAAAGAGAGTTTCTTCAAGTTTCTGGTTGTATTTGACGTTGCTGTTTTTCAGAACTGTTTTATGGGTTATGCTCTTGCCCCGCTTTGTGGTCATGGTTATTTCCAGCGAGGTCCAGATACCGTCAATGAGTTCGAGTTGTTTGACATCCAGATATTTTCTTTTTGAACCATCCTTCTCCCAATGGACCGCCCGCACCACAACGAAGTTGTCCTGGCGGATCAGGACGATAGACTTTGTATACCCGGTCTCTTCTATTACATCCTGGTTTCTGGGAGTAGACTCGATTACCCACACCTTTTCGCCCCTGACTTCCGCCTCCTTGAGCAGTTTGAAATCGTAGTCGGTCAGATTTTTCGAGGACATATCAGAATAGTTGAAGTCCGAACCCATGAAACTTCCGCTCTTGTCCGAAGACGCGATTCTTTTTGTCTTCTTTAAAGCCGGAAGGTAGAGCCACTGGTCGTCGTCTTTCTCTTCGTCGTCGTAATCGTAGGTAAGAAACCCGGTGTTCTTTACGTCGGCCGGACTCAGAAAAAACATCAGCTTGTAGGAGTCCTCCCCGATATCTTTTGAGAAGAATCTGATATTGCGTTTACGTTCCGATCCGTTCTTGTCGATTAAGGTCATCTCCATATCGGAGATCATGTTATCACCGTCATCACGGGCGTCCATCTTTTCCATGATGGCGCGGGCTTTCTTGTCGTCGGCCATAGCCTGCCCGCCAAGTGTGACAAAAAACGCCAGGAGCAAAAATATCGTGACGCTGATTTTCTTTATATATGACATCTCAATCATCCTTATGATACACAAGTTTCATCAAGGCTGGCGCCAGGAAAAAATCGGCCAGAAGCGCGCAGATTATCGTAATGCCTGTGAGCAGTCCGAAGTTAAAGAGGTTTTTCATGGTGGCGAACATGAATATAAAAAATCCGGATGAGAGTACAATAGTGGTAACGATCATGGCTCTCCCGGTGGTTAGCAAAGTTTCCCTCACTGCTGTTGCAACGTTTCCGGTTTTAGCGAAATACTTTCGGAAATTGTGCATGAAATGTACGGTGTCATCCACCGCCATCCCTATGGCTATCGATCCGATCAGCATGGTGAACATATCGAGGGGAGTTCCCTTGAGACCCATTATCCCGATGATAAATATTATGGGGAAAAAATTAGGAATCATGGCGATAGCGCCCATTCTGACACTACCTACAAGTAACATCATCATAACTGTTATGACGAATCCGGCTATGACATAACTTTTTGCCGCGCTATGGATAGCGGCGCTCAAGGTTCGTCCCAACAGGGCAATAAGGCCGGTAGCGCTGATTTTGGCCTCCTGTCCGAATACCTCCCTGAACCTGCTCTCAATATGTGTCATAAACTTTCCGTAAACGATTGCGTCGAGCCAGCCGGTTTTGATGGTGAACCTTGCTTTGGTGAACTGGCTGTCGCTAAAATCCTCCATATCATCAGAACCTGAGTTTTCGAAAAGGAGAAACTCCTGGGCGATCAGCTTGCGGTTGTCAGGCGTTTTGTAATACTCCGGCCTGTTTTCGTTTAACGCCCGGTTGGTCTCTTTTAAAATATCCGTAATGGCGATGGTTTTTCCAACTAACACCTTTCCGATCTGGGCGCCGGTAAGCTCGACAGCCAAACCGTCGATCTTTTTCAGGATTGCAGGATCGTATAGACCATTCTCCTTGCCGGTGTCGATAATCACCTCAAGGGTTGTGGAGCCTTTCATATTTTTATCAATTCGCTCGGTGGCAATCCGTATTTCCGAATCTTCTGGGAACCAGACCAGCGGGTTGTGCGAGAAATAGACTGTGGAGGCAAACGCGCCTGCAATAACCAGAATGACCAGAAATATCGCTACCACACTTTTTGCGTAGGTTGTCGATATATCGGCCACACCGATCAACAACCTGTCGAGAGTCGATGATCTTTCCCTATGGTGATCCTTCGTACCTTTCTCTACAGGGAACAGGGATATGAGCGCAGGTAACAATACGACTGTATATATGAATCCAAGCATTACGCCGAATGCGGCGAACATGCCCAGGTCGGCTATGGGGGCGACTTCGGCGGTGGAGAAAGATCCGAGGCCTGCGGCGGTGGTGACGCTTGTCATCAGTATGGCAATGCCGGAATGCTCCACCGTCCATATGATCGCGTCTCGTTTATTCTCTCCGTTTTCAATACGGTAATAAAATATCGCCAGGATATGGACTGCGTCACCGACACAGACAGCCATAAGAAAGGAGGGGATTATCTGGGTTGGCAGTTTTATGGGGACTCCGAAGGCGGCCATAAGGCCTATGGTGGATAGTACCGACAGGATCACTATGGCCAATGAAAAAACGACAGCCGACACCCGCCTGAACGTGATGAAGAGTAATAAAGAGATAATCAGGATCGCCATGACCATGAACTTGCGCATGTCACTCATCATGCTGGCTTTCAGGGTCCGTGTTACGACTGGCGAACCGGCGATAGTTATCATGAAATCGGCGGTGTCATATTTCTTTGCTATCTCGCGGACAGCGTCCACCACGGCGTTGTTCTGGGTATCCGTAAGGGAGGGTCTTGACCTGTCCCCTTTCGGTGGAGGCCCCGGACTCTCCTCCTCTTCAAATCCTTCGAGAGCGTCTTCCGTCGATTCTGTCTCATCGGCGAAACCGTGGGTCTTGATAACAATGGTTGTGAACGCTCCGTCCTCTGATACAAGCAGGTTTTTGTAGAACGGATTCGACATCACTTTTTTCCGCAGACTCTTCAGATCCTCTTCGGTTTCCGGGAAATTTTCCAGCAGATCCTCGACGATTAACTCGCTCTCTTTACCCAGGGTGTTACGGGCGTTGACCATGCTGGTTATGTCGTCGAGATACGGAACGTTATTCTCGAACTCGTTATGGAGTGACTTTAGCTTTTGAAGGAATTTTACATTAAACAGGTCGGGTGGTTTTATCGCCACGAGAATCATTTCATCCCGACCGAACTGTTGGCGGAAATCGTAATAGTCAACCAACGCCGGATCGTCAGCGTGCAAAAATCCCTCTGTCGAGGTGTCAATGGTCAGTTTCGGCAAGTTGGAGAGAATGACCGCCACAAACAAAAATAGCCCGAACAGGGCTTTGAGCCTGTTGTCGTAGATCCACCCTGTTGTTTGACCAAACATTTTTTCAATGCGATTGCGCATCTCTTCCATAACATCTTCTTTCGCTGACTGTTAACGCATATCGGGTCATTTAACCATGAAATAAGTAACATGCTAAATTCATTCTGCCTATACGCTCATAACATACGCGAATGAATAGGCGTGGTGACCTGCTGGAGACAGCAACCAGTCACAGGTAATTCCAGGAGTCTGTCGGACTTGGGATGATTCTGCTACAAAGTGGCCGAGCCACTCGCTGTGGCCGAGCCACTCGCTGTGGCCGAGCCACTCGCTGTGGCCGAGCCACTCGCTGTGGCCGAGCCACTTTAATCTGTTCGCAGGTCGGCGGACGCGGTTTCACATGTTACAATGTCGTCGCGATTTCCATGCTGAACCAGCGAACAAAACAATTGTTTGTTTGAATTTATTTTCAAAAACATCAGGAGGGGTGTTATGTCGGATATTTCCAGGCGTGAAACAATACCGGCGAAGACGCCGATGGTATCCAAAACTGAAAAGAAACGGTTCTCGATGAAAAAACTGGGGCCGAAACTTCTTTGCGCCTTTCTGGGCGTGGGGCTTATTCCCTTTGCCATTCTGGCGCTTGTTACGATAAACCAATCGTCAGACGCGTTGTCGGAGAACGCCTTTAATCAGCTCGAAGGTGTGCGGGAGATAAAAAAAGCTCAGGTTGAGAAGTTCATTGGTGATAGGCGTACCGACCTTAATTCGCTTATCACCAACGTCAAGAATCTGAGGCAGGCCGCTTTCGACAAGTTGGAAGCTGTCAAATCGATCAAACGATCTGCGCTGGAAAAATACTTCCAGACTATCCGGGATCAGGTAATGACCTTTTCCGAGAACCGGATGGTTGTGGAGAATATGCGGTACTTCACCGAGGAGTTCAAGACGTATCGCATGCAAAACGACATAATGGTCCAGGAAGTCGATAAATGGCGCGCGGAACTGGCTACATATTATACCGGTGAGTTTACCGAAGAGTATAAAAAACAGAATAACGGCGCCGACCCTAACGCCATCAGGTTCCTCGAAATGCTCGATAACGACTCAATAGCTCTCCAGCGACAATTCATCAGGGCCAATAAGAACCCGTTAGGCTCCAAGCATCTGCTCGACAAGATTGAAGGCGATATGTCCGATTACGGCGCCAGCCATGAAAAATTCCATCCTGTCGTCAGGAGTTATCTCGAAAAATTCGGCTATTACGACATCTTTCTTGTCGATTCCGAATCGGGGGATGTCGTCTATTCGGTCTACAAGGAGCTAGATTACACAACGTCTCTCATAGACGGTCCTTACGCCAAAACTAATCTCGGCGAAGCTTTCCGGCTTGCCAGCGCTGATACGGCTAAAAAAGATGACGTATTCCTGGTCGATTTTAAAACGTATACCCCCTCCTACGAAGGGCAAGCAGGCTTTATCGCTTCCCCGATATTTGAGGATGGCGAAAAAATCGGTGTGGCGATATTTCAGATGCCGATTGACCGAATCAACGATATAGTCAACGAGCGGACCGGGCTTGGCAAGACCGGTGAGAACTACCTGGTGGGTGAACAGGATGGAAAGACCTACTACCGTTCAAAACGTGTCGTCAAAAAAGGTGAAATAGGTCAACCGAAGTCTGGCGCCGAGATAAACAGAGCTATCGCAGGTGAAGTCGGATCAACGATCAAAACAGGTAGTTCCGGGTCTATGGAGATGGCCAGTTTCGCTCCCCTAAATATCCCCGGTGTTAAATGGATGATAAACAGCGCTGTTTCGTTGGAAGAGGCGATCGCTCCGATCCTAAAGGGTGAGAAAGATGATGTGTTCGCAAAATATATCAAGGATTATGGTTATTACGATCTCTTTTTAATAAATAACAGTGGTTTTGTCTTCTATTCGGTAACCAAAGAGGACGATTACCAGACCAACATGGCGACAGGAAAATACAAAGACTCCGGGCTGGGCGAACTTACCCGAAAGGTATTGAGTTCCAAGGAGTTCGGGTTCGCCGACTTTAAACCTTACGCTCCGAGCAACGGTGACCCGTGCGCATTCATCGCAATGCCGCTTGTTGTGGACGGGAAGGTGGAGATGATTGTAGCCCTTCAGTTATCCCTTGAGGCGTTAAACGATATCATGCAACAGCGAGAGGGAATGGGAGAGACTGGTGAAACATACCTTATAGGCTCGGACAAGCTGATGAGGTCAGATTCTTTCCTCGACCCTGTTAACCATACCGTGAAAACTTCTTTTGCCAACCCCGCTAAAGGGAGTGTCGATACGGAAGCTGGTAATGAGTCGATAGCCGGAAAGACAGGCTCCAAAATTATCATCGACTACAACGGCAATCCGGTTCTTTCCGCCTTTACACCGGTAAAGGTCTTCGATGTTACATGGGGTCTCATCGCAGAAAAAGATGAGTCTGAAGCGTTCGCGGCCATCGTGGCCATGGAATGGCTCATGGGCGTAATCGCAGTGATAGGCGTATTGTGTATCATCGCCGTAGCCGTCCTGATTACTCGCTCCATTGTGAATCCGGTGACCGCTACGGTCGCGGTTATCAAGGAGATCGCCGAAGGGGATTTCACCAGGGAGATCGAAGTCAAGAGCGAGGATGAAATCGGGGAGTTGGCGGCGTCGGTAAACGCGATGGTAGTTGACCTGAGGAGTGTGATGACCGAAATCGGGGAATCGTCAAACTCAGTGGCGTCTTCGTCAGAAGAGCTTTCCAACGTGACCACCGAGCTTGCCAGTAGCTCCGAAGAGATGACCTCCCAGTCTACTGCGGTTGCCGGCGCAACGGAACAGATGTCGGCCAACATCAACTCCATGGCTTCGGCGGTGGAAGAGGCCAGTGTTAACGCAGATACGGTTTCGAGTACAGCGGAGCAGATGTCATCCAATATGGGCGCCATCTCAAGCGCGGTGGAGGAGATGACCGTATCAATAGGTGAGGTTTCCAAGAACGCCAGGGACGCCTCTGGCATAGCCACCAAGGCTTCGGAGCAGTCGAAATCCGCCACGGCGACGATGCACTCCCTCGGCGCCTCCGCCAGGGAGATCGGGAAGGTGACCGAGATGATTACCCAGATCTCAGGCAAAACCAATCTACTGGCGTTAAACGCAACTATCGAAGCGGCCTCCGCTGGTGAAGCGGGCAAAGGTTTCGCCGTTGTCGCCAACGAGATCAAGGAACTTGCCAACCAGAGCGCGAAGGCGGCTGACGAGATTACGGAGAAGATTGAAGGTGTTCAGAGTAGCTCTGAGGACGCAATCAAGGTTATTACCGAAATCTCGGATATCATTGAGCAGATAAACAGTTCAGTCGATGTTATCACCACCGCTATGGAGCAACAGACGAAAGCGGCGAACGAGGTATCGCAGAATGTTATGGAAGTTTCGAGCGGCGCCAACGAAATCGCCTCTTCAATCGCCGAAGTGGCCAAAGGCGCTTCAGAAGTCGCCCGCAACGCCGGTGAAGCGGCCAAAGGCGCCAACGAGGTATCGTCGAACATTCAGGGGATCAGCGCCGCCATCGCACAGAACAGTTCCGGTGTGCAGAGTATAGACACATCCGCTACCGAGCTTGCGGGTATAGCTCAAAGGTTGCAGAGTCTTCTGGAGCGGTTCAAGGTTTAGTGAGTTTTAGTTACGCCCGCCAAAGGTTACGGCTTTTGGCGGGTTTTTTTATGTCGAAAAGCTCTCTTTGCCGAAACATCTGAGTCGGTAGTGGCAGGTAATATCCTTACACTTCCCGATGTTGCGTTTTTCCCAGGCTTGTTCCGGTTTTCCGTGTAGTGAGCGAAGTTTTAGAGCGTCCTTTACGACCGAGGCCCGCAGTTGGGGCCAACTCTTGTTGTTGATGTTTGTTTCTGAAACTACGGTTTCTTTCCCCTTGAGATAGATCAAGGCCGCTGTTACCTTTACGGCATTTCGATTAATCATCCACCCGCCAGCGTAGAGTGACACCTGGTAGAGGTAGGCTGTCTCCGCCTCCGGTCGCTCCGAATATTTATAGTCGGCGACATAAAGTTCGTCACCGGTTTTCCAGGCTATATCGGGTGTGCCGGTCAATGTCAGCAGAAAGCCATCTTCTGCGATACGTATAACCATAGGCTCCTCTCTTACCACCAGATCAGCTTTCGCAAGAAGGTTCAGCGGATATGTATTGAAGGCTCGTTTTATATTCGTTCGCACCATCGCTTGTTCGCTGACTCCCGGTTCAGGAAAAAACTTTTCGATCAGCCGGTCGAGGTCTCCTGGTAATTCACGCATTATATCGTGGACGCTAGAGCCTATTTCGCTTGCGGAAACTTTACCTTTGCCCGGTCTGTCCGAACCTTGATCCGGTAAGGAGCGGTAGTAGCGTAGTCGCTGGCAGTAGCGAAAACCGGCCAGGTCGGTAATCGAAAGGGTCACTCTTATCTGATGGGATTCTTCTGTGATAGGCGCGAATACCGAAGCGTCAACTCTCTCCTGAGCGTCTCTAATATAAAGCTCGCCCGGTAATTTTCCGATCTTTTCCATGTCGGGTATGGAGACTTCCAGCTTTTTCGATTCGACAATAGTATCGATCCAGTTGCGCCACGATTCATCATCTCTCGATTTTAACGGGGCGCTTACGATCAGCCGGTCCCGCGCTCTGGTGGCGGCCACGTAGAGCAACCGTTTAAGTTCACCTCTGTTCCACGCCTTGATATCGGAGTTAACTTTGGCAAAAACCTGAGCTTTCGTCCAGATCCCCGAATCTGTGTGGTAATACTGCATCCCCATGCCGCCATGCGAATGGAACGCTACCCGACTCGATTCATTCTTTCCACCAAAATTGACGTTGCCCAGGATCACCACCGGAAACTCGAGACCCTTCCCCTGATGCGCCGTCATTATTTTTACCGAAAGCTCGTCATCCTCCACAAGACCGGCGTGAGATTCCTTAAGCGAACGCTCCTCGGCCATTTTCAGAAACGATATGAAGTTGACCAGTCCTCTCCTGCCGTCGGTCTCGTATTTGCGGGCAAGTTCGATCAGCTTGAAGACGTTGGCGAGTTTCCGCTCCCCGTTTACCCGGCTGACTGTTACGGCCAGGTATCCGCTATCGCTTACAATCGTCTCCAGTAGTTCAGAGATGGTCATACGGTCCCGGTTCTTTTTCCACCTTCTTGCGTTATTGATAAAGTCACGCAATCGCTCCCCCTCAGCGCCGTCTATGGAGAAGTCTTCGTTATCATCAAGCAGATTACAGAGGTCGCGTGTCTTGCCCCCGTCTGTCCGTCGCAATGAGAGGAGGGTGGAATCGGAAAGAGCGGCAAAGGGGGATCGCAGAACGGAAAAGAGGGAGAGAATGTCGCCTGAATAATCGAGATATTGCAGAACGTTGACTATATCGCGCACTTCTCCCGATTTATGGAATCCGGCGCCGTTTACCACAGTATATGGAAGGTTTCTGACAGTGAAAGCGGATTCAAAAGCCGCCAGATGCGACAGTGTGCGAAATAAAATCGCAACGTCACCCGGTTTGGCCGGTCGTGTTGAATTGATCTTCTCGTCCCACACATCCCTCGCCAGAATATCCTTTATGATAAGGTCGGCCACGGCGTAAGCCTCGTCTAAAAGCTTGTCGTTACCTTTTCCATCGGGAGTGAAAAGGCGTTCTGGTTTGTGAGGGACCTGCTCACAGCTTCGGTGTGGTATGAGCGAATCGTGTTCGGGAAGGTAGCAAAGCTCCTTGCCACTCTCGTTTTTCATAAGCTCAGGGAAAAAACTGTTGAAAAAACGGATAAGATCGGGGGTTGAGCGTCGGCTTATATTGAGGGTGAAACCAGCCCCACCATTTTCGATGATCTTTTGCGCCGTCTCTTCAAAGACAGTAAAGTCCGCGCCCCGGAATCCGTAGATCGACTGTTTCGGATCGCCGACAATGAGCAGACGGTTCTCACCCGGTGGCGCCAGCGTGGTGATAATCATCCGCTGTAAATTGTTGGTGTCCTGAAACTCGTCTACTGAAATACGATGAAACTGCGCTTTGTACGAATTTCTTACGGCGCTATCGTTTGCAAGAAGGTGATGTGTCTTCTCCTCCAGATCGTCGAAATCGAGATATGATCGTTTATGTTTCTCGGCGGTATAATCATCAAGGGTATCTTTGATAAGGGAGAGAAGGGTTTTTTGGTCTTTTGCGATTTCTGATTCAAATGTGGGTCCGGCTATGCCTCGCAGGATTTCGGCGGTCTTGCGGCCAAGGATCTCGTTCTCCTTATTCCCCTTCTTATCCACCCAATCAGCCAGCGTATAGAGATGTGCGGCCTGTTCAATTGTCAAAGGGGTGTTCTCTCCCAGATAGTCGAGCTTCTGGATTTTTTCGACTATCCTGTATGCGCTGGTGTTTCTTTTCTGTTGATGAAGTTTCGGTACCATTGCAAAAAGCTCCGCGCGGAGCGATCCGGCCTCCTCTTCCAATATGAGCCGGTGCGATTCGTATTTTCTCCAGATATCATCAGTAGTCAGACGCGCAGAACGTATCAGGGGAATCAATCTTTTGATTTCTGTTTTAAGTCCGCTCCCGAAATTCCCCTGCGCTTCTAATCCAAGAGAGAGGAGCAGGCGGAACGTCTTTTCGTCACCTCCCCTTAATCGGCGCAAGATTACCGCATGAGCCGAATTTTCCAATAACTCCGAGGCGGTTTTTTCATCAGCTATTTTAAAGGAGGGGTCTATTTGCGCCGAGAGGGGTCTCTCTTTTAACAACCGAGCGCAAAAGGAGTGGATGGTGGAGATATACGAACCGGCGATCAACTGCCGCTGGTTTATCAGGTGTGTAAGTTTTTTTTTCTTTTCGACCAACTCCTTGTCGATCAGGAGATCATCAGATGATGGTCGTGATGAAATAGTATTCGTCAAATCATTGATTTTTGCCGATAACCCGGCGCGAACCCGCTCCACCATCTCTCCGGCCGCTTTCTCCGTAAAGGTTATTGCGGCAAGTCGGTCAACGGTTATATATTTCCCGTCCTGAAGGGTTGTAAGATCGCTTAAAAACTTGTGGACCAAAGTGTAGGTTTTGCCGGTCCCCGCTGACGCCCGGATGACCATATCCGTTTCACAGGCTATTACATCATCGAGAATATCACTCATCCTCATCACTCTTTTCAGGTGAAGTCCCCGGCGCCGGAGCATATCGACAAAGACCGATAAACTCACAAAACTCACACGATTTCGGCATTATATGAAACTCGCCCCCTTCGATCTTTCGTATGGCTTTCCCAAGGCGGTCGATGAAGTTATCGGCTTGCGGCGCCGGTGTTTCGTTCAGGAACGGGTCAGAGTTGAACGGATTTTTGGACGAACCGGTAAGGGTTGAGAATTTTTTCGGGTCCGTCGCTTTAAGCAAGTAATACCCGCCTGACAAGCTCCCAACATGGTCGATGAAATTTTCATTTTTCGCCCAGTTCCTGGCCATCATCATGTATGAAGCGAGTTGGAAGGAGCTTATTCCCATCTCATCTTGTTTTGTCAATTTGCTGTATTTACTTCCGTTGGCGCTTGTTTTGTAATCGACCACCCGGATGGCGTTTTGATCTTTGTTGACATCTATCCTGTCGGGTTTACCGATAATATATCGTGTCTCCCCACCACCGATATCAACACGCAGGGGAGGGTGATTCTGGTTGGCGTTCTTTTTGAATCGTCCGGCGTAAACCTCGAATGAGACCTCTACGGCCATAGGTTCATACCCTTCTTTATCCAGAGTTTCAAAGTCCCACTTGATAAACCTGGCGAGCATGGTGGAGGTTCTTGTTTTCTCCACTTTAAAGAGCGCAGGGTCGCCGGTTTTACCCTCCCGTTCATGCTTCGCGAACATTTTTTCACAGGAGGAATCAAGGATCTCTTTCTGTTTTTTTACGCTTGTTCCGTGGATTCCACCAACCTTGATAATGTCCAGATAAAACTGTTCCAGAATATCGTGCGCCAGGCTCCCTTTCCCCATGACATCAAGCTCCGGCGCCGGTTCTTTCACCTTTCCGAGGTCGAGGAGTTTTCTTGCGAAATAACGGTATGGACACTGGCCGTAATTTTCGAGGGAAGTAGGAGAGTATCGACCGTAACCATCAGCCACAATGACGCTTTTAAGCCGCTCTTTAGCGTCAGGAATAAAACCAGTAAGTTCGTTTGCAAGCTCGATTTTTTCGTCAGGATCCTTCTCGAAAAAGAAGTGGTCCCGTTTCCTTTCTATGCCCACCAGTGCGCGAAGTCTTTTGAATCGTGACCATAACAGAGGGTCTTTCGATAGAGCTGTAACCCGTTTTTCGGTCGATCCCGATCTGTTGAAAAAATCCCGGGTAAGTTTGGTCAGGCGCTCTTCAGGGTCTATAAGCAGGTTTTCGTCCCTCTCAATGGCAAGGGCGGGAGCGGTAGTTATTGTTAAATGCGGTTCACCAATCGAAAGCAGGTCGTCGATAAACTGGGAACGTTGGAGAGAAGAGCCGTCCAGCTCCCGGACGCTGCAGGTAAGGAAGATCTTTTCAGTAGCTGAAGTAATCGCCTGATAAAAAAGGAGAGACTCCTCCTGAAATTTGTCACTGGTCCTCTCAAAGACTCTCCTCCCGGAGGCCAGATGAGGGCGATCCCGAAAGAAAGCGCTCCTGTGCGCTTTGTTAAACGCTTTACGTTCGCTCTCACTTAATATCGAGCGCAGGTCGGCGTGTACCGGAAACTCCTTTTCATGCAGGCCGCAAACAAAAACATAAGGTGAACTGGCGCCAATAACATCGTGGGCGTTTTGAACCTGGACGCAGTTTTCGTCGAGAGCGCCCGTTTCGTTTACCGTCAACCCTTCGATATGTCCCTCTATGGTGTCCCTCAGTTTTTCGTAACCGACCGGTATTCTCTCCATACCAATCTTTTTGACAGTGGAACACGTTTCGTTGACAGCCTCCAGAATCTGGGCGCAGGAGTGGTAGTCGCGCAACAGGTGGGAAAAATCGTCGGAAAGGTTTTCTCCGTACCGTAGATATCCAAGAAGGTTCTTGAGCGAAACAAAAAAGCCTCCTGGAGTAACTTGCTCAGACAATGATTGGAGACGGTGTAAAAGCTCGACAACCTCGCCGGTTATCATACTCTTTCCGGCGGTCGATAAACTCCGTTCCCACTGTAATAAACTACCGTCGATCATTCCCGAGTCGAGGAGTATTTTTTTTATCGAATCGTGTCTTAGTCGGGCGAACCTGTCGAAGTATGGGGAGGTTAAGAGGCGTGAGACGTTTTCGTTGGAAAAACCGGTGTCGATGGTTTCAAACAGAGCAAGCAGAGCTCTTGCCGCCGGAGTCGAACTTAAGGAAACCCCTTTTTTCAAGCTAAACGGGATCGAATAGCGCCGAAAAACGTCTTCTATGATCGAGCCGTAGAGTCTGATGTCGCGCAACACTATAGAGAACGCAGTCCAGTCGGTCCTCTTTTTCCGCTTTATGCCCGCTATCTCTGTTCCTATCTCCTCAACCTCCCTGTACCTGCTGGCGCATGAGACGATTTTAACGCTCCGCTCAAGGGTGTCTTTATCAGTTGGCGAAAGAAACGGTTTCCGTCCGGCTTCAAAAAGGTTGTCAGCTATATATGACAGATGGCTATTTTTTTTCTCCTTCCAGTAAATTGAAAGGTTGCCGTGATCTTCTCCAAGGTTTTCGAACTTTGAAAGATTGGTATCGATGAAGCCGAACGCTTTTCGCCGGTTGTCGGGGAGGGGAGCGACAATCGTTACCGGGATACGTCTGGAAATCTTTCTGAACAACTCGAACCTGAAGGGTGTGAACATGTATACGTCCACAAGCTCGATCTCGTCGAACTTTAATAACGGAGAGGTGAAGGCTGTTTCAAGTTTTTCAAGAAGCGCCTGGCGATCTATTCCCGCATCGTTAAGTCCGGTCTTTTCAAGCTCCAGGGAGTATCTTGAGTAGAGATCTGATATCGCCTCTTCTTTCCCCGGAGCGTACCCCTTTATCTTCATCAAGTCTGCGGGGGAGACCAGTCCGGCTGAAAGTTCGTTGAAGAATTTTTGCATGGCCCCTGCAAAACCCTTGAATCGCTTTATCCGGGAGAAAAGGTCTATTCTGGTCTCGAACAAAACCTTTATTAAAAGAAGTGATCGTTCAAGGTTCGTTGCGCTCTTTCGACGATGCGGGACATCAGATAACAGCTCTTTTTCAAAGGCTCCTACAGTGGTCAGGTTACCCGTGAAAAAAGCTCCATCCTCATCAGTGGAGAGTAGCGTGTTTCGAGCGTCGAGAAGTCTTCCTCTGGTAGGGAATATGATGAGCTTGCTCATGATGTCATGAAGTAGTCGGACATGGTAAAGTTATATTTAATTTGGAATAAGTCTAAATAAAGTTGACATCCAAACCTATGGGAAGTAACATTTACCCCACACTTATTCAGTATAAGAAAGTGTATGCGAATATACTTTGAACTGTAACATACAGGAGAAGAGAAATGACTATTTCAAACGCAAGTATTTCGGAGAGCGCAGTATACAGCGATGACGCTGTTTCCAAGGTGACACTGCAGAAAACCGACACCTTAACCCTCGACGTATACTATTTCAACGCCGGTCAGAGACTCGGTTATCACAGGCATCCGACCGGAGACCAGATCTTTACGGTTATCGAAGGGGAAGGAACCTTCTACCTTGACGATAGCGGCGAGGAGACCATTGCGGTAAGCGCCGGTTCAACCTTCCTGGCCCCGGCCAACACCTGGCACGATCTTCATAATACAGGCTCAGGGAAACTTGTAGCCCAGCAGGTGACAAAACAGCCTGCCGGTATGGAAAAAAGATAAGTTCCGATCATAAAAAAAGGCCCCGGAGAGCAATCCCCGGGGCCTTTTCTATTTGAATCTCAATAAATTGGCAGGTTTGAATCGTGACAACCGTCGGTGTTGCATGAACCGTTTGTCGGTCTCGTAACCATAGTGGTCCCGTACACGGCTGTATAACCACCACCCGGATTTCCGCCATACTTCGTTCTCAAACAGAAATTCCCGTCACCGTTGACCTTGAGGTTGTAGGTCGTACCATCAGTTTCGATGACAACGACAGCGCCACCAACTGGCGCCGATCCTGAGTAACTCATGGTCTTGTTGGTGGCGTGGCAACCTGAGGCCGCGCAGTCCCGCCCGGCGTACCGATCATGGTTGTCCTCCTTGCCACAGGAATGGCTCGATGTGGTGACATCGGTGGAAGAATCGCCGCCATTATCGTCCTCCCCATCGCCGGACGATCCTCCGCCACATCCAGACATCAACGGGATGGCAAGAGCCAAGCTCAGCGCAAGAGCCAGCAACGACAAGCGTTTATTCAAAACCTTCTCCAATTAATAGAGCGGCAGATTGGCGTGACAACCATCTGTATTGCATGATCCGTTGGTTGGCTTGACAATCATGGTCGCTCCGTACATGGCTGTATACCCACCACCCGGATTTCCTCCATATTTGGACCGCATGCAGAAGTTGCCGTCACCATTAACCTTGAGGTTGTAGGTGGCGCCGCCGTTCTCCAATATCACGACTGTCCCCCCGTTCGGCGCCGAACCTGCGTAACTCATGGTCTTGCTGGTCGCGTGACATCCGGATCGGGAACAATCTTGTCCATAATATCTGCTGTGATTGCCCTCTGTCTCGCATGAGCGGCTTGTTGTAGTACCGCCTCCTGACGATCCGCCATCGTCGTCACCGTCAGACTCGCTCTCCCCGTCGCCTGAAGATCCACCGCACCCTGTCAACAGAGGTGGCGCAACCGCAAGGAAAAAAACAAGCGCCAGTATGGATAATAACGACAAGCGTTCTTTCATAGTCTCTTTCTCCTGTAATCTCCAAAACCCCACAGAAACTATACAATATACGCATTGTCGCTCACAAGGTTCTTTATGCGGGTATTAATTAAATGTAAAAGGGTAGGGGAGTTCATTAAACAGATAAGACCGGGATAACCGATCCTGAAAAATAGCTGATATCAGGTTATTTTTTTTCGTCGCCTGCGAAGGAGTATCCGAAGTTTATCTCGTCACTCTTGAATCCGTTCAGCCTTTGATTAACGATGGTGACGTAGACCTTGAGGATAGCCACCTGGTTTACCACTCTTTGCGGTTCCGGGACGGTATCGTCAAACTTGATAACCCGGTCTACAAAAGCGGTAATTATGATGACCTGCATTTCAGACTCTTCGTTTCCGTCAAACCTGAAATCGATCTTTTGCAGTTTCTCGCTGGTTATCTGGGCTAAACCGTAGACAATGATCCCATCAACCTTAAAGTAAGTCTCCTTGACGGAAACCCTTTCATCCATCCATTTGCGGACATCGTCACTGCTTTTAAAGATTGGCTCCCTGAATTTGGAGCAAATTTCGTAGAAGGTGTCAGGATCGTTTTCAAAATAGGAATGTACAAACCTGGTGAAGACCTCTCTGGATTCATCGCCGTTCATGGCGGACACCACTTTCGGCGATGAGAAAGCCACAATCAGAATGGCAAACACAAAATACTTAAAAGACTTCATACGCCTCTCATAAAGAACTGGAATTAAAAGTCAGAGTGTTTCTGAAACCCGACTACGCATTGTATGTTGTCTGTAACGGTTTGGCAATATTTTAGGGATAGGGTTCTGTAAAGAATGATTGAAGTAACCGTAAAGCCCCTGTCTCGGGGAAAAACAGGGGCTTTATAGGTGTCAGGACTTTTTGACAGATTCGTTGACTACGTTGTCAAGAATCGCACTGGCAACGTTTGTAGAATTAGGATTGTAACTTCCCTGCAACACCTTCGCCTTGATCTGGGCAACCTTGCTGGCCCTTGAAAGGTTCGGTTTTGATTCCATTGCAATACGGTAAGCCTTGATGGCCGCTTTGCTTCGGTCCGAAACCTCCATGGTCACTTGTTCGGAGGCGTTGCTGGTTACAGATCCCTTCTTGTCACTGACAGATTTTGACGCATCCCGGTCTGTCCGATCAACCTTTTCGGTCTGCTTTACTTCCTGAGGCTTTCCGCCCGTAACTTTTTGTATTACCATTTTTCTTTCTCCAGGACTTTCGTCCTATCGGGACATTCGTCCCGCCGGGGGTTTTACCATTCCGGCCATCCGGGTTTTCATCCCCTGGTACTTATCTTATCGGTACCCCTGCCATAAAGTTTAATCAAATAGAATGGATACGGCAATGTCAAAACCGACGTTTCATTAATTCCCTGAACATGTTAGAATTAAACCAGATGGAAAACGGAATAAATATAATTATCGGCTAAAGATTATCGAATTTTTGCCGATAAACGTGTTGTAGAGTTCCGCAGATTAGGAGACAAGAGATGGGCATGACAGCTGGAGGCGCCGGTGGTTACGGCTCTTTGGGGTTGAGAGCGAACATGAACAAGCTTTCCCAAGCCTCGGCCGGCAATTCGAAAGTCATGAAGGCCCAAAGCAACGACTCGCTCCGCGCTTTAGCTCAGTCGCAAACCCAGAAATTTATCTCTAACGGTAAAAAGGTCGCCCAGGGAGCCAGCGGCGGTTCAAGAGTTTCGATTAAAGCGTAACGGCGCCTTTGTATCGGTTGCTTTAATGTGCGGGGGGGGCGGTATAAAACCACCCTTTTGCTGACCAGCCTCTTTTCCTGAAGGCGGTTCCTCCCTGTTCCCCCCTTTGCTGGCGCCCGACAGACTCCCAGGGTTTCACCAAAAAAAGCGACCGGCGGATGGTTCCACCGGTCGCTTGGAGATTTTTGGTTACAAACTATCCGGAACTACTTCTCTTTTTCGGTTTCAACAAACTCCGCGTCCACGACATCGTCATTCGGTGTTTCCGGTTCTGCCGAAGATTGTTCCGAAGCGCCGCCCTCTCCTCCAGCGCCCTGCCCAGACCCAGCGCCCGGAGCGCCCTTGGCTGTGGTTTGCTGGTAGATTACCTCGGCAAGTTTGTGGCTGGCCTGTGTAAGCTTTTCAGTGGCCGGTTTTATCTGGTCGATATCGTTCGCTTCGACAGCTTTCTTAAGCTCCTCCACCGCTTCAGTCAGGTTTTTCTTATCTTCTTCTGGTAGTTTGTCTCCATGCTCCGACAAGGTTTTTTCGGTTTGGTAGACAAGGGAGTCGGCCTGGTTACGCGCTTCGGCCAGCTCTACGACCTTTTTATCCTCTTCTTCACTCGTCCTGGCTTCATCCACCATCTTTTTGATATCATCATCGGAAAGGGCGCCAGAGCTTGAGATGGTGATTTTCTGCTCTTTACCGGTACCTTTGTCGGTGGCGGAAACGTGTACTATTCCGTTGGCGTCGATATCGAAGGTGACGTCGATTTGCGGCATCCCTCTGGGGGCCATTGGAATCCCTTCCAGATGAAATCTTCCGAGGGTTCTGTTGTCCCTTGCCATGGGGCGTTCGCCCTGCATGACGTGAATTTCCACAGACGTCTGGTTATCGGCTGCAGTAGAGAAAATCTCACTTTTCTTTGTAGGAATTGTGGTGTTTCGTTCGATCAGCTTTGTCATGACTCCGCCCAGCGTTTCGATTCCGAGCGAAAGAGGCGTGACATCGAGAAGAAGGATATCCTTTACGTCACCAGCCAGGACACCCGCCTGAACTGCGGCGCCGAGCGCGACCACTTCGTCTGGGTTGACTCCTTTGTGAGCCTCCTTGCCGAAATGATCGCTGACTCTCTTCTCCACGCACGGTATTCTTGTTGAACCGCCAACCAGAATCGCTTCGTGTACGTCTGATGGCTCCACTCCGGCGTCGCTGATGGCGTTTTTCACCGGGGCCATGGTTTTGTTAACCAAATCCTCGATCATCGCCTCAAATTTCGCTCTGGTCAGGGAGACCTGCATATGTTTTGGGCCGTTAGCGTCGGCGGTCAGGAAAGGCAGATTTATCTCGGTCTCGACTGCGCTTGACAGCTCTTTTTTCGCCTTTTCAGCCGCTTCCTTAAGACGCTGTAGCGCCATTATATCTTTGCTGAGGTCTATGGCTGTATCTTTTTTAAACTCGCTGATGAGCCATTCGATAACCCTCTGGTCGAAGTTGTCACCGCCAAGATGTGTATCGCCGTTGGTAGATTTTACTTCAACGACATTATCGCCAACTTCAAGAATCGATATGTCGAATGTGCCACCGCCAAGGTCGTATACCGCTACGGTTTCATCTTTCTGTTTGTCCATGCCGTAAGCCAGGGCCGCGGCTGTCGGCTCATTTATGATTCGTTTTACGTCAAGGCCGGCTATCTTGCCTGCGTCCTTGGTGGCCTGCCTCTGGGAATCGTTATAGTAGGCGGGAACGGTGATGACAGCTTCCGTTACCTTCTCGCCCAGATAGGCTTCTGCGGCCCCTTTAAGTTTTTGTAAAATAAGGGCTGAAATCTCCTCCGGGGTGTGATCTTTTCCACGGACATTTACAACGGCCTGGCCCTGGGAGCCTTTTCCAACCTTGTAAGGCACCATGGTCATCTCTTCCGGGACTTCATTAAACTGCCTGCCCATGAAACGTTTTATAGAGAAGACAGTGTTTTCGGCGTTGGTTATGGCCTGATTCTTCGCTGTCTGACCAACAAGGGTTTTCCCGTCTTTGGTGAACGCCACCACCGAAGGAGTTGTTCTTGACCCTTCCTGGTTAACGATAACTTTTGGCTCACCGCCCTCCATTACCGCAACCACAGAATTTGTGGTTCCAAGGTCGATTCCGATAATTTTTCCCATTACAATCTCCTGAGACGTATGTTTAAAGAAGTAACTTTTCGTTTTTATAACAATGTAAGCCGGTTAATTTTACGGTAATCCGGTCTATGATCCATTTCGCTCGCCAAACATGATATAAAACCGTGAGTGAGCGCGGTCAAGCGCACATGTAAGAAGAATTAAAAAAAACTTGTATATATAAAGAAGCATACAGACCTGTTCCGACAGATAATCGGGGCGAAGCAAAACTACCCTTTGCAGGAGACGACATTGACTAAGCCAGTAGAAAGCTTTTTGCGGAAATTAAACTTCATCTGGATTGCCATCTTAAGCTCCATCGGAATGATGGCCGCTGTGACTTTTTTTCTCCTTGCAAGCCAGCAGGTGCAGATGGAAACCGGTATAAGTAGCCAGCAGGTCATTGTGTTATTTGCGGTTCTGGCGATCGGGCAGATATGGATGATTACCGTTCTCGACCAGAAAATGAAGAGCCAGGATGTGGTAAAACGCTACCTTGCAGGAAAAGGAGCCACCGCCATCGCCCCCAAAATGCCTGATGTTAGCAACCTTGATGACGACAAAACGGCTATTGTGTTATTTCCTCTCTATTTCCAGCTATGCCTTGTCAGATGGGCCTTGATAGAGGTGATAGCGGTTTTCGGGTTTATCCTTGGTCTCATCACCCAGGATTTATTGGCGTCATCAATATTTTTCGCAGTGGCCGCTTTTATGATGGTTCAGAAAAACGCAACGATGGACGAGGTGAACGGGATGATAAGAAAAGCCAGAAACCGTTAGTTGCGGAAATTCACCTTCTCCTTTTTACATTGGCGAGCAGATCAAGAGCTTTATTTTTGAGAACCAGGTTATTCTTTAACGTCTGAAATGCGTTTCGCCGTTGACGGGACTCTGTCGATACGGTTGAGACGACCCGTTTTTCGTCACCAAGGGTTTTACTCAGGATGGAAACCACTTCCATGAGGATTGGACCACCAGCGTTCCGCAGTTTTTTGATGACCCTTTTTTTCTCCTCAAAATCCGCTTTCAGTTTCGCTCTGGTCTTTCTCAGTCTGCTTATATTCATCCGCTTGGATATTATTTTTTCGTCTCTTCTGATTTCCGATCTTACTAGAGCTTTAACTTCGCCGATATCGATTTTGGCTATGCCATGCTGAGGCCTTCTTGCCTCCGCCTCCATCGTAGCAATAACGGATAAAACCAAAAAGGCCGAAACAAGTAGTCTTAGTCGCGTGTTCATAATATATCGGGAGCCTCGTCTTTGAAACTTATGTATAATTTCATTTATCGATTTTTTAGGAGCCTTGATTATAACAATGCAATTTGAACTTGTAAAAAAACTTGAAACAGAACTTTTCAAACTCGACCATGAACTTAAGATTGATATTCCTAGAGAATTGAAGACTGCGGCGGATCATGGCGATCTATCCGAAAACGCAGAGTACGACGCCGCCAAGGAACGTAAACGATACCTGGAGTCGAGAATCGCCCATATTCAAAAACGGATAGGGGAGATAAAGTCTGTAAACCTTGACGCCATTCCGGCGGGTAAGGTCGGGTTGGGTTCCACTGTTACGTTAGAGGATCTCGATACGGGAGCCGAAGAGACCTATCACTTTGTATTTCCTGAGGATGTCGATCCAGAAGTGGGCAAGATCTCGCTGGCGTCACCTGTAGGAAAGTCGATGGTGGCAAGAGAAGAAGGGGACGAAGTGACGGTCGTAACACCGAAAGGGAGAAGGTCGCTGGAAATTATCAAAATAGTAACAATCCACGATAAAAAGTCGTAGGTGCCAGCGTACAGCTATTGGTCTTGCAGACAGCAGTTGCGACCTTACCGCACTATACTCCAATGCTATCGAAGCCATGGGGATGTTTGCGACGGGCAACACCACTTCTTAATCAATCCGTAACAGACCAGACGGAAGGGCGCGAAGCGACCGCTACCGGACGCAGACAATGGGATATTCAAACATCGCGACAGCGCACTTGGCTGTGCGCCACGCACCTGGCTGGGGCGGGAGGATTCGAACCTCCGAATGCAGGAACCAAAAACCTGTGACTTACCACTTGTCGACGCCCCAGTGGACAGGTGAAGGGATCGTATTATAGGAGTCGGTAACCGTAAAGTCTATATCAAATCGGGTTTTGGTCATTGTTTGGTTGAGGGTTCGGGTTTCCCATCAGCCGATCAGATATGCCGTTGTAAACGTCTGGCTGAATATTTTCTATATATATGGACCTTGAGGGTAACGCCAGCGCCAGATTCATCTCTTCCAGTTTTTTCATGATTTTGAGGTTCACCCGTTCGCGTACACCGAGGTAATAGGCCCAGTTAGCGGAGTCGGCAAAATAGTATATGAAGATATCGAGGGCCGACTCACCAAAATCGGTGAAATAGACCAGAGATGTCATTCTTTTATCGACCCCTTCGTCGGTTCGCAGTATCTCCCTGATAGCCTCAAGTACATTTTCAAGTTGTGTTGAGTTGGCGGCGTAGGAGAGACCAATAGTCATTTTTATTCTTCTGACGTTAAGTCCCTTGTCTTTGCGGCGGTCCATGTTTTCGACTTTCACGTTGGCCATGACGCTGTTCGGGATGTTTTCGATGGTTTTGCCAAAGGTTCTGATCCGTGTAGACCTGAACCCGACCTCCTCGACTACCCCTTCAAAGTTGTCGCTTTTGATCCAGTCGCCCACTTTGAACGGTTTATCCATCAGAATCATTAGTGATCCGAAAAGGTTCGACAGGGTATCCTTCGACGCCAGAGCCAGGGCGGCGCCACCGAGACCGAGGGAGGCGACAAGTCCACTGACGGAATAGCCGAGATTCTGGGCGATTACGATGCCGGAGATTATGACGATGAGAAAACGCATGACAAGGTTGATGAGCGGGACAATGCCAAGGTCGAGCCAATGCTCCGGGTCGGCGGCTTTTCTCGACAAGGTTTCCGATGCCACGCCAACCAGCCTCAACAGACCCCAGGCCAGAATAATCAGGACAAGGGTATGGCCGGTTACCTGTACGAACTTCTCCACATTGACAGGTTCGGTAGGCTGAGGGAGCGCCCGTATGGCAAACCAGATACCGTAAGTTACAATCAGGACTTCAAGGGGTGGTGTTATCGCTTTTATTGTCGCTTCGTCCCACTGCGCCTCGGTTTTTTTCGCTTTTTTCTCAATGGCGCCCAAAATTACTTTGACGATGATTTTTCGTAACGTTAAGGCCATCAGGATGAAAACACAGCTTGCGATGATCTGGTATGTGTTTATACCAAATACCTGCGTATTGAGGAAATCGCTTATACTGGCGATTTTGTTGGCAAATAATTCGATTTTTTCCATTACATATTCCAGTGGCGTGGCCATAGCGAATAATACCCTCTGGGGCGGATGCGCTATCGCGTAGCCTGGTTATCCTTATTCATGCGTGTTGATAGCGGTGGCAGGGTCACACCCATTATTGGGCTTAGTCATTCCCTGAAGAACTACCGTGGATATGTATAATACCGCATGGAGAAAAAAAGAAAAGAAATGGTGATCGAAGAAGAGAGTATTGACAGCCGGTTAAAGACCGTGGCGCTATCGGGGCTGGTCCTTGCCGGTATCCTCGGATCGTGCTCCCTTTATCTGCTCGTTACAGGGTCGGGTGATATATTTTACCAGTTTTTAACGGCCCATCTCTCTCTGGCTCTACACCTCTGGTTACCTGTGGTGGAGATCATTTTGTTCAGGGCCTGCTATTCATCTCTTGTGAAGAGAGAGCCTGGTTTTTCGGGTGTCACTTTCTGGTCCGTTACCGCCGGTTTTTTTCTTATGGTAGCTGGCATTGTGACAGGAATTGACCGCGCAATTCCCATAGATTACGCTCCGTTTTTTTATTCGCCTCTCTTTTTCTGCGGTATGGTCACAATTTATATTACATGGTTGTTCAACTCAATGGCTCCACTGATAGCCTTCAGACGATACAAACTGGAGTCGCAGGCCGCCATGGCTCCGTGGTGGTTTGCCGGGTACGCAACAGCTTCGATAGCCGCCATGGTCACGGCTGTCAATACGATTCTCGGTTTTATCACAGTTCCCTCGGGTCTGGAAATCGGGTTTTTTATTGAAGCTTCCATTTACGGCGGCGGACATTCCATACAGTTTGTTCATATCTCCCTGATGATCGCTTTATGGGCGAAAATATCGGGATTCCCCAAATCAGACAGGTTCGGAAAGGTGGCGCAGGTGGTATTTACGTTAATCGCCTGCCTCGCATTATTGACTCCCGCCATGTATCTTTTCGACAACGCATTAGAACAGACCCGCCAGAGTGGATGGACCCTTCTGCTAGGTATCGGACTCGGTTCGTTTTCCATGATCGCCGCCATGACCGTTATCTTGGGAATGAGATGGTCTGCAACGATGGCGCCGGTGATACTTTTATCATTCGCCTGTTTTCTGGTGGGGGGATGGGCGCCTGGTCTCGCGGACCGCACATCCCTCTCGCTGACGGCTCATTTTCATGGTTTGCTTGGAGGTTTTACCGCTACTTTTCTTCTGGTCGTTTATCAGTCGGGAAACCGTGAGGATTGGCGAAAGGCATTCCTGTTCGGAGCGGGAATACTTGTGTTGGCCTTTTCGTTTGCCGACCTTTCTTCGTTGCCTCTACTTAGAAAAGCATCCACTCTGGCAGGAGTCTACAGTATGAATCCGTTGGCGGCGACAGGTCTGCTTGCGGGTGGATTGATCTCTGGAATTGGGGTTATCTGGATAGCATTCGACAAGGAAAAGATAGAGGATAATCACGCCTGACACTTATGTTATACTGGTCGCCACTTATTAAGACCATCAATTTGCCTGGGTTGCATTTATATCCGAGGAGGGGGAAGACGATGAAAAGAAAACTTATAATGTTAACGGTCATTACGCTTGTCATTGCGCTAAGTGGTGGAAACGCTTTGGCCAAAGGCAAAAAGGTTCTCGCCGTTGATGAGTTCAAAAACAGTACCAGCGCATCATGGTGGAGAACCGGTGTCGGTAGTGAGCTGTCTGGAATGCTGACAAACGAACTGGGGGCTTCCGGTAAATTCAAGATGGTCGAACGCAAAAAGATCGACTCAGTTTTAAGAGAGCAGAATCTGGGCGCATCGGGGAGGATCCGTAAAGGGACCGCCGCCAAGATAGGCAAACTTACAGGCGCGCAATACCTGATTATGGGTACCGTTAGCGCATATGAGGAAGGTTCGTCAAGCACTGGTGGTGGCTTGAGTTTCGGAGGAATATCCATCGGCGGGAAATCATCGAAGGCTTACATCGCCGTCGATCTGCGGGTTGTGGATACCACGACAGGCGATGTGGATTTCATGCGGACAATCGAAGCTAACGCCAAGAGTGGCGGGCTAAGTTTCGGTTTCTCCAAGGGTGGGCTCGGCGGAGCGCTTGGTGGTGAAAAGAAGACACCCGCCGGCAAGGCTATTCGCGCCTGCATCATTGAGATATCGGAATATCTCGAATGTGTGATGGTCGATAAAGGCTCCTGCATCGACGAGTACAACCAGAAAGAGTCAAAACGCCGGGCTAAAACCAAAAGCGCGATTGATCTTGACGACTAGATAACGCAATTATTATAGGGCGCGGTCTGAATCTGATCGCGCCCTTTCTTTATGTAAGGTTCTTTATTGATTATGACCTCCCACGATTCTCTCGTAGTTGCCCTTCCGAAAGGGCGAGTCTTGCCACCCACCGTTGCTGTGTTCAAGGTGGCTGGTTACGATTTTTCCGAAACTTTAGGTGACAGCAGAAAACTGATATTCGATGCCATAGGTTCTTCCGCCAAAGCGTTGGTAATCCGGGCCCAGGATGTGGCTGTTTATGTGGAGAATGGAGCGGCGGACGTGGGGGTGGTAGGGTCAGACGTTCTTTTGGAGCAGGGGAGGGATCTGTACGAACCTCTCGACCTCGGTCTGGGTCGATGCAGTATGGTGGTGGCTGAACCGAAAGAGCTTTCGCAACGGGATAATCCAAACGAGTGGACCCATATAAAAATCGCCACTAAATACCCGAAAATAACCCAGGCCCACTTTGCGGGACGAGGGGTGCAACTGGAGCTTATAAAACTGTACGGATCGATGGAGCTTGCTCCGTTGGTAGGGCTTTGTCAGCGGATCGTCGATCTTGTTTCGACAGGCGAAACCCTTCGGCAAAACGGACTTGTCGAGGTGGAGACGATCATGGAGGTTTCGGCGCGGCTGGTTGTAAACAGGGCTTCGTTAAAGACCAAGAGCAAAGTAATCGGCCCCTTGATCGAAAGACTTGCGGAGGCCGTTTAACATTGAGTCGTACAGGCTCTTGTAAAGGCCCTCTTGTCCTGATCGGTTTCAAAGGTTGTGGAAAATCGACCATCGGGCGGATAATCGGAGATAAAACCGGGCTTGATTTTATCGACACCGACGCCTCCATTGTGAGGGCTTACCAGTCTAGGACCGGATTGAATCTTACTTTCCGGGAGGTATACCAGGAGGTGGGTGGCGACCAGTTTCGGAGTATGGAGCTTGATGCGGTAATAGAGGCGTTGAAGATAAAAAGGCAGGTTGTCTCCTTCGGAGGTGGAACCCTGCAAAACGCCGAGAGCGCAGGTGTCGATTTTGGTGATGCGATATTCGTGAAAATCGAAACAGATGTGGAATTTCTCTATAATAGGGTCATGAATAAGGGGCGTCCCGCTTTTCTCGATCCTGAAGACCCGAAAGGATCATTTATGGCCAGGATGAAAGAGCGAACTCCGCTATACGATAAATATGCTAGGTTTTCAGTGAACAACACCAACCTGACCGCCGATCACTCTGCGGATATGATAATAGCCGAAGTCGGGCAAGATTTGGGGGTAACCGTTGATGGCGGGTAATTCTTTCGGAGTCCAGTTCAGGGTCACTACCTGGGGAGAATCCCATGGACCGGCTATTGGTGTGGTTATCGATGGATGTCCCGCCGGGCTTTCCATTTCGGAGGATACTATCCAGACCCAGCTTGAACGTAGACGCACAGGGTTAAGCTCCATCACAAGCCAGCGCAAGGAACCTGATAAATGCAAGATTCTCTCCGGTCTTTTCGAGGGGAAAACCACAGGCGCTCCGATCCAGATACTAATTGAGAATAAAGACGCCGACTCTTCGGCCTACGACGAAATCAAAGATATTTTCAGGCCGGGTCACGCCGATTATACTTACCATAAAAAATATGGTCTGCGAGATCATCGTGGAGGGGGAAGGTCGTCCGCCCGCGAAACCGCTTGCCGTGTGGCGGCGGGGGCTGTGGCAAAGGAGCTTTTAGCAGCTTGCGGCATCGAAGTTTTCGCCCATACCGTGAGCATTCATTTTGTAAGGGCGGAGACTTTCGACAGGGCTGTGATAGAACAGAACATCGTTCGTTGCGCCGACCCTGATGTCGTGGAGGAGATGATCGACTCGATCCATACAGCCCGCAAAAATGGTGATTCGTTAGGTGGTGTTGTCCAGGTTGAAGCGACGGGTGTTCCCGCCGGTTTGGGAGAGCCTGTCTTCGACCGTTTCGACGCTGATCTTGCCAAAGCTCTTATGAGTATCAACGCCGTCAAAGGTGTGGAGATAGGCTCCGGTTTTTCCGCTACGAGCAGTCGCGGTTCGGAAAATAACGATAATATGACACCGGGCGACCCTCCCGGATTTGCGTCGAACAATTCGGGCGGAATAGACGGTGGAATCACCAACGGAAACACAATAGTGGCCCGTATTGCCATAAAACCGACCCCATCGATTCTAAACGAACAGTCTTCAGTGAACAAGGATGGGAACGCCGTAATGGTGCGGACGAAGGGTCGGCACGACCCGTGTGTATGCCCTCGCGCTGTTCCGGTAGCCGAGGCTATGCTCGCCCTGACATTGGCGGATCATGTCCTGCGCAACAGAAGCGCCAAAGCATAGAGGTCGCTTGGGTAACGTCGAGAGCCTGATCGAAAAGGTTCGTGGCAGGCGGGATTTGGGCGCCAATATCGTTTACGAACGGGCCATCGAACCTGTCACAGCGGCATGGCGACCATTACCCGGGAACATTCACCCCTCTCTGACAAAACGTCTCTTGATGATGGGAATTGAGAATGTCTACAGCCATCAGGAGGAGGCGATCAGGTTCGCCCTTGATGGAAACGATGTAATAATCGCCACACCCACCGCATCGGGGAAAACATTCTGCTACACCATTCCAGTGGCAAACGCTCTGCTCAACGACTCATCCGCCACAGCGTTATTTCTCTTTCCGTTAAAAGCCCTTGCCAGGGATCAGGTAAACTCCTTCAACCACCTGATGGAAGAATTGCCCGGCGCGATTAAAGCGGATGTTTTTGATGGCGACACCACGCCGCATTTCAGACAGAAGATTATCGGGGGGAACCCCGGAGTCATATTTTCTAATCCCGATACCCTGCACGCTTCGATCATGCCGGCCCACGCCAAATGGGAGATGTTTTTTCGTAATTTAAAGTATGTAGTTATTGATGAGACCCACACATATCGTGGTGTGTTCGGATCGCATATAGCGCAGGTGATTCGACGGCTTCATCGGATATGCGGACATTACGGATCGAACCCGGTTTTTATCGCATCGTCGGCCACTATAAGCCAACCGGGACGTTTCGCCGGGAAACTTCTGGGTCGAAAGTTTTATGTGGTGGAAAATTCCGGGGCGCCGCGTCCGGGTGGTGAATTTATTGTTTACAATACCGAAGCCAGCCCTTTTACCGACGCCTCAAAAATAATCCGGGCCGCTGTAGAGGAAGGATGCAAGTCGATAACCTTCACCAAGGCGAGAAAGATAACGGAGCTTATCTACACCTGGACAGTGCAGGCGGCGCCGGAGCTTGCGGGAAGAATCGGCAATTACAGGGCGGGCTTCCTCCCGGAAGAGAGACGGAAGATTGAGCAGTCCCTCTTTTCAGGCGGGATGGACGCTGTGATAAGCACCTCGGCGCTGGAGATGGGTGTCGATATCGGTGGTCTCGACGTATGTATCCTGGCGGGTTATCCGGGTACGGTGGTAAACACCTGGCAGAGGGCGGGGAGGGTGGGGCGGCGGGGCGACAACCGGTTCCTCGTTCTCCTGATAGCCATGCCGGACGCTCTCGACCAGTATTTTGTGAAACGACCGGAAGAGCTTTTCAACCGCGGATTTGAAGAGGCGGTAGTCGATCCTGAAAACGAATCGGCGCTGAAGGGGCATATCGTTTGTGCGGCGGCGGAACTGCCCCTTACGGAGGATGATCCTTATTTTACCCCCCATAAACGTTCCCCCCTGATGGCGACCCTTACAGCGGAGAAAAAAATCGTCTTTTCGATGGAGGGCAGATGGCTCTCCACGAGGGATCGCCCCAGCAGGTTCGTCAGCATCCGTTCGGTAGGTCAGTCTTATTCCATATTTCTCGATGGCGGCAAAAAAGTTATCGGAACCTTGTCCGGGTCGAGAGTTTTCGCCGAAGCCCATCCGGGGGCCGTATATCTGCATAACGGGGCGCAATATATCGTTTTGAACCTCGATCTTGAAAAACGGGTCGTAACCGTTAAACCGATGGATGGGCGGTATTACACCCGGCCCCGGAGTGAAAAAGAGACCGAAGTTCTTTCTGTAATAGATGAGAAGCTGGTGAACGGGCATAAAGTTTCGCTTGGCGGGGTTAAGGTGACTGAACAGGTTACCGGATATGAAAAGCGGGCGATCTTCGGACGGGAGTCGCTCGGTGTTATTGATCTTCAGATGCCGGTGACGGAATTTAACACCGTGGGATTCTGGGTTGAGATAAGCGAGAGTGTAAAAGCTGAGATCGACTCTACCACAGGCTATTTTGGAGGGGGAATCCACGCTTTTGAACATGCGGTCATATCCCTTTTCCCTCTCTTCGCCCTCTGCGACCGAAACGACATCGGTGGTATCGCATATCCGCATCATCCCGCACTGGGCCGGTCCGCTATATTCTTTTATGACGGATATCAGGATGGAGTAGGGTTGTGCGAAGCCGGTTACGCAAAAGTCGAAAAACTTTTCAGGGCCGCTTTAACACTTGTATCGGAGTGTGATTGTAGCGACGGATGTCCGTCATGCGCGCATTCACCAAAATGCGGGTCGGGAAACAAACCTCTCGACAAAAAAGCCGCCATAACGGTTCTGGAATACCTTTGCGGAGAGCGTAAAATACCTGAATGGCGCGATCGGCCGGTTAGCGGAAAAACTCCAGCCAAACAACAATTTGCATCCATGGAGAAAATAATGATCGCTGAAGATATCGACTTTTACGATCCGGCGCCCGATCATCGAATCGTCTTTTTCGACCTCGAAACACAAAAAAGCGCCGCTGAAGTTGGTGGGTGGAACAATGTCAACAAGATGCTGATGGCGGTGGGGGTTGTCTACGATTCCAGGGAAAAAAGGTACATTCGCTATTGGGAGGATGACGCAGGCGCCCTGATAGACAAACTTCATTCAGCTGATCTGGTGGTGGGGTTTAACCAGATCAGATTCGATTATACGGTTCTCTCCCACTACACCTCGATCAATCTGGTGGAAAAAATCGGGTCGTTCGATATTCTCGTAGACGTAAACGAGAGATTGGGTCATCGCCTGAGCCTGAACCATCTCGCCAAAGCCACCCTGAACATGGAGAAATCGGCTGACGGGTTGCAATCCCTGGTATGGTGGGCCGATGGCGAGCGTGAAAAAGTGGCCGACTACTGCGAGATGGACGTTAAGGTGACAAAAGAGCTTTTTGAATATGGTTTAGGAAACGGTCACCTGATCTACACCCACAAGAAAGGGGAGAAAGTCCAGATTCGCCTCGACTGGGAGATTGGCGAGCTTATCCGGAAAGCGGGGAAACCGAAACGGAAATTGCGGTTCTGAGCATGAGTGAGCGCGTATTTGCGGTAGTTCCCGCAGGTGGGTCGGGAATGAGAATGGGAAGCAGTGTGAAAAAACAGTTCATCTCTCTTTTAGGGATGACCGTTCTTGAGCGTACCATCCTGGCCCTGGAACGTTCGCCCCTTGTCGAGGGCATAGTTTTATCCGCGCCAGAGGAGAGTGTCAAGGATTGCATACGGGGGTTATGTGAAAATCGAACCGAATCGAAGATTACGGAAGTGGTAACAGGTGGCTCAACGAGACAAGAGTCGGTTTATAACGGTGTTGCGGCTCTTCCAGGTGATGTTGAGTATATTCTGGTTCATGATGGTGCAAGACCTTTTGTCACAACGGAAATCATCGAAAGGGTGATCCTGCAATCGTTTGCAAGCGGAGCCGCCGTAGCCGCTGTCAAGGTGAGGGATACCCTGAAAGAAACGTGCAACGGCATCATTAGCGGGAGTATCAACAGGGACGATGTTGTGCGAATCCAGACACCGCAATGTTTCAGGGCGGACCTTCTGAAAGACGCGATGGCTCACGCCATGAAAGATGACCATCTGGCCGACGATGAATCATCGTTGGTCTCCAGGGTCGGAACTGATGTCACTGTGGTGGAAGGGAGCGAAACGAATATCAAGCTGACGACCAGAGAGGATTTGCTTCTGGGAGAGGCAATACTGAGTTTGCGATCCGGCTAAGATGATTTTTGTTGTACATTGCGCCCGGACGTGTCATATTCTATTCGCTAGGTATTTTATATAGGGTATATAGGTAATACCTGTTAAAATATCTGACGTTTCATTCTTTTTGCGCTTTTGACCCAGGTCTACCCGTCTTGGAGAATTCAGAGCCCGCGTAAAAAGGCCCTTGTCTAATATTAGGAGAGTTTTAAGAAGATGGATATATATGTAGGAAACCTTGCTTACAGCGCGACCGAAGACGATATACAGCAGGTTTTCGAAACTTACGGTCAGGTCAGTTCCGTGAAAATCATCATGGATAGAGTGACCGGAAGATCCAAAGGGTTCGGGTTTGTAACCATGGACGACGAAGAGCAAGGGGCTGCGGCTGTTGAAGGTCTTGACGGTCGTGAAGTAAGCGGACGCAGAATCAAAGTCAACAAAGCCAGGCCGAAACCGACCGGTGGCGGCGAAGGTGGTGGCGGCGGAAGATACTAGCGTCGAATAAGCAGTAATTAAAACAAGAGTCGGCCCTTTTTTTAAGGGTCGGCTTTTTTTTTGGCTCTCATGCGGTAGTTCTTTTGTGGCGGTGTCAGTGGCGCGACCACACCGAATAAAGTACGCCTCCGAGCCAAAGAGGCTGAAAACGCCCATCCGGGCACAGGCGGCTACTAACTCGCTGTGGTGGCGCCACTTTCATTGCAAACCCTCATGAATTGTTCGGGTAATTCTTGACATTTATTGAATAATTGGGTTATAATTAACTTTAATTATCATCAATTCAGTGAAATATATAGTGGTTTTACCGCGTATGTGGTGTCGCGGTTACAGCTTTTTTTGGGTGGTTTTTCTGATTTTATCGACAGGCGCCTGCGCGTCTGGTGATATGCCAAAAATGCGGGCCGATCTTGACGCCATGAAAAAACAGTTGTGGGCTGTCCAGAAACAGACCGCTGAACAGGGGCTTAAGGTAGCCTACAACAGCGCCGATATCGCCTTGCTTCAAGAGCGTATTAAAGCTGGCGACACGATAAAGAGAGATCGTGAAAGTGGTGGTGGTAAACCGGAGTCGGTATCCCGGCTCGACGATTCCGGGAGTGAGGCGCTGGTTGAGGCGGACGCCGAAAAAGTAGCTCCTGCCGTAGTGGCTCAGGCTGGCGATCCAGGTGAGGGTTCCGCCGCTGATTTCAGGAAACTCTCCATTGAGCAGATGTACAAAGACGCTATGACCCGGTTTAACAACAGGGAGTATGACGAGGCAATATCGGAATTTCAGCGCCTTATAAGAAAAACACCCGATCATGCGCTGGCGGCCAACGCCCAGTTCTGGATCGGCGAGGCGTATTACATACAGAAGCGCTTCCAACACGCTTACGAGGAATATAAAAAGATATTGCTCCGATGGCCCGACAGCGCAAGGGCGCCAGATACATACCTCAAGTTGGGGCTTAGTCTGATGGCGTTAGGTGACGATAAAGAGGGGCAACGCTATCTCGACGAACTGATGGAGCGTTACCCGGACAGTTCAGCCACTGCGTCGGCCAGAAGAAGATTCGGTGGCGTGACGCAATAGGCGCGCAGAGTGTATAAAAATATTAATTAACAGATAGGGCTTTACCATGAAGGGAACCAGAGCGCTCCTCGCCATTTTCGCGGCGTGTATTTTCCTCGATTATTCGAATGCTAACTTCCCCGAAGCCATGTGGAGCGTTGATGAGGCGTTTGGCGGCGGATCGGATGAGATGTCGAACGGGCCGGACACTGAGGTTTCCACCACTCCCACTCCCAGGGAACAGTGGCCTGACGCAGGTGATTCAGGCGCAGGCGCCAACTCTGGCGGTAGTGACGGCTTTGCTGACTCGTCGGGCGGTTCCGGCATGTCCGAAGATGAAAGGCCGGTTAAGGCCAGCCTCGTCACCGATGGATCGAGGGGGCAAGGCTCCCTGTTTTCCAATCCGACCAACCAGAAGACTGTTGTCGGCAAAGGGATTTATGAGACCGCAGGTTTCATCGATATGTCGATCGATAACTTCGGCCATATTGTGGACGGAATCCCCACCGACAAGATCTCCTTTAGCAAGGAGGACTATGTATACCTGAACAAGGGATCGCTCGACGGTGTAAGGGTTGGCGATACGTTTATGGCTTTGCATCTTTCGGAAAATGAAATTCTTCACCCCGTAAGCGAAGATCTGCTCGGTTATAAAGTGGTGATTGATGGTGTTCTTCAGGCGATCGAAACAAATGAAAGCGTCACCAAAGCCAGAATCACCGGCGCGTTCCGCACAATCGAGCGGGGGCATGTCATTATGCCTTTTGAATCGCCCAGGATACCGACGTTTGATCCGGATGAACCACCAGCGGACAAGTCGATCAGGGGTTATGTAGTGGACGGTCAGGTTTCCAAGGGTGGTTTCTCCGAAGGGGATATCGTTTACTTCGATGTTTCAGGGTCCGAGGGTGTGGAGCCTGGCGACCTGTTCGATATCATCGAAGACCACAAGGTCATCGGAAAGAGTGGGACAATGGTGGAGGTTTTGCCAAAGGTGATCGGGCAGGCGCGCATTATCGGTGTCAGAGGAGCCGGGTCAACCGCATATATACTCTATTCGGTCAGTGAGGTTCTTCCGGGCGCGAAGGTGGTTTACGCCGTGATGCGCGAACCTGGAAGTTGACCGCTTTTACAGGTAATTACAATTGACGCCATTAGCCGGTAAACGCTCGGTATAAAAGATCGAAGCCCGGCGCGCTTATGAGGAATAATTCGGCCGCTTCAGCGCGGTTACACATGTCAGGGGCCGATTCTGCGAAGGTCGGGAATAGAGAGGACCGTGTCGCCCAGGCGGGAGTGCGTCAGGCGTGGTTCATCTGCGTCTGTTTCTCCCTCTTTTTCTTTGCCAGGGAACTCGATATAGACCGCCATCTGATCTATTCGCTTCCTTTTCTCTCTCTGCTCGTATTTCTGGGTAATACCGGCACACGGTCGAAACTTGTCTTCGACAAACTCTCAGTCAAAGCGGCCTGGCTCTACGGTTTTGCTTTTTTCCTCTCATTTGTCTCTATAAGCGGAATCCAGTTCTTTGTTATTCGTGATTACGCTATTATCACCGGTGTATTTCTCACTTTCCTCCCCAATACTGTGGTGACCGACAAAATGGTAAAATTCCTTTTTGTCGTCTATGCGTCGAGCAAGACGCTCGACGCTTTTGCTGTATTTAATACGGATATAGGGTTCACTCAACTGTTCATCGATTCCACCACCGGTATCAGCGAGACCAACTCGTTCCAGTTCGCCGTATTCGCCTTATATTTCCTCTACAAAAAGGATTATCACTGGTTTCTCGCCGCTTGTTTCTTCAACCTTGTGGCGTTTAAAAGGATTTCCATTCTGGCCATGCTTGGCGCCATATTCACATACCGGGTATTGCCTTCGGATAGTGGTTCGGTGGTGGCGAAGAGTGTGAAACGCTCCATGACGATGGTCTATATATGGACGGTCGTTGTGGTTTTCTACCTTTTTGCGGTGAACCTTGAGCTGATCGCCAGGACCGTGCTGGATCTGATGGGGTATACAGATATGAGCACCAACTATTTCATGAAGGGCAGGGTGGTGCTTCACGGATATATTCACCGGGATATGGCGTTAGCCGATACGTTGCAGATATTTTTTGGACATGGCGCCGGAGCGGCCGACGAGTTGCTCAAACGTATATACGGAGTTGCGGAAAATCCGCACAACGATTTCCTGAAACTGCAATACGAATACGGATATGTTGGCATGGCGCTCTACTGGATTGCGCTATGGACTATATTGTCCCGAAATAACTTCGGCATATCGATATTCATATACACGATCACCATTTTCCCAACTGATAACATTCTTATCTACTATCCTTTTCAGTTGGTAGCCCTTTTGGCGGTAAAGGCCACAATGGACACTTCTCCGGCAAAGAGTGTGCGGAAGGTGAAGAGCGAGAGTTATAACACTGTGTTAAAACGAGCGCTCGAGGCAAAAAAAAGGAGTGTTGCGGCAAGGGGAGTCGAAGGTTGGCAACCACCTGGGGCGGGGGGCTAAAAGGATCAGTGTTTCAATGCAATGAGGAATTGTAGCGGAATCATCCTGAGTCCGGCTGACTCCTGGAATCGACAAAATATCTTTAAATAGGGGGATCCATTTCATGGTTGAAAAATCTGACAGGAGCGCAGTTTCCGATATAATTTACCATTACCCTCCCATCAGGCTCAGCGCGGAGGAGAAGGCCGCTGATTTTCGTAAAATCTGGCCTGAAATTGAAAAGCTGTTTGACGGCGACGATCCCGCATTGTTCAAGAAGCTCTCGTCCATAGTCTACTGCTCTTTTATCGATAAACTCTCCAGTCATTACACGGCGGAACGGATATATGAAAAACTCAGGAAATATTACAATTTCTTTTTGGAACAGTTCGACACGGCCCACGACCCGGACACCGAAACACCTCGCGCGCGGGTCCTTATAGATCCTTCCAAGGATAATTTTCTCGAATATGGTGGCGCCAGGATAGCCGTTACAGGAATAATGATTCACGCTTCAGATTCCCCATTTCTCTTCGAAAACCTGGCCGGATACCTGAACACATCCGGATTGCATGTTCTAAGCGGCATTCATCCGGTATTTACGGTAAAGCGTGAGAATGGCAGACTAACTGACATCCTCTCTCCCGAGAAGGTGGGGACAAAGGAAGTTCTGATCAAGTTCCAGGTAAAGAAGATCGTAAATCCTGATAACAGGAAAAAGCTGGAAAAGGAGATCCGTTCCATTGTCAAGGCGCTCTACCTGAGCATAGGCGATTTTCCCGTTATGCTGGAGCAGACCAGCAACTTTTGCAACGAACTTGACAAGGATGTTGTAGCGCCGGAGGACGCCAAAGAGACGGCTGAATTCATTAAATGGTTACTTCCCGACCATTTCATCCTGATGGGAATGGTCAGCTACAAAATTGAGAATGGAGACATCAATATCGTCGAAAAGTCGAGTAGGGGCGTATACCGCAACATAGGGCTTATGGATGAGGTCTTCCCCGGTTTAAACGACGAGATTGAAAAGAGAATTGTAAATTCGTTTAACAGACCTTTCATGATGGTTATAGATTTCCATACGAAATCCCCTTCTATCATTTACCACCGCGAGGCCGTGGATGTTATATTCGTTCGCCAGTTCGGAACTGACCAGAATCCGATATCCGTCACCGTATTTATAGGCAGGTTTTCCAGGGGCGGTCTGATGAGCAGGTCTTCGGACAACCCTTTCCTGCGGAAAAAACTCGACAGGCTCATTGCATCGGAAAATATAATGCCAAGATCTCATCTGCACAGGGAGATTGCGACGGCGTTTAACCAGCTACCTAAAAGGGAGCTTTTTTACACCGACAGAAAGACCTTGTCCGCTATGCTCAACATATCGGCGTCGCTACAGGGCGATTACGAATTGCACCTCCTTGTCCGCCACAACCCGCAATTTGAATATATTACCGTTATCCTTATCTTCTCCGTTATTAAGTTAAACCAGGAAAACCTGGAAAGAGTAAAAGATTACCTCTGTGAGGCTCTGGGACTCGATATTCTCTTCCAGGACGACTCGCAAAGCGCTTCGGTGGCCCAGGCGTTCTTCTATTTCCACGCACCGGGTGATGCAATACCGGAGATCGACGCAAGAAATGTGGCTACCGGGTTGCGGGACCTGCTTATGACGTGGGACGATCTGCTTGTGGAAAAACTGGTCGGCAAGTATGAGGACAAGTTCGGTTTCAGACTATATAAACAGTACCGAAAACGGTTGACCGACCTGTACAAGCAGGCTGTGCCTCCCGACGCCGCCACAGGTGATCTTGTCAAACTTGATGAACTGAGAAGGGAAAAGACACTTCAACTCGACATAACTTTCAAATCGCCCACAAACGCTCACCTCAGAATCTACTGGAACAAAGAGCTGGACCTGATGAAGCTGATTCCTACGTTCAGGAATCTGGGTCTTCATGTGAAAGAGGAGATCGCTCTTCCACTGAAATCGGAGAATAGCGACCAACTCTACATCCAGCTTCTTCTCCTGGAGGATACGGAAGAGAGAATATCCCTTCTCCGAAAACATAAAGAGAAGCTTATAGAGGCCATCAGGCTTGTTATCAGCGGAGATTCGGAGGATTGTGAACTTAACCGTCTGGTTTTATCCGGCGGATTTGATTGGCGTCAGGTCGATCTGGTCAGGTCGTACAGGAACTATATCCTTCAGATCAACAAGTCGCTGAATCCTGTTTCCGTGACCGATACCATGAACAAGAACAGATCCATCCTTGCGACGCTGGTCGAATATTTCATCGAAAAGTTTGATCCCGGCAAGGGGGACACCGCCCGTCTTGAGGAGATAAAGGGTCGCTACGAGAAGGGACTGGGCGATATAACCGATCTTACGGAAGACAGCATAATGCGTAGCCTGTTCAACGTTGTGGATAATACACTTCGCACGAACTATTTCAAAGCCTGTGATCGGCACTACATCTCGTTCAAGATCAACTGTCACGGTGTTCTGGGGATGCCAAAACCAGTCCCCTTGGCCGAAATATTTGTCCACAGCCCGTACCTTAACGGCGTTCACCTCCGGGGAGGAAAGGTGGCCAGAGGGGGACTGCGGTGGAGCGACAGGCCGGACGATTTCCGCATGGAGGTTTTGGGGCTGGTAAAGACCCAGATGGTAAAAAACGCCGTAATCGTACCGGCTGGATCAAAGGGCGGTTTCATAATAAAGAAGATGAAATTCGGTAACCTTACCGACCGGGCGGAGATATACAAAAATCTTTACCAGACATTCATAATGGGTCTTCTTGACCTGACCGACAACCTTGTGGAAGGTGTTCTTACCCGCCCGGAGGGGGTTGTCTGTTATGACGATCCAGACCCGTATCTTGTAGTGGCGGCGGACAAGGGGACGGCCACCATGTCCGACTCCGCCAACGAGATTTCGGACAAATACAGTTTCTGGCTCAAGGACGCCTTTGCGTCGGGGGGCGCCGTAGGGTACGACCACAAAAAATATGGCATTACCGCCCGTGGAGCGTGGGAGTGTATCAAGCGGCACTTCCGTGAACTGGGTGTGGATATTCAAAGCGAATCGATAACCGTGGCGGGTGTGGGTGACATGTCAGGTGATGTTTTCGGTAACGGAATGCTCCTCTCCGAAAAGATAAAAATGGTAGCCGCATTCAATCATATGCATATCTTTCTCGATCCTGATCCTGACCCGGCCATATCCTTTGAGGAGCGAAATCGACTTTTCGAGATGGGAAACAAAGGACCGTGCAGTTGGACCGATTACGACCCGGAGAAAATATCTGAGGGTGGAGGCGTGTTTCTCCGCTCCGCCAAGGCGATACCAATTTCGGAAAAGACTCGAAAAATACTGGGAGTGGACAAAAGCAGTATGAGTGGTCGTGAGTTGATTCAGGCCATTCTCACCATGCCTGTCGATCTTCTCTATTGTGGTGGTATCGGCACTTATATCCGCGCAAGTAATGAAAGCGACCTGAGTGTCGGAGACAAGGCTAACGACTCGGTGCGCGTAACGGCTGACAAGGTGCGCGCAAAGGTTCTTGGAGAAGGGGCGAACCTGGCTCTTACTCAAAAAGCCCGTCTGGAATATTCCGAAAAAGGTGGAGTCAGCAATACGGACGCCATAGACAACGCAGGTGGCGTAAATATGAGCGACCATGAGGTTAACATAAAAATATTTCTCGAAATCCTGCTGGAGCGAAGGGAAATTGAGAGCCAGGAGAAGCGTAACGAATTCTTCATGGAGATCGGTGGCGAGGTTGCCGATATGGTTCTTCGCGATAACTACATTCAGAGTTGCGGTATCACCCTCGATCAGAAAAAGAGCGAGGAGAAGCTGGAACTCTTCTCTAATTATGTCGACACCATGGAATCCAATGGTCTTTTAGAACGGGAGCAGGAGGATATTCCGATCCGTGAAGAGCTGATTGGCTACAGTGCAAAACCGGGTTACATGCCCAGGCCAATACTGGCGGTGCTCTACGGATACGAAAAGATACGGATTAACGAGAAGATAATGGCGTCCGAACTTGTGGAGTACGCTTTTTCGGAGCGTTATTTCGTCAAGTATTTCCCGTCCGTAATTCATCGGGACTATTCAGCGCACCTTGGAGAGCATCGCCTGAAAAAGGAAATTATAGCGACGGTACTGAGTAACAAAATCGTGAATCAGGCTGGTGTGACGTTTGTTCACTCCATGGAATCGATCACAAGATGCACCCCTGCGGAGATATGCAAGGCGTACCTGATAGCGGAGAATCTGCTTCAGGCGGACGAATTCAGACGGCTCGTACACGAACTGGACAACACTATTCCGGCGAGCAAGCAGACGGAGTTTCTGCTACAGATGGAGACTCTTATCGGAAAGGTGGTGGCGTGGATGTTAAAACATACTGAAACTGATCGAATAAGTTTCGATTTCATCAACCAGTACCAGGCCATTGTCAGACGTTTCCAGGAGAACCTCTACGAAAAACTTGAATCCATATGCTCCATGGAATGCGGATGTCTGGACGATAAGATCGTTAAGCTTCAGGAGGAGAATGTTCCGAAGCCCCTGGCAAAATGGTCGGCGATACTCCCCTACATGGCTGATATCATGTCTATCGTAAAGATAAAAGAGACGAAGCATACTGACTTTATAGATACCGGTAATCTGTTTATCCAGATCACCGACAACCTGGAGATCGACTGGATAGCGCGAACCCTTGAAACCAGGACACCTACGACCAGTTGGGAAAAACGTAGTGTGGAAAATATGATTACAGAACTGGAGCAGAGTCAGTATCGCATCGTAATGAGTATTCTTGAGTTCAAACGCAAGGATGAAGATATGGATACCGCGTTTCGAAGCTACATAGCGGAAAATGAAGGTTCCCTGAAAAGATACTACGAGACAATTGCGACGATTAAAGCGGAAAAATCGGACGACCTGCTGGCGTTGGGAGTTCTGATTCGTATGTTATCATCCCTTGATTGAGGGATTTTTATATTTTGCTTTCGGATGAAAAGCTATGCCACCTCTGGGCGCGAACCTGCCCTCTACTTTCAGCCAGACCGGGTCGAGCAGGGTGACAAGATCGTTGGCGATACGGTTTACTACGGCCTCATGGAATGTACCGAACATTCTGAATCCCATCAGGTAGAGTTTTAGCGATTTACTTTCGAGCGCCAGTTTACCCGGTTTGTAATCGACAATTATGATCCCGAAATCGGGCTGGCCGGTTATAGGGCAGACACATGTGAATTCGGGCGCCTCGATATGAATCGTTCCGTGAACGTTGTTCCGGTTCACCGTTTCATCCCCGAATGGGTTTTCAAAACACTCCAGAATTGAGGAGTCTGGTTTTTCGTACTGATATTTGGTTTTGGAGTTACCGAGACTGGTTAGAGAGTTTTCCATACGAATTTCCGTTCCTGGGTTGTAAATAATTGACGCGCCATATTAACATGTCCAAATTTAAATACAGCTAAACCATAATGAGCCTCAAGATAAGAGTATTGCATGGTGGCAAGGAGTCGGGTTTAACCGACGCAAGGCCCGACATACGAAGGGTATTCTTCGCGTTTGACATATCTGAAGAGATCAGGGAGAGGGCAGGGCGACTCGTCAGCTCTTTTGCATTAGAGGGTAGCCAGGTCAAATGGGTCCATCAGGAAAACCTGCACCTTACTGTGAGATTCCTCGGAGACGTGGACGAGTCTGTTTTCGATAAGCTCAAGAATGTAGCGACATCGGTATCCCGTCAGTACGATCCATTCACGATGACTATTGAGGGCATAGGGTTGTTTCCGAACCATGACAAACCGAGGGTAGCGTGGCTGGGCGCCAGGGATAGCGGAGGAACCCTCAATTCGTTCGAGACGGAGCTTTCCCGCGAGCTTGAGCCTCTCGGATTTTCGCCGGGAGAGAAACGTTACACTCCCCACATTACGTTGGGCAGGGTGAGAAGCGATCTGGTTCGTGGCAAAATCGTCAGGATCAGCCGGGAGTACCATAACCATCAATTCGGAGATACGAAGGTCAGCCAACTGGTTCTCTACGAGAGCTCCCTTAACACCATTGGTTTCAAGTACAAGAAACTTGCTACATTTCCCCTCGGAAACCCTCAGGATTAATCCGGGCTAAAGCGGGCGACGCAGGTGACCGATAAGATGAAAATGAGAAACAGATTTAATCAGCTATACCGCATCGGTTTTGAAGTGACCAAGGCCATGCTTTGGGCCATTTGTATCGTGCTGATAATGAAAAGCGCCCTTGTGGAAGCCAACCAGATCGTATCCGGCTCCATGCGGCCCACCCTTAAAGATGGTGATTTCGTGCTGGTGAACAAGCTTGAATATGGCATTCACATCCCTTTTTTAGCGGAGATGTTCTACATCTGGTCTGAGCCGAAGAGAGGGGACGTGGTTACTTTCACCCCTCCCATGACCGATGAAAACGGGAAAGCCAGGCTTTTTATCAAACGGATAATAGCTCTGCCCGGTGACGTTGTCATGATAAGAGACTCCATACTGTTCATAAACCACAAGCCGGTAAACAGCGTAAAAATCAACGCTGGAACTTTTATCGAAACCATTGGTGAGAAGGTATTTTCCGTAACAAAAAAAGATGACCATGCTAATTTCGGTCCGGTCACCGTGCCTGTCGGTTATGTGTTTGTGATGGGTGACAACCGGGACAACAGCCACGACTCCAGGAACTGGGGGCCGCTTCCCATTTCCCGGATCGAAGGACGGGCGGCCATGATATATTTCACGAAAAAAACGTTGCTCGAAGGGGATCTCGATATTCGCCGAATCGGCTCCTTGCTCTAAGAATAAAGTTCACTTTGTCTACTGTCGTATACCGCAAATTACCCTGGATTGATCCGGTCCGCATCTTCACAGCTTCCCAACCTGCGCCGGGATTTGTCTGGCTCGACGGCGCGTATAACGCCAACAGTTACGGAAGGTGGTCCTTCATGGCCCGAAACCCGTACAAGATCGCATCGGGCGGAGTCGGTAACGGGATCGACGATCCGTTCGAGCTTATGGAGACTCTGGTCGGTAAGAGCAAAAAACAACAACCCGGTCTACCCCCTTTTACAGGTGGCGCCATAGGGTATTTCGGGTACGATCTGCTCAAGTATGCGGAACCATGTACACAGCTTGTAAAGGAGAGGGGAATTGGTGGGCGCGACTTCTGGTTCGGATTTTATCAAGAGGTTCTCGCCTTTGACCGAAAACAAAAAGAGATCTGGTTACTTGCCAATGCCACCGACTCTCAAGAGGGAGGGGAAAAGCTTGACGCGCTTGAACAGTGGAGCCAAACCGGAATTTCGGCGCCTGACCCGGAATCGGTTACCGGTAGAAACCGTCTGGAATCAAACTTTGGGCGGGACGAGTATATAAACGCGGTTCAAAAGGTCAGGGAGTATATAGAAGCGGGCGACTGTTACCAGGCCAACATATCCCAAAAGTTTTCCATGCCCGCCACAATGGATTCGAAAACGGTCTACTTAAGGCTAAGGAACGCAAGTCCGGCGCCTTTCGGAGCGTATATTGATACAGGCGACAGAGTGATTCTCTCAAGCTCACCAGAGAGGTTTTTTTCTCTTGCTGGAAAAAAAATTCAGACCAGGCCGATCAAAGGGACAAGACCGAGAGGTTCCACCTCTGAAGAGGATGACTCTTTAAAAGAAGAGCTTGTGACAAGCGAGAAGGAGAGAGCGGAAAATATAATGATCGTCGATCTGCTCCGGAACGACCTTGCAAAGGTCTGCAAACCTGGCTCAGTGAAGGTAACGGGGCTTTGCGAGATCGAATCTTTTCCTACTATTACCCATCTCATATCTACTGTGGTAGGGGAGTTACGGGATGAATCGGGTCTGGCAGAACTTTTACGCGCAACCTTCCCATGTGGATCGGTGACCGGCGCTCCGAAAATAAGGGCTATGGAGATTATCGACGAGATCGAACCTGAACCGCGGGGTGTTTATTGCGGCGCCATCGGATATCTTGGTTTTGGTGGTTCGGTCGATCTTAGTGTCGCTATCCGGGTTATCGTAAAAGAGAAGGGTCGTTATTCCTTCCATGTAGGTGGCGGTGTTACATATCCATCTGATCCTGCGGCGGAGTTCAACGAAACCCTTCATAAAGCTGAGGGAATAATGACGGCGCTATCGGCATGCCGGAGCTGATTTTTTTAAACGGCGCTTTTGTCCGGGAGGCTAAAATCCCGGTGGATGACAGGGGGTACACTATTGGTGACGGTCTTTTTGAAACCATACCCCTTTACGACAGCAAACCGTTCCTGTTAAAGGAACATCTTGTCCGGCTTGCCGGCTCCGCAGAGATTATCGGACTGAAAATTCCATTCAGGGATGATGAAGTCGAAGAGATAATCGGGGAGTTGGCGGAAAAAAACAGTGTAAGCCGTGGTGTGGCGAGGTTGACTCTGACAAGGGGGGTGGGGCCGAGAGGTTACGGCTCCGAAGGTTGCCACAACCCATCCCGGGTGTTGACAGTGCGACGTTATTCTCCGTTGCCCTCATATATTTATGAACGGGGATTCACCCTGACTCAGGCGGCGATCCGGAAAAACAGGTTTTCACCCTTAAGTTCGATGAAATCCACAAGTTCCATTGAAAGGACACTGCTTATAGACTCCGCGAGGAGTCGAGGGGCGGACGAGGCGTTATGCCTTACCGCCGAAGGGTGGGTTTCAAGTTGCTCCTCGTCGAATATTTTCTGGCTTAAGGCTGAAACTTTATATACTCCCTCCCTCAATTGCGCCATTCTGCCGGGCGTCACAAGAGGATCGGTCCTGAAACTGGCTGAAGAGCTGGGTATCAGGAAGGAGGAGGGTTCTTACAAAGTTACCGACCTAGATTTTGTCTCCGAGGTTTTTATAACAAACTCCCTGATGGAAATAATGCCGGTGAGCCGACTGGCGGGACGTTTCAACTCAGGTGGCCCGGGTGAGTTGACAAAAAAAATCAGCGCCCGGTTAAAGGCGCTGATAAAGTCCGCGAATGGGGATTAAACTCTTAATCCTCCTTGATCCACAATGCGGTGACAACGAAAACCCCCAAAAGGCCTAGAAAACTTGCTCCGGCTCCAGCCTGCGCCAGTAGTTCCAGCGACTCTTTGGCGGCGTGTTTACCGACCTCAGCCGATTTTAATCCTGCCAGGGTCCAGAAGAGCGGATAGATAAAGGCTCCCAGCCCCACCAGTGTGGATACCACCATCTTCATGACATCAGCCACTGGAGATAGCGCCACCACAACCACAAGGGCAAGAGCGGCGGTTCCCAGCCCCATGAAATGTATATGCGCTCTTTTCAGATACTTCCAAGCGCCACCTGCCGCCTTTTCCACCTTGGATTTTGATCCGAGAGTTGCCTCATTGGCTTTCGCCGTGTTTTCAAGGTAGCTTTTTATTGCGTCCTCTTTGGCTCCGAACGCCATACCGTGCAGTTCACCGCCGAGCAGAGCGAGTAAGGCCAGGATAAGGCCTACAGCCACCGGCTTAACCGAGATGTCGATCATTATCGTCCTTCCCAATGTAATGTTTTTGAATGCTCGAATATAACACAGGGAGACTCCTGGACGTATTCTATATCTTCTATCGGAGGCTCCGGTTATGTCGGATGGAAAAAAGCATTGAGAATTATTGTGCGATTCGCTGTTTTAAAGAGACTTGCGCTTTGGTATGATAATCCTTGTAAAAAATGGCAAACAGAACTGTTCATTAACGCTCCGGAGACCACATGTCTATTTTCACAAAATTAACGCTGTTAAGTATGATTCTCGTTTTCTCCACTACCGCAGGTCAAGCAACCGCCCAGGTAGGCGTTAACGGCGGTTCAGGCATGTTTTATGTCGATAAGGCCGGGACTTTGGGCCACAAGAATCTGGCTCTTTCGGCATATGTAAACTCGTTCAATTACGGTACGCCGACACATGTCGATACCGATGTAACCGAGATTTCTGCGTCGGTCACTCTCGGCATTCTGGACAATTTAGAGATTTCGGTCCAGGCTCCTTACTCCACTGTTTCCGCCGAAGGCGCCGACTCGGAGAGTGGCATGTCAGACGGTATCGCCAAACTGAAGTGGAATTTTCACGACTCAGAAAAGTATGGGGTACTCTTTTCCGCCATAGGATCGTTGACCCTTCCGTTAGGGGATAAGGATAAAGGGCTCGGATCAGAAGACGCTTTCCCCGGTTTGTCCCTTGCTATCGACAAGGTATACGACGATATAACGTGGAGTTTTAATTTCGGTTTCATTAACTCGGACAACGAGGAGCTTGGACTCGACCCGAAGACTACTTATGGCGTTGGTGTTGAGTATTTCCCCAATGGCGGCAAGCTTGCCCTGATAGGCGAAGTCTCGGGCTACGCCTGGAATTCCATGCTACCTTACCGTGATGACAGCGCTAAAACAGCTTTGGGATTGCGTTATTTTTACTCCGACTGCACGAGCTTATCAGCCGGATACAGCTCCTGGGGCGGAGGAGATATCGCCAACTACCAATACCTGGCCGGAATAACCGTAAGTTTCGGCGGGAAGAGACACTCAAAAGAGCCTGAATCTGTAGTGGAGCCGGTTGTCGAAACAGCGCCAGTTGAGGAGCCGGTAGCTGAGGTAACTCCCGAACCTGAGCTTGCGCCTGAACCGGAGAAAATTGTAATTGTCCTGGAATCGGTGCATTTTATGTTCGACAAGTCTGACCTTACCGATATTGCAAAACAGATCCTTGAGCGGAATGCGGAGAAGCTGAAAACCAATCCGGGTGTGCAGATCTCCATCGAAGGCAACACTTGCAGTATCGGTTCCACCGGATACAACAAAAAACTTGGATTGCGCCGCGCTATCTCAGCGAAGAAATACCTGATGGAGCAAGGGCTCTACGCTGACAGGATAGCCGTGATGATGAGTAATGGCGAAGAAGCGCCCCAATACCCCAACGACACCAAAGAAGGACGAAAGTTAAATCGTCGGGTTGATTTTGTAATTCTCGTAAAATGACGTTGTTCCAAGTCAGCTGGAATCAAAACTCGGAAGTTTAAGGGGCTTTATGAATAAGCGAATCGACGTTCTGAAGGTTTGCGTCTTTGCATTGCTCCTGACTTCGGGGTTTTGTTCCGCGTCCCACGCGCTCCCTGTTGTCTCACCGATGTCTGCTGTTCCTGCTATCCCGGAGCAATACAATTGCATCACTTGCCACCTCGACATGGAAGATGAAACCATCACTCCCCCTGTGAATGAGTGGAAAGAATCAGTTCACAGGACAGCCGGAGTCATGTGTCACGACTGTCACGGCGGCAACCCTGCAGACGATGATCTGGCGATGGACCCTGATGAGTCCGGTTTTACAGGTAAGCCTGAACCTCAGGACATCCCGGAGCTTTGCGCCAAATGCCATGCGGACGCAAAAAAAATGCGCCAGTACAATAAACGGGCGGATCAATACGCTCTCTACTCAGGCAGTGTCCATGGTCGAAAACTTGCCAAGGGCGATATAGAAGCCCCTTCATGTGTCAGTTGTCACGGTAAACACAAGATCCTGCGGGTAAAAGACCCCCAATCGATGGTAAACCGAAACATGGTTATCGAGACGTGTGGCGGGTGTCACAGCGACAAGGCGAAGTTCGAGAAGAGAAGAAAACCTTTCAACCAGCTTGCACTCTACAAAAAAAGCCGTCATTACGATCTTCTTTCGAAAGGCGATCTGCTTGTACCTACCTGTGTCGATTGTCACGGCAACCATGGAGTTCTCTCGACGAAAAGCGAGAGGGTGAGGACCGTTTGTTTTAAATGTCATGGCCAGCAGGCGGAGGCTTATAAACAGAGCCCTCATTTCAAGGCTTACAAGGAGGAGGGGGAGCCGCTCTGCTTTACATGCCACAATAATCACGATGTTGAGAAACCTGGCGTAGCAAAGTTTTCCGGAGAAAATGACAACGATTGCATCGGTTGTCACGATGAGAAGAGCAAGGCGTATCTGACTGGTATTGAGATTCAGTCGGCGTTAACTTCCACCATCTCCGCGCTTCAGGAGGGGGGGACCGCTCTTGCCGATCTGAAAGAGAACGGTCACGGTGGATTCGAAACATCCTCTCTCGAAGAGAAGATAGCCAAAGCCCACGAGAACCTGACGGAACTCCACTCCACCACCCATGGGCTAAATGTGGAAACGATCAAGAAGGATTCGGAAAAAATCATCCAGAGCTCCCAGTCAGTCAGCAATAAGGTCGCATCGTTCTGGGCGGAGATTAAAACAAGACACAGGGGACTTGCTGTCGCCTGGATCGTCTTTTTAGGGTTTGGGTATTCTCTCTTTACATGGTCGAGAGTTGTTGATAAACAACGGGATGAATAGTTGGAACTTCAAGAGCGGGCCATAGAGCGAATAGACCGGGAAACAACCGAAATTCTAGAAGAAATCATCAGAAGGGATGAACCCGCTCCGCTCGTAATTTCTATCGTTTTCCAAATGGTAGTAGCCCCGATCTGGTTGTTTATAAAAGAGTATTTTTTTCGTGGGCGGATAATCAAAGGGCTTGAAGGAATAAAAACATCTGTGAACCTGTCAGTCTCCCGCTTCACCCTGGAAGCGAAACGTTACGAATTGTACTTCAAGGACGACAAAAAACTCCTTGAAAAACGAAAAGAGTTTGTTAACAAATAATTGAAACGGATAATATAAAGGAACCAGAGTTATGCCGGAGTCTAAATCACCACAAAACGCGCCTTATGTACTCGAACTGGAGGCTGGGTCTTATATCTGGTGCGGGTGTGGTCTTGCCAAAAATCAACCCTTCTGTGACAACGCCCATAAAGGCACAGAATACGAGGGACAACCAAACGCCGCCATGCTCTTCGAGCTGGATTCTGACAAGAAAGTGGCGCTTTGCGGCTGTAAAAAGACAAAAAATCCACCATATTGCGACGGAACACACGCCTCACCTGAATGACGGGCTGCTTTCTTACAGTCGTTTTTTGTACCGCGCTACTCCTTTTCGGGATGGCGTATCGCGATAATTCGTCCGGCCGTGTCACCATCCTGCATATAAACGATTTTTACGAAATTGAATCGAATGACGACGGGAGGGGCGCCGCAAGAATAAAAACCATATTCGATCAGGTGAAGGCGGACGACAGCGAGGCGATTATGCTTCTCTCTGGAGATTTTCTGTCCCCATCGTTGATGTCGAGCCTTTTTGCCGGGAAAGGTATGATAGCCGCCCTGAACGCCGTAGGTCTTTCTTATGTAACTATAGGAAACCACGAGTTCGATATCGGTGTGGACGCTTTAAACGAACGGATTGCGGAGTCGAAGTTTCCCTGGGTCATCTCCAATCTGTATGTCGATGGCTCTTCCTGGCCGGGTACAGCGCGCTACATCATCAAGGAGATAAACGGGGTCAAGGTGGGGCTGTTCGGCCTTGTTACCGAAGATACCAAAACCCTTGCGAATCTACCTGACAATATTACGTTTGCGGATGTCTATGGGACAACGAACGAGATTATCGCTCTGTTCCAGCGTGAAAACGTTGAGATCATAGTAGCGATTACCCATCTCGAAATGGATGTGGATCGCGCATTAGCTGACAGGTTTCCTGAAATTGACCTCATTATGGGAGGTCACGATCATATTGTTATCACTGAGAGTTTTGGCGAGACCACAATTGTAAAGTCTGGGTCCAACGGTGAAGTTATCGGAAAAGTGGTGATCGATAAAGTTGGCTCCCCGAAAATCACGTCTGTTACTCATATAGAGACAAGTAGTGATATTGCCGAGGATCCGGGCGTGGTCACGGTTGTGGAGGGGTATTCGAGTCAATTGGCCCCCTATATGGATGTAAAGATTGGCGAGAGCGACGTGGAGCTTGACGCTACAAGATCAAACAACCGAGGCGCTGAAACAAACATCGGAAACTTTATCGCCGATGCTATGCGTGAAAAGATGACAGCCGATGTGGCTCTGATAAATGGTGGTGGAGTCAGGAGCGACACCATATACGGCCCCGGCGTAATTACACGGAGGGATATCTATTCGATACTGCCCTTCGGGAATTACCTGTGCAAAATCCGCGTTACCGGCAAAACCTTGATAGAGGCTCTGGAGCATGGTGTAAGCAAGCTAGATTCTGCTGGTGGCGCGTTTCCCCAGGTTTCCGGTTTATCTTTTACAGTAAATCGTACAAACGATACCGGAAACCGGATTGGAGCCGCCAGCGTGAACGGTAAAGAGCTTGAACCCGATTCGCTCTATACAGTGGCGACCATCGACTACCTTTTCGATGGAGGAGACGGCTACGATATGTTCGGTGACACCCAGATTGTGGTCGCGCCAGAATTTGGCCCTCTACTCGCCGAATCAGTTGTTGAGAAAATCGTTGAGAAACAAAATATATCCCCAAAGGTAGAAGGCAGGATCGGTTTCGAGTAAGGATCCTCCTGTTTTGATATAACGCAATTTTCCCTTCTCATCATATCCGTTAATTCCGTGATAGTTCGAATTGCACAATAACCATGCCGGGTTATAATGAAATAACTTCATGTAATTTCAGGGGGAATGATGGTGGGGCCCAAGTGCAATAGTGAAGTGCGCCACACACATAGAGGTTATTGTGTGTGGTTATGGGAAACAGATATAAGCAGTTGAATATTGAGGAGCGAGAACGAATCATGGTTCTTCGGTCTTTGGGCAGGACAGTACGTCAGATAGGCGATTGCCTCGGGCGGAGCCATACGACGATCTCTCGTGAACTTCGTCGCCATCCGCCGCTACATTCCGAAGAGGACGGATATCGGGATGTATTCGAATGAGCAGATCAAATGGACTGAGAAACAGGTTAACAACCGGCCTCGAAAATGCCTCGGCTACACGACGCCAGCCGAGGTCTTTGATAAACTTTGTGGCGCACTTCCCACTTGAATGTGGCGCTATTTACAGGGTCTTTTGTCATCGATATTAAAGACCTTCTTCGATATGGAATATCCCATTAAATACTGGTTTATTTTACTTTACTTCCTGAAATGCCTTTTTGCCATCGCAACAAATCAGATCAACGTCAAGTTTCATGCGGTATAATCCAAGGTTTACGGAATTTTCACGACTACACTGCGTCTATACATTAAAACATGCGATTCGGATTTTTTTTTACCGCATTTCTGGTCGGTTTTGCGACCCTTATAGTCACGCCAGGTCTGGGGTACGCCGCTGACGAGATCAGTCTGAGCGCCGGGGCCACGCCCGATACCATGCCGCCAGGAGAGACGTTCACACTAACAATCTCGGTCACCGGGCAAGGACTCAATTCTCTGCCTGATCCCAACCTCTCAAAGTTGGACCGGTTCGAGATCGTTGGCAGGGCGTCGAGCCAGCAGATATCGATGATTAATTTCACCACTTCCGTGACCAAAAAGATCACATACCAGATCCTCGTGCCACCCGAAACCGAAGACGGGACCTACACACTCCCGGAAATAACTCTGGCGTACAAAAGCAAAAACTATAAAGCCGATCCGATAAAAATCACCGTAGATAAAAACGCGCCACCACCAACCCGTGCAAGGTCTACCGGCAGGAGAAACCGCTTTTTTCCCAACATGGATGGCGGGTTTTTCTCCCGGCCAGAAACCAATATCGATAAAGACGATATCATCGTAAAACTTGAAACCGACAAGAAACAGGTAGTCCCTTTTGAACCGATAGTTGTCACGTTCAGTTATCTCCGATCCATCCGTATGTTCAGCCAACCCTCTTACGAAAAACCGAACTTTGCGGGGTTCTGGGTCGAAGAACTAACATACCCGGACGGAGAGGCCCAGAAAGATTTCAGTACCCGTGAAAACGGCAGAAACTATCAGGTGACATCTCTGCGTTACCTTCTCATACCGTTATCCACAGGTGAACACGTCATCGATTCCGCGAAGTTGCATGTGTCACTCGGCGCATTTGGCCAGAGAAAAACACTGATTACAAAACCTGTCGCCATTACCGTTTTCGAGTTTCCCGACAAAGGCAAACCGGCTTCTTTCGCCGGAATGGTCGGCACATATAACATCGTTTCCGAAACCATACCAAATCTCGCCGCCACCAGTAGCGTCAAGGTCAATAACAGCATAACCCTAAAGATAACAATCACTGGCGAAGGTTATTTAAAGCCGCTCCCAGCCCCCGAAAAGCCGGTTGTGGAGCATTTTGAGGTCTTTGACGCAAAGGTCACAGACGAGATGGAGAAAAAAGGCGGCATGATAATCTCCACAAGAGTGATCGAGTTTCCGATGATCGCCAAAACTGTCGGGAACGCCACCATTCCCGCCATACCCTTCTCATGGTTTCACCCCGAAACCGCGAAATATATAAGCAAAACCACCGATCCGGTCACCATCAAGGTTGAGCGGTCCGATACCCCGGCGACCCTGCAAACGACAACTATCAAAAAAGTGGAACGGGGATTGGCGTACCTTAAACCGGACGTGGCGGAGTTGTCCGACTGGTCTGAACCGCTCTATCTGAAGTGGTGGTTTATCACTCTGGCTCTACTACCCATACCAGCCCTGATAATTGTGTTCCGCCAGGCCAGACATAAAGAGCGTCTTTATACCAATGCCGATTTCGCCAGGAGAAGTGGCGCCCACAAAACCGTGATGTCGCGGCTCGACACAGCCGGGTCGGTGGATACCGAAGAGGAGTTCTACGCCAGGGTCGACAAAGCCTTGCGCGGATATCTGGGTGATATCTGGTCACTTCCAGCGCCCTCCATAACAAAAGAGTCACTTTATAACCTCGACAACCGAATGACCGACGAGATGAAAGTCCGGATAACAAAACTGATCGATACCCTCGAATTATCCCGTTACGCGCCTCTGGAAGGTGGTGGCCGAGAGTCGATTTTAAACGAAATGAGAGCGATAGTTTCAGCGCTGGAGATGAAAAGATGAGAATTGTTATCACCACCGTAACATCGTTATCAATCCTCTTCTCATGTCACGCTTACGCCGGATCACCCGCTGAAGAGTATAACAAAGCCAACCTCCACTACAGCAAAGGGGAATATGAGAGGGCGCTAGAAATTTATACAGGGATAAGAATCGTAAATCCCGACCTGGAATACAACATCGGATCCGCTTATTTTGCGACCGGAAATATCGGGAAAGCCAGACTCCATTTTGAACGGTCGCTGAAACTCAGACCCTCCGATGAAGAGACCATCGCCAATATTGATTACATCAAAAAAGTGAAACCGGATCGGGAAACCTATAGTGACGAGAACGTGGTAATTACGGTTTTTTCCAATGTTCTTAATTCGTTCCCCATCGATAACGGACTTGTGATCCTGCTGGTTTTATATCTAACGACCTGTTTTGTTTTCGGTCTTGGAAAAATGACACAAGACGCACTGGTCAAACGCAAACTATCCGGGCTGTTGATTGTCGCTCTCACCATGACAGGGGTGATGGTCGTGGCGGTATCCGTCAGGCTTTATAATGTTCGTTCCGACCAGTTTGCGGTAGCGGTCAAGCCGGTTATCCACGCTCTTTCGGCTCCTGTCAGGGATGCGCCCTCCAACTTCTCGATCCATGAAGGCGCTAAGGTGAGAGTGAACAGGGTGGAGGGTGATTACGCTTATATCACCCTGGTCTCCTCGCTTGAAGTCTCTACCGGAACAGAGGAGAAACCTGAGATGGTATCGCTTCGTCCCGGGCTTTCCGGTTGGGTGGACAGGTCAGCTATAGAAAGAATTTAAGTCAGTTTGTAGGAGGGGTTCTTTTTCGATTCGAGGCGGCTGATTCCTTTGCTCAGATATTTATCCACTTCCCGCGCGCACTCCCTCCCTTCAGATATGGCCCACACCACAAGCGACTGTCCTCGATGCATGTCACCAGCCGAAAATACGCCTTCGATGTTCGTCCGGTAGGCGTAATCGGTATTTACGTTACCACGGTCGTCTTTATCAATGTCCAGCCCCTCAAGAAGTCCAGCGGGGTCGGGGTGCAAAAAGCCCATGGCAAGAAATGCGATATCGACATCGTAGACCCCTTCGCTACCCGGAATCTCCTCGAACTGCCTTGCGTTGAGCCATTTGATTTTTACATGGCGCACACCTGTCAACTCGCCTTCATCGTTTGTAATAAACTCTTTGGAGAGGACAGACCATTCCCGTTTGCAACCCTCCTCCTGGGATGTGGAAGTGGAGAAGCGTCTGGGGCCGGGATGTACAGGCCAGGCGGTTTCTTCCGTCCTCTCTTCAGGTGGCGTAGGTAACAGCTCGATCTGGGTGACCGATGCGGCTTTCTGGCGGATAGAGACTCCTACACAGTCAGAGCCTGTGTCACCACCTCCAATAACCAGCACGTTTTTTCCCGTGGCCAGAAGATCCTCCGGGCCGATTATCGGTTCACCCGTGACACGCTGGTTGCTTTGCGACAGGAAACTCATGGCAAAATGCACACCTTTGGCGTCCCTGCCTTTAATGGGGAGATCGCGAGGTATTGTACTACCCCCCGCCAGGACGATGGCGTCGTATTCTGAGCGTAAATCATTGGCGCTTATATTGATTCCCGCATTAATACCTGTCAGGAACCGCACCCCTTCGTTTTCCATCAGAGTTACCCGGCGTTCAATGATCTTCTTGTCCAGTTTGAAGTTCGGAATACCGTATCGCAGAAGGCCACCCGGTTTGTTTGATTTTTCGTAAACCGTTACGTTATGCCCCGCTTTATTTAGCTGGTCTGCGGCGGAAAGCCCTGAGGGGCCGGAGCCTATGACAGCAACCTTGAATTCGGTTCTGCTCGCCGGAGGTTTCGGCTCCATCCAACCTTCTGTAAAACCGTGTTCGATTATGGCAAGTTCGATATTCTTGATGGAGACAGGCTCCTTGACAAGGCCGAGAACACAACCCGATTCGCAAAGAGCGGGGCAGACCTTGCCGGTAAACTCCGGGAAGCTGTTGGCGCTTAGCAGGGCGTCGAGAGCTTCTTTCCATCTCCCTCTGTAGATGAGGTCGTTGAAGTCGGGGACGATGTTGTGAACAGGGCAGTTGGGATGGCAAAAAGGTGTGCCGCAATCCATACATCGCGCCGCCTGGGTCTCTATTTCAGCCTTCGTCAAGGGTACCATGAACTCGAAGAAACCCTTGATGCGCTCTTCCACAGGTTTATAACTGTGGGTTTTTCTGTTGTATTCTCTAAAACCGCCCGGTTTTCCCATTATTTCACCTCTGTTGCAAAACCGCTGTTAACACCGGTCGTAATTTTGTTCAATTCTGTAAAGATGCGGTCTGCGCTTCTTCTATCGCCATTTCGGCTAGAGCGAGTTTGTAATCTCGCGGCATGACCTTGATAAATTTCGGAAGGTTGTTGTCAAAGCCGGCCATTATTTCCTCAGCCAACACGCTACCAGCAAATTCAATTTGTCTCTCCATCATGCTCCGCAGTTCTTCGATATCATTCGGGTCCTCAACGGTTTCCAGATCGACCATGCCGGTATTGATTCTATTTCTCGAACTGCCATCCTCATCGAAGAGGTAAGCTATTCCACCACTCATGCCGGCGGCGAAGTTCTTTCCGATCGGTCCAAGGATAACGACCCTTCCACCGGTCATATATTCACAACCGTGATCTCCCACCGATTCCACTACGACCCGTGCGCCGGAGTTACGGACACAGAATCTTTCACCGGCCATACCCCGGATAAACGATTCACCACTGGTGGCGCCGTAAAAGGCGACGTTGCCGATGATAACGTTGTCACGTGGGATGAATTGCGATTCCTTCGGCGGATAGAGTATCAATCTTGCGCCAGAGAGACCTTTGCCGAAATAGTCGTTGGCTTCCCCTTCAAGTTCGAAAGTCAGGCCACGGGCTCCGAACGCGCCGAAAGACTGACCCGCAGACCCCTTGAGCTTGAAATGAATGGTATCGTCGGGCAGACCCTCTTCACCATATCGTCTCGATATTTCAGTCGATAGCATGGCGCCGGCTGTCCGGTTGATGTTCCGGATTCTTATGTCGGCCCGTACCTTTTCTCCATTTTCGAGCGCTGGTTGGGCTAGTTCGATCAATTTGTTGTCGAGAGCTTTTTCCAACCCGAAATCCTGCTTTTCACAGCAGTACGACTCGCATCCAAGCGATTTTGCCACATGAAGAATGTTACCAATCTTGAGGTGTTTGGCTTTCCAGTGTTCGATATTCTCTCTTTGTTTGAGTCTGTCGGTTTTTCCAACCATTTCGTTGACGGTTCTGAAACCGAGGGAGGCCATGATTTCCCGCATCTCGGTTGAGAGAAAAGTGAAGTAGTTCTCGATATGTTTCGGGTCACCAGTGAACGATTTCCTCAGTTCCGGATCTTGTGTGGCAATACCGACAGGACAGCTATTCATGTGGCATTTACGCATCATCACGCAACCTATGACCACCAGGGCCGCAGTGGCGGCGCCCCATTCTTCAGCGCCAAGAAGTGTAGCTATCGCCACATCCCGCCCTGTAAGGATTCGACCATCTGTCTGGACCACGATTCTTGATCGCAGGTTGTTTTTCATCAACGAATGGTGGGTCTCCGAGAGACCCAACTCCCACGGCAGACCCGCGTGTTTGATAGAGCTTTGCGGAGAGGCTCCGGTTCCACCATCATGTCCTGAGATGAGGACCGCTTCGGAGTGACCTTTCGACACACCTGAGGCAATGGTCCCGACACCGACTTCCGAGACCAGTTTTACGTTTATCCTGGCCCTGTTATTGGCGTTTTTCAGGTCGAAGATCAGCTGGGCCAGGTCTTCGATGGAGTAGATATCGTGGTGGGGCGGGGGAGATATCAGACCCACTCCGGGAGTGGAGTGCCTTACTCCCGCTATGATCTTGTCTACTTTTTTGCCGGGTAGATGTCCCCCCTCCCCCGGTTTGGCGCCCTGGGCCATCTTGATCTGAATCTCGTCGGCGTTTGCAAGGTAGTTGGAGGTGACTCCGAACCTTCCGGAAGCGACCTGCTTTATGGCGGAGCGTCGGGAGTCTCCGTCGAAGCCGATCTTGAACCTTTCCGGGTCTTCACCCCCTTCGCCGGAATTGCTTTTGGCGCCTAGTCGGTTCATGGCTATGGCCATGGTTTCGTGCGCTTCCTTGCTGATGGAACCGAACGACATCGCCCCGGTGAAAAATCGTTTGACGATTTCTTCTACAGGTTCGACCTCCTCTATCGGAATCGGATCGGAATCGGTAAAGTCGAGCATACCCCGAATGGTGTTGGCGTCTTCAGGGTTGTCATGCACATATAGCCCAAACTGTTTAAACAGTTCGTAATCGCCGAGCCTTGTAGAGCGTTGCAGGATCTCGATTGTTTCGGGATTGTGGGTATGTCTCTCGCCCCTTGCCCGCCACTGGTACAACCCCCCTTCGGAGAGACGCACTCCTTTCGCCGCCAACTCGTCGGTATAGGCGTAGTGATGCCGAATGAGCGTCTCCCGCTCCACTATGTCGATACCTATGCCCCCGATCTTCGATGGAACACCTGTGAAGTACTTTTCGACAAACTCTTCCCCAAGCCCTACAGCTTCAAAAATCTGTCCACCGCAATACGACTGCACAGTGGAAATGCCCATTTTCGACATGATCTTTAGCAGACCTTTGCCGATGGCTTTTATATAGTTGTCACGCGCTTTCTCTTCCGTGATTCCCTTAAGGAGGTTCTCTCCGAGTCTCAGATCCTCTATAGTCTCGAAAGCCAGATACGGATTGACCGCAGAGGCGCCGAAGCCCAATAAAAGCGCAAAATCGTGTACTTCACGAGCTTCACCGGTTTCAACTATGATTCCGCATTTAGCTCTGGTGCCACAGAGGATAAGGTGGTGGTGAACCGCCGATGTCGCCAGAAGTGAGGGGATAGGGGCTTTCTTCGGGCCAGCGTCCCTGTCGGAGATAACAATGATGTTGGCGCCACCTTCCACCGCTTTCGATGCGCTTGCGCAAAGCTCTTCAATTGCTTTTTCGAGATTGCCCTCACCCGGCACGGGGTTAAAAACGGTCGGAATTAACTTCGTTGTAAAACCTTTTTTGGCGCATTTTTTCAGCCGTTCAAGGTCGTCGTTGGCCAGGATCGGCTGGGGTAGTTCAATCATTCGGCAATGATCACTGCTCTCGGCCAGGATATTCTCTTGCGGGCCGACCATTGCGACGAGGGACATTACCGATTCTTCTCGTATCGAATCGATAGGAGGATTCGTAACCTGGGCGAAGAGCTGGTAGAAATAGTTGGAGAGGTTTTGTGGTTTTTCCGAGAGTACAGCCAGCGGGTTATCCGCTCCCATCGAGCCTATCGGCTCTTTCCCTTCGTTTGCCATCGGTTCGAGGATGATCTTGAGGTCTTCTTTTGTGTATCCGAAACAGGCCTGACGATGTAGCAGGGTCTCATGGTCCGGCTGATGGGGTGATTGCGCCTTATCCAGTTCGTCGAGAGTCAGTTTTCCTTCGTTGATCCACTGCCCGTAAGGCCGCTCCTTGCTTATCTGTTCCTTGATCTCTTCGTCCGGAATTATCCTGCCTTCGTCGAGGCTGGCGACAAACATTCTTCCCGGCTGAAGCCTTCCCTTTAATACGATGCTTTCGGGGGGAAATTCAAGCGTTCCGGTCTCGGAACCCATTACAAGTATGTTGTCGTCGGTAAGTAGATATCGGGAGGGGCGAAGACCGTTCCTGTCGAGGGTCGCGCCTATAAGACGCCCATCGGTAAAGGCTATCGACGCAGGCCCGTCCCAAGGCTCCATGAGAGTAGCGTGGTATTCGTAGAAGGCTTTCCGGTTTTCTCCCATTTCAGGATCGTCGGTCCACGCCTCCGGTATGAGCATCATCATCACATGCGGCAAAGAGCGACCGCTCATATGGAGAAGTTCTACGGCGTTATCTATGATAGCTGAGTCAGATTGGGTATCGTCGATAATCGGAAGAAGTTTTTGAATCTCGTCGTCGGTGAAAAGGTCTGACTCGAAGAGAGCCTCCCTTGCTCTCATCCAGTTGACGTTACCCCTGAGCGTGTTTATCTCGCCGTTATGAGCCAGGAACCGGAACGGTTGAGCCAATGGCCAGGAGGGGAGTGTATTTGTAGAAAACCGGCTGTGTACCAGCGCCAGCGCCGATTTTAGCGATTCATCGCTCAAGTCGGGGAAATAATCGAAAACCTGCGGGGAAGTGAGCATCCCCTTATAACAGACGGTTTTGTACGACAAGGATGCGACATAAAAACTCTCGAAGTCTTTAATTCCGCTCGCTTTGATTTTCCGTTTTGCGTATTTGCGGATAACGTAGAGTCGGCGTTCGAACGCGTCGGGATCGGCGATATCATCGCCCTGTTCGATGAAAACCTGGGCCATATTCGGTTCGACACCTTTCACCATCCCGCCTATCTGGCTGTTGTTGGTGGGAACGTCCCTGAAACCGAGTATTTTCTGGCCCAACTCCTCCACACACTTGATGAAGATAGCCTTGACCTTTTCCCGGGAATCAGCGTCTTGCGGAAAAAAGATGAAACCGACACCGTATCGTTCGTCTTCTGGTAGATCAATGCCGATCTGGCCGCATTCCTTGCGAAAAAATTCGTCCGGTTTCTGGATAATAATTCCCGCTCCGTCGCCAGAGTTTACCTCCGCTCCAACGGCGCCACGATGCTCAAGGTTTTCAAGGATTTCTATCCCCTGACGAACTATTTTATGAGTTTTTACGCCTTTGAGATCGGCGATAAAACCAACTCCACAAGCGTCGCGCTGACGCAGGGGATCCAAGTATACGTCGCGTCCGGCCCTATCGTCTTTATTCATTACTCTCCCGTGTTATATCCTTGAAAATTCTATTCTTATAAGGCTTCTTCTTGCCGTGCGCCCGTTACAGGAGCGGATGGTAAGAAGAGCTTACGTTGCGCCAATCAGCGGAAAATGGCGCTGGCGATGGCAATCCCGCTTATTTATCAAGAACCCTAAAGATAGCTTGAAGCGATCTATTTTGTCCAGCCAAAATAAATGGAGACGGTGCAAGTCTGATTATTCAAAAATGAGGTAACGCAACAGACTTGACAGGTGGGGATCGGAAGAGTGAAGGGAACCTCTAAAAATCACTTATTCGTCTGGTTATTCTTTTCAAAGCCGCAATATAGTTTATGCCCACGTGATATTCCCTGTTTGACGGTGGGCTCGATAGCCCTCACCAATCGCCTTTAACCTAAATTACTATCAATCGGCGAAGCTCCACTCTGGTTTGACATGTTTATCCAGCCAAGCGAATCGTTTCAAATTATATGCAATGTTCAGCATCCCCACCTTCAACCGGGCGCGCGCAAAACCTATCGTACGGATATATTTTCCAAACGATGATTGCCGCCCAAAAACATGCTCAACTCGCGCACGAATACTTGACCGTTTGCGATTGGCCTCCACACTTTTATCGCTCAACGATTTGCCACGTACCCCCTTGCGATGAATTCGGTTTCTATAACCAAGGCCCTCCAACTCAGAATCACGAACTCCAGACCAGTACGCCGAATCAGCCCAAACATCACCGCTCGAATTATCCTCATCCAGCAACTCATAAAACACCTGGCTGTCGTGAACAGAGGCAGGGGTCGATGACCAGTGACGTATAACTTTGTGCGCGTTATCGACGCTGATATGATTCTTGTAACCGTAAAAACTCTTGCCATGCTTTTTTGTCCAACGCCCCTAAACGTCCTTCTGGCGGCGCTTATTATCGCTCCACCCTTCCGGCGTCTCGCCTGATTTTATCTTCTCATTTTCGTCACGGCTGTTGCGCTGACGAGGCGCTTCGACTATCGACGCGTCGACAATCTGACCCTTGCGAGGAAGGTAACCGGCGGACTCTATCTGTGAGTCCAAGGCGTAAAATAGTTTGTCAATCAGGTCGTGGCGTTTCAGGTTTTCGCGAAAAACCCAGACTGTCTTGGCGTCGGGAACAACGCCTTCCGGCATCAACCCGAGGAACCGGCAAAAGCTGTAGCGGTCGCGAATCTGGAACTCCACCTGGTCGTCGGAAAGGTTGTACAGGCTTTGCAACACTAACGTTTTGAACATCAGGACAACGTCGAACGGGGGACGGCCAGTGTTGCTTTTGCGAGGCTTGTCGCGAACAGTTTCAAGGATGGGACGGAAACCTTCCCAGTCCACCACCGAATCCAACTTTGGCAAAGGGTCACCAAGCTTGTCTAACTTCTCGTATCGGTCGGAAAGATCGAAAATACCAGGTTGAATCATGGCAAACGCTCCAGCGTGTTTATGCTGATGGTATTTTCGCATTTATACGACTATAAATGGGAATATTTAGAGGTTCTGATCAGCGTCAATGAAAAATCCGTTCAGCGACAATTATATTTCCCGTTATTATTTGTCAAAAAGGGGACATATATTGTTTTTCTTGCTGGCTCCTCCTTATTTCCGTTTTCTTTTTTTCGCCGCCTCTGCCCGGTAACTTGGGATGTTCATCTCCAGGATGACGCTGTGGTGAACGAGGCGATCAATGGCTGCGGCTGTGGTCATAGGATCTTTGAAGATCTTCTCCCATTTT
>JAJDBK010000049.1 GCA_029261405.1 Nitrospinaceae bacterium
ATTATGCAACCAATCGGGTTCGCACACGACGCGGATACCGCTGTAATCAGAATTCAAACACCTATTCAGAAATAAGGAAACAGAGCAATGGCAGATTACATCTCTAATGTCGCTGGGGAAAACGTGCAGGTTATCCCGAACACTACTTCAGCCGGAGCGGCAGACGCTTCAAAAATGATCCAGCTCGATGCGGCGGGAAAGATAGACCCGACTCTCCTGACCACAGGGCTTGGTGGCGAAGATTACACCATGACGGCTTTCGAGACTCTGGCCGCTGGCGATCTTGTTAACGTCTTTGACGATGCAGGTACGTTCAAGCTCCGAAAAGCGGACGCTACAGATACAACCAAACGCGCACACGGATTTGTCCAGGCGGGAATCGCTGGCGCCGCTTCCGGGATCGTAAGGTTGGGGAACGGAGTCATTACCGGTAAGACCGGGTTGACAGGAAATACTCGATACTACCTGTCGGAGATTACGCCAGGGGCCATAACTCCAACCGCGCCCTCAACCGCAGGTAATTTAATCCAGCATGTTGGAACGCCCAAATCTGCGACCGAGTTCAGGTTCATTGAAGGCGGGATGCAGGTAACAAAGGCGTAAAATGCCAACTAAAAGGCCGTTATGCCTATATAACGGGGAAAAGCGGGAACTTGCCGCTGGCGATCTTCTGGCTACGGACGGATCGGTGTCCAAGCTGTACGCGCAGACCGCGCACGGGCTTGCTGTGGGCAATATCGTCTATTCTTCAACCGGTAACTGGACGAAAGCGAAAGCTGACGCCGCCGGTACACTCGGGCAGGCTATCGTCTCGGCTGTACCGGACGCAAATACCGTGGAAGTAACCTTCTCTGGTTATGTGTCCGGGCTTTCGGGTCTAACGGCCAATAAGTATTATTTCTGTTCCACCGCCACAGCCGGGGCTTACACCACTGTTGAACCGTCCACTTACTCGAATCCGGTCTTCTTTGCGGTTAGCGCAACAGAAATACTTGCCCTGCCGTGGAGACCGCTACCGAATCCGTTTGTCGGACGTAACCTTATCATTGACGCTATTTTCAATATCAACCAGCGCGGATACGTTTCGGGAGGGACGCTAAATGCCGGGGCGTTTGGGCATGATAGATGGAAAGCCGGGACTGGTGGAACAGGACACTACACTTTCACGCAGTCGCCCAATAGTACGGTAATAACGATAGCCTCCGGACGGACATTAAAACAGATTATTGAAGATAAAAGCGTTGAGGGTGGTGTTTATACAATCTCGTGGACAGGGACTTCCCAATGTCGTGTTGGGATAAGCGGGGCCACCGCCACAGGGGCTTATGCTACCAGCCCTATAACAACCGCATCTGCGGGGGCTGGACAGGAAATAGACGTTGAGTTTAACGCAGGGACTCTCAGCAAAGTTAAGGTAGAAACAGGACCGACCGCTACAGCTTTCTGCACAGCCGGAGTCAATTATGCCGAAGAATTCTCTATGTGCCAGAGGTATTACCAGCGTTTCGGTAATGGTTACCATGGCGGGGTTCCGTCTTCTACATATGTAAATGTTTCGGTTCCTTTTCATGTTCCGATGAGAACAACTCCCGGTTTTGAGTTATTGGATAATTCCGTGTCGATGATTGTTGCCGAGGTAGGGAAAACATCGTCCGGTAGTGGTATTCCCTGGACAAGTGGAGATGATATGGGATTTTTAGTGAGAGTGGACGGGTTTACAGGATTGACGACCACCGCCACCGCTTACATAAATAATTATGGTGTCGATTGGCTTGCGGCTTCCGCAGAACTATAAGGATAGGGAATGTCGTACACAGAACGAATAAACATAAAGTCGGGGATTCTTGACGCGATAATCCGTGATTCGGATAAGTTCGTCATCCCGATAACGGAAGACCCGGATAAACAGATCGGCGAATATAAACAATATTTGCAGTGGAAATCTGGTGGGGGCGCCGCAGCCACTGACCCTGATTACACATTGGCAAATATCAAGGAAGATCGACTCGCCCAGGTTCGTGGGGAATCCGAAAGTATCATTTATGCGAAATGGCCAATAACTCTTCAGAATAATCTTAACGCCGAAATGGCGGAGGGGAACCCGACATTGGCGGCCTCCGCAACTTTCGCCACAAAACAGAGCGAAATAAAATCCGTTCAATTGGAAAGCAACCGGATCGAATCTGCGATTAATGCCGCCACCGATATTGCCGCTGTAGATGCCGCTGTAGCGTCCGCAGTCTGGCCCATCATAGGAGTTCTTTCCCATGGGTAACGGATGGAAGCAAGACCCGGAAGAGGCCGCCAATAAAGCGGTAAAGGACTCCGAAAAGGAGGCTGAAGAGACCATGAAAACCGCCAAGAAAAACGAGCATGATGATGATAAGGACAAAGATAAAACCGATAACAAGAGCCTTGGAAAACGTATGACCTTGCTTGAAGAAGTCGTAGGGATAAGGGTGGTATCACCATGAAAATTCCTGAAATCGTGACCCTTGAGCGTATAGATTACCAGACTGATGGAACATATGGAGAGATAACTATACGGGGGCGGGATGAGTTTCTTCTCTACACAGTGGAACGCGCACGGGGGAATAACACGCCGTATACCGAATGTATCCCTGAAGGTGTTTATATCTGCCGAAAGCGATGGTCTGATCGTTTCGGGTTCGTATACGAGGTTACAGATGTAGATGGACGGACCCACATCCTGATCCATGTTGCCAATAAAGCGGACCAGTTGCAGGGCTGTATCGGGCTGGGATTGAGGAAAGGTTATCTCGACGGCGTAAAAGCTGTGCTGGATAGCAGGGTGGCCATGGAAAAGTTCAAGGACGCAATATTCGACGAATTGTTCGTTTTACATATTAAACAATCAGAAATGAAGAAGGAGACAATCGATGTTTAAAGACTTGATTAAGAAGTTCGCCACAAAAAAGATGGTCACGACAATATCGGGGTTCGTGGTCATCCTGCTGACACCCTACCTGCCATGGGTAACCGCCGATATGGTGGAGCCGATAGTGACCGGACTTGTGACAATCGTTGCGTCATACAACATCGGGCAGGGTGTCGCTGACGGGTTATCAAATGGAAAAACGTCATCCGTTTACTTTAGTGACGAGGAGGTAATATGAACATGTGCAGACGATTTGATTCTTCCAGGTACGGTGGTGTCGGGAATGGACCGTGGGGGGCTACGCTCCTCATCCTGTTGGTCCTGACACTGGTGATTACTCTTTCTTCCTGTTCTACGGGTGGAAAACCTGGAACCATTGCCGAGAAATATGGAGACGCTGTGGTCGCCTCCATCGAGGCTTGCGCGTCTGATCCGGTCTGCGTCCAGGCTATAAAAGATGAGTATGGAATAGGGGACGACGAGGCGCCATCACCTGACAACCCGGCTGACCCTCCGGTTGTGGACGAACCGCCTGTGGTTGAAGAGCCGGTAGAACCTGTAAACCCGCCGGTTACAGGTGATCCTGTTGTAACGGGGTGCGCCGAGAATCATCTGCCGGACAATTACGAACACACCACCGGACGGCGGGTAGCGTGGACCAGCGATACATGTTCCGCCGACAACCTGTTAACGATATCTACGGAAGGCTCCCCCGCCCCGGTCGCCGGGATGCTGACTTTTAATGTTACAAACATGAACGCCGACGAATCGTACGCCGAACGGGAAACGTTTCTGGTCTGGATACACGCTCTTGACGCATCCGGAAAAGAGCTTAACCTTCACTACCTGATATGGGGAGAGACGAGTTCTCAGACGGCTCTCGTCGCCCAGCATTTTGACCGCGACCCGTTCTTCGAGAAGCAGAGCAGACACAACGGCCCACAGTTTGACCCGGCCAAGACGTACCGATTCGATCTGCAATGGACCGAATCCGCCGCCTACGCTCAGGTCTGGGAGGTGACGGATACCGGCTATACCGCCGTGGCCTTCTATTCGCTGGATAAACCGGGACCGTATAGCGGAATCCACCTGGTCAGGATTGGTAACGGAGCTTATCCGAGTTCGCATTATCCATCGTTATCCACTTCGCCCGCGCTTGAAAATATCCGGCTGTCGATTTTGGAGTGAGGTGAGTGGACGACACAACAGACTTGGCAGGAGTCAAAAGTGTATTGGCTGAGGTCAAGACCGCTTTGGAGAGAAATACCGAAGCGCTGATCGCCAACAATTTGCGCCAGGCTACAAGCGATGCGGAGATCAAGACTATTCTTGAACGAGGATGTACACCCGGCGTGGAAATGTGCCACGAAGCCAACGAGTACACCAGGGCGGAAGTCTCAAAGGCCCACGATTTCACAATGACGGAAGTGACAAAGGTTCACGAACGGATCGACCGCCAAAACTACTGGCAATGGCTGATAGGGGCTGTCGCTACAGCT
>JAJDBK010000050.1 GCA_029261405.1 Nitrospinaceae bacterium
GAAGACCTGAAGAAAGCCTTTCGAGGGATTTGCCTAGTGCGTTGTTGTTGTTACCCAGGTTTCGCTGAGCGTTCTGAGAGTAAATATTGTTATATACTCGAAGCGCCATGATTAAGTCTCCTCCATGATACGTTTAAAGCTCAACTGTGGTTCCAAACCGGGTCTCCTTCCCATTCGGACACAGGCTTTTCGATCCCGCCAATACCTGATCGGGACCATATATTTTTTATCGTTCTTCGCCTAATCAACTTTTCGGCAGGAATCTGAATTACTTAAGTCCGATTCGGCAAAAAATTCACTTTTCCTGGAAAATAATTCCGCATTAAAAATTGTTTGTTTTTTTATCGGTGTCAAGACTAAAGTTTCACCCTGATAACACCGATAGGCAGTAGTATTGTTTTGTATAAAGAACTAAAATAATTGGCGTGATAATTGAGTAATTGATTTATCATGTGTATAGATAATCGAAAGGGTTTATCATGAATTCTGGATTCAACTCGGCGCTTTCAGCCATATCAGCTTATACGTCCCGGTCCAAAACTACCGCCAACAATATAGCGAACCTGAATACACCCTCCTACAAGGCGGTAAGCGCGATCCAGCAGAGTACAAGTGGCGGCGGTGTCGCGGTTACCGGCACGACCACCTCCCAGACCCAAGGCTCCATAATAACCACCGGCGCTGGTCTCGACCTTGCGATAAGCGGTTCCGGTTATTTCAAGGTAAAGACATCAGGAGGCGAAGTCGGATATACGCGTAACGGATCGTTTGCCACCGATAGCCAAGGGAAACTCTCCGACACCAACGGCAACGTGGTGCAACCTGAAATCACAATTCCCGGAAACGCCGAAAACGTGTCTGTAGACAGCCAGGGAAAAGTAACAGCCAGCGTAGACGGCCAGACCGCCGATCTTGGGCAGATATCCCTGTATACCTTTAACAACCCGGATGGTCTCAGGCAGGGTGGTGACAGTACCTATTATGAAACAGCAGACTCCGGGCAACCTAGAGAAGGAGTCGCAGGAGCGGGCGGGGCCGGTGAAGTAGTGTCAGGTTCATTGGAGCTTAGCAACGTGGATCTCGCCACCGAGATGGTTGCGCTGATTGAAAACAAAAACGGGTTTTCAGCCCAGGCCGCCGTAATAAGGATGACTGACGAAACCCTCGGTTCCATGATGGACATCAAAACCTGAGTCTTGGCAGACATCAGTTGGTACTAGGAGCCTGTCGCACTACTCGCTAACGAACCCCCAAGTCCGACAGACTCCTAGCGTCAGCGTTAATGGCCGTGGCCGCGCCACTGGCCCATCCACTAATTAATCAATCATAATTGGGCCGGAGGCAGTGAACGAAGTGAGCGCTACCGGAGCAAGGGCAATCAGACCCACGAATCCCAGCGCCAGCGTTAATCGCAGTGGCCGCGCCACCTAGGGGAGGATTGTTTTGTGTTCTTTTTCTTTTTGGGGCCTTATACGGATGAAGAATTTTTCCATGTAGACACCAGCGGCTACAAACGCCCCTAACGCAAGCCACTCCATGAACATCAGCATACATAATGTACCCAAGGTCATGGCGGTTATAAAACCAATTGTAATATCCATGTTATCAAGGAGATGATGAAACATATGCATTGGCGAACCTCCAGTGTTGTCACCTGTATACATTTATAGATGATCTTATGTTCAACCCGGTTCAAATTACTTTCCTTAATCCGCATTATTAGTCAGGCGTATTTTGCGGCCTCAATATTACATAGACCGAATCAGGTAATAATGCAACAATGTCAAATAGATAGAACAGTTTGCAACGATATCATCCAGACAAATGGAACCTTATATTTCAGGAAAAACCCTTATTCTCTTTGCGCATCCGGCTCTCCAGAAGTCGAGGGTGAACAAGGTTCTCGCCACAGCGGTGCGTGACCATTCCGCAGTTACCTTTCACGATCTTTACGAAGAGTATCCCGATTACCATATCGATATTGCGAGGGAACAGGAACTGCTGGAGGCGCATGACGTAATCGTATTCCAGCATCCGGTCTTCTGGTACTCCATCCCTTCGCTTTTAAAAGAGTGGCTCGATCAGGTTTTTGAACATGGCTGGGCATACGGGCGGGAGGGGAACGCTCTTGCAGGAAAAACCTTGCTGAGTGTGATGACGACAGGCGCCAGGGAAGACGCTTATCTTGGAGGAGAAAAGAGCCATACGATAAGAGAGTTGATGGCCCCCATCGAGGCGATGGCCAGCCTGTGTGGAATGGTTTACCCGCCTCCGTTTGTGGTTCACGGAGCTCACCTCATGACAGCCGAAACCATGGAAAAACACGCCGCCGACTATCTCCGGGTGATCGACGCGATTTCCCTGGGCTGTATCGATTTCGCAAAAGCGAAATCCCTTCCGAGACTCAACATGGACCTTGACAACTTAATCGCTAAACCGTCAAAACAGCCATGAGTGAAGAGTTTCTGGGACAAGCGTTGATATATCTCGGGGCCGCTGTAATTTCCGTTCCGATCGCCAAACGGTTTGGGCTTGGGTCCGTATTGGGATACCTCGTCGCCGGTATGATTATCGGACCGTTCGGGATGAACCTTGGCGGTGGGCGGGACGTAATGCATTTCGCCGAGTTCGGGGTTGTGCTTATGCTTTTCCTTATCGGTCTCGAATTGCAACCGAATCTTCTGTGGAGAATGCGGGTTCCCATACTCGGGCTCGGATGTTCACAAGTGTTGGTAAGCGCCTTTCTCATATCAGCGTTGGTATTTATGATAGGTTCTCTTCCGTGGCAAAGCTCGCTTGTTATCGGAATGGTGTTGGCCCTCTCCTCCACAGCCATTACCTTGCAGATGTTGAACGAAAAAGGCCTGCTGAACACCGATGGTGGGCAGAACTCGTTTGCTGTCCTCCTGTTCCAGGATATCGCCATAATACCGATGCTGGCACTCTTTCCGTTACTTGCCATCTACCCTGTTGTTGACACCGACCCACAACATACCACGTTGGTCGAAGGGCTTCCGGCGTGGGAGCATACACTGATAGTTCTCGGAACGGTTGCATTCATTATTGTGGCCGGTCGGTTTATTGTAGGCCATATCTTCAGGATCATCGCAAAGACCCGTCTTCGTGAGATATTTACCGCGGCGGCGCTTCTTTTGGTAATCGGGATAACACTGCTAATGACAGTGGTCGGTTTAAGCCCGGCGCTCGGAACCTTCCTCGCCGGAGTGGTCCTTGCCAACAGCGAATACCGGCACGAACTCGAAGCTGACATCGAACCGTTCAAAGGGATACTTCTCGGTCTTTTTTTCATCTCGGTAGGCGCGTCCATCGATTTTGGGATGATCTCCGGAATGCCGATTACCGTAACTGGCCTTGTGGCTGCACTTATAATGGTAAAATTGTGTGCGCTCCTTATCCTCGGCAGGTATTTCGGAATGGCTCTGGATCAGAATATTCTCTTTTCCATGTCTCTTGCCCAGGGAGGTGAGTTCGGTTTTGTGCTTTTCGCTTTCGCCGAATCATCTGGAGTTTTGACACCCGCCATAACTGACCTGCTGGTGGCGGTGGTAGCCTTGTCGATGGCGTGCGCCCCACTTATGATGATTGTCAACGAGCGGTTAATCCAGCCCCGTTTCGGCTCCCTTGGAAACGACAAACGGAAAGCCGACGATATCGACCGGAAACGGGATGTGATTATCGTCGGGTTCGGTGATTTCGGAAATATCGTAGGGCGATTGCTTAAAGCCAGCGGTGTCGAAGCCACCTTGCTTGATCTCGATTCAGATAACGTCGATCTGTTGCGCAAGCTCGGATTCAATGTCTTCTACGGAGACGCCTCTCGTCTCGATCTGTTACGCGCCGCCGGAGCGGAACACGCAAAGGCGCTAGTTATAGCGATCCGTGATCCGGACGAGATTCATGGGCTGGTGGAGACATGCAAGAAAAACTTTCCGCATCTGAAAATATTATCGAGGGCGTCGGCGAGAACTGACGCTTACGACCTGCTCGACCAGGGCGTTACGCTTGTATACCGCGATTCCTTCGACACCGCTCTGCGTCTGGGGACAGATGCGTTATGCGAACTCGGTTTTCGACAGCACCATGCCTATCGTTGCGCCCAGATTTTCCGCAAGCATGACGAGGAGTATCTGCGGGAACTTGCAAAAATGCGTCACGACAAAACAACATACCTGAACCAGTCGAGGCGGAGAATCCGGGATCTGGAAGAGATCCTGTTGGAAGAGCGGAGCGTGATAGACGAACAACGTGACGTGGGCTGGGACACTGACTCCATGATCCACGAAGCAAGATTGAAAGCTGAAGATAAGGGAAAAGCGTAGACATCTTCCGTGGCTCGACCACAGCGAGTTCACAGGCGCGCTTACCATTGTGCGCTTTCGGCCATTTTGCCTAGCCCGGATAATTCATAAGTAATTCTGTATTGTGGTAGCCAGCCCCTTTTTTCGATCTTATATATCGGTAGTTAAGTTTGATTAACAAGATAACGTGAGTTGTATGACTTTGCACAGTCAAAGGTTCGCATATTCGATGAGACCGGATACCGCGCCGGGAAGTGGAACAGGTTCCGGCGTGTAATCATGAAAGCCGAGGTGATGGAGCAAGGAACCAACCGGCGGTTTGTGGTGACCAACCTTGTTGGTGATCCGCAGGATGTTTACGATTTCCATGTTGGGCGCGGTGACGTGGAGAACCGGATCAAGGAATTGAAGAACGCCCTTTGCGCCGACCGCCTCTCCTGCCACCGTTTCGACGCCAACAGGTTCCGGCTTA
>JAJDBK010000051.1 GCA_029261405.1 Nitrospinaceae bacterium
GCGGCGGACGGCGATACTGAGGCGTTCGGTCTTCTTGTCGATAAATATCAGCGGTTTGTGTGGAACGTTGCGGTTCGCACCCTCTCTGATATCGACGAGGCGGAGGATCTGGCTCAGGAGGTTTTTGTTACCGCCTGGCGGAAGATCGATAGTTTTGCCGGTCGCTCCACGTTTTCCACATGGCTCTACCGGATAACGGTCAACCGGGCGTTAAACCGGATAAAAGCCAGGAAGAATGAGAGCGAATATAGTGATACGGCCCTTGCCGGGAAGGTCGATGGAGAGCTTTTCATGCGGCAAAACCCGCAGGCGACATTAGAAGAACTCTCCGCAGAACAGGAGCTTACCGCGCTCCTCTCCATGATGTCTGATCCGCACAGGAAAATGGCGGTTGTCTTACGCGAAATCGAAGGATTGAGTTATACGGAGATCGCCACAGCCACCGGTGTACCGGTCGGAACTGTGCGGTCAAGAATAGCCCGGGGGCGGGAAGAGTTGCAACAGTTGGCTATTGAGCATGGAGAGAGGTGATGAAAGATATTGACCGGTTATTCAAAAATGCTCGGAGACTCGATCCTCCCTCGTCGCTGAAAAAAGGTGTGATGGAACGTATTGCCATCGAGAAACAAACGGCAAAGAGAGCCGTTGAGGATAAGAAGCGATCCCGGTTTCCACTGATTAATGAATTTGCAAGACGAAAAAATGTATGGCGTGCGGCTTTGGCGATGGCCGCCATGCTGATAATAGTTTTACGGTTCGGGGCCAAACCCCCTGAGATGACGCAAAGCGTCAAGATTGTTACTGATATCGAGGACCTGAACTCGTTTATTTTCGAGACCATCGGCCCGGTTTATTCGGCGGAAGACCGGACGATGGATACCTCCGCCGGCGGGTCGGACGATATCACTACATATTTCACCAACGAGATAGAAACCCTTTACTGGATAGATGGAGGTAATGAAAATGTATAGAAGAATGGCCATGATAGTTGCGGTGGCCCTTATTTTTCCGATAACGATGTTGGCCACCCCAAGCGAAGGAAAAGATCGTGGTAAACGTGGTTCGTTTAACTATGTGAAAAACCTGAATCTTACCGAAGACCAACTGGCGACGGTTCGCGAGATGAGGAGCTCAACAAAAAAGGAGATGATCCAACTCAAGTCGAGACATCAGATTCTGGAGATCGACCTTGAGACCGAGTTGCAGAAAGAGAATCCCGACACAAAAGTCGTGGATCAGATTATAGGCGAGATATCTGGCATATCCGCTAAACAAACCAGCGCCAGACTAGGAATGCGGGTCAAACTTATGTCGGTGTTAACCCCGGAACAGAAACAGAAACTGGCCCAGTCGATGAGCGGCAGGATGTTCGGTGGACCGGGTGAGGGTCGCCACAAAGAAGGGCGCGATGATGATCGACATCATCGGCCCGAGGCAATCGGTGGACCGATGGGGGCGCCCCCGATGGGAGACCTCTTCTGACCCTGATGAGGTAGCGTAACGAGGAGCCGGTGGCAAGTCCATCGGCTCCTTTTATTTATGGATGTGGGCGAAATTATTCTGATTCTTAGCTGTAATAAAGCGTAAGAGTTGCGAGAGTCAGTCTCCGATGTTTACTTTACCGAGGTCGACTAATTAAATTCGCCTCAAACAATGGAGACTGACATCGTAACGGATGAGATTGGATTCAGGCAATCGCTTTCTCATTTAGACCGTATGGTTGCGTTCTTGAAGCCAGCCCTCTTGCTGAGTGGTCCGCTCGTATCATTGAATCTTTCGGTCATGAAAGGGAATACCATTTTTGCCGACAGGGACGATTGATATAGGAAATTAAGTGATTTTTAAAAGGTTTCGATTAACGGAACTCGTACCGGGCTTGGGTGAACAAGAACCCGTGATACTAGATTGAGGCCGTTTTATCCGACAACATTATGTGGCGTTTACGACCACGGAGAGAAGTATGAAAAACCTTTTAACAAAAATCAAAGGGAGACTTGACATGTGCCGACGCTTTAGAGAAACCCGGATAATTCATAAGTAATTCTGTATTGTGGTAGCCAGCCCCTTTTTTCGATCTTATATATCAGGTAGTTAAGCTTGATTAACAAGATAACGAAAGAAGGGCTGGCATGACACAGCGTAACACGCAACTTGCTTTGAATGGTATCCTCAAAACACCGGTTGTACTCGACTTCGACGGCGGCAATATTACAAGTGATAGCGGCGCCGTGTTACTACGCGAACTCGATAACCGTCTTGATATTACGTCACGTTTTTCGTCGTTCATGCTTGACCGGCGTGACTCATCCCGCACCCGTCATCCGTTGATTGACCAGTTCCGACAGCGGGTCTACCAGATATGCCTCGGATACCTTGTTGGTGATCCGCAGGATGTTTACGATTTCCATGTTGGGCGCGGTGACGTGGAGAACCGGATCAAGGAATTGAAGAACGCCCTTTGCGCCGACCGCCTCTCCTGCCACCGTTTCGACGCCAACAGGTTCCGGCTTA
>JAJDBK010000052.1 GCA_029261405.1 Nitrospinaceae bacterium
AACTCGCCCATACCGGCCACAAACCAACGGCAAAGCCGAACGGTTCATCAAAACTGCCTTAGCCGAATGGGCGTATGCAAAAAGCTACCAGAACGCAAAAGAGAGAAGTGCTAACCTTCCTGTGTGGCTTCATCGCTACAATTGGCATCGACCACATGGTAGCCTTGAAGACAAAACACCCATCAGCATCATCGGATTAAGTGGGAATAACCTGTTGAGACTTCACACCTAGTGAAAACGACCTGTTAGCAGACCACTCCGGTTTTCGCGCCACAGTTTCCGCACACCCCACTTTCGGAAAGATTCGTCGCCGTAACTGTGTATCCCGACCTTTCAATAACAATCCCATTGCAATCTGGACATAGTGTGACGCTCCCCTCGAAGGAGGAGACATTGCCCAGATAAACGTGCGCAAGTCTTTTCCGGGCGATCTTTCCGGCCTTACGCATGGCGCCTATCGGTGTGCCGGACGCATTCTGGTGAAAAGCCGGATGGTACCTCGAAAAATGGAGCGGGATCAGGGGATCGATATCGGCTATGAAATCCACTAATGCGGTAAAATTCTCCTCGCTATCGTTGAGACCGGGGATAATCAGATTCGTAATCTCCACATGTGTCCTCTTCGCGGCCCTCTTCACTGTTTCGAGGACCGGCGCAAGAGTGGCCTTGCACACCTTTTTGTAAAACTGCGGGTCCATCGACTTGATATCGATGTTCATGGCGTCTACCAGAGGAAGCAGTTCATCAAGTGGCTCCGGGTTGATATAGCCGTTTGATACCAGAACATTTTTTAATCCCAGTCTATGGACCTCCACCGAAGTTTCACGAACATACTCATACCAGATAAGAGGCTCCGAATATGTGTAGGCTAATCCGATGGAGCCGTGATTAAGAGCGGTATCGGCGGCTTGCATTGGAGTCAGGTACGATACGGGATATTCTGACTGGGATACATGATAGTTTTGGCAAAAGTTACACTTCAGGTTACATCCGTTGGGGCCAATGGAGAGGATCGAAGTTCCCGGATGAAAGTTATATAGCGGTTTTTTCTCTATGGGGTCCATGCTGAGGGACGTTGTCCACCCGTAGTTGATGGCGAGAAGAGTTCCGGCGGAATTCTGTTTTCCCCTACATATACCCATCTTTCCATCAGACAGGAGACAGTTAAAGGGACAGAGACGGCACTTGACTTTCAGGTCATCAAGACTATCCCAATAATCAGCTATCCTGCAATCATCAACCCGGTTTTCAGGTATCTTCACCATAAGCGTCAACCACCTTCACACCTCGCCGTTTAAGCTCTGTAACAAGCGGCATGACCTTGCACGGTTTCAGCCGAAAATGGCATACCTGCCGATGATTTTTTCCGGGAGGCGTAGCGGAATAGCTTATTATACTGACTTTATGGGCTCGCAATACAGACAATACCGCATCGCTATCGTCTATTTCATCAACAAGCTCTACATCAAGCGTGGAGGTGGTTTCTATAACCCTGAGCATCTCCGTGAAGACACCCAACATGTCGTCTTTGGTCACAATACCGCTCAGAGTCCCCTCATCCACCACAGGTAACGAACCAACTTTCATCCTGAGCATGATCTTTACGGCGTCTGATACCGACATGCCCGGATTGACCGTTACGACGTTGCTGGTCATGATCTCCTTGACCTTTAACTTGTCGAATTTCTCCTGTTCTCGCCCTTTCTTCGCACCCATAACCTTGCGGATATCCCTGTCGGAGATGATGCCCACAAGTTCCTTCGAGCGGTTGAGTACCGGGAGATGCGCTATCTTTTTGTTGACCATCGAATTGAAAGCGGTCGATATTTTGGTTTCAGGAGTTGTGGTAACCAATTTTCTGGTCATAACCTGACCAATATGCATGAGCGTATCTCCTTTATGAGTGAATGCGCCTACAGCCCATTCTATGAGCCAACAACCCAATCAGTCAAGTGGCTGGGCCAGTGGCTGGGCCACGGCCATTACGCTACCGCGATGGTTGAATATCTCATTCCAATCGCGCTGGTAGCGGTGGCTACGCCACCTTCCATCGGGTCTGTGTGGCTGGGCCAGTGGCGCGGTCACAGCGATTAACGCTACCGCCAGGAATCGATAGTCTGTTTACGTCTGTTCGGCGCGGCCCCTATGGGGCGGCCTTCGGGGTGGCTGGGGTGGCTCTGGGCCACGCCCACTTCCGCTACCGCTGGGAGCCGATGGTCTGATTACGCTTGGCTTCGGTAGCGGTCGCTTCGCTCCCTGCCTACGGGGCTATTACTGGAGAATAAGAAGAGGTAGGGACCTCGGCCATTAACGGTTGGCGCCCCACAGCATTACCGCGACATCTGAATACCTTATTCATTGCGCGATTGGTAGGGATTAGGCTCTTGGAGTGCACCACGCCACTGCAATGGTTACACAACAGATTGATGCAGTAGTTAATCTCGTAATAGCATAAGTTAGTAATGCGGTACCTCTGGCGACCTGATGGTTTTACATGTAGTCACGCCAGATGAGAATTGGTATAATCAAGGGTGATCAATTAATTAAACAGGAACTTGGAAAAAACAAGTGCGATCTAGCGCGGAGATGTCGATTCTGGTGGTGGACGACTCACGAATGAGTCGCGCCCTTATCAAAGCCCTGCTGGAAAAATCTGGATACAAGAATGTTAAAACAGCCGAATCGGCTTCCGAAGCATTCGAAATTCTTGGAATCAATGGTGAAACCGTAAGAGAAACGCCAGATATCGACCTTGTACTACTCGATATCGTAATGCGTGATATGGATGGCATCGAAGCTTGCCGACGAATAAAGTGTGAAAAACTTCTTCGCGATATCCCTGTCGTAATGGTAACCGGAAAATCGAACAAGGAGACTTTCGAGAAGGCTTTTGAATCCGGCGCCATGGACTTCATAAGTAAACCGGTTGATAAAATCGAACTGAAAGCAAGAATAGGCTCCGCTTTAAGTCTCAAGATGGAAACGGACCGCCGCAAAAACCGTGAACTGAAACTGATTAAACTTGCCGAGCAACTAGAGCAAGCCAATAAGGAACTGCATCGCCTCTCCTCCATCGACGGCCTGACAGGCATCGCCAACCGGCGGACATTCGATAAGATGGTGGACAAGGAATGGAAACGGGCTTTACGGCAAGAGCGGCCCATCGCCCTTGCTATGATAGATATCGATTATTTCAAACCGTATAACGACCATTACGGTCATCAGGAGGGTGACGACTGTCTGAAAAAAGTCGCCCGGTGTATCGCAAACTCCCTGAAAAGACCGGGTGACTTCGTAGCCCGGTACGGTGGCGAGGAGTTCGTGATAATTTTTCCGGAAATAACGGGCGAAAACGCCACAACGATTGCGGATCTTGTCAGAAAAGCAGTGGCCGATCTAAAGCTACCTCATGAGCTTTCCAAAGCGGGCGATTATGTATCGATAAGCGTCGGAGTAGCCGTAACGGTTCCTTTACCAGGAAGTTCCCATACTGAACTGATCAAAAAAGCTGACTCTGCCCTCTATCAGGCCAAGGAAACCGGGCGAAACAAGGTTGTCGGAAACTTCTGAACCTCCGCTCTTATTTATTGTTACTGTTGACACTCCACTTTTTCCCGCTTTAGAATGCACACCTTATTTTTTTGCGTCACATAAATCAGGTCATAACCAGCCTAGGAGACAAAAGTTGAAGCGGTATTTAAAGCAGTTGGGGGTTTTATTTTTGTTGTTCGCTTGCATCGGGTTGGTCGCTTGCGGTGAAGACGAAGGTCCTGGTGGTGATTCCAATGGAAACAGTTATTCTCACAATCCCGGAAGAAACTGTATAGAGTGCCACGGCAACCTGAAATACGCAGGTACGGTCTATACTGATATTTCGGGAGGCTCCACAATCGCAGGGGAAATAATCGTGATTACCGAAACCGATGGCTCTGTTCGGCGTATCGAGTCGGATGGCTCCGGAAATTTCTACACCTCGAACGGCAATCCAGGCGGTGGTTACACTGTAACCGTAGAGGGCAACACCGTGGGAATGGTTGCGTCGGCCACCAATGGTGGTTGTAGCGCAGGCGGATGTCACGACGGTAGCTCTACTGCGAGAGTATACGTTAACTGAATCTCCGCATTCTTTAAAACACCGGGGCGATATACCAGATATTTCGCCCCGGTGTTTGTCTGATTTCCATCAGCAATCCCCCTCCAAACCTGCGGGTGATATAATATACTCCTGTTAACGCATTCTCCTTTTCCAGGGTGTTCATGAGGTTTGCATCACTATTTCGAAGCATCGTTGCCGTTGTCGCATCGATTACGCTCTTACTTGTGGCGCCCTTTACTATGGCGGACCTTAGCGGAGGTCTCAGCGAAAGAACCATGCAAATGATCCAGAGTAAGTATGGGCGGTCCGCCAGGAAACGAGTGGAAGAGTGGCAGGACCTTATGAGGAGTGGAAGCTCTCTTAATGAAGCCGAAAAGCTCGAAGTTGTAAATTCTTTCTTCAACGATGTGGAGTTCATCTCCGATATCGACCACTGGGACAAGGAGGATTACTGGGCGACCCCGGTGGAGATGCTGGCCACCGACGGCGGAGACTGCGAGGACTTCTCCATTGCAAAATATTTCACCTTAAAGGAGATGGGAGTCCCGGTGGAGCGGATGCTCATAACCTACGTCAAGGCGCTGGAACTCGATCAGGCCCATATGGTGCTAACTTATTACAAGACACCAAATTCAGAACCTCTGGTACTCGACAACCTCATCAACAGTATAAAACCCGCTTCCGCCCGAGACGACCTGAAACCGGTATACAGTTTCAACGCGGACGGATTGTGGTTATCAAAACAGAGAGGTCTGGGAAAACGGGTCGGTTCGTCGGACCGCCTCAACCTTTGGAAAATCCTTAGGCAGAGAATGGAACAGGAGTTAGCAAATTGACCGACAAAGTCATTTCTGAGCCGATTAACATTAATATTGGGCCAATACCAATGGCAAACGGGGAGTTATTTTCATGAGTCTGTCACGTCAACTGATTCTTCTTATATCTTCACTCTTCGTTCTGGTGTTCGCCGGAACTATGGTCATGAGCATGGGCAACATGCGGGACTACCTGGCGACACAGCTCGAATCGCACGCCCAGGACACAGCCACCTCGCTGAGTTTATCATTACAACCCAACTTCACCAGCGGAGATATACCGGTGATGACCTCCATGGTCGACGCTATCTTCGACAGTGGTTATTACAGCGAGATCATAGTTGAAAAAATGGACGGTGAGCGGATCATTGAGCGTGTAAATGAAGTTTCCATCGACGGCGTTCCCGGCTGGTTCGTATCAATGTTTCCCCTCGACACTCCCCGGAGGCATTCGCTCATATCGTCGGGATGGAAACCGGGCGCAACCCTGTATGTCCGCAGTCACCCCGGATATGCGTATATACAGCTCTGGAACGATACCGCAGGAACGTTCAGGTGGTTTTTAGCGGTCCTTGCAGGCGCCATCATCCTCGTCATGGTCGCTCTTCGGTTTGTCTTAAAACCGCTGATTGATATCGAAGCGCAGGCTGTCGGTATAGCTAACAGGGAATTTCCTGTCCTCGAAAAACTCCCCTGGACAAGGGAGCTTAGAAGCGTCGTCATAGCCATGAACAAGATGTCGCAAAAGATGAAACGGATCGTAACCGAGCAGACCGAAAGAGCTGAAAGTATGCGAAAGGAGGCTTATGAAGATCAGGTGACTGCTCTGGGCAACCGACGCAGTTTCGACATGCAACTTAGCCATATGGTTTCCGCGAAAGAGGAAGTCGCTTTTGGCGCTCTTATCATTGTCCAGATAATCGAGTTCGGCAAATATAACGAAAAATATGGTTATCCGGCTGGAAACTCTCTTTTGAAACAGGTAGCCGACCTGCTTAAACAAAAATCGGAGGGTCTTCGGGATTCTTTTGTTGCAAGGATAGGTGGCGCTGAATTCGCCATGCTGGCCCAGGATACAACTGTGGAAGACGCCGAAAACCTGGGGCGCCTTGTGGGAAGTGGCCTCTCGGAATTTAAAATCGAAGGTATGGAAAAAGGGATAGGACATGTGGGCATCGGCTATTACAGCCTTGACCTCACAGCGCCAAAACTTCTTGCAGAGGCGGACATGGCCTTGAAACACGCCCAGGTCAAAGGCCCCAACGAATGGCATATGTTTAAAGAAGAAAACCTGAACAAAGCGGACATAAAAGGCGCCCAGGAGTGGAAAGATGTCATTCACAAAGTCATCGAAGCCAAGAGTGTATCGTTCCTGTTCCAGCCGGCTAAACCTGTAAAAGGTGAGGCGAACCTGCACTACGAAGCGTTGGCGCGTATCAAGAACGAAGACGACTCCCTCATTCCGGCGGCGGTATTTATGCCGATGGTGGAAAGACTCAAGCTGACATCTGATGTGGACAAGCTACTGGTGGAAAAATTGCTCGACCGTATGGAGAGCGATCACGACAGCTTAAGTAAATTTTCGATCAACCTCTTTTCCGAGTCGATAAACGATTCCGGGTTCATCAACTGGCTTTGCGAAACCTTGAAAGATAGAAAAAACGCCGCTAAACGAATATTCTTCGAGGTGTCGGAACACACAGCATTGCACGACGAGAGTTCGTTCATAAAATTGATCGACCGGCTGAAGAAATTCGGCGCTGGAATCACCCTCGACAATTTCGGCTCGATCTCAACCTCGTACGGTTATCTGAGCGGTTTAAAGCTTGAATTTCTTAAAATCGACGGAAGTTACATCAGGGATATCGACAAGAACAAAGATAACCAGCATTTTATACAGGCCATAATCGACATTGCCCATGGCCTCGATATCAAGGTGATAGCAAAATCTGTCGAAACCGATGAGGAGCTTAAGGCGTTGGAGCAGTTGAAGGTGGACGGAGCGCAAGGCTACCTGGTAGGGAAACCGGGCGAGGAGACATAGGAGCCTCGGTTACATAATAAACCAGTCGAAGACTCCGGACGACATACCTTCAAAAACATCGATACCTACGGCTGACTTAAGAAGGTACATGGCTACAAGACCGACTGCCATGGCGATAACAATAAGGAGTGTCAGGAATATCACGTCTACCAACTGGGCCATCTTTCTCTGGGCCCTGGTCGGTCTTCTCCTGTCCCGACCCATTACAAAGACAACGTAGAACCGCCATCTCCATATTTGGATATTCGTTCTTAAATCGACAGGGTGTTTTTTCCACTTGCGCTCACCTAGGGCCACTTTCAGCCCCACCAACTGGTCATCAGTAAAAGAATCCCGGAACCTTTCAGGGATGTTTCTGAGCAACCCTTCAATGGTCTTGTCTTCTCTGATATTCTTGTCTTCAGCTTTTTTTTGCATGTTCCCCTTCCTGGATTCGTTGTATACTCTAACAGAATCGGTCAGTTAAGTAACGTATTTTAGTTCACCGAATAATCACATTTCCTGGGTATGAAAAATGAGACTGAACTTCTCCTTTTTCACAAGGGCTTCTGGGGCTATCTTTCAAGCATATGCGTATTTTCACACAACATGGCGTAACGATGCGATACATCTCCAGTAGAGATATCTAACATGTTGTTATTGTAGGACATTATTTTTATATGCTTAACATTGGCCAATATATTTCCGTTGAGCATAATGGCCATGCCGTCGCATCAGGCATGATACGGGCCGTTAGTGAAAAAAAGTATGTCCTGTTCAGTCTGGCGGAAAAGGCGTCTCTTACCAAATCCAACAATGAAGTTGTCTGCCGTGTAAAAACCGACATGGGTTCCCTGGGCTTCACAAGCAAGGTATTGGGAGTGATCGCAATCGACTGGGATCTAAAACTGGGCGTCATCGAATATCCGCAAGATTTTGTCAGTTCCAGTTTAAGGCAGGATGAACGGGTGATCGTTTACCTTCCGGTCATAGTCAATGCCAAAGGCAAAAAAGAGGCTAGTGGCGTAATCAGTGATTTCAGCAGGAGTGGGTGCGGACTCATCTACGACAAAACGGTTGTAGTTGGGGAAAGCCTGACGATAAGCGGTACATTTCCGGGAGGCAAAGAGGCCACCTCGTTCGATTGTACCGTGAGAAGGTGTGACCGGTTGGGTGAAATGTATGTTTATGGTCTGGAGTTCCGCAAATTCGCAACAAGTCAGACTGAAATAATCGATACCACATTAGGCCATCTCGAAAGGCTTGATGTTTTCCGCGAAGCCACAAGAAACAAGAAGGGTTTACCCGACGAGCTTGACTTTGGCATCCCTATCCAGGCTGAGATAGGCGATAAAAAGTATACTTCCATACTTAGGGGATTCATAGACGACAAGTTTGTTATCAGTGATCTCCCATCTTCAGGCGGGGCGCCGATGATTATTCCCCAAGGGCTACAGGTAATCATGGGAGTACGGTACCTTCACGAGGCGATAGCTTACGGATTCCGAACCATACTGTTCAACAGCTACGCCCACCCACTTCCTGTCTGTGTGTGGAGGTATCCCCAACAGATCGAACAGTTCAGCGTAAGAACGAGTAAAAGGGTCCGTACAGCCGCCATATCTGTATTGACCACCGCAATGGGCAGACAGGCAGGTCCCCTTGTTGATCTAAGCGACGGGGGATGCATGGTTGTTGTCGGCAGTAGCGCCGGGATGGCGCAGGAGTCGGAGTTAACCATGAAAGTGAAATTCTCCACTGGTGAATGGTTCGATGGAGTGACATGTATCGTAAAGTCGATCAGGGAGAAATCAAACTCACAACTTATCAGCATGGCGTTTTCACAGGAAGCCCCCGGAGTTAAGAAACTGCAGGAATACTACAATGACTCGTTCTACCGATTTTGTAGCATCCACACTCCCGGACAAAGTTTCTAACCTGCATTTATCCGTGCGGAACGTCGTCGGGAGAACGTTATTAAATGAAAGAATTTAATGCGCTGTTAAAGAGCGTCCGGTTTGATGTTTCCAGGGAAGCGAACATATTGCTTCTCCTCCTTATCCTGACAGACATTGTTTTCATTGTACTAAACGTCATATATTATTTTTCAACCCGTTTTCCGATATCGGTTCCGGCTTCACCGGAGGAAACGTCACTTGTTGTCCAGACGGTCAGTTTCCTTGCCGTTTTTTTTTCCAATGAAAGTTTCTCCATAGCGTATGACTTGGGGTTTGCAGAATCGTTCCAGTATATAAAGGAATTCTGGATAGTCTGCCTTTTACTTAACATCTCCAAACGTGATAAAAGTTTCCTATTACTATTATGGGCGATCCTTTTCACGTTTTTAGTGTTGGACGACTCAATCGGCTTGCACGAGATCAGCGGCTTATATCTATCACAGATTTTTGCGATAGAACCGATGTTCGGTGTTCGCTCAAGAGACATCGGTGAACTTTTGTTTGCCGCCGCTGTCGGATTATTCTTTTTTTTCCCGCTTGTCACCTCTTATTTAAAAGGTGACGAATTTGCGAAAAGAGTTTCACGTTTTCTCGGAGTGTTACTCTTCGCGCTGGTCTTATTCGGTGTCGGTGTGGACGTGATACATCAGATGGCTGAAGGCCGCTTGGCGCAGTTGTTGGGTTTGATCGAGGATTTCGGGGAGATGATCGTGATGAGTTTAATCGTATGGACGGCCTTCTCTTTCTATTTTTCAAAAGAGCTTGAATCAAAAGTCTTCATTCGACATACGGTCGAGCCGGACAGGAAAGATTAATCGAATACCACCACCATACTGGTCACGACCTTTACAGGCGCCACACCATGCAATGTTCCGATCAGGGTGTCACAATGCGCTTTCAAATTAAAGCCGGGTGAATACCAGCCCGCCGTTTCGCCACCCCTTACAACTTTCCATTCGAAACGCTCGTCGAGTGAAATTTCAAGCTCTCCTTTACTGAAACTTGCGACAAGCGATTTTCCCATTAGATCGGTTTTTATATCGGGATGAAAATGGAGACGCCATTCGACAAGGCGCTCCCCTTCCCCTACTATCTCGTCGGTTATTTTAACCCTTTGCCCATCAAGGGTGATTGACCGGCGATGCGCCACCGGACTTTCCAAACGGGTGTAACCGTCATGTTCAGCCTGTAACGTCGCTCCCGATTCGCTTTTGGAAAAATCGTGTACGACGCAGTTGGCCTTGCTCTTCCAAAGAAACGGACCGCCCGATTCGGACTGGTCTTCGCCGTCTACGGTAACGGTATTGTGCGCCAGTGCGCTTCTGAAGTAGCTACGCCACCGGGGCGCATAGTGGTATGCGTATGTTCCCGGATCGACAATAACGGGGACTCCACCGGCGCTCAGGGTGAATGACAAGGCGTCTGCATGGCCGTGGGCGGCTATGGAAAGGTAACCGTGTGGACCTGCGTCCGCCAGCAGGAAGATTTCGTCGGGTTTTCCCCTGTTCGATACGAGGGCGTAGAGACCCGCGTCGCTGAACCCGACTGAACCTGCGAGTGGTTTGAACATGTCGGTGTCATCTTTTACCCCGGGCAAAAGTAGATCTGATGTCATACTCCCCTCCTCACCGGAAGGAAATGCGCCGCTTAGCCATTTGCGACCCAGACGGTAGATCCAGCTCACCCTTGATGAGTCAAGCGGCCGTAACTGTAACGCCATACCTTCGTCAGCGTCACCATATTCAGGAATACCGGAACTACAAGTAGAAAGATCGGCGATCACCTTTATCGATTTGCTAACTATCTTCAGGTAATCATCGGAAAAAGCGCGACCGAATCGCTCACCTTCTATTCCGGCAAGCAGTAGAAACTCCAGTGAGAAAATGTGGTACGCAAACGCCTGTTCTTTGTTTAAACCACTCTCAAAGGTCTGTTCAGTTACCTCTTTTGCGAGTATCCCCTGAGCCAGCTTGCGCCACTTGTCTGACTCGTTGAATACCGGCCACTTGACCGAGGCGATATAGAGTCCGGCCATTTCACCGATCAGATGGTTGTTGGCGGAGGAGCCGTGGGAGTAGTGGGAGGCGATCATCCACTGGCTCCAATATATCGATGACCATAACAATCCCTCTGTGCCAAACAGTTCTTCGTGAGCTTTTGTACCACGCAATAACCGCTCTGTCCAGACCCACGATATCAGCCGGATGGCGATCTCAAGCGAACTTGTCCAGTTAACACCATTCGGAAACGAATTTTTATTAATCCAATCATTTAGCTGGTCGCCGACTTCATCAGCATACCGTTCTTCTCTGGTGAGAGCGTATGCGAGGGATAAAATTGTCAGGTGGTGGTGACGGTTTTTCTCCCATACGTTTTTCAGATTGCCGACTCTTGACGGGTCCTTGAAATCAAGGTCGAGACCGAATGTCACAGGCAAGGAGAGACCGGTCTGGGGATCGGTGTGCCAGTCGATTTTCTCCTCATGAAAAGAGAGGTTCAGGAATGTGTAGCGACCCTCAAGATAACGTTCAGCCTCGGCGATAACGGCAATTCTCTCCACGTTATCGGGGTGAATGTCGGGCATTACCCACGGGTCTGTGACACCAGCTTCAGGGTAAGGAGCCACCCAGGACCGCCTGCGCCGCCACACTCTTTTCCTGATTGCGTGGAGAATACGGGCTTGCACTTCATCCAAAGACATCGCCTTGAGACGGCTTATATACCAGCTTGCCTTATTCAACTATCATCTTTCTTACACCATCATCCCGGAACATCGACGAACCGTAGAAAAAATATCGCTCCGCAGGAGCCGGGTCGAGCAAGGTTTTGCCAACAGTATCCTTCACCCACGCCGGATCGTACCCCATTAGCTGTGTGATGGTCGGGAAAATTCTGTTGTGCGTCATTTTACTGAAAGATACTTTCGCCGCTTTTTCAAATTTTTCACGCCACGCCGGGTGTTCGGTAAAGAGTATCAACGGAACTATCCCCTCCACCGCTTTCGGATCTTCAACAGAACCGTGCCCCCTGTAAAAGCCGCTCTTCTGGTTATGAGGATCGACATACTGACCATGGTCAGAGGTATGGATCATAACAGTCTGACTCATGTCCAGACCTTCGAGGAGGAACCGGAAGAAATAATCTACCGACCAGTTGACGGCGTTCAGATAAGAATTGACCCGCTCGGAGCCAGAATCGTATTTGCCCTTGTCACGATTGCTCTTCACCGTTTCATAAAGCTCCTCGAGAAGGGCCACTTCCTCCTTTTCTTCGAGAAGCGGTATCAGACCCTGCGTCTTCGAGATGAATTTTTCGCCTCCCCCCTTGCGGACCGGCATCTTGATAAACTCAACCCCCTTTACGACCGGAGAAAAGTTTGTCCAATCCTTTGGCGAGGCGTTTGCGTATGGCCAGTGAACCCCCTCCTTAAGCACAACGATGAAAAACTTTCCTTCACGCGCAAGAATTTTCTTCAAGGTTTTGGCCGCAAGGAAGTCTGAGTATGCTCTGTTCCCTTCGTATCCGCCATACACCTCATCGACAAGGGCAAGCTCCTTTGCCGTTACAAAATCCTGGAAAAGATTCGGCCAGGCGTTTATAAATACCGTTCGATACCCCGCCTTTTTTGCGAACTGCCAGATGTTCGGTTTTGTGAAAGCTGTATAGGTGGTGTCAGGAATCATCTCAATCGACAGCCCTGCCCGCAAAAGCAGTTTGCTCGGAGCGCTACGATTCGTATAACTTGTTGCCAAACCGAAATTTATCTGTCGGGCGGCGCCACTCGACAGGAATGGAGTCACGCCTTCCGGTCCACCATTTATTGTCAACGAAGGGCCCGCGATACTCTCGTCGATATGAAGCGCTATCTTTTCCACGCTTTCGCCGAACTGACCTTCGTACACAAGTGGAACTCGTTCAAGACCTCCAATCATATTTCTCATCTTTACCGCCATAGGGATCTGGTATGGTAAAGCGAAAAGACTTGGCGAAAACTTTGAAACATTCATTCCCGGCATGACCATATGTAGCAGATATACCGAGATTACGAGCAGTGGTATGGGGATCGATAATGACGTTGGCAGTCTCGCCTCCGAAGGTGTGTATGCAATAAAGAGTGTGGCTACGATAACCAGTGAAAGCGAGCTGATAAGTACCACGAAGTACTCGTTAAGAAACATCAGAAGAGTATTATTGTCTGTGGTTTCAAGCAGGCTCGAAATATACTCGGTATCAAGGTAGCCACCCGTCAGCTGATATGTAACCTGGTTCGTCGAGAGCAGAACCAGGAAGAAAAAAATTACAACCATTCTCACGGTCAGACTCCTGACCATCGAAGCAAGCAGAATGGAGAGGAAACAGGCCCCTGAAAAACCGACTACCGCTAACGACTTCCAGTATTGCCCATCGAATGTCCGGCGGGTGATGTTCTCCGCAATGCTGTCACCGACATCCAGAACAAACAGGGCAAACAAAATCATCGCCTGTAGTGCAATGACCGTTATCTCAAAGTTGTTAAAAGCGCTAAACCTGCCCCGGTTTCGATCTTGTCTTACAGAAATACGCACTAAATTTTTACCAAACAGTTTCCCATAAGCGATTCGTGGGTTTTTAACGCGACTTTCGATGTTGTGTAGAGGCTCTCAAACGAAATTGGCGCTTCGGTTCCATCCCTCACAGACTCGATGAATCGCTTCATCTCAGCCTTATGTCCCTTGTCCTGAATGAAATTTTTCTGTTTTTTCATATTTCCGTTGCTCATGGTGACAAGAGACGAAAAATTATCCATCACGGCCACCTTGCCGTCGCAAAAGATCTCGATATACTCTTTCGGAAACATCGGGTCACCGTTGGCAAGATAGGTAATCGAAGCTATACTGCCATCATTGAGTGTGATGGTTATTATCACGTTATCCTCCTGAGTAACCGAAACGTTCGATGTCCTGATCGCTCTTGCGAATACCGAGTCGGGAAGCGCGTCGGTGAAAAATTGCACCGTGTCGATCATGTGGCACGCTTCGCCAATAATTCTGCCACCACCGATATCGATCTGCTGGTACCAGTCGCTCTTCTTTTTAAATCCGGCGTTCACCCTGTATGTGATTACCATCGGTTCGGTACGTTTATCGAAAAAAGATTTCATCTCCACCACCAGAGGCGCGAACCTGCGGTTAAACCCCACAAAAAGTTTGCCGTCACCATCTTCGTATGCTGACTTCACCACATCCAGACTCTCTTCGGTGATAGCAAGTGGTTTCTCGACGTATACGTTTTTACCAGTTGTCAAGGCCTCGGCCACCATAGGTCCGTGCAAGTTGTGCCGGGTCAATACCATTACCGTATCGATGGAGTCGTCGTCTATAAGCTCCTTGTAATCAGTGGTACAACGATCAAAATTATATTTTCTGGCCGTATCCTTGGCTGTGATACCAGTGGATGTTGCGACACAGGAGAGGTTAACACCATCTTCGCCCGTAATATGGGGCAACAACATTGTGCGTGCAAAGTTACCCGCGCCGATCATACCGATATTCGTCTGACCTGGGGTTTTTGCGACACCCCTCTCCCCTATCGACCTGATTCTGGCTTTTCCAAGGTTCTCTTCGGATACGTCATATTTTAGTATTACGCCGACATAAAACTCGGTGGCTCTCCCCTCCAGCAGTTGATATGCGTCCTTTGCGTCGTCGAAGTTAAAACCGTGAGTGACAAGGGGAGACACGTCGATATCACCATTGGCCATCAGCTTGAGAAACGACTCCATGTTACGTTTCTCCGTCCACCTGACGTAACCGATTGGGTAGTCACGGCCTTTATCTTCATACTCAGGATCGTACCTGCCGGGACCGTATGATCGGGACTGTTTCAGGATAAGCTCCTTGCCGTAATAAAGTTTCCACGGTACATCCATCCGATTGATTCCGATATTAACGATGGTTCCTCTGTCCCGGGCGATCTCTCCTGCGGTAATGATCGGTTCGTTTGATTTGCCGCCGCTTGCCACGATCACTTTGTCCATCCCGCGACCGCCCGAAAACGAGAGCGCCGAGGAGATAACGTCAGCCTCCCCCACAATCACAGTCGCATCGGCGCCAATCCTCTTTGCAAGCTCGCTTTTCCTCGGATCGATATCGATACCGAACACTTCGCATCCGGCCGCTTTTAAAATCTTGACCGCCAGCAGACCAACCAGTCCAAGGCCGATGACAGCCACGCTTTCGCCCACCTGCACATTCGCCTGCCTCACACCCTGCATGGCTATCGATCCGACAGTAGTAAAGGCCGCCTGGTCAGTAGGGAGAAACCCGGCTGTATCACCTTCGACACCATCGGCCACTTCCGGGATTTTTGCGCAAAGGTTTACCGGTATCCAGTTGATCTCGGCGTGGTTGGCAAGATCGGCCCCGGCGCAAGCGACCATATCCCCCACATTAAAATCGCTGGCGCCTTTCCCGACGGCAATAACTCTTCCCGCCAGGCTGTAACCTAACGGTGTAAAGGAATCGAGCCTGTTCCAGACTTTGCGAAACGTAGCCATGGGGCCTTGCTGTTTAAAAGTTTCGATAACCTGCTTTACCTGGTCTGGCTTGGCGCGCGCCATACCTATGAACGAACGATTAGCGTCGTCCACTTTCATCTTCTCGGTGCCAGCGGAGATGAGTGAATGGTGGGTCTGGACCAGAACGCCGCCCGGTTTAAGCGCAGGTTCCGGGACCGTCTCTATCTTCAATTCACCTGTTTTGTATATCTGAATTATCTGTTTCATTTACGCGAATCCCCAATTGCTTTCTCATAAACCTGCATCAATAACCGGTAATTTTCTTCCGGGCCATATTTATCCTCAAAGGTTTTCCGGGCGTTATTCCCCATGGTAACAGCCAGGTCTTTGTTGTCGATAAGGGTTTTGGCTTTAACCGCGATATCAGCTCCGTCACCCGGCTGGCAATGAAACCCGGTTTTTCCATGCTCCACAATCTCCGCAGGCGCCCCCAGCCGTGATACCAGAACAGGTTTGCCACATGCGAAAGATTCCACGATGGTCATGGGAAAGTTTTCGTACCAGACCGACGGGAGAATAACGAAACGGCAGTTTCTCAACTGTTTCACCGCCTTGTCGTGCGGCAAGCCTCCGGTAAACTCTATGTTCGCACAACCCTCTGCGGCGGCTTTAAGCGCTTCTCGTTGCGGTCCGTCCCCTACAATCTTAAGTTTGAAGTTGTCGATCTTTTTCCACGCTTCTATCAGGGGCAAAACCCCTTTTTCAACGCTCAACCTGCCGAAGAAAAGAGCGTAATCCTCACTCTTGTCCGACTTTTCAACCCCCGACACGAAGTTTGGTTTGACAGAAACTTTTTCGCCGTCAAAACCGTTCTCCACCAATTTTTTTCGGAGAAATCCTGAAGGTGAAATATACCTGTCGATAACGTTTTTCCAGGTACCCATCCGCCGGTGCCGGTAGAGCATTATTACGATAGCCAGCGTCTGGATAGCGCTTTGCCTGTAACAACGATGGTAAACCCCGTTCAACAACCCACTCTCCGGGCACTTTTCGCAAACTGACCCATCTCGCAAAAACTGGCCCGCAGGACAGATGAGGCGATAGTTGTGGAGGGTTTGTACTACGGGAACACCACTGTCCCGGCAGGCGTAATAGGCCGATGGCGTTATGAGAGGCCGGGTGTTGTGAAAATGGGCTACATCCGGTTTCCGCTTTTCGCAAATCTCTAGCGCCTTTTTGTACGACTCATCCGACCAGCTGGCGCGCCAAAGAAGAGAGGCTTTTTTCAGAAAAGGGAACTCGTTGATCTCGTCGTTGTTTCGGATAAAATCGATGACTTCATGACCGTGATCGGTGAGCAGTTTTCTCTCCATCTCCACAACGGTCTCTTCACCACCCCTGAATTGGTACTGGTTGTGTACAATTAATACTTTCATGTTCATCAAACCCTGTTATGAAGAGACGTGATCAATTCCTGTGACGAACCATTTTATGACATATTATGCGATTTGAGAAAGTTATTAGCCCTTTGGAGCTTTACAGGTTCCCGTTTCTTGACGGTCACGGTTTCACAACGTTCGTTACAGGTCGTGGCGGAGGTGTCAGCCGAGCGCCTTATGAAACACTGAACACCGCCGCAAGCTCCGGCGATCCTGTCGGTAACGTTGCGGAAAATATGAGCAGGATAGAAACCTTCCTCGGGACGGGTAAAATCGCCACATGCAACCAGGTTCATAGTGATGAAATCGTTACGGTCGATAGTTCTGATCCTGGCTCTCCTGTCTGCGCGGACGCCATCATGGTAACGGTTCCGAACGTGGCTGTGGCGGTAAGGACGGCTGACTGTCTCCCGGCCATTATCGTCGATCCGATCAATAAGGCCGCCTGTGCGGTCCACGCCGGCAGGAAAGGAACCGAGCTTGCTATCATCGGGAAAGCTGTCGAAAAGATGAGCTCACATACCGGTAGCGATCCGTCATCTCTCGTTGTCGGGATTGGCCCCTGCATTCACCAATGTTGTTACGAGGTGGACGAAGAGAGCGCAGAGCTTTTCCATACAATGACTGGTGGTAATGGTGGCAGGTATATCGATATCGTATCGGCTAACATAAAGTCGTTGATAAACGCTGGTGTCGACCGTAAAAATATTCACGACAGCGACATCTGCACATCGTGCGAGAACCGGCGGTTTTTCTCTTACCGTAGCGACAATCAGAATACAGGCAGGTTTTTAACTGGGGTGATGATTCAGGGTAAAACGATGTGAAAAGGGATCCAAGGGTTGATTTCTGGCGAGGTTTGGCGCTAATTGCAATTCTGATAAACCATATAGAATATTTGACATCAAACAGGCTGGTTTCGTTTTTCACAGAGAGGCCGTTAGGTTACTCCGACATGTCACAAGTGTTCGTGATGTTGTCTGGCTACAGCTACGGTTTAGCTTATCAGCAAATATTAATCAGGGACGGATACAGGCAGGTTTTCGCTAAATCTTTCTATCGGTCGTTTACCATCTACTCGTACCACTGCATCGTAGTAATGTTGCTGTTATTTTTCTTTTTGGCCCCGTTTGCCGAATACAAAAAAAATCCTTTCCTCATGCATGGCATGGATCGGATGATTGACCAACCCACCTCGTATATCATCGAAATGCTGAGCCTGACCAACTTTCCTGAAATCATTTCAATATTACCGCTCTACGTGATTTTGCTGGCAGTTGCTCCTTTTTTGATTATTGCATACGAGAAGAACCGGCTTCTGGCAATTACTCTGTCGGCCAGCGCCTATTGTTATTCGCAAGCGTACCATTTGTCGATTCTGACCGATTTCACTAATATCTACATCCCATTCAGCAAGAATAATTTCAATCCACTTGCGTGGCAGTTTCTGTTTTTTATTGCCATGACATTGGGAGTAAAAAGGATCTCCAACCAGAGGATAGAGTTTGGCGCGATAGCAAAATATTTTTCGATGGCGTTCCTTGTTATCGTGTTCATGACCTATAAGATCATAAGACCACTTCTTAACAGAGGTTATATTAACCTGGACGTGCAATGGCTTACGGAACCGTTTGACAAAACATTTCTTACGCCAGCTATATTAATACATGCGCTTTGTCTATGGCTCCTGTTTGTTATGATATCACCCAAAAGTGAGGTATATGGAAAATCTGCGCTGGTCAAGGCTTTTATTCTATGCGGTAAGAACTCTATAGAAGTATATGCCCTGGGTATGATATTGGCTTTTTCATCATACTATTTTTTTCATGAGCTTGACGGAGGATTGGTGTCGCTAATAACGATTGAGATCATTGCGATTGCCTTGAGTTTATCGTTAATTCCACTCAAAACCATATACCTGAAAGGGACTTAACTTACCTGCAAACACTTAAATTGGGCGGTTTCAAGATTCCAGCGCAACACCTTTGATATGGTATCTTGCAAGGAGCCTGTCAGACTTGGGATGATTCTGCTACAAAGTGGCGCCACTGGCTGTGGCCGAGCCACTGGTCATGCAACCTTTTGTTTTGTTATGGTGGTTCGTGCGGCTATAATGGTGCGCTATGGAGAACAATCAATATCCACGCCGGATTAACAGATGAAAAAAATTGTAGCCGTAACGAGTGGTGGGCCGGGGGCTGGTAAAACAACCATTGCGCTCAACCTTGCCATTACCTTGAACAGAGGAGGGGATCGAACGGCTCTTCTGGATACTGATCTTGGACTGAGCAACGTTGCCACCCTTCTGGGGTCTCAACCGGAGCTTACTTTGTACGACCTTTTGTTCCAGGGGCGGAAACTTGAGGATATCGTGGTCAACGGTCCTCTTGATGTATCCATTATCCCGGGAGGAACAGGCTTAAAGGAGCTGTCGGCTATCAGTGCGGAAGAGTACGGGTATCTTGCAGACCAGTTATCAACCATCGAAAATTACGACTACCTGATCGTCGATACTTCAGATGGTTTTTCACCCGGTAATTCCCCATTCCTTATGGCCGCTGATAGCGTAGTGGTGGTGGTCACTTCCGAACGATCTTCTATAGAAAGCGGGATCAATCTCTTTCAATCATTAGCAGAAAACGGGTATTCGGGAGAATTACTGCTGGCGCCGAACAAGTTTTCAAGCGCCGATAGTGTCATCTCATGCGTACGGGAGTTCGAGAGTTTAAGCCGGAAATCCCCTTCCCTTGACATCTCCTCCTTGCCTCCAATATTGAAGGACAAGGTCATTACCAACGCCATGATTAAACAGAAGCCATTTATGTTGACTGCGCGAAACAGCGCGGTGGGCAAGGGTTTCCAGAAATTTGCTGATACTTTGGTGGAAGGGGCCGGAGGGGTGGTTAAACCTTCAGATTACATCATGGCGATTGCGAAAATCGTCACAGGCTCTAAGAATGAGGTTCCGGAAGAGATTTCGTTGGCCCCGGAGCTTGAGAGACTGAAACCAGAAATCACTATTGAATCGAGGGAAGAACTGATTCCCACTCTTGATGAGCTACCGGTTCTTCGGGTGGCAACGGGTAGTGAGAAAATCAGACTTGAAGTGGAAGAACCTGACTCTTGCATTGAAACGAACGAGCGCGAAATTCCGACTACTGTTGGATTATCGAGCAACCCGGAGTTGAGTTCGGCCATTATCAAGTCTCAAAACGCCATGATTAAAGCATTCGAGAAGAATTCGGCCATCCAGCAGAAAACCATCGAAACCCTGGAACGGCTTATTCAGATAGTCACCTCACAAGGATTGGCCTCTGCTCAAGGGACACTGGCGCCACCGGCGGACGCTCCCCCATTGCTTCGCTCGTCGAAGAAACCGCCACCACCGCTCGAATCGAAAGACGTTAAAATGTCCTTTCTCGACTTTGACGCATTTATGAAAAAGACCGAAATTGGGTAGCGAGTCTGGTCTCGATAAAGGGGCGGTTAAATTGGAAAATCGCTGGCGCCTCTTCTTCCTGGTCCCTTTAACAGCGTACCTGTTCCCTCATCTGTTCCTTCTGACCGGCGGATATGAAAGTTATATAATGCCTACTCCAAGAGAGTACGGTTATGTGGAAAACGGTACGGCGCTCTTCTTTCTGCTGGCTGGCTGTTATGCGTTTTACCTGGCGACAATTACAGGTAAAGGATTGAACATCCTTCGATTCGGATTGATCTTTGTCGGGCTTACAGCCATTTGGGTTGCGATGGAGGAGATCAGCTACGGTCAGCATTTTTTCAGCTACGATCCGCCAGACTGGTTTCTTAAGCACAATAAAAATAAAGAGTTCAATCTTCACAATCTGGGCAATGACGCTCCTTCATACGCTCTCAAAACCATTGGTTATATTGTGGTGTCGTTTGCGGGCATCATAGCGCCGCTATTTGCCGCTTATACGAAAATTGCTTTGCCCGCTTTTCTGGAAATCGCCATTCCCTCCGTCCCGATGGTAATTCCGAGCCTGTTTCATCTCTTTGCAAACCTTCCGAAAAATATTATCAGAGCGTTTCCGGGTGGTGATGATTATGTACACTCAACCTACTATTTTTCCGAATCGGGTGAGTATGAAGAATATATGCTGGGGATATGGGCTATAATGTTTCTGGTCTCGTTTCACCGCTCCCTCAATAACAGAACACACCCATAGAGCCGGGGCCGCAGTGGGTGACCACAACTGGCGATGCGGAGCCTGTAATAAGTGATTTTACCGGGAGGTTTTCCTTTATCTTCCGGATCAACTCGTCAGCAAGTTCCGGTTCATCAGTCGATACAACAGCGTACATCCCTTCAAAACCTTCCACTTGCGCATCTTGCTCCAGGAGTTTAATCAGCTTATCGACCATTCTTTTGCGTCCGAATCCTTTTTCACAAGGAAGTATCTTTCCGTCCGTATACCGCAGTATAGGCTTTAAACCAAACATCTGCCCCAACAGTTTTTCGCCCTGTCCGATCCTGCCGCCTCTGGCCAGGTGTTCCAGGCTATCGACGGTGACGTAGTCGCGCAGTTTTTTCTTGATTACATCAAGCCTGGCGGTTATCTCCTCCATAGAACACCCCGCCCCGGCCATTTTCGCCGCTTCCAGAATCATCATGCCCATGCCGAGGGAGACATGCCCGGAATCGTAACTTGTCACTTCGGTTCCATCGAAATCATCCCCCCATTTTTTTCCGACCTGCCACGTTCCAGAGAGAGTAGATGAGACGTAAATGCCAAGTATCCGGTCGCAATCGACGCTTAGATGCTCCATACATTGAAGGAAATCGGAGGCTTTCGGCAGGCTTGTCCTCGGCAATACTTCTGATAGTTTCAGTTTTTCATAAAACTCTTCCGCCGATAAATCTACCCGGTCCCTGTACCCCTTCTCCCCGAAAATAACCTGAAGCGGAGCCATCTCTATTCCGAGTTCTTCTCTGGTCTTCAGGTCAAGATCGCAGGTGGAGTCGGTCATTATCCGAATATGCTGATGGTTCGACGATCTGGCGGCGCTCTGTTCCACCATATCGTCAACTTTGCTCTTTACCATGTCGCCATACGATCCGAGAATGTCGAAAACCAGATCAGGATCGTTTGTGTGTATATGTACCTTGAGCAGACCATCCCCGCCGGTGACGATAAGGGAGTCGCCGAGCGGGTTGAGTTTATCGACCACAGATTTTCGGTCGAATTTATCGCAATGCGCCAGCCCTTCGGTACAATAACGGCGCTTTATCTTATTTTCGGCGCCTGAAAAGACCTTTTTGAGAGGTTCGAGGGCTGTATGGATAAGCTCTCCTTTCAGGAACATCAGCGCCCCCTCCCAGAAAAGAAGGAATCCGTGAGCGCCGGAGTCTACAATATCATTCTCTTTCAGCAGTTGCATCTCATCTTTTGTCTCTTCCAGCGACTTTCGCCCCGACTCGACCATACATTCTATGGCGTGTTTCATATCCTCGATTTCACCCTGCATTCGGGTGAGGTTATCGACTGTCTTCCTGATGACGGTAAGGATCGTTCCCTCCTTCGGATCGGCAAGGGAGGCGTAGGCGGCGTCCTTGCCGTTGGATATGGCTACAACGAAGTTTTGCGGGTCTATTTTGGATGCGTCTTTCAGGGCCAGAAACATTCCGTGGAAAAACTCGGCCAGGATTATTCCTGAGTTGCCCCGGGCTTCCATTCGAAGTTTGCCAGACAAGGTTTCCAGCACAAATGGGAGGGAGTGATCGTCAATGGAAGATAGCGCGTCAACGGCGTTATTCATGGTGTCGGCCATGTTCGAGCCAGTATCACCGTCAGGTACAGGAAAAACGTTTATGCTGTTTAAGTATTCTCGCCCTTCGGAGATTCGCCTTGAACCAGCGATGAAAATATCCCTGAATCTTCCGCCGTCGAGAGATGAATGGGGCACAATAGTCTCCTGATATTCGTTTCCGCCCCATTATAGCGAAATTATTGCTCTTCTTGTTCGGCTGTCTCTTTTATCTCGTTGATAGAAAGTTTTTCAAGCCACAGAAAAACGATTCCAGGGATCATGTTGGTTATAAACATGGTGGCGTGCATTACGATAGCCATCGACAAGGCAAGTTCCTCACCCACGCCGTAAAACGCCAGGGCCGCCATGGTGGCGGCGTGAAAGGGGCCAACGAATCCGGGGGAAGGGATCATGACACCGATAACCTGGCCCATCAATACGAGGTAGGTTGCAATAAATGGGAGGTCGCGCAAACCAAACGCATGAAAGAAACCGATGTTAAGACCCCCGGCAATGGACCAGAAGACCACACTCCAGATCGTTATGGCTATCATATGATGACCGCTTGCCAGAACGTCAAAACCGGTGCGGAACGATTCGAGTAGCTCCCTGATTTGGCCCTTATATTTTTCCGGCATGACATTAATGGAAAAGTCGATGACCCGCTCCACCCAATGGACTCTTTTGTAGAGCAGAAACAGGGCGGTAAAAACGGTCAGATAAAAACCCGCCACAAAGTAACCAGTGGTTTTGAGGGTCGCCCAGTAGGCCTGTTTCTCCTCAGGAGCGTCTACGACAAGTAGTACTATCAGAATCAGAACAACAACCGATAGACCGTCGATGGAGCGTTCTATGACGACGGTTCCCATGGCGGCGCTTTTACTTATCGACTCCCGTTTTCCGATTAGCCATGCTCGCAGGAACTCACCGATTCTGGCCGGCAGTACCATGTTCGCCAGGAACCCTATGGCAGTTGCCATAGTGGTGTTGTAGTGGGAAACCTTCTTGATCGGATCGAGGAAATAGCGCCACCTTACGGCCCGGATATAGATCAGGATCATTTCTATAATTGCCGTGGGAATGATCCACCAGTAGTTAACACTCTGCAATGAGGACCAGACGGTGTTAAAGTCGTATCTGGCGATGGCCCACGCAATGAACCCGAAGGCGATGGCAAACCCGACCCAATATCCTGTCTGGCTCTTTGTAGATTTCATTTATGGCTTAATAACCTTGCGGAAAATGAAAGTCAGACCTTTATGTCCCGCAAAGTATAAAAAACCTTTCTTATTCTGTTGGGCTATCGGGTTTAATTGGCGATGTGACCGCCCGGTTCACAAGGCTCTCGAACGCAGAGACAAGCCCCGGACTGTACCAGTCACCCGGTCCTATCAGGTGATGCATGATGGTACCTTCCTTGTCGATAAGAAAAGTCTCCGGCACACCGGTCATATTATAGTTTTTGGCCGCTATCTGTCCCGGATCGAAGGCTACCGGAAAAGTCAGGCCCAGCTCTTTCATGAAAGGTTCAACCAGTTCGGTCTTCTCATCGATGCTGACCGTGAGCATTTCAAACGGCTTTCCTTCAAAATGCTTGTATAGCTTCTGCATTGAAGGCATCTCCTCACGGCATGGCGGGCACCAGGTGGCCCAGAAGTTCAGCAGAACAACCTTGCCCCGGTAGTCTGACAGCGTCATGGTTCCGCCGCCCATGAGCGGAAGTGAAAAATCGGGCGCCACTTTCCCTTCCATTACCGACTTGGGGCGTTCTTTCTCGCCGACGTTTGGATTGGCCCTTCGGGCTTCCTCAATGGTTGGCAGTGGCAGTTCCCGACTCTTCTCGATTTTCCAGAACATGGTTGTTGCCAGCAGAACCAGAGTCAAAAGACCGAACGGGGTCCACTTGGTAACGTTATCGACGGTTGCGCCCATCGGATAATCCTCTAAAATGAATAATTCAGCGCTACAGTGTAACCCTCATAGGTTTTAACGATCAAATGAAAAAAAGAGACAAGCCCATAGCGGTCACAATGGGGGACCCGGCTGGAGTAGGCCCGGAGACGATTCTCAAAGCGTTCCATAAGCTCTCGAAAACTGATCGAAACCGGCTTTTGCTCTTCGGTGATATCGGTTATTTCAGGAAACTCGACAGGAAACTGAAGACTGGCGTTACGGTAATGGCTCTGGAACGGGCTGATTCCGGGGCCGATTGTCTGAGGGTAGAACCGGTTACTCCGATAAATTTCAGGTTTGCCGAATTCGGGAAAATCGATAAAAGGTTTGGAACTGTGGCGATGGAGTCGGTCGTAAAAGCTATGACAGCGGTTATGGAAGGCCGTTGCGCGTGTATGGTAACAGCCCCGATAAACAAAGGTTCGGTCAACCTGGCGGGGTTCAAGGTAGCGGGACATACCGAGTTCCTGGCGCAAAAGTCTGGCGCAAAAGATGTGGTCATGATGCTAACCTCCAAAAAGCTTAGTGTGGCGTTGGTTACTACTCATCTTGCGCTCAAGGATGTGGCAAAGAGGCTCTCGAACAGAAAGATTGAGAAAACCATACTGCTTGTTGACCAGTTTATGAATTCATACCGGAAGGAACCGGGCCGGATCGCTGTTACCGGATTGAATCCTCATGCGGGTGACGGCTCTCTTTTCGGCTCCGAGGAGGAACAGCTGATTGCTCCAGCCATTGAGTCGGCCCGGAGGAAATGCTTAAGCGAGCTATCCGGGCCTCATCCGGCGGACACAATGTTCACACCGCAAAGCAGAAAAAAGTATGATGTCGCCATCGCCATGTATCATGATCAGGGGTTGATTCCGGTCAAGGCGCTCGGTTTTGGAGAAACGATAAACGTTACGATAGGTCTTCCATTTTTGCGCGTTTCGGTGGACCATGGAACGGCTTTTGATATCGCAGGAGAAAACCTGGCGGAACCTGCGCCGATGGTCCATGCGATAAAGACCGCCAGACAAATGCTTCAGGGGAAGTGGTAGATACCTTTATGAGTGTAAAACGAAAAAAACTGGGACAGCACTTCCTGATCGACAATAGTGTGACCGACATGATCGTAAGGGAAGCGAAGCTTAAACCGGGTGACAAGGTGGTGGAGATAGGCCCCGGAAGGGGAATCCTGACAGGCGCGTTGCTAAACGCCGGAGTTCTTGTTTACGCCGTGGAAATCGACTGGGGCCTTTACGAAGGTCTACAGGAAGAGTATGGATCGAATGAAAATTTTTCTGTGGTGCGAGCCAATGCGTTAAAACACGATTTCGCCGAAGCTGGCGCCTCTTTTCATATCGTATCGAACCTGCCCTACTCAGTATCCACACCGTTGGTGAAACGATTTATCGAAATGGGCGCTAACGTAAAGTCGATGACCCTGATGATGCAGGAGGAGGTGGGAAAAAGAATGACCGCTGACGCTGGCGATTCGAGCTACGGTTCCCTTTCGTTGTATGTCTCTTTTCATTGCGCCACGACTTACCTTTTCAAGGTTCCACCAACAGCGTTTCGACCCCCTCCCAAAGTCGATTCCGCCGTAATCAGGCTGGTTCCTCGCGAAAAACCTCCGGTTTCGGTGGGTGACGAAGATCGTTTTTTTGAATTCATCAGGAAAGCCTTTGCCCATCGCCGTAAAACCCTTTCAAATAATGTGAAAGATCTGTTCGGTGGACGTGAGTCTTTCTCCGAGGTGTGCGCCTCCGCCAACCTTGATCCGCGTTCAAGGCCGGAGCAGGCCACATTGGAAAGTTACGCCTCTCTTTTTGCACAAGTGGAAAATGAGAATGAAAATACTGATCGTTGAAGACGAACCCGATATTCGGGAAATTCTTGAATACAACCTTACAAAGGAAGGTTATTCCGTGATTTCCACGGAGGACGGTGAGCGGGGATTCCACCTTGCCAAAAAAGAGCTACCTGACCTTATGCTTTTAGATCTTATGTTGCCCGGAATGGATGGTCTCGAATTGTGCAAAAAAATCAAAGGCGACCCTTCCACAAGCTGTATAGCCATCATAATGGTTACCGCCAAGGGGGAGGAGAGCGATATCGTGTTGGGCCTTGGACTCGGAGCCGATGATTACGTTACAAAGCCGTTCAGCCCTAAAGAACTGATTGGCAGAGTGAAAGCTGTCCTCAGAAGAGGCCCGGTGAAAAAAGAGGATGGAGCGGAATCAAGAATAGTTCATGGAGATCTGGTTATTGATCCTGTGCGGCACAAGGTGAGTGTCAAGGGAGATAATCTGATACTTACCGCCACGGAGTTTCGGCTACTGCTTCATCTGGCGTCGAATCCAGGCAGGGTATTTACGAGAAACCAGTTGCTTGGGGTCGGTGTCGGCGAAGATGTCGAGGTTATCGACAGGAACATCGACGTACATATACAGGCCATCAGGAAAAAGCTGGGTGAAAGTAAATCGGTAATCGAAACCGTTCGAGGAATCGGTTACAGATTCGCAGAGTTCTAAAGTGTTCTTGTCACGTTTCTTGTGGAAGATATACGCCGGTTATATGGTGGTGATTCTTCTCTCCTCCATACTGATGGGAGTTTTGATTACCGGGTGGATGGAAGAGGAATCTCTTACAGCTATACATAATGAGTTGGCTACACAAGCGATTACGGTAAGGGTTATCACCGAAGATTTACCCGGTTTGGTTGGCCGGGGATTACAGAAGCGTGTAAGGGAACTGGGAAACGCCACCGGATCGCGTTTTACTTTGATAGATAGTAGTGGTGTCGTCATTGCCGATTCGCTGGAAAATCCGGCGTTTATGGATAACCACGGAACCCGCCCCGAAATTCTTTCCGCTCTTTCACACGGCGTAGGTAGCTCAACCAGGTATAGCGAAACTCTTAAAACCAAAATGATGTATGTGGCGGTTCCTTATCTGCAAAACGAAGAGATTGCAGGTTATGTCAGGACCTCCATTTCACTTGGTAAAATCGACCGGAAGCTCGCACGGTTACAGAATATAGTCCTGTTTGGCACCGGCATAGCGGTGGTGGCGGCTCTTCTGGTCGGTTATCTTCTTGCGCTCAATTTCTCGCGTCCTATCGAGTCGATGACTAGGAGGGCGGAGTCGATGTCCCTCGGCAATTATGACGAAAAACTGCCTGTAAAAAGAGAAGACGAGATCGGCCAACTGGCAAAGGCGCTTAACCGTATGGCCGATGGGTTGAGGGAGAGAATCGAGACCATAAGCGATGAAAAAAAGAAACTACAGGCCATTCTTGCGGGTATGGTGGAGGGGGTTATCGCCGTAAGCGATGACGAAAGAATTGTCCATATAAACGGGGCCGCCTCAAAAATAGCGGGGATTCCGATCAGTGGGAGTATTGGTCGGCGTTTTTGGGAAGTTTCTGACCTTCAGGTTCTAAGTGAGGTGTTGGGGCAGACCTTGCGAAGAAGAACCGAAGTGGAGCGTAATGTAAAGGTGGTAGGCCGCGACGGAGACATGTATCTGAATGTTCATTCGGCGCCCATTATGTCATCGGAAAACGAGCTTGCCGGGGCTGTAATGGTGTTGCACGATATTACGGAGCTAAACAACATGGAGCGAATCCGGCGCGATTTTGTTACCAATGTCTCCCACGAACTCAAAACCCCTGTCACCGCTATCCGCGCCATGATAGAAACTATTATCGACGATAAGGAGATGAGCCGGGAGGATGAGGCCCGTTTTCTGGAGAAGATAAAAAACCAGTCGATTCGGTTATCGGCTCTGGTAGGTGATGTCCTGACTCTGGCAAGGATCGAATCAGATAAAGGAGAGATAGAGTCTACACGGCTAAACCTTCGGGATTTGGTGTTCAGTGTCGCAGAATCGTTCCAAAGCGATGGTGACGTCAACCGGGTGGCCCTGGAATCGGACATTAAAGAGGGCGATGTTCTAATGGCGGGGGATGAAGAGACGATTTCCCAAGCAGTCTCCAACCTTATCGATAACGCTTTAAAGTACACGCCCCATAGCGGGAAAGTGACCGTACGACTGCGCGCGGATAAGGAAAACGCGGTTATAATGGTTGAAGATGATGGACCGGGTATTGAACCTGTTCACCAGCGGAGAATTTTTGAGAGATTTTACAGGATCGACAAACCACGTTCAAGAGAGCTTGGAGGGACCGGCCTCGGTCTTTCCATAGTGAAACACGCGGCCATCACTCATGGGGGGACTGTGGAGGTGAAAAGCGAGATGGGGAGGGGAAGCGTTTTTACTATTACACTGCCTCTTTTAATGTAACTTATTGATTTTCACCAGGTATACGAATCCACACCCCAGTTTTTCCGGTTGTTAAGGACCGTTTAATTTCTTCTTAATATTATCTTAATATTCAAATGGTAAAATCTTCATCACTGTTTAACCTATATTAACCAAATGATGGAACAACTGATGAAAAGCTATATCGGCTTGACTGTTTTAGCATTAATGATTCTTTTGACAGGCGTTTCCGGAGCGGAAGGGGATCGTAACCTTAAAGGGTCGGTCAGGATTGACGGCTCCTCCACCGTCTACCCGGTAACCGAGGCTGTGGCTGAGGAGTTTTTACACCTCTATCCGAGAGTGCGGGTTACTGTAGGCGTCTCCGGTACAGGTGGCGGATTCAAGAAGTTTCTCGCAGGAGAGACAATCATCAGTGATGCGTCACGCCCTATCAAAGGCAAGGAGCTTGCCAAGGCAAAGGAGACAGGGATAGAGTTCATTGAACTTCCGGTAGCATACGATGGTTTGTCTGTGGTGATAAATAAACAGAACGATTTTATCGATTACCTTACAGTCGAGGAGCTCAAAAAAATCTGGCAACCGGGGAGCGCCGTGAAGAAATGGAGTGACGTAAGACCCAACTGGCCAGACAAGCCTGTCGAGCTGTTCGGACCTGGAGCGGACTCTGGCACATTCGATTATTTCACCGAGGCGATCAACGGCAAATCACAAGCTTCCAGACCCGATTTTACCGCCAGTGAGGATGACAACGTTCTGGTGCAGGGAGTTGCCGGTGAGAAATACGCCCTCGGTTATTTCGGATACGCCTACTACGCCGAGAATAAGGACAAATTGAAAATCGTTCCGATTGACGGTGGGAACGGCCCGGTGGCTCCATCGCCTGAAACGATTAATAACGGCACATACTCTCCGCTCTCCCGCCCACTGTTTATTTACGTCGAACCAAAATCGCTGGACCGGGTAGAGGTAAGCAGGTTCGTCGATTTCTACATCGCAAACTGTGGCGCCCTGGCAAGCGAAGTCGGTTATGTTCCACTCTCCGACAATATCTACACCGTCCTTAAAGAGCGTGTAGATAAACGGATCACAGGCTCTCTTTTTTCCGGCAAGAAGACCGCAGGTATGAAACTGGAAAGCATTCTGAATGCCAATTAGCCTCTCCCCACAGGCTATGGTCAAGGCCCCATCTCTCCTTTACAAGAAGAGGTGGGGCCGTTGGCGGGAGAGTGTTATAAAGGGTTTGATGTTTCTTTGCGCCGGAATTTCCGTAATAACAACGTTTCTTATCATTGCGATCCTGCTCAAGGAGTCGTTCGGTTTTTTCGCAGAGGTAAGTTTTAGCGAATTTCTTTTCGGTACGCAGTGGACTCCTCTTTTTGAACCACGATCCTTCGGTGTTCTACCTCTTGTAAACGGAACCATGCTTATTGTGGTCGGGTCGGCTCTGTTTGCTTTGCCGACCGGTCTGTTAAGCGCAATATATATCTCCGAATACGCATCTGGTCGAGTGCGTGGTATCGTCAAGCCGGTCCTCGAAATCCTGGCTGGAATTCCTACGGTAGTCTACGGTTATTTCGCCCTCACTTTTATAACACCTGTTATCAGGCAGGTTTATCCGGAGGCTAATGTTTTTAACGCCATGAGCGCGGGGCTGGTCGTCGGAATAATGATTCTGCCGATGGTGGTCTCTTTATCAGACAACGCGCTACGCTCCGTTCCGGCGGCTTTGCGTCATGGTGGGTACGCCCTCGGCGCAACACAGCTTGAGGTTACTACCAGAATTGTAGTACCAGCCTCCCTCTCAGGTATTGTGGCCTCGTATATTCTTGCACTCTCCAGGGCCATAGGGGAGACAATGGCGGTCACGCTGGCCGCTGGCTCCACTCCGAGAATCACGCTTAACCCGATGGAGTCGATTCAGACGATGACGGCGTATGTTGTGCAAGTGAGCCTGGGGGATACTCCAGCGGGAACCATTGAATATAAATCGATATTCGCAGTGGCTTTATTACTCTTTGTCATCACTCTGGTCATGAACATGATCGCCCACAAGGTATTGGAAAAATTCAGGGAGGTATACGATTGAGCCGCCCCACCCTTTCTAAACGCCATTTTAAATCGCGTCTGTTCGCTCTCTCCTGCGCCGCTTTCACCTGGATGGGGGCGTTGATTCTGGCGCTTTTGCTTTACCACATTGTCGCGCAGGGCGTTAAATGGGTTGACTGGCAGTTCATAACCAGCTTTCCTTCCCGATTTCCGGCTAAGGCGGGGATAAAATCGGCCCTCTACGGTACTCTCTGGCTGATCGGTTTCATAGCGCTGTTTTCGATCCCAATAGGGGTCGGGGCGGCGATATACCTTGAGGAGTACGCCAAAAAAGGGCCGCTTGGCAGGTTTATCGAGATTAATATCGCCAACCTCGCGGGTGTGCCTTCCATCGTATACGGAATTCTTGGTCTGGCGGTTTTTGTCCGGTTCATGGAACTGGGCCGGTCGGTTCTGGCGGGAAGTCTCACCATGAGCCTGCTTATACTGCCTGTAATCATCATCGCGTCGAGGGAGGCCATCAGGGCTGTGCCCGACTCCACAAGGCAGGCCGCCTTCGCCCTGGGCGCCACCCGTTGGCAGACGATTAAATCCCACACTCTACCAGCGGCGTTTCCAGGAATATTAACGGGGATCATTCTTGCCATCTCCCGCGCCATAGGTGAGACTGCGCCCCTTGTCATGATAGGAGCGCTTACGTTTGTGGCGTTCACACCTGAAGGCCCTCTCGATGACTTTACGGCCTTGCCGATACAGATCTTCAACTGGGCCTCACGACCGCAGGAGGAGTTTCATCAACTGGCGGCCGGAGCAATCATTGTTCTACTGGTGGTTCTCCTCACCATGAACGCCACAGCAGTAATAATCAGACAGTTAGCGGAAAGAAAATAGGATGGAGTTAGTGATAATGGAAGGAGCTTCTTCGAATGTGGATTCCAAGAAAAAAGAATTAACGGACCGAACGATTCCAGAGGTCGATTCGATCGCGCTTGAAGCTCGTAACGTAACCATCCGCTACGGCGACAATCCGGCCGTGAGAAACGTATCAATTCCTTTCCATCGTAACAGGATAACGGCCATTATCGGACCTTCAGGATGCGGCAAAAGCACTCTGCTCCGTTCGTTCAACAGAATGAACGATTTCGTGCCAGAGGCTACCATCGAAGGGGAGATACTCTACATGGGAGAGAATCTCTACGGAGAATTGATTGACCCGGTAGAGGTTCGGCGAACTATCGGCATGGTATTCCAGAAACCGAACCCCTTTCCGAAATCTATCTACGACAATGTCGCATGGGGGCCGTCGATCCATGGTCGAGTAGAGAACCTGCAGAAGAGAGTTGAAGATTCGCTTAAAAAAGCGGCGTTGTGGGACGAGATCAGGGAAGAGAGGTTACACGACTCGGCGTTAAACCTTTCAGGTGGACAACAGCAAAGGTTGTGCATTGCAAGGACGCTTGCCATGGAGCCGCAGATTATCCTGATGGACGAGCCGTGTTCCGCCCTTGATCCGGTATCGACGGCGAAGATCGAAGATCTGATGTTCGAGTTGAAAAAGAGATACACCATCGTAATCGTGACCCACAATATGCAACAGGCGGCGCGGGTCTCCGATTATACGGCGTTTATGGAGTATGGAAATCTTGTGGAACTGGGCGAAACAAACCAGATATTTACACGACCAAAAAATAAACGAACCGAAGAGTATGTAACAGGCAGGTTCGGATAAGGGAGCTTTTATGTCAAAACATCTGCAAAGGGATATTGAGATCCTGAAAAAAGAGACGCTCATGCTCGGAGCGATGGTAGGAGACGCGATAAAAAAGGCGGTTTACGCCCTTGTGGACAGACGATCCGAACTGATCGACGAGATTATTGAAAACGATGACATAATCGATGAGAAAGAAGTGTCCATTGAGGAGGAGTGCCTCAAGGCGTTGGCGTTGCATCAACCTGTGGCGGGCGATCTGAGGTTTATCATAGTCATCCTCAAGGTTAATAACGATCTGGAGCGGATGGCCGATCTGGCGGTCAATATAGCGGAGAGAGCGCAATACCTGTCGCGTAAAGAGAAACTGGATGTTTCGCTCGATTTCGATCTGATGACACAAAAGGTAGAGACCATGGTTCAGGAGAGTATTACGGCCCTCATTGAGAGGGATACCACTCTTGCCAGAAAAGTTCTCAAGATGGATGACGATGTGGACACACTGAACAAAGAGATGTATGAAGTTCTTCAAAAGCTGATGATAAAAGACCCTTCCACTGTAAAGAGGGCTGTTCACATGCTCTCAAGCTCCCGGCATCTGGAGAGGATCGCCGATCTGGCTACGAACATAGCTGAGGATGTGGTTTTTATGGTGGACGGAGAATTGATAAGGCACCGGACGGAAGACTACCTCGAATCGATAGCCGATAGAGGCATAAAACGCACAACAGGACAATAATGTCCGAACATGTTCAGGGAGCTAATATAAGCGGTTAATAATCAATAGGGTAATATTGGCTCAATCCTTGCAACTTAATCCGTAAATAGATTAAAGCGGTATAGGAAAATGGACCAGAGCAAATATTCGAACAAATTTATCGAAGCCGGACAGAACCTGAAACACCGGGGCATGTTTACTCAGGAAGATACACTCAAAAAAGGCTTCGCCCATCTCGAATCGAAACAGGCCGATATAAAACTCTACTGGCAGATCGACCCCGATTTAAAGACAGTTTCGGCCACACGATTCTTCTCTTACGGAGGCCACACCTCCCAGGCCGTTTCTGAAACCTTATGCCTGATCGCGGAAAATATGAGAGTCGAGGAGGCGTTCAGCCTGACAGGTTCTGATATCGAATCGGCGTTAAGAAACGACCCGGACCTTCTCTCGGCCCCTGCGGAAGTCTTTGAAGTTGTGGACCTATTGGTAACTGATCTGAAAGGGCAATATAGGTCGGCTCTTGCCTTGACGGAAGCTGTTCTCGTCGCAAAGCCTGTTTCATCCGGTTCCACAGGCGCGGATGTCTGGAAGGACCTTCCGAGCGCGGAGAAATTTACAAGAATAGAGGCGGTACTCGAAGGTCCGATCCGTGATTTTCTGAGAATGGATGGTGGTGATATCGAGATAGTCGATATCGTTAACGATTTTGAAATCCAGGCGCAGTTTCATGGAGCGTGCGGGTCGTGCTCATCTTCGAGCGGGTCCACACTCTACAACATCGAACACGCGCTCAGGCAGGAACTGGATGAACGGATTACACTTGTCTCCCGGGACACCATGTCCAACTGGGTATGAGTCATGACAAGCGAGCAGGATAGCATGACCGATCTCGACCAGGTTGTAGCCCGTAAGGAATACAAACACGGTTTTACCACCGACATTGATACTGAAACTCTCGAAAAGGGATTAAGCGAAGATACAGTCCGAAAAATCTCAGCCATCAAGAATGAGCCGGAATGGTTGCTAAAATTTCGGCTGAAGGCGTTTCGGATGTGGAAAAAAATGAGTCCCCCCGTCTGGGCCAACGTAAAATTTCCGCCGGTCGATTTTCAGGATATGTCTTACTATTCCGCCCCCAGAAAAAAACCGACGCGCAAAAGCCTCGACGAGGTGGATCCGGAGATACTGGAGACTTTTGAACGTCTCGGAATCCCCATCGAGGAGCAGAAGCGGTTATCGAATGTTGCGGTGGACGCTGTTTTCGACTCAGTGTCGGTGGCTACGACCCACAAGAAAAAGCTGATGGAGGCGGGAGTAATTTTTCTCTCCTTTTCAGAAGCGGTAAAGGAGTTCCCGGAGCTGATCGAAAAATACCTTGGTACTGTCGTTCCGCCCGGAGACAATTTCTATGCGGCGCTCAACAGCGCAGTCTTTTCTGACGGATCGTTTGTGTATATACCCCCCGACACGGTAAGCCCGATGGAGCTATCGACCTATTTTCGGATCAACACCGAGGAATCGGGCCAGTTCGAGCGGACTTTAATCGTGGCGGCTGAACGTAGTTACGTCTCATACATCGAAGGATGCACGGCTCCGCAGTTCGACTCGAACCAGCTCCACGCCGCCATAGTAGAACTGGTGGCGCTCGATGACGCTGAGATAAAATACAGCACGGTACAAAACTGGTATCCCGGCGATCCTGAAACCGGGAAGGGGGGCATCTTCAATTTTGTGGTCAAACGTGGGAAATGCCAAGGCAAAAACTCAAAAATATCTTGGACTCAGGTTGAGACCGGATCGGCAATAACCTGGAAATATCCGGGTTGTATCCTAAAAGGCGATAACTCCTCCGGCGAGTTTTATTCCGTAGCCCTGACCACAGGACACCAACAGGCCGATACCGGCACAAAAATGATCCATATCGGAAAGAACACAAAATCTGTAATTATCACCAAAGGGATTTCGGCTGACTCGGCGTCGAACACATACCGGGGCAGGGTCTTCATATCACCTTCGGCTACCGGCGCCCGCAACTACACCCAGTGCGACAGTATGCTTGTGGGCGACAGTTGTAGCGCCCATACCTTCCCTTACATCGAAGGGGCCACTGAGTTCGCCCAGTTGGAGCATGAGGCTTCGACCTCGAAAATAAGTGATGATCAGCTCTTCTATTTCAGGCAGAGAGGTATCGACGCGGAGGAGGCTGTCTCCGCCATAGTCAGCGGTTTTTGCAAGGATGTATTCGTTCAACTGCCGATGGAGTTTTCAGTGGAAGCGCAAAAATTACTCGCCATGAAACTGGAAGATTCCGTCGGATAAAAGGCAATAAAATGTTGGAAATAAAAGATCTCACAGGCGGGTTTGAAGGGAAAGATATCCTCAAGGGGATTTCTCTTTCGGTAAAACCGGGGGAAGTTCACTCCATCATGGGTCCGAACGGCTCCGGGAAAAGCACACTGTCAAAAATTGTAGCGGGCCATCCCGGTTACGAAGTCACCGGTGGCTCGATATCATATAATGGCGCCGACCTGCTTGCGATGGAGCCTGAAATCAGGGCGCGTAAAGGTATCTTTCTCGCTTACCAGTACCCGATTGAAATACCGGGAGTGAACAACGCCGAGTTTCTGAGGATGGCCTACAACGCCAAACTCAAAAGCCTTGGGCAAGAGGAGGCGGACCCGCTCGACTTCGACGAACTTTTGCGGGAAAAGATGAAATTTCTCGATATCGACGAAAAATTCCGGGAAAGATCGGTGAACGAAGGTTTTTCAGGTGGCGAGAAAAAGAAAAACGAGATATTGCAGATGGCCATTTTGAATCCCGCCGTATCAATTCTCGACGAGATAGACTCCGGGCTTGATATCGACGCGCTCAAAGTGGTGGCTGAAGGTGTGAACCGGTTACGCAACGGGAACAGCTCACTTATCCTTATCACCCACTACCCGCGACTGCTCAACTATATCAAACCGGATCATGTGCATGTCTTAAGTGGTGGGCGTATTGTCTCCTCAGGTGATTTCTCCCTTGCCCTTGAGTTGGAGAGCGCCGGTTACGAGCGTTATACCGCTGTGGCCGGGGAATAAATAGTTATGGTTACCGAACAGGCGGTGAAACGGCTCCAGGATTGCTCCGGTGTTGTCGCCGATGATCTTGCGGCTCATCTCGACTCGTCCCCCATCGGCGCCGTTCTGACACCAGCCAATGTAGCGGGGACAGAGAGGTTCATAGAGCTTGGGCTTCCTCACTCAAAGCATGAGATGTTTACTTATGTAAATACCGGAACTGTGAACTCGCATCGCTACATAACCGCCGGGGAGACGCTACCTTCACCCTGTATGGATGTACCACCAGAATGTTCCGGGCGGTCGATAGCGATAATCAACGGTTCGTACCGCCCAGAATATTCTGACCTTACAGGGGCCGATGGTCAGATAGTCGCCCGCCATCTTGGGGATGTTGTAGCCAACGACAGACTATTCGCAGGTGATCTTATACGTTCAATCAAGAACGATAAAGATGTCTTCTCCGCCATCAACTCCGCCCTGATAAAAGAAGGGGTGGTGATAGATATTGTAGAGAACGCAATCACTGAACCGCTCTTTATAATGTCGAAAACCGGTGGAATAAATGAAGGCGCAGTCACAACACCGAGACTCTCGATTCGCGCCGGGGAAAACTCCCGATCCACGGTGATAATAGTCACAGACCATAACCAGCCAGATATTTTTACCGATTCGGTTTTTGAAATAACCGTTGGGGCCAAGGCCCATATGGATCTGTATATGATACAGCCCGGAAAAAAAATAAAAAAAGGGGAATTTTCGCAATCCTTCACCCGTCTAAAGGTAGTGCAAAACGAAAATAGCTATGCCTCTTTCGTTGGCGCCAGCGCCGGGTCTCCTTTGTTACGATCCTCTGTTGAATGGCGTTTAACCGGTAAAGGTTGCAAGGTTGATTACAAAAGCCTGTCGCAACCCGCTGGCGCCGATGTTGCGCATCTCTTTGCCCGCTTTGTTCATACAGCGCCAGAATGCGAAAGCGATATAGTTATAAGAAACATCGTTCGTGATTCAGCAAGCGTATCGACCGACAGCACCGTAATAGTATCCAGGGGCGCGTTCGGCTCCGTCTCCAGACAACTGGTCAACAACCTCATGCTCTCAGGCAACGGGAGGGCGGATACGAAACCGAATCTTATGATTTTTAACGACGATGTGAAATGCTCCCACGGCGCCACTTTCGGCCAGACCGATCCTGAACAATTGCTCTACCTTCGTAGCCGTGGATTAAGCGAAAGGAGAGCCGTTTCTGTTCTGACCGAGGGGTTTTCAGGAGTCGTCACCGATGCGATCAAGGTACCCTCTATCCGTGAGATGGTGGCATCATGAAAGTCGATGCAACGATAAGAGAAATTGATATTGAGACCGTCCGAAAAGATTTTCCGGTCCTGTCAGTAAAGATGGGGGACAACTCCATCGCCTACCTTGATAGCGGCGCCACGGCCCAGAAACCGCTAGCGGTAATCGAGCGCATGAAAGAATTCGACAGCCATCAATACGCTACTGTACATCGAGGCTCCTACAGGTTAGGAGAAGAGGCGACTCAGATTTTTGAGTCGGGGCGCGAAACCATCGCCTCCTTTATCGGCGCAAAACAGGGACGGGAAATTGTTTATACCAGCGGCGCCACCATGTCGATCAACCTGGTTGCGTACGGTTACGGTCGAAAGTTTATAAGACGTGGCGACGAAATAGTCATAAGCGACATGGAGCATCACGCCAATATCGTACCGTGGTTAAAATTGTGCGAGGAGACCGGAGCGGTATTAAAGGTGATACCGGTAACCGAAACCGGGGAGTTTGACGAATCTGCTTTTGTCAAACTTCTTTCCGCCAGAACGAAATTAGTCTCAATTACCCATGTCTCCAATGTTCTGGGAACTGTGAACCGGGTCAAAGAGCTTTCTGCGCTGGCTCATTCGGCGGGCGCAAAAGTTCTTGTCGATGGCGCTCAGGCGGCGCCACACATGAAGATTGACGTGTCGGAGATCGACTCTGATTTTTACGTCTTCTCCGGGCACAAGATGTATGGCCCGACCGGAGTCGGAGTATTGTATGGAAAATATGACCTACTTGAAACCATGGACCCTCTCCTGACAGGCGGTGACATGATCGAGCGGGTAACTTTTGCAGGCGCCACATATGCGCCACCACCCCAACGGTTTGAAGCTGGTACACCGCCCATTACACAGGTCGTTGGTCTTTGCGCCGCCATCGATTATCTGTCTGCTATCGGCATGGAAACTATTGAGGAGCGGGAGCGGGAATTACTGGAATACGGTTCTGATCTTCTGCGAAAAATTCCGCAGGTTCGCATAATCGGTACTGCGCCGGGGAAAGCGGCCATACTCTCCTTTGTTGTAGATTCGGTACATCCCCACGACATGGTTACTATCCTGGATGGCGAAGGTGTTGCGGTCCGGGGCGGCCATCATTGCGCCCAACCCTTGATGGATCGTTATAATATCCCTGCGGCGACACGGGCTTCGCTTGCTTTTTACAATACGACAGAAGAGCTTGATCGCCTCTCCGCCGCCATACGGAAAGCGGTCGCGCTGTTCGGATAAAGGGCGTAAAGATGTCTTACTCAAGCGACCTGTATCAGCAGGTGATCCTGGATCACAACAGGAAACCGAGAAACTTTTTCGCCATGGAAGATTCCACCCATCATTGCGAAGGATACAATCCGCTATGTGGAGACAAAATCACCGTTTATCTTAAAGTAGGGAATGGAGGTGTTATCGAGGATATATCCTTTAACGGCTCCGGTTGCGCAATTTCAAAATCGAGCGCGTCGATGATGACCGCTTTTTTGAAAGGAAAAACTATCGATACGGCAAAATCCGTATTTGAATCCTTTCACGCAATGGTAACAGACGACCCCGGTTTCGATCAGGCCAAATCGAATCTCGGCAAGCTGGCAATTTTTGAAGGTGTACGTGAATATCCGTCACGAATTAAGTGCGCCACCTTGTCGTGGCATACCCTTATAAGCGCGATTGATGACAAAAAGGAGGCGCAGACAGAATAAACTCTCTTTAAATTGACCCTGTAAATTAAATTGTGTAACTGCTCATAGTTCCTTAATGTACTCAAAGGAGGATTATGAGCATGACACGAGACCGCAAGAGACTTGAGGCGATAGCCAAAGAGCTTGTAAAAGGCATCAAGTCTGAGAAAGACCTT
>JAJDBK010000053.1 GCA_029261405.1 Nitrospinaceae bacterium
GATACCTGCGCTACCTTTTTGAACACCTGCCTCACGCAAAATCTGAGGAAGATTACAAGGCTCTCCTACCACCATCTATCAACCAAAAGAAGCTCGATTATACCCCTGTTTGAAGGGTGAGGTTGACTCGACGCTTACGAACAGGTTTATGATCGAGTTTGAAAACAGGATGCCAACAAATATGTAAAAGGGCAGTTACACAGAATTATTTACAGGGTCGAGCCCCCCCGCCGAACTTGTTGCAGTAGTGGAACATTCTGAGTAAAATTAAGCGCATACTATGTATGCGCTCCAGGAATACATGCAAAGAAGCGTAATTAACTAAATATATCGGTTTATCTAAACAAAATTTGGGAGCTTTCTGGAAATGCGTTCAATCTACTTCCTGAGCTATGCAGTTATAACGACCATATCCGCTATGACCATGGCTTGGGCCTATTACGCCCGTTTCAAAAAAGATGGTTCCCCGATCAATTATTCGTTGCTTACGCTTGTTTCCGTTGTTGCCCTGGCAATGTGGACAGGCGCCGCTTTTACGGAATTCGCCTACAACGTAAGTCCCGCTACTGCAGGTTTCGCGGCCTTTTTTCTCGGAATTACTTTCAGCGCAGTGTTTGCGTGGCAGGTCTATCTGGTTATGAGAAATATTCAAACCGACAAGAATACTATTGAAGAGTTGTCTACGCGTGACTCACTGACCGGCCTGTGGAATCGCCGTATTTTCCACGAATACTTAAGTTCCGAGTTCTCTCGCGCCACCATGTACAAACAACCACTATCCCTGCTAATGATCGATATTGATGACTTGCCGCAATTCAACGCCACATACGGATTCAAGAATGGGGATTTTGTCTTGCGGGACTTAGGCTCGCGCATGATGGAATCTGTGCGTGACTTTGATCGCTCCTGCCGCTTCGTAGATGGTGTTGTGGCCGTGATTCTTCCCAAAATGGGGAGTAAGGCTACCATTGAGTTTGCCGAGCAAATAAAATCCATGATGACCGATAACCCATTTAATCTGGAAGATGAGCGTTCAGTAACCCTTTCGTTCAGCGTCGGTATCGCTACATTTCCTGAATATGCGAAGGATGAGGACTCCCTGGTTGCAGGGGTACTCAGCGCCCTTAACGCCGCCAGAGAGAGCGGGGGCGATACCATATATTTATTCGCAGGCGTTGGCGAATGCCGACGATTGAGTAATTCTGCGTAACGGAAAGCGCCCACTGGTTTCCCTATAAGGTTCAGGGTGACAATTCCAAACAAATTTATTCTCCCACCAACCGGGCAGGAAAATGTTTGGAAGTATTTCGCCAAATAAGAGTTGCGCTTGCTGGTTGAATCCAGCCCATGATAGAGAAAAATATGAGTTGGACGGTCTATATTCTGGAATGTGGGGACGGGAGCCTCTACACAGGCGTAACGACCAATCTACAGCGCAGATTCGCGGAACATGAAGTGGGAAAAGGCGCCCGATATACCAGAGGCCGTGGGCCGTTGAGGGTTGCGCACACGGAAACCTGCGAGAACAGGTCGGAGGCTTTGAAAAGGGAGTGTGAGATTAAAGCGTTATCCCGCGCTGAGAAGCTCTCCATAATTTCATGACTATCCATCAGAATATTCCAGATTGAATATTTCTGTCGTTTGTTTAAAAGCCCTTCCATGTTTAGAACGAATAAACTATCCCCGCGTCTGCGTTTAGCGCCTGGTAGGTGACATCAGTATCGGAAAAGGTATCCTTGTAATCGTTTACCAGCGAATATCTGACCTTGGCCACCAGGTAGGCTTTTTTGCTGATAAACCACTGGAAGCCTGGTGAGACGTAAGCCTTGTCCCGACCGGCGTCGTAGAATGCGTCTTGAGTGTCGTAATCGTTGGCAAACACCTGTTTATACCCGACCATACCGGTTAGATGTATCGATTCCGTGTATCGGTAGACACCGTTGATGAACAGTTCCCACGAGTTGTTGTTGGAGTTCTTCGATTCACTAATCAAGGTTCCGGCGTTACCTATATAGTCGTTTTTTCCCTGGGCGCTGGCTAAAAATCCGGTTATGGAGCTAAAGCTGTCTGTCCATTGTCGAATATAACGAAATTCGCCAAGAATCGTGTCACCGGTTCTGTAGAAAGCGCCGAGTTCCTGCTGTTTCTCCTGTGACGAAGTTTCATAACTGAGCAGACCTGTAATGTAATCGGAGATTCCAAGTTTCATGGCTCCATGAAGCACAACAAGAAGCCGTTCTCCCGGATCGATATTGTCGTTATCCGCATCAACGGTTGGATCGTATTCGCCGGTAAACTCGTAACGGGCTCCAATACCGATGGAGGCGTTGTCAAAACCTAAAACCGCCCTCACATGCGGAATAACCCTGAGACCGGAGCCGTATGAGTTGATTATCATCAGGTCTTCGCTGACACCGTCTGAGACAACTTTTTGTATCTCATCGTCGGTGAATCCCGGTTTGCCGGTCGGAAGTATGGCGTCCAACCCTGCGGTCACCTTTATCCGGTCAAACTCGAACCGGTAATACCCGGCGATGGAAGTATCGAGAAGTGAAGTGATGTCGAAAGCTGAGTCGTTATATACAGTCTCGTAGGAGGTTTTGGTGAATGTGCTGGCTGTGGATAGACCCCAGTTCTCCTTTTTGTACGACAGTTGGCCGAAAACCAGACTTTGCGAACCGGAATTGTCTATGTCGCCGGAACTCCAGCTACCATGGTTCAGAAACATGGAGACCTGCAATGGTGTCTGATCTTCGTTATCCTGGGCGAAACAGAGCGCCGGGAAGAGAAAAAAGGTCAGAAACGATACTAACTTTTTGACCATCGTCTACTCCAGGATCACTTTGAACTTACCCGTAGCGGGTGGAATCGTTGTAGTATCCTCGCCTGTGACCTGTGCGTTCTCCCCTACGGCCCCCTCTTCGGTAGTTGACTGATCGTTATCCGACTCTGTGGAACCGGCTTCATCTGGAGCTGTTATGGGTGGAATGGTGATTTGTCTGGCAAGACCGTCATCGACAATCCTGTCGGTTATAGAGCCTGACGGTTGTTCAGGTCTGGCGGAAGGCCCGTCAGGAGGGGTCATGGGGGTTTTGCCAGAGGGTCCCATTTTGGGTTCTTTCTCCCCAGGATCTTTAGACTTGTCACCACTACTTTCAGGGCGGTCCGGAGTCGCCTCCTCTGGCTCCCCCGCCTCGACGGAATGGAGTTTTGCGTCATCAGACAGACCGCGTCGCCGTGTTGGCGTAATAGGGGTCGGCGGTTCCGGAGCTTTACCCAGCCGCACTATCGTTCTGGTCCCCGGCAGTAGCGTTATAATCGTCCGGTTGCGGTCAAAACCGCGAACTACAACTGAACCTTTATCATGGCGAGGATCCTCCCCCGTCTGTTTAAGGAATGACTGGTAGAGGGGATCAGATTTATCCAGAAGATCTACCTGGGCAACTTCGTCTCTGTATGTGATGATCCAGGGCGGTGTGCCAGCCACACCGGCTATAGCGGCCTTTGTCATATATTCGAACTTCGATTCTTTCGTAAACAGTTTGGTTACATAAGACGCGACACGCCCGAAGGAGAGGTTGAATATGGAGAAGGTGGAGCCTTTACCATCCTTGTGCAGGGATTTTATGACAAGTTCTGTATCAGTGTCGATCTTGATTATATCGCCTCGTTCGAATTTTATTTCGACAACACCATTACGGGCTGTCAGCACCTTGTCCCCTTCGGCGAACTGTGTCCCTTTACGGACAGGGCGGGAAACCTTGTCTTCCACCGATACCACCCTGACCATTCCCTTGACGTAAATGGCGGATGCGGTCATCGGTGTATTGGCCGCATTGACCGGTGTTGGCTCCAAGACCATACATACCGCAAAAACAATCAGAGGTAATAACTTATTCATAAGGTCAATCCTGATTATGTGATTCGGTCAAACATACCGTTCCTATCTGATATATCCACGATTCGACCAGATATCAACACCATGTTGCCAAACCACTGTAGCGTAACCGAGGCCGTCAACCGCCACTTCTGGACGAGACGCGGCGGCTGTGCTGTCATTCTCGATAAGAACGGGCGTATCCAATGTTTTGGTCGCCGCCACATAACGGGAGGCGTAGACGCTGGCTTGCACACCATCGCTCTGGATCCATATGGCTATGGCGTTACCGTTCGTATCGAAGGCTATCTTCGGTTCACTGGCAACTGTGGCCAGATTATCGAGCGTCATTGAGGTTGCCTTCCATGAACCACCTGATGTGTAGTAGTTTGCCATGACGTTGCCCGACTGTATCCATACCGCAATTGCGTTGCCGTTGGCGTCAAAGGCTATCTGCGGAGCGCTTGGGGTAGCGGCGGATGCGTCGTTGTCAATAGCTACCGAAGCGCCCGACCACCCGTCAGCGGCAAGATAAAGGTTCCCCACGATGTCGTTGGCCTGAACCCAAATCGCCATGGCGTTGCCGCTTGGGTCAAACACCACCTGGGGAGCGCTTGCGGCTCCGGCGGTTAACGGCCCGAGATCAATGGCCGCCTCAGTACCCCATACGCCAGCGGAAAAGACGTTTGCATAGATGTCATTGGCCTGTTGCCATATTGCGATGGCCTTACCAGCGGAAGAGACGGCCACCTGGGGCGAAGTTGCGGCGGTACCCTGAGCCTCGATAGCTACCGCCGTTTGCCACCCGCCTGGACTGCCTACAGTGAGATAGCGATTTGCGTATATGTTATCTATGGCGGCGATGGTAGACTGTTGTTTCCATACGGCAAAGGCGCTACCACCCGCGCTCGGATCGAACGCTATTTTCGCGCCGGAAATGAGGTCGGATGGATTAGCCAGATTGGCATTGACATCGATAGTTTGGGGAGCCCCCCAGACGCTACCTGAGACATAACGGTTTGCCCGAATGCTATCGTAACCGCCGACAATGTCCTGTTCCCAGACAGCTATCGCGTTACCAGCCGAATCAACAGCGACATCGCTATATGTCGCCGAGGTTCCGCTGGTCTCGATAAGTACCGGCGCGCCCCAAACCGATCCCACCGGGTAACGATTCGAATAGATATTCTCTATGCCGCCGACGCTCTGATTCCAGGTGGCGGTGGCGTTACCAGCCGAGTCGACAGCAACCTGGGGGAAAGTGGCGTTGGTCGCCAGATTATCGATAACTCCCGCCACGGCCCAGGAGACATGGGCCGAAGCTTCGGGTGATGATTCCGCCCCCTCCGACCCGTCCGCGGCCTTGGCTGTGACGACGTAATAATAGGTTGACCCGTAGGTCAGGCCGGTATGAGGGTAAGGAGAGGTGGCGGCCGCTATTAGTGTACCGTTGGCTTTAGTGACGGGGGATGTGGTTTTCCAGTAGATGTTATGGGACGCCGCGCCGGGGGCGTTTGTCCAGGTAACGGTGACTGTGGTTCCAGACGCCGAGGCGCTCACTCCTGTCGGCGTGCCTATCGGTGTGGTCGAAACCTCGGCAGAGACTGTACTCCCGCCACCGTTGTTGGCAGGCTCCACGACATAGTAGTAAGGTGTGCCATTGGTAAGTCCGGTATGGTTGTAAGGCGATGACACACTGACTATTTTTGTGCCTGCCGACGCCCCTCCGGGGTTGTTTATTGCGTAATAGATGTTGTAGGCGGTAGCTCCGGGAACGGCGTTCCAGCTTATGATCGCCTGATTGTTACCCGACATAGCCGCCACTCCTGTGGGCGATCCCATCGGCGCTACGGATACCTGATTCGATAGATTGCTCTCTCCGGTCGAATCTACCGCAGAAACAACACAGTAGTAGGTCGTACCGTTGGTAAGGTTGGTGCGGGTGTAAGTCGGGTTGGTGACTATCACTTTGGGGGAGGTATTGTCCGGATTCCCTGTGGTGTTGCAGTAAATGTTATATGAAGTTGCGCCCGCTACCGCATCCCATGCGATGGTCACCTGCGTGTCACCGGTGGTTACCGTAACATTAACTGGGGTTCCGGGTCCGACGCTCACAAATGGCGTAGCGGAGACCTCGACCGATGGCGCGCTCTCCCCATTCGCATTTGTCGCTGTGACAATACAGTAGTAGGTGGTCCCGTTGGTAAGGCCCGTGCGGGTGTATGGTGATGTGACACCTGTAATCGAAGTGTCGGCCTTGGTCACACCACCTGTGGTATTGCAGTAGAGGTTGTATGAGGTCGCCCCGGTAACAGGATCCCAGGTGAGAGTGACCTGCGAGTCGCCAGCGGTAGCTTTTACATTGGTAGGCGCCTTTGAAGGGGTCGCGGAGACCTCGGCGGAAGGGGCGCTCTCCCCGACCGAGCTTACCGATGTGACAATACAGTAGTAGGTGGTCCCGTTGGTCAATCCTGTGCGGGTGTATGGTGATGTGACACCGGCAATTGAGGTATCCGCAGTGGTAACACCTCCAGTTGTATTGCAGTAGATATTGTATGAAGTCGCCCCTGCAACCGGGTCCCAACTGAGGGTAACCGATCCGTCGCCTGTGACAGCTGTTACGCCGGAGGGAACGCCTGCCGACGGCGTGGCGGAGACCTCTGCCGATGGTCCACTCTCCCCGGTCGCATTTACCGACGTGACAACGCAGTAGTAGGTGGTCCCGTTGGTCAATCCTGTACGGGTGTATGGTGATGTGACCGTTCTTATTATGGTGTCCGCAGTGGTCGCTCCGCCTGATGTGTTGCAATAAAGGTTGTATGAACTCGCCCCCGCAACCGGATTCCAGCTGATGGTGATCTGTGAGTCACCAGGGGCGGCTGTAACACCTGTCGGGATACCCCCCGAAGGTGTCGCGGAGACTTCGGGGGAGGTAGAGCTTTCGCCGCTTGCCGTTACCGATGTCACCACATAATGGTAGGTGGTATTGTTGGTAAGGCTCTTGTGGGTATAAGGCGATGCGACGCCAGCGATAACCTGATCCGCTCCGCTCACTGAACCTGTCGTATTCCAATAAAGGTTGTACGAAGTGGCTCCGGTCACGCCGTTCCACGATATTACAACCTCGCTGTCGCCCGCTACAGCGGAGAGACCAGAGGGGATGTCGCCGGACGGTGTTACCGAGAACTCAGATGACGCCACACTCTCGACGCCGTTGTTCACAGCCGTCATGACAAAATAGTAGGTAATCCCGTTGGCAAGACCTGTGATCGAATAAGGGGAGGTGATACCGCTTATCTTGGTCACCTGCGGACTGACTGTACCAGAAGGAGTGTTCCCGAATGGAGTTACACCGGGTTGAGTATCGTAGTAGAGATTGTATGTTGTCGCCTGGTCGGAAGAATTCCATGTCAGCGTCGCGCCTCCGTTCTCAGGAGAGATCGTTATATTGCCAGGAGAGGGTGGCGCTGCGGAAGTTCCGTTGAGGGATAACATCGAGGTGGTTCTGCCGTCAGTATCACCATCGTCCACCCCGCAAGTCAGTGTTACCGATCCAGCCTGATTCATGGTGTAAGAGGCGCTCGAACCGCTGGCTTTCCAGCCCAGACTGTCTATCCAGCCATATTTCATCGAATCGCCATCTTTGTCCGTCGCCTTGCAAACGACCGTTACGACCTCGCCGACTGCCGGAGAGGAATTGTCTGCGGTAACGCTTATGATAACCGGGGTATGGTTTTTTGCGTTTAAAGTTGAACTGGCTGTCGCAACGCCGCCATTACCATCGTCCGCTCGGACCCGCACCGTGTACGATCCACTTTTATCGGCGCTGAAGGTTACGGACGATCCACTACCGGTTATGGTTCCGCCTCCGCCGTGCCAGGTGTATGTATGGGTATCAGAGGAATCATCGTCAGTGACTACGGCTGTCAGTTTGGTGGCGTCACTCTTATATGGATTGGAGCTGGATGCTGTAAGCGTAAGCGAGGGAGGCGCGTTCACCGCTAACTGAAGGGATACGTCACCGTTCGGACCCGAGTTCAGGAATACCGACACGCTCCCCGTAAAAGTCACGCCGATATCGGTGTTGACAACTATCGAAAAGACCCTCTCGCCGGGAGTCACTGAATAATCGACTTCCCCTGTTTCAAGGGAAACGGCATAGCTTACAGGTTCCATATCGTCTCCCGATATGGTCAACGTTATCCCGGTTACATACGCCGGAATGTTGCGGGAGAGATATGATGAAGGACCGGTAAGCCTGGCTGTGGACGGATCGTAGGAAAAACCTTCAGGCCAGACGAGCGTGACCCTGGAATAACCGGCGTTGGTATCTACAGATGTCTCTCCGCCACCTCCACCGCAACCGGACACGGAAACGCACAGAAGGATAAGAAGATAATAAACGTACCGAAGCATTCTACACCCTGATAGTTCTAATCGTTTTAAATGACGCGCAACATTCAATTAGGAAGTACCCTCGGTAGTTTACCAAAAATTCCAGCCGGAGTCTTGTATCACTATTTTCCAATCCATAAATTAGTCTGAACTGATGTCAGGCTTTCATCGATACCAAGCCACCCGGAATAGTAGCGATACTCGCTAACGAACCCCTAACCCGGATAATTCATGAGGTTTCTGTTACATCTGCGTATCCACCTTCCACTGCGTCACGTTCGGTAAATAGCATGATAGTTGCGCCACCAGAGGTTTTCCTGTGTAGGTCCACTTGAAAGGCGCAGGTCGGAGTATACCTTGGGTATGCCGGTCTCGTAGAGCAAAGAGGGGCGCCCATGCCACAGGTTCCATGTCGGCGCCATTCCAAAGGGGAACGTTGCGTCATAAATGTAAAAGAGACCAAGGAAAACGCCAAAAGAATCGGCCTGAAATCGATATCAAGATATAAGGGGAAAGAAGTGTTGATCCACGCCGTTCAGGAATTGGAAGGGAACGTGGCCTGTTTTCGGCGGATCTCCGATTGCACGCTTGAGCAGTGCGCCTGGTACAACGACTGCGAGGCGTAGTAGATTTGAGCCAACACCAAAGATAATCGGGAGGGCCGCATGAAGAAAATCGATTTCAAGAAAGAACTAAAGGAGCTTTATAAACCCTTGGCCAAATAGTTCGTTTTCGTAGATGTGCCAAAGGTGAATTTTGCGATGTTGGACGGCGAAGGGGATCCGAACAACTCACAACAGTTTGCCGAAGCTACCGAAGCGCTCTTTTCGGTTTCGTACACGCTCAAATTCATGATAAAAAATGGTCCGCCGGAAACTGCCGTCAATTACGGTGTCCCCCCTCTCGAAGGATTATGGTGGGCCGACGATATGAGCGCGTGTCGGGATGGATGGAAATGAACGGTGATGAATATGCAACCTCCCTTCGTAACAAAAACGTTATATTTAGATGTTGCAAACTAATTAGGATTACAATGGGGGAACGGATACTATTTTAGTGGTCAGCCATTTAAAATGAAATGGCTACTTTAGAGCCGATAACATAGGCGGGGAGAAGCGGGTGAGCAATATCTGGTGGGGTGAAAAAAGAGTTGCACTCAATACTGTTGGAAAATGGCGCATCGGCCCGCTAAAACTGTATGCGGAGCGGCGTAGAAACGAATGGCGGATCGGGCGAGAGCCAAAAGAATTATTTGACGACGACTCCTATTCCTTTGAAATCGTAGAGAGCATTCCTTCAAAGGCTGAAGTTGAGCGCTTTGTTTTCTCTACAACGGCCGATCAGATTCTCCTTACCCCCTATTTGGCAAAAAAACCGATTATCACACGACCGGTTTCACCGGTGAACCTTCCTCCAAAGGAAACAGTGGTTTTTTTTGCCGGGGCGCCAGTTTGGGTGAATATAGCTGTGGGCAATTCTCCTATATCGCTCACCACGATACCTATCGCTCGTCCTTCTGATACATGGTTCGGCCCAGACACATTAGAAGGGGAACTCTGCTATGCGATTCGTACGGCAGCCCGGATCAGGATCGAAGAGCTCCCTTTCATTCCATGGCATGCAATAACCCCCCTATCGATAACCAATCTCGACGATAAAATCTTGACTCTTGATAGAATTAAAATGCCGATCCCAAACCTGACTTGCTACGAATCGAACGATTCCTTTCTCTGGACTTCAAAGGTTAAGGTAGACAGGAAAAATAATGCGGCATCCGTCAGCGTTACCATTGATGACTCACCTCCGGCGGAAGCGGGGGAGATAACGCTACTTTCTCATCCGAGGATTCAACCGATGGGGGATGGGGTAACCCGAACACTCTCCTCATTCTTCAGCTAACGGAGCGATACCGATTATGGACGAAGCGGAATCTGCGATTGTGGTCGCCACTGCCGTTGCGACGGGAGTGACCGGGTGGAGTGGTCTTCGGGCAGCGATCCTTCTAGCCATCGGTTTCTGGCTTGCGAAATTAGTGAGCCGCAAGATAGCAACAGGGCTCCGAGGAAAGCTCGATAATCATCTCCGGGGGATCATTGATCGAACCATATTTTATTTGATTCTATGCCTCTTTGTTATTTCTGCCCTCTGGGAACTCGGATTCAGCCTCGAAGTTCTTGTTGGCGCAGCCGGTATCCTGACGATTGCTGTTGGGTTTGCCTCTCAAACGACCGCTTCGAATTTTATCTCCGGCCTCTTTCTCTTAGGAGAACGCCCGTTTGGTGTCGGCGACCTTTTGCGGGTTGGCGACATAGTTGGCGAAGTAATCGCTATCGACCCGCTCGCGGTGAAGCTACGCACTTTTGATAATAGGCAGGTCCGTATCCCGAACGAAACCCTCCTGAAAACCGAAATCGTCACCCTCACCAAATTTTCTATTCGCCGAATTGATCTCATGGTTGGGGTTGCCTATAAAGAAAATCTGGATAAAGTGCGGTCGGTTCTTTTATCAGTGGCTGATCGAAACTACCACTTTCTGGATGAGCCGGAACCACTATTTATGATTTCCGGCTTCGGTTCCTCCTCTATTGATATTCAATTCTCTGTCTGGACAAACAGCGAGGGATATCTTTATGCGAAAACAGCTCTCTTTATGGAAATAAAAAAAGCTTTTGATCTTGAAGGGATTGAAATTCCCTTTCCGCATCTATCATTTTATGCCGGCTCCGCCACGAGACCTCTTCCGGTTGATATTCGGAAAAGTGATGAGAAAGAAGTGGAATGATGCAAGAGAACCAAACGCATCTTGATGCGTATCTTCTCAATTCTACAGGAGGAACTAGTGCGCTCTCTAATGAAGAATTAGAGTTCTGGAAAGAAAGCCAAGGTCCCTTATGGCTTAACCTGGATAGAACCGCGGAGTATGTGGAACCATTACTCAAAGAAATATTACGCCTCGACCCGATTGTCGTAGAAGCGCTTTTAGCGGAGGATACGAGCCCACGATTCGCTCCCCATGGCAATGGCTACATGTTGAGCTTACGAGGCGTAAATCTCAACCGAGGGGCAGATCCAAGTGAGATGATTTCTGTTCGGATATGGTTTGATAGTGGACGGGTCGTCACCTTGAGGCGTCAAGAACTGATGGCAATCCAGGATATCCGTGAACTGTTTGCACGCTCCAACGGGCCGACCAGAGCCGGAGAATTTGTCGCACTGCTCGCGGTACGGTTAGCGGCTCGGATTGCACCGACGATTGCCGTTATTGAAGACCGGTTTGACGAAATCGAGGAGATCGGGGAAGAGCTGAACCCACGTCAAGCCCATGACGATATCATTTCATTACGTCGCACGATTATCACGATTCGACGATATCTTTCTCCACAACGGGAGATGTTGCACGGTCTGGTGGTTGAAAAGACTCTCCTTCTTGAGGATGAGGATCGACGTCGTTTGCGGGAAGCTGCCGCCGAAATGATTCGATTCATCGAAGATCTTGATGCGCTCCGTGAACGGGCGACATTACTCCTTGAAGGGATAGCTGCAACAATGGCGGAAAGGATGAACCGGAGGATATTCTGGTTGACGATCATCGCCGGGTTGTTCATGCCCCTTACATTTATAACTGGTTTGCTCGGCATCAATGTAGGTGGCATTCCAGGGGCGGAAACAGAGTGGGCCTTCACCGCCGTAGCGGTAGGGATCGGGATAACGCTCATCGTGGAGATAATCGTTGTGTGGCGGCTCCGGCTCTTTTCATGAAGTCTGCTTTCGGATAACGTACGCAAGTTTTTCTGCCAAATCATCATCAACAGTCAGACTATCTCCAGCAAATAATCGAGGGTTTTCGTCTGATACTCCTCTGGGGTGAAAACCGGTTCCGGTATGGTGGCGCCGGTCATGAGCGGGACCTGGTTTGTATTTTCCATATATGCGATCAACTTCGATAACTACATACAGCGGTACGGTATGATCGTAGCGCCGGTACACGGCGTGAAGACAGGTAGGGCCACAGGCAATATCATCCGGCTACGGAAGAATTTCAAAATCGAGAGTCCGGTCCATTACCCCTCTCCTGTACAGGAAAGATGAAGCGCAAAATTTATATGCGGCACGGCCAGATTTGTTTTGGCTGAAATATTTGTTCTGTCGCATCGAATCTGGAGTATATTAATTCTTTGAGACAACACCACAGCCGATTTGATGTAGATATCATATGACTGACGAAAAGCTTTCCGCTCCCCCTCAAATAGCGGAAGAGGATCAAACGGTCGAATTTAAGAAAGCGTTCATTGAAAAAGATGGCATGGCCATCGACGCCTCCTTAGATGAGATGACCGGTTCGGATAAAGTTCGGGCTATCCTCCAATTGAAACCTGAGGAACGAGAGCAGGTACTTACCCTCGCAGGTCCGGGGCACGTTGCGAACATTATCAAAGAGATGCCAGACGCTTCGGCAGCAGAGTTAATATCTCATCTCGACAGGGCGGATGCAGTGGAGATTCTCGCTCATCTGCAGAGCGACGTTCAGGCGGATATCATCGGTGAGATGGATGAAAAAGCTGTCAAACCGATCCTTGATCTGATGAGTCCCAGAGAAGCGAGACAGCTACGCCGGTTGCTCGCCTACCCTTCTGATACGGCAGGTGGCCTTATGGTGATTGAGGCATTCACCGTCGGAGATGACGAGAACGTCGGTTCTGTCCTCCGTCAGCTCGGCTCCGAAGAGGAGGATTTCACTCGTTACCGGGGACAGTTCTATCCTTACGTGATCGACGCAGATGGGGTATTGCTAGGGGTTCTCTCAATTCTTAAAATGCTCGGCGCCAACCGAGGCGCACCGGTGACTGAGATGATGACTGCAGCAGTGACTGTCCCAAGCGATACAAAGCTCGATGATCTGGCGGATACCTTCAGCCGCTACTCATTTTTTAACCTGCCGGTGGTGGATGAGAGGGGGGTTCTTCTCGGAATCGTTTTCCGAACCGCAATTGACGGGGTGCTGTATGAAAACCTTTCGGCGGAAAACCGGAAACTCCAAGGGATAGTCCAAGAGGAGCTTCGGTCAATGCCACTTACGTTCAGGGCGCGCCACCGTCTTTCCTGGCTAAGCATAAATATCGGGCTTAACATCATGGCTGCTGCTGTTATTTCTTCCTATGAAGAAACGTTGAACGCGATGATCGCTATTGCGGTATTTCTTCCCATGGTTTCTGATATGAGTGGTTGCACCGGGAGTCAGGCGGTGGCGGTGAGTATGCGGGAACTTTCTCTCGGAATCGTAAAACCGATTGATATCTTGGTGGTGTGGCGCAAGGAACTTGCAGTAGGGGTAATAAATGGGATCGCCCTTGGAGCGCTGATAGGATTAGTTGCGTGGTGGTGGAAAGATAACGTGTATCTTGGCGTTGTTATCGGAACCGCCCTTGCTGCCAATTCGGTATTAGCTGTTTCCATCGGAGGAACATTGCCGCTTTTATTAAAACGTTTCGGAATTGATCCTGCAGTTGCATCCGGGCCGTTGCTAACTACCGTTACTGATATGGTCGGTTTTTTTCTGGTTCTCAGCTTGGCTACGGCGATGATGCCATTACTTATTGCACCATGATTATATTATGTCTTAGCTCCCCTTACTCTGGAGACGAACAATGAAAGGTCTCCTCGTTCATACTGTTACGGTTATCGCTCATGGTATTGATCCTCTTGCCGCTTCGGTTCCGTTCAAACCGACCCGAAGCTCCCCCGGCTATGAGGAGTACTATCCGACCTATACCATTCTCGATGAACAGGAGGGAGAAGGGGGAACGGTTCGAGTAAAGTCGGTTCGGAAAAGCTATGTCGTGGTAGAAGTCTCTGCAACGTTTGATGATGAAGAGGCGGAGAAACTCCTTTCACTCAAGGACCGGCTCAATAATCAGGCATTGATGGTCGCACGCTCTTACGGCTCGACGGAATTGCGGGAAGAGTTTTCATTTTACTGCATTACCGATTACCACGATATCGAAAGCTATCTCGATAAAAATCGTCTCAGTATCGCCCAGCTCCTTAAAGACGAACGATGCGACATTGCCGCGGATGAAGTTGTGTCGACCTTTCGGGGAGCGGTCCGTTACGAGCCGAACGATATGACGATAGTCGATTGGGACGGCGCTCTGTTTCTGGATAAAGAAGGAGTATTTGAAGACGAGATAACCTTGTTGGAGTTGGCGAATGCCCAGCTGATAGCGTTGCGCGCTTTGGATGGAAAATTAGGGCGAGAGATCGACCGGTTTCGGGTTGATGAAGGGGGAAGAGGAATAATGGGGCTCAGGCGACTTTCCGTGGCGCTACGATCAATTGTGAGCACCCGAACCGCATCTCTGTTAGAACTGAGGTATCCTGAGTTCCGTGGACACTTCCGATTGGTACACTATTCACTTGGGAGGTAAAGAAGATGAAAAGAGAAGTTTATACGCTGGAGTTTCGAGCAGAGGCTGTGAAACTGGTTTTGGAACAAGGATTGTCGCGC
>JAJDBK010000054.1 GCA_029261405.1 Nitrospinaceae bacterium
TGAAGTTCGCGGGTCACCGTACTTTTTGAGCGGCCTATCTTCTTGGCTATCATGCCATGGCTCCATTCAAGGCTACTCAGAACCATGATCCGCTCACGCTCTTCTATCCCTAATTGCTTATATCTCTTTCTCATAGCCACCAAGCATAACCTCATGCGGGGCGGTGCACTTCCTTATTGAACTGGGGGAATCAAATTATCACATGGAGGTGTCTACGGAAATGTGGCAAGTCCAGTACTTACCCGAAAGTTCATGGAAGGGCCAGATCATGAAATTTGATCTTTCATTATAAAACGTAATCTTCTGCGAGTTTGGGAAGCCCGTTCAGAGTCGAGTAAAGACCTTATTTTCGCCAGCATTTTATCCGCATCGACATAACCTACAAATCTGAGATCCTTACGTTCCTTCCCATCTTTTCCGATAAATACTATGGTGGGAACGCCTATGACATTAAACCGCTCTTTCAATTCATCGGCTACAGGTTCACCCGATTTTGTGAGGTCCACCTTGAACGCATCGAACGATCCCGTAAACTCCGCAAGCCGTTTGTCATTAAACGTGTAGTGGTCGAGTTCCTTGCAGGGAACACACCAGTCGGCGTAGAAGTCAATTATCAGAGGTTGACCGGATGCGACCGCTTTCCCTATCGACTCGACATCCCCTTTTTTCCAGGCTATCTGAGAGTCGTCGCCCGATTGCGTATTGAGAAGCAACATTATTCCAAGCGCGACAAAGGCTAGTCCAACGCCGATTTTCACACCTTTAAAGGCTGTGGCGTCAGATTTTGTCTGTGTAACAAAACCGAGATAAATTCCAGCCGACAAGAGAAACAGGCCCGTAACAATAGCGTAGATCGCCCCAGGAATCAGCGGCTCCAGAAAATAGAGGGCCATGCCTAAAAGTATGAACCCAAAAACCTTTTTAACCCATACCATCCACATCCCGGAACGGGGCAAGTATGAGACTCCGCCGGAGAAGAGAGCCAGAAAAACAAACGGCAAGCCAAGCCCGAGAGCCAGAACGAAAAAGAGGAGAAATCCTAATAGAGGGTCCTGTTTTTCTCCCACAAATGTCAGCAGGCCGAGGACGAACGGGCCGATGCAAGGCGCAACTATGATACCGATGGTCAGCCCCATCATAAAAGTTCCGAAGAACCCTTTCCGGTTTTTCCCGCCGATATCGGATAGAGCCGAAGGCATGGTGATCTCATACAGGCCGAACATGGCGAGAGCCAGCGCGACCATTACAAGGGCGATTAGTATGATTACCGCCCAATGTTGCAACAGCGCTCCGAACATACCTCCAGTCAAAGCCGCCAGAACACCGAGGGCGGAGTATGTAACCGCCATGCCGAGCAGGTAGAGAAGCGAATGGAGCAGAAGTTTCCCTTTTTTCGATTCGCTCTGTCCGCCGAAATAAGAGACGGTAATAGGTATCAGCGGATAGACGCACGGCGTAAGGTTTAGCGCCAGGCCACCCAGGAATACGAAGATCAGGGTCAACCAGAGTCCATGTTCGGCAAAATATCCTCCTATTTCACCCCCCTCACCCGTTTCTGTAACAGTAGAGCTCTCGAACAAGGCGCTGTTTCGGGCGAAAAGATCACCGTTTATGGTGGTAATAGCTGTTCTGGCCGGTTCCACCTTGATCGGAATTATAAGTTCTATATTCGATGGCGCCAGACAGTTCTTGTCGTTACACGCCTGGACTTGTAATTCTGCTGAAATGGTGTAGTCACCCGGCGCCAGGTCTTCTGATACGGAGAGGGTGGCGCCAAGAAAAACCTCCCCCTCGTAAGAAGAGAGTTTAACATCGGAAAAGTCGAACTTTACCATTGTCCCCGCAGGGTATAGGATACGTCCGGGGGCAATACCGTCGGTCGATTCGAGAGTCAGGATCGTTGGTATGAGACTGTCGAGCGAGGGGGTGTGGGACTGTGTATGCCATCCTTCATCGACTAAAAGCCTGAACAGAATTCGATACGATTCACCAGGTAGATAACTCTCCTTCTCCTGATGCGCGGAAAAGTCTACGACACTCCCGGATGGTGTGAGCTGGGCATTAGCTGACGACGCTATAAGAGCCAGAAAGAGAAAAATAACCGCTGGTTTTCTCATTCGTACTTTCCTGTAAAACTGTGTATTATATAACCTAAGTTGACCATTATACAAACATCGCCGGTGGAGAACTCCACTGGATCGACCCATTTTTGCGGAGAAACCTAATGCCAGAGGAACTAAAAGCCAACATCAGGGAAATTCCCGATTTCCCGAAAAAAGGAATTCTTTTTTACGATGTGACCACCCTCTTTTCTGACGCCCGCTCGTTCAGGCGAACCATCGACATGTTCGCCCACCGTTATATCGATGATAAACCCGACTTTTTTGTCGGGATCGAAGCCAGAGGGTTCATCGTAGCGTCGGCTCTGGCCTACGCCCTTGGTACCGGAGTGGTTCTCGTCAGGAAACCGGGCAAACTTCCGTACAAAACCCATAAGGTGTCGTATGACCTGGAGTATGGCTCAAACGAGATTGAGATTCATCAGGACGCGCTCGCCAAAGGCCAGAAAGTGGTTCTGGTGGACGATCTTCTGGCTACAGGCGGGACCTTGCTCGCCGCCGCAGAGCTTGTGGAAAAACTTGGCGCGGAAGTTGTGGAGATGGCCTGTACGGTGGAGCTGACTTTTCTTAACGCCCGTAAAAAGCTATCGAAGTACAAGATACATTCCCTGCTAAAATACGAATAGAACGATTACCGTGAACAGCCCGGATTACTCCAATCTGTTATCCGGGCTGTTCGCTTCGCTAATAGCCCAGCTGTAGGCCGTATAGGCGGAGATAACGTGGCATACCCATCCTAATAAACCGCCTGAACCTATCCACATGCCGGGGGTTATTATCAGCCAGAAGACACCGCGCAGGAATTTCCCGTTATATATCTGTCCCGCTCCGGGAACAAAGAAGCTTAAAATAGCCGCTAATCCGGGTGAACTTATTCCATCCATAAATAATCCGGGCTAAGATTATTCATGTTTTTCGCCACCCCCCTTACCATGGGTCTTGTAAATATTATGGATAATTTCGCGCTGGCCCTGGGTAAGAATTTTTTTTACATCGTTCATCGCTTTAAGGTTGTTGAGCAGGAACCGGGTTTTGAGGTCACCCATCTTTCCGGCGTAATCCCTGATGGCTTCTTCGGTAACCTTCCCCTGCTTGTAAAGGGACATGAAATTAGTGACGATGACTTCAGATTCGGCCTTTATCGCCGCCGATTCCCCTTTTGCCTTGATGTAAATATCAGCCACCAATTTTTTCTTTGAATCGCTCAAACCGATTTCAACCGCATGTTTGAGCGCCTTCTTTATGTGATCGGCTGATTTTCCGGGTATGCGGTATTTATCTGAATCGCCATCTTCATGGCTTGAGGAATATCTCTCATTTGTGGCCTGCGCTGTAGTGGCGCCAGGGAGCAGGGCGGTTGTCAGGAAAAGAGTAAATACGACTTTGACACCTAAGTTTATCGGCAATATCTTTTTATTCATAACATCTCCTTTTTTCAGTATGAGCGTTCCGCAGACCACCTGATCCAATTCTACTTACTTTCCCCATGATACCACCTGTTGATCGACACGGGATCGGCGCCGAGAAGATGGGCCGACAAGGCGATGAGATTCCTTGCGGTATTCCATATAACCCCGTTTTTTTTCCAGCGGCGCGCTGAGGTCACGACATATTTATCGAGGATGATCAGCCGACCTCTCCTTGTCAACGATCTCACCAGCCTGATATCTTCCATAACAGGAACGTCTTCATATCCTCCCACTTCGTTAAACAGCTCTCGTCTCATAAAAAACGCCTGATCGCCGTAAGGCATTCCAAAAACACGGCTCCTGAGATTTACCATAAAACCGATAACGCCCAGCATAAACCCGTCATCGTCGGAACTGAACCTGAATGCTCCCAAAGCCACGTTTTCATCTTCCATAACCTCGATAATATTTTTTAAGGATGCTGGATCGAGCTTTGTGTCCGCATGTAAAAAGAGGAGGACTTTTCCATTAGAGCAGGCGGCCCCGGCGTTCATCTGTTTCGCCCTCCCCTTTGCCGACCAGACGGTTTTCACCTTGTTCTCTTCCGTGGTCAGCGTATTTTCATCCCCTTGCGCAAGGGCGAGAATCACTTCTACATCAGGGACTTCAGAGAGGCTTAAGGCGCAGGCAAGCGCGCGCTCCCCCTCATTCCAGGCCGGAATGATTATGGAGACAGAAGTCATAAGGATCTGGTTATTTCCCCTTGTGTTTCAGCGCGACATAGTGTTTTGCGAGGAAAACTTTCATCTCTTTTTTAAGGGCGGTAGCATACTCCCCCTGCGGAGCGTATATGTCGAACCTGGCAGGATCGCTGATGAGAAAGCTATTTCTTGTCCCGGACAACGTTTTGATTAATTGTTTGAACCCGGCTTTACCCTCAACCGGAATGCAAAACCGCTCACCCCAGGTATTTGAGTAGAGAATGTGCAGTTTTTCAATATTTTTGATCCAGCGATGCGACAGAAAATTCACGCATACAACTATTCGCTCGACATATGGTGTAGAGAGAAGGTCCTCGTGGCTTAAGGATGAAAGCTCTACCGGAGGAAAAAGAACATATATCCGGTCCATCAGTTTTTGCAGGTCCACCAGAGAGACGGGCGATGAGCTTGGGACGAGGTTTAAAAAAGAGCCTTTCCCGAACACCTGATTCTGGGAGAGCCACATCAATAGCGATACGGGGTCCATACTCTTCTTCAACAACATATGATCTACGGCGAGTCTTCTTTTCAGAGCGCTCGAAATGTTCCCTTTATAAAGGTTCCAGACAGGTTTCATCCCCCTTTTTTCGGTAACAGCAAACGAGATCGAATCGAGTTCCTTGATTTCGCTTTTGACCCGTTTAAGATGCTCGACCTTGTTTTTATCCTTCATAGAATAGAGTGTGTAGAGCTTGCGGCCCATAATATTGAGATCGCCCGCTGATATCACACTCTTTACGTTAGGTTCTTGCGAAACCCTGTCCGACAGGTTTTTATACGTTTCAATCATGAACTGGTGCAGGGAGGTGGCCAGCGCGTTAATTTTCTGGAAGTCCCACGAGTCGATCTTGTTCATATCGTAGAGCTCACCTGTAGACCATTTCCACTGGCGCAGGCATTCTCTTGTGGCCCGCTCCTTATATGGCAGATTGGAATGATCGAGTGTATCGGTTACAGGTTCGTCAAACGTCTTGATGAAAAAACATTTCTCCAGCAGTTTTGCGTCAGCTTTGCGTCCTTCAGTCAGGAAAGTGTCTCTGGCGTATTCGAACATGAGCATGTAGGGATCTTCGCCAGAGGTTTCCTTGTCCTCCTGCACGAGGGTCTTTAACCAGTCACACAACAGGTTCGGACCGCTCCCTTTGGTTATGAGGCTTTGCAGGAGAGCCATTTTGAGAACCGATTTATACGGGTTACTCATGGCCTTGTTAAACTGCCACAACAGAGCGCCAAAAAGCTCCCCCAAAGGAATGGCGCCTACGTTTCCAAGATCGACAAGTTCAGACCCGCCAAGCTCGCCTTCATTTTTTATATTGTTTTTATGCTCTTCATACTCTTCGTCGGTCAAACCGGGAGGTAATATCCACCAGAGAGGGTCTTTACCTGCGGTGAGGATTGCTGTTCTGTAGAATTCCTCTTTTAAAATACGCGAATGGGACGATCCGGCTGATTCCTTGTCGGTTTCACCAAAATCGTCCTTTTTTGTTTTTTCTATATCTGAAGGGAAGAAATGGACCTCCATATTCTTTTCGTCGGCCCATTTCTCAATCTCATTTAATTTGTATTTGTGAGCCTTAACCCCCATCTCACCCAGTTTCTTTTCGTCTATTACCACCCAATAATCGTAATCGGAGTTCTTGGTCTGGGCGACAGTACCTATGGAGCCCATCAGCAGAAGTGAGTGGATCGATGGCCACGAAACTCTGCGGGAAGCCTCTACCCTTCGAAAATCGAGTCTCGGAAAATATTTCCGGATAGTTGGTTCAAGTTCCGGATCTGTTTCAAATAAGTAGATTCCGCCTACCAACTCTTCGTTTTCCACGAATCCGGGAAGGTCCGGGTGGTTGGTATGGAGAAGGTACGGAATGACGGAAAACGCAAGTTCGCTTTTGAGCGGATCGGTGTCGAAAGCCCGCCTTATTCTTTTTGCGTTAAAATTCTTCCAGATTTTGCGGTTTCTGACGTATAACGAGCCGCTATTTCCGGTTCGATCCAGGCTCATGAAATAATCGGGTTAACCTGTGGCAAATTTATGTAAGTCCGCTCCGACCATCTTTTCTGTAAAGGAATCATCATTGTTCTGATTGACTGTTAATACGCCCGGCCTTCGAGCTCGGAAACGTACTCCTCCGCTTTGAAGGCGGCAATGGCGCCATTCCCTACAGCCGTGGCAACCTGCCTCAACGGTGTCACCCTGCAATCGCCAGCGGCGTATACACCCGGGACACTCGTCTCCATGTTCTCGTTTGTAATGATAAAACCTTGCTCGTCCTTGTCGCACTCTATAAAGCGGGTATTGGGATTCACGCCGACGAAAACGAATACACCGTCCACCTTAAGTTCAGTGATCTTGCCTGTATCGATAGACTTTATATTCAGCCCGGTAACACCCATATCGTCGCCAACCGTCTCCACCACGTTATGTCTCCACATGAATTCGATGTTATCCCGATCCATGATCCGATCCTGAAGAACCTTTTCCGCCCTGAACCTGTCTCTACGGTGAACGTGATAGACGGTTGAGGCTATTTTGGATAGATAGATAGATTCTTTCACAGCCGTGTCACCGCCACCGATTACGGCGATACTCTTCTTCCTGTAAAACGGCCCATCGCATGTGGCGCAAGTGGAGATACCACGTCCTATGAACTCGTTCTCCCCCTTGAATCCTAGCGGTTTGGGAGATGCGCCAGTGGTGATGATTACCGATTTTGCTACGATCGGCTCTTCACCAGCCAGTTCCACTATCTGTTTGGCGCCATCGGCTTTTATATTCTTCACCTCGGCGTATTTGATGGTAGCTCCGATCCCTTTGGCGTGTTCTTCAAAATGGCCCATCAACTCCCCACCGGACAAGGAGGGGAATCCCGGATAGTTTTCTATGATGTCGGACAATGCGATCTGCCCGCCAACACCCAGTTTTTCAACTATCACAGTTTTAAGTCCAGATCTTATTGCGTATATGGCCGCTGTGATCCCTCCCGGACCACCACCTATAATCAGGCAATCTATTGATTCACTCATTATTCAAACCCATCTTGATTATTCACGGAAATTGATTCAATTTACGAAAACCGCTCTTCGGTCCATGGATCCCCATGGTTGTGGTACCCATTACTCTCCCAGAATCCAGGTTTATCATCCTGAATGAACTCAACCCCTCGTACCCATTTGGCCGATTTCCAGGCGTAGAGGTGGGGAACCACCAAACGCAACGGAAACCCATGCTCAGGTGTCAAGGCTTTGCCATCGTGGCTATGGGCAAAAATTACGTCCTTTCGCAAAAAATCGTGCAACGACAGATTAGTAGTGTACCCCTGCTCACAATGAATCAAAACATATTTTGCGGAAGCCTTTACGTTACATAAGTCTACAATTGTCGAAGAGGCGACCCCCTCCCAGGTATTGTCGTACCTAGACCAGGTCGTGACACAGTGAAAATCGGCCACGATCTCATTTTGGGAAAGCCCCATGAAACCATCGTAAGTAAAAGTTTTCTCCTCTTCCACCAACCCGAACAGCCTGAACGTCCAGCTCTCCTTCTGGAAGGCGGGAATCCCGCCGTAATGGAGTACTGGAAACTTCTCCGTCAAAGTCTGGCCCGGAGGAAGCCTTCGATTATCGTCAGCCATAATAAGTACCCGATCAGGTTTTTTTGGGTTTTCTGAACCTCTTGTAGGCAATAGGCACAATCGCTACAAAACCTAATAGAACCAATGAAAGTAAAAAACCGGAGGAGAGTCCCTTCTCCGCCGCAGAAACCGCCTCGGACGCCGCATTGGCAAAGACAAAACTCGCCGGAATAATGCCGACTAGCGTACCGAAGAAATAGTCGCGAAAATTGATGCTGGTAAGCCCTGTGGCAAAGTTAATCCCGTTAAAAGGAAACACAGGGACAAGGCGGATGAAAAGAACAAAATAGATCCCCTCCTCCCGAATGCCATCATCAAGCTTGTGAAACCAGTTGGTATCGCCAAATTTTTCTTGAATGAAATCCCTGGCAAGAAACCTCGCGATGAAAAAAGCTCCAGAAGCGCCGAATGTCGCCCCGATAACCACAAGAAAAGTCCCAAAATAACTTCCGAAAACGACACCACCTAATATCGTAAGCAGTGTCCCCGGAACGGCCAGCATAGTCGCCACAGTATAAATCAGGATGTATGAAACGGGCGCCCACACTCCAAGTTTGGCAAGAAGGCCCTCGACAAATTCCCGGCCAAAATAATAACCGAGGCCGGTATATTTGAAGATTACGAAAACAGTGGCGGCAATGACTACGAAAACCGCAAGTTTCAGACCAGACCGCCCCTTTTTACCATATGCCACCGTTTCCGGTTTTTCAGCAGGTGGTGAAACTGAATTATCCATAATCTCTATACGGCCTGTTTATTTGTCTGTATGGATCGATTCTAACATACTCCCTTGATAATCAGTGTTTTTGCATAAACCAAGGTTGGCGTTACCTGAGTGGCGCTACCATCGGAGCCTTCCCCTGCTACGCAGACAGGATTGACCCACATAATCAAGCTGGCAAAAGGTTTCATGACGGCGCTCCTCATACGATTCCGGGTTATTATGGTCGATAATTTCCTGAAATCAGATCAATCTTTAAGGTTACCCGACGGGAAAGCTGGGGTATAATAACCGGGAACTGTCGGACTCCCGGATAAGCGCAGAGTCGAAAAAGATCTAAATATTGGTCGGGGAAATGGTATATCTGAACGAACTTCTACTGTTGGGCGTATTACTTATGCTCATCGCCTTACTTCTTACCAAACATGAAAAACCGCAGGGTGAACTCCATGGCGAAGTAGGCGCCTTGAGAAGGAAAATCGATCTTCTCCATATCCAGACCACAGCCATAATGAAACATCTCGGATTACTGCGCGAACCATCCGAGGAGGTCAAAACCCTCATTAATAGCGGAGATACTCTTTACGCCGCTCAACGATTAAGAGAGGAGACCGGGCTGACCCTCAAGGAGTCGAAGGAGATGGTCAAACTCTACATGGAGAAAGGCTCCATGACTGAAACCGACTCGGTAATCATCAATCCTGATATTGATAATATCTACGACGAACGTCCCGACAGGATTTTAACCCTGCTCGAAACAGTGCTCGGGCGAATCGAACAGCTTGCCAGAAACGATGCTGAATCGAACAACAATCGTGATGGAGCGGTCCGTACACAAAACCGTCCCAGGTTAAGCAGAAGAGGATTTCTCTCCCTCACAAAACACCGGGACCCTGGTTCATAACAGCTTCAGCCCCCGCGCCTATCGGCCCCTTGTTAACCTATTCGCACAGTCACGGAGGAAGCGATGTCAAAACGGTTTGTCAATTTTTACTTCATGAAGGGTGACCCGGCAAAAATCAGGGAAGTGGCGCCAAAACACGCCGAATACTGGAAATCTCTCGGCTTGGACGGTTATATTGGCGGCCCGTTTGCCGACAGGAGCGGAGGAATGATAACCTTTGTCGCCGACAGCATGGAAAAAGCTGAGAATATAGTTATGAAAGATCCTTTCGTCAGGGAAAACCTGATAGGAAGTAAATGGATTAAGGAATGGGCAGTGGGAGAAGGATAGTATGGACAACCTGATCGTGGTCACACACATCGTATGCGGCGCTGTTCTATTTATGACCGCCATTATCATGCAACTTGTCACCGGACCGGCGTTATCGCGTACAGACGATGGCGAAGGAAAACGTTCCGCGCAAGAATATATCCAGAAACGCTGGATGCCCTTCGTTGACGGAGTAATCATTCTCCTCACGCTGACCGCTCTTTACCTTATAGCCACCAGAATGGAGATGATCGGGGCAAGTTTGTTGTTGACGGTAAAAGTCACCTTGGGCGCTACCGTTCTGACCCTGGCAAACCTGATGCACTTCTACTGGCGCAACAAAAAACGTTCGTTAAAGGAATCAGGCGACGATGACGCATTTAAAAATCTTTCAAAACAGACCGCAATATATGAAAAGATGATCCTGACCCTGGCCCCACTGACTTTCCTGCTCGGAGTAATCTTCAATCACGGATAGACCACCAACCGCAATTACCCGCCTGCGAAAAAAAGTGTAATGCTCCATGCCCCATTTTCCGAAGAGATAAACAGGAGAAAAAATAAATTCCAGGAGAATAAGGTCATGAGTCCAGTAGCCGGAGCTTCAAACGTAATGCCGATTAAATCGCTAAGTTCATTCTCATCAGCCGCCATGAGCGCGACAAAAGCGGCCATTGCCAATGCGCAACAGGTCAGCAGTGGCCCCACAGGCAACTCAACAATAAGCATCCGCGCCTAGCAGTTTGTTGAAAAACTGGATTTACCGGCGTATTTCACCTTTTATTTTGGTTTTGCCTGTGTAGGGAACGAAAAACGAGTCAATCCCATTCTTAGTTGAAACTATCCACGGTCTTTTCGTTCTCAGGCAGCTTTGATGATGTTCGTCGTTTTCAATGACCGACCAACCTTGGCAAACATCCCCAGTCGATGTAGCGTCAGCGTTTCCTCAAACCCTTCATCAAGGCTACGAACAGCAGACTCGTTGATCTCCTCAAGTTGCGAGCGAATCTTCAGCAACTGAATCGCCCCGGTATTGTCGGAGTCCTATTTTCTTGCGAGGATAGTGTTATGTCAAAACAGAATAGGTACTCCCCTGAGGTTAGGGAGCGGGCGGTTCGGATGGCGCTTGATCATGAAGGGGAATACAGTTCCCAGTGGTTAGGTATTGTTTCTATCGCAGGCAAGATAGGCTGCAACCCTGAGACACTTCGGAACTGGGTTCGGCAAACGGAACGTGATCGTGGAACCCGATCTGGTCTGACAAGCGACGATCGCGCCCGTCTTAAGGAGCTTGAGCGTGAGAACCGTGAGCTTCGTCGGGCCAATGAGATTCTTCGCAAAGCGTCAGCTTTTTTCGCCCAGGCGGAGCTCGACCGCCGACCGAGGTAATGGTTTCGTTTATTGATGAACACCGAGGCTCCCATGGGGTCGAGCCGATCTGCTCACAGTTGCCGATCGCCCCATCGAGTTACTACGAGCGCAAGGTGTGGCGTCAGTTGAACCGCGAGGGGATCAGCGTGGCGCGGTGCACGGTGGAGCGGTTGATGAAGTCCCTTGGTTTACAGGGTGTTACCCGAGGCAATAGCTCCATCAGGACCACCGTGGCCGATGAGGCCGCAGTTCGTCCGGCTGATCTGGTGCAACGTAATTTCACGGCTGACTGCCCAAATCAGCTGTGGGTGGCTGATTTTACCTATGTGGCCACTTGGCAGGGCTTTGTGTATGTGGCCTTCATAATCGACGTATTCGCGCGCTACATTATCGGCTGGCGTGTCGCCCGGTCGATGCATACAGGCCTGGTATTGGACGCGCTGGAGCAGGCGTTATGGTCCCGGCCGGGTACCCAGGGTCTTATCCATCACAATGACCGCGGCAGCCAGTATACGTCCATCCGCTATACCGCCCGCCTGGCTGAGGTGGGAGCTTCCCCCTCAGTGGGAAGCGTTGGCGACTCTTACGACAACGCGCTGGCCGAAACAATCATCGGGCTGTATAAGACGGAGATCATCCACCGATGTGGTCCCTGGCGTGGCGTTGACCCTGTGGAATACGCGACTCTGGAATGGGTCGACTGGTTCAACAACCGTCGACTACTAGAGCCTATCGGCGACATGCCCCCGGCGGAACTTGAACGGATGTATTATAATCGACAGGACGGGTCTGCCAGGGTGGCATGACTCAAACTAATACCTCTCCGGAATACCCGGGGTGATTCACTCTTTGGCTATCGCCTCAAGTCTCTTGCGGTCTCGTGTCATGCTCATAATCCTCCTTTGAGTACATTAAGGAACTATGAGCAGTTACACAATTTAATTTACAGGCTCGCGGATCGTCCAGAATCGCCATGGGATCAGATTGCACTTCTTGCGAGGGAACCGCATAACGTTTCTCGATAGCGTTTGGAGCTGTGCCGACCACCAGCGCCACGTTCGCCGCTCCCGCCACGACTCCGAGCCCCAAGAGGAGAAGGAAGAGAGTTGCCGCGATTTTTCGCTCAACGGCCCATGCTCTCATTCCGTTCTCCTTCGGTCGTCGATCTGGCGCGTCACTTGTGCTCATGTTGCGCCAAACAGTCGACCTTCACGATTGAACCCTCAGTAACGGCCATCTCAAATGTCGTATTAAAACGGGCTTTGCCCCTATGTTGCTTGATAGCTTTGCCTTTGGGACGCCAAGTAACAGTTCGCTCGGCTACAATTTCTCCACTTGGAGAAATGATGGTGATTCTCAATTTATCACTCCTGGCCGACTGCGAATGGTGTTTGCCAATATCGCCGTGGACAGTTGTGACTCCATCGTTTCCTTTTACCGAAACCGATTCGAACATGTGATCCCAGCAAGGCGTTGTTTCAAGCGTTACTGCTCCTGTTTTGAGATAATCAACTTTATCACCGGCTGTTGCGTTATCAGACGTAGCCAACAAAATGACCGCTACAGCAAAAAGCAGTGCGATGTTTCTCATGACTGTTCTCCTTGTTCGTGAAAGTGTGGCTGAATACATTTCAACCTCACCATTTCGCGCAATTCGCGCTCCAAAGACATAAAGACACCGACGGCGGATGGGTCGAACTGACCCCCACTGCCTGCGATAATTTCGGACTGCGCCTGCTCAAACGACCCCGCCATGCGGTAAGGTCTGTCAGAAGTAATGGCGTCGAGGGTGTCAACGAGAGCAAAAAGGCGAGCTCCAAGCGGTATCTCCTCTCCCGAAAGACCTTGGGGATAACCCGTTCCGTCATATTTTTCCTGGTGGGAGAAGACAATGTCGGTGGCCTCGATCAAAAAAGGAACATCGGCAAGGATATTCCTCCCCATTTCCGGATGCGTACGCATTACTTCCCACTCCTCCTCTGACAAAGCGCCTTCCTTGAGAAGAACGGTGTCTGGAATGCCGATCTTTCCGACATCGTGCAACAGAGCTCCCCAGTAAACTTGGTGGAGCCACTCATCATTGAATGAAAAGCGCTGGGCCAATAAAAGCGTATGACAAGCGACTCTCTTGCTGTGCATACCGGTATTCTTCTCCCTCATGTCGAGGGCAGTCGACAACGATTCGGCTAGAGAAAGGTGGGCGGTCTTCAGAGAGTCATGGATTTGACCAAATTCTTTATCCCGTAAAGCGCATCGTTCAGAACACCAGACCTGACCATTGTATAGGCAAGGAGTGACAATGATCATGCCACATCCGGCGCATTGCACACTGTCGGCTGGTTTTGGCTCGATCATCGTTGTCATTCCTTTCGTCCCAGAGGTCTACCCTATTGGGGGTAATGGACCCCGCCAAAGTGTTTCTTGCCATCGGTGGTCTTGAAGAGAAGCATCAACTGATGCTTCTCGACCCGCCCCAGATCATATGCGGCCATGAGCCAGTCCCCCATCGCCATGAGTGGTTTAGACTCCTCTTTACCGTTAGGATAGACCACCTTGGAGTTGGCCACCAACCCGGAGACTACTTTTCCGTCTCGTTCAACCTTCACCATAAGGTGATGGGCGCCGTGGCGCCCCATCTTTTCGGCGCCCGGCATGGCGGTAGCATTCATAACATGGAAGGTGACTGCGTAGCCATCTATCTCACTAGTGACCAGAAATGCCGTGCTGTCGCCGCTCATTGCACCATGGCCCGAATGTTCGTTATCCGATTTGCCGTGGTCATCATGTTTCATACCAGCCATATCATCATGACCGCGCATATGGTCATGCTCCCCGGCCACCGCAATAGCCGATGTGGTAAAAATAAGAAGCAGGGCAAATAAAAGTGTCGAGTTCATTGTCATTTTTCTTTCCAAATAAGAAGATATCCATAAATAATCGGGAGCGTCACCAGGCAGAGAAGGGTGACGCTCATTGTCCATAAGTGAATCAATCATTTCGCCATTTCACTGTTTTTAGCTTCTAACTGAATAAACAGCTTGCGAAGCCAAAATGTTCCAAGGAGCAGAAAAAAAAATAAATGATGGCAAAAAGAGTAGAGTGTGAGAAGAGAAACTGTGAGAAGCCTTACTGTTTAATCGTTTGAAATAAAAGGCATGTCCTCCTTAAGGGGACGCTTGTCCCTACGGGAAAGCTAATTTATTTTTAAGGGGTCATGATTGGTCCTACTTAGGCTCCAGCGTTTCAACATGGTTACTTCTATTCCATATCAGGGTCTGTCCATAAATCACCGGCAGAACGAGGAGGCAGAGGATGGTGGCGGTGACCATTCCACCTACCATCGGCGCGGCGATTCTTTGCATTACTTCAGAGCCGGTTCCACTTCCCCACATGATCGGGAGTAGCCCGGCGATGATGGCGGTGGCGGTCATGGCAATAGGGCGTACCCGTTGCGAGGCGCCGAGATGGACCGCCTCAAACAGTTCAACACTGCTCAATGGAAGCCCGCCTATTTTTTGTTTCTCCTCAACAGCGTGATCGATAAAAGTGAGCACCAACACGCCGATCTCCGCCGACACGCCCGCCAAGGCGATGAACCCTACGCCGACCGCTACCGACATGTTGAATCCGAGTAGCCAGACCAGCCAAAAACCTCCCACCAGCGCAAAGGGAATAGAAAGCATCACCACCAGTGGCTCTGTCATGTTCCGAAAGTTGAAGTAGAGTAGCAGAAAGATAATCAGCAACGTGGCCGGAACAACAATGCGCAGGCGCTCCGCCGCTCGCTCCATATATTCAAATTGGCCCGACCATTCGATGGTATACCCCGGCGGTATGGTCACCTGTTCCGCCAAAGTCTTTTTTGCGCGCTCTACATAACCGCCGATATCAGAAGTGGTGATATCGACATATACCCAAGCGTTGGGGCGAGCGTTCTCGGTCTTGATAACCGGAGGGCCACGTCGCAAAACAATTTCAGCCACCAATGAGAGAGGAATATGGGCTCCGGTGGGAGTCGGAACAAGTACGCGGCGAAGGTTTTGAAGGTTGTCACGTAGCTCACGTGGGTAGCGGAGGTTTACCGGATAACGTTCCAGTCCCTCCACCGTTTCTGTGATGTTCATGCCCCCTATTGCGGTAGAGATGACATCCTGCACATCCCCCACGGTCAGTCCGTAGCGAGCCGCTTCGCCTCGATTGATATCGAAATCGAGGTAGTATCCCCCCGCCGCTTTGTCGCCAAATGCGGAGAGAGTATCAGGGAGCGTCTTCATCGCCCGTTCTATCTCACCTGCGACCGTTTCTAGTACTTTAAGTTCAGGACCGGAAACCTTGATCCCGATAGGGGTCTTGATGCCGGTGGAGAGCATATCAATGCGGGTCTTGATCGGCATGGTCCAGGCGTTAGCGAGCCCTGGGAATTTTATGGCGGCGTCCATTTCGTCCATTAGCTCCTTGGTGGTCTTCGACGGGTCGGGCCACTCCTCTTTCGGCTTGAGACGAATCGTTGTTTCGATCATCGAAAGAGGAGCGGGATCGGTGGCGGTTTCAGCCCTGCCGACCTTACCGAAGACGTGATGCGCTTCCGGGAAAGTATTCAATATTCTGTCGGTTTGTTGTAACAGTTCCTTTGCCTTGGTGATGGATATACCGGGGTAAGTAGTCGGCATATAAAGAATGTCTCCCTCATCAAGAGGGGGCATAAACTCTGATCCCAGTTTCGCAAAAGGAATCAACCCGCTCAATAAGATGAGAACAGCAATGATCATAGTAATCTTGCGCCGGTCGATGGCGCATTGTAACAAGGGGGCATGCGTGCGGTGCAACCATCGGTTGACAGGGTTGGACGATTCGGCAGGGATTTTCCCGCGAATAAAATAACCCATGAAGACCGGAACCAGTGTCACCGCCAGAAAGGCTGAGGCGGCCATAGCGTATGTTTTGGTAAAGGCGAGTGGTGAAAAAAGCCGCCCCTCCTGCGCCTGCAATGTGAAGACCGGCAGAAAGGAAACCGTGATAATGAGCAAACTGAAAAAGAGAGCCGGACCTACCTCTTTTGACGCTGCAGTGACAGCCTGCCAACGTTCGTCAATGGTGAGTAGTCCCCCTTTGCGCCGCTCGTCCTCTTCGAGATGTTTGTGGGCATTTTCGATCATCACGATTGCGCCGTCAATCATAGCGCCGATAGCAATCGCAATGCCCCCCAGGGACATGATGTTGGCGTTGATCCCCTGCCAGTTCATTACGATGAAAGCCATAAGAATGCCAAGCGGAAGCGTTAGAATAGCTACCAAAGATGACCGGGCGTGGAGCAGGAAGAGGAGGCAGATGATGGAAACAACTATCGATTCCTCTATCAGCTTCTCCTTGAGGTTATCAACCGCTCGCTCAATCAGGTCACCCCGATCATAGACCGGTACAATCTCCACCCCTTCGGGGAGCCCCCCTCTCAACTCGTCCAGTTTCTCTCGTACTCCCTCAATGGTGGCCAAAGCGTTCTCGCCAAACCGCATGATCACCACACCTCCTGCAACTTCACCCTCGCCGTTGAGATCGACCAACCCACGCCGAAGCTCCGGGCCGAGTTGCACATGAGCGACATTACGCAGATAGATTGGCGTACCGTTTTTATCGACGCCGATGGGAACCGTTTCGAGGTCGGCGATTGATCGAATGTAGCCACGACCGCGGACCATATACTCGGTCTCCCCCATTTCGACCAGTTTCCCCCCGACATCTTTGTTCGAGCGCCGAATCGCCATTTTCACATGAGAGAGTGGAATGTCATAGGCGGCCAAAGCGTCCGGGTCTACTTCAACCTGATATTGCTTGACGAAACCGCCAATGCTCGCCACTTCGGAGACCCCCTGCACAGTCTGAAGCGGGTAGCGAAGATACCAGTCTTGCAACGAACGGAGTTCAGCCAGATCGTGGTTCCCCGTTTTATCGACCAGCGCGTATTCATATACCCAACCGACACCAGTGGCGTCGGGGCCGAGGGTGGGGGTGACACCGGTCGGTAACCGACCTGCAACATAGTTTAAATATTCAAGAACTCGGCTACGAGCCCAGTACATATCTGTACCATCCTCGAAGATAATATAGACGAAGGAGAAGCCGAAGAACGAGTACCCCCGGACCACCTTCGTGCCGGGAACCGAGAGCATAGCGGTAGTGAGCGGATAAGTGACCTGGTCCTCCACCACCTGGGGCGCCTGCCCTGGAAAGTTGGTAAAGACGATGACCTGGACATCGGAGAGATCAGGGATGGCGTCGAGAGGTGTTTGCCGCAACGCCAGTAGCCCGGCTACAAATACAATAACAGTTGCAATAAGGACCAACGCACGATTCTTGATCGAACTGTCAATGATCGCGCTGATCATTTAACTTCCTCCAATGTCATCTTATCCATGTTCATATCATCCGGCATTTCCATCTTCATGCCGCTCATGTCCATGTCGGGATCGGAAGGGGCGTTTTCGGTTTGCGCCTCAAGCATCTTGGCAGTCGCTTCGTTGAGCTTCGATTCCGAATCGATAAGAAACTGGGCGCTGGTAACCACCCTTTCCCCAGCCGCCACACCTTCGATGATCTGTACATCGCCTCCGGTAGCGACTCCCAGCTTTACATCGCGTGGCTCGAATTTCCCCTCCCCTTTCACAATGAATATCTGCTCCTTGGCGCCGGTTCGGACGATTGCCTCGTTCGGCACGACGATGGCGTCCACCTGACGGCTTGTTTTGAGGATGACATGAGCGAACATCTCCGGCTTGAGGAGTTGGTCCGGATTGTCGAATTCGAGCCGCACCTTGTTGGTGCGGGTCTTCGAATCAAGGTAGGGATAGATGTAGGTGACCGTTCCGTTAAAGAGCCGTCCTGGTATTCCCGTGACAGTCATCTCCCCAACGTCACCGGTTCGAACCCAAGGCATCTCGTCTTCATAAATATCGACATAAACCCAAATTCTGGAAAGGTCGGCAATGGTATATAGCTCGGTTTTCGGTGTCACGAACTGTCCCTCTCGAACACCGATGGAGATCACCACCCCGTCGAATGGGGAGTGAATATGAAGATTTTTGATCGCCTTTTTCCCCTCTCGGATCGCCTTGAGCTGGTGCTCAGGCACATCGAACAGTTCGAGCCGTTCGAGGGTAGCGGCGGCCAATCGCTCGGCCCCCTGCCGAATATCGGGCTGGTCACTCTTGCTCAACGTTTTAGCGCCCTCCAGCGCCAGTAAATATTCTTCTTCAGTAGAGATGAGTTGTGGCGAGTAGAGAGAGAGGAGCATGGTGTTGCGCCCTACCTTCGCTCCGGTTGAGTCAATGAAAAGTTCCTCTATCCATCCTTCGACTTTTGGATGAAGCCGTGTAACCCGTTTCTCGTCGTAGTCGAGGCGTCCAACGGTCCGCACATTGCGTGTCAAAGCCTTTTTCATGGCCACGGCAGATCGAACCCCAATGTTTTGGGCGGTTACCGAATCTATTTTTACGGTTCCCGCGGATGTGTCACTATTGGAGTCACCGTCAGCATAGACAGGGATATAGTCCATACCCATCTCGTCCTTAGCCGGGGCGGGACTGGTAATCGACGGATTCATCGGGTTGCGGTAATAGAGAGGTTTTTGATCGGCGGCGCCATCCGAGCCAGTAGGCTCTCCATTTCTTCCACCACTGACAAAATAACCGACTCCGAGTCCGATGACGAGGGTGACCAGAAGAGCGACAACAACCTGCTTATTCATGAACATTCTCCTGTCCAACGCTTGCTTTAAGAGAAGCGAGCGCTTGGTTGGCCGAAGCCAAAGATTTCCAGTAATCGATTTCGTAGTTATAGAGAGTAATCTGGACCCGGACAAGATTGAGAAAATCGACCTTGTTCACTTGGTATCCGGCTCGCATCGATTCCACCGTCTGCGCCGCTTGGGGTATGATGCCGGTCTTGAATAGTTCAGCCTGGGCGCTCGATTTTCGATACGAAGATGAGAGGCTGACAATTTCGGCCTGAACCTGATTAAAGGTTTCCGCATAGGCTCGCTCGGCAGCGGTTTCCTCATACGTTTTTTGAGCGATTGCTCGTGACTGCTTGGATCCGGCATAAAGAGGAATCGACATGCTCATCATGACAGAAGCAAGATCGTTACGAGGCTGGCTTGTGACCGGATTATCTTCGCGGAAGCCGTAGGTGGCTGCCAGGGTGAAATCGGGATAGTAGCCTTTCCTGGCATGGCCGAGTCGGGCCGCCGCCGCCTCTTTATGCGCGCCTCGGGAGGCGAGCAGGGGCCGGGAGCGAAACGCCTCTTCAATCAGCTCTTCAGCTTTTTTGACCGGAGTCAACGTCTCATCTACTTCTCGCGGTAGAGTGAGAGGAGTTGAACCAGAGCGGTCGAGTAGCGCGTTGAGGGTCGCTGCTGTTTGCTCTCGCCCTGAAACCAGCTCAATTTCCTTATCGAGCAATTTGGACAATTCAAGTTGCGCCAGCAGAACATCCTGCTGTAGCCCTTTTCCCAGTTTGTATTTTATCTCGGCTATCCGTACGAACTGGCGAAGCAAGTTCTGGTTTTTCCTTACAATCTCGATTGCCCGATCAAGGAACATAAGGTTCCACCAAGTTACACGCGTGTTCCGAACAACCTTATTCTCGTAATCGAGCTGATCGCTTCGTACGCTTCGGGCGGAATGTACAGCGGCATCTTCGAGAAGTCCCAGCTTGCCGGGGAAAGGAATTTGCTGCGCAAAACCGAACTGAAGCTGGGTCATGTTCTCTTCGGCTCGATTATACGAGTCCGTCGGAAGGTTCATGACATTCAGGATCAGCTTCGGATCGGGAAGCGATCCGGCTTGGGACGGCTTTTCTTCGGCGGCATCGGCCAAGGACCTTTGCGCCGCCAATCCTGGATTCGCATCTCGAACGATTTGCACAGCTTCATCAAGAGTGAGTGGCTGATCGGCCATGACGTAAGACGGGGTTATGACCATTACCATGGCTAGCGCAATGTATCTTGTGATGCTCAACTTCTCATTTCTCCTTGGATGAATCAGTCGTTTTGTCTTGCCGCAATTTCAAATTATAGCTTTATAAACAACTCTCAAAGCTAAATTGTTCCATACAGTCTTAAAAATCATGAAAAAATATCGACCTGGCGGGCAAAGGGGCGAGAAAAAGAGATGGGAGCGACTTAATCAAATGCCACATTGAGACAGAAGGCATGTCAACCTCAAGGAGAAGCTTGTCTCAATATCTGCTTGAGATCGGTAATCGTCACCTTGCCGGTATAAAGATCGAAATCTCCCTGATCGAATTGTCGCAGGACTACAAGGTGTCCCTGGCGCTTCATCGACCAGACATTTTCCGAGTACAGGACCCAGTTCCCATCCTTTTTCACGTTTTCACTGATATCGAATAACCGGAAGTAAGAAACCGTTTCCCCATTGATATCAAGAAGCGCGTGGGCCACCTTGTTCCCGCTGATGTGACAGATGTCACCTTTTTTGAAGGTCCCGGCTGGCGCTTCGAAGGGGCGCGCAGTGAAACCGAGCTCATTCATGGTCAATTCGGCAAAGGCGGCTTCGGTATTGCACCGATAGTTCTTGTGATGCCCTTCAGTGATGCAAATGCGGTGCTTGGTCGTCAGTTTGTCGATGGTGAGCGCAGTGGTTTCATTCGGTGCAAGAGTAATGATCGCAAAAAGCGCAACGGCGGCTGTTGCGAGATAACCGGCAAGAGGGCGCCATGACAAAATCGAGGCTGTTTTTGGTTGCTCCCGCTCTATCTGATCGTAGACCTTGTTAAGTACCGATTTGGTCCTCGATTCAATATTAATGCGCCTGGCGCCACGCAAAGCGACCTGTACCTCCCGAACCTCTTCGAGTTCTTCGGCACAATCGGGACATTCGTTGCAGTGCGTCCATACCGACCTACGTTGATCATCCGCAAGATCTTCGTTGTCGATGTCCCAAATAAGCTCTCGACACTCTTCGCATCTCATTGTTCGCCTCCTCTTACTATGACAAACAGATTTGAGAGCGAAAATGTTCCCTCGTGGCTAAGATTCTTCATTTTTACTCAGATATCGCTCTCGTAACTTTTCTCGACTCCTGTTGATACGGCTTTTTACCGTACCCATAGAGATTCCGTACATGTGGGCAATTTCTCGATACGAAAGACCTTCAACATCCCGTGCGACCAACATAAATCGCATATCTTCGGGAATATTCTGTAGCGCCTTCTGAAGTCTGTCATCTAAACCATTGATAGAATTGTCATGTGAGACGGGCGCCGTGACTTGATCCAATTGGACAGGGTCGTCGAAAAGAAGGGGAACATTTTTATTCTTATCGAGCGCATTCAGGTAGGTGTTTTTGAGGATTCTGTAAACCCACCCGGCGGGATTCCGCTCATCCTTCAAAGAATCCAGAGCGCGGTACGCTTTAAGAAGGGTCTCTTGGAGAAGGTCTTCGGCGCCAGCCTGGTCTCCGGTCAGTCGATAAGCGGCGACATAGAGCTTCTGCGCATGGGGCTCGATCAATCGTTTGAAGCGTCGTTGATTTGTATCCAAGTTTGACCAGTGAGTATTGTTTCGTTAAGTGAACTTCAAGGTAGCATAAATCCCATCATATTGCCTTTCTCATAGAAATTAGTGGTTTAACCCTGGATAGTGTCGTCACGAGATCATCGCACAGAGCGCGATACACCCGATTTGAAGTGAGGTATCCTGAGTTCCGTGGACACTTCCGATTGGTACACTATTCACTTGGGAGGTAAAGAAGATGAAAAGAGAAGTTTATACGCTGGAGTTTCGAGCAGAGGCTGTGAAACTGGTTTTGGAACAAGGATTGTCGCGC
>JAJDBK010000055.1 GCA_029261405.1 Nitrospinaceae bacterium
TGGTCAGATTCAGGTTTGGATTTCAATGAATAATCTCCAGGTTTTGAGAGGTATTGGTGATTACATGGCAATATTATACACTGCTCAAGTTGAGAATAACCAACGTTTATAGGGCTATTTCTGCTTTCTCAGGGGCGACTACTTAACAAAGTCCTCAATCAACATTCCCACTTGATGCCACACATGAGAGGAGCATCAGAGGCATCCTATCAATATCATGACGATTGTGTAAAGGTATTTACTACTCTGGTTCGATAATATCCTGCTATGTCAATCTGATTCGCGTAAAATCCTTATCCAGCAAGAGTATCGGCGGGGTGGAAATGTTTATATGAAGTTTCTACTCAAGAAGGTGAGGGATATAATCGAAATACCGGATCCTGTAGAGAAGGCGAATCTCATCACCGCTGAACGGTTCTCTTGTATGCAGTACGTTGTTGCATGCAAGCCCCCAGCCAGGTTGCAACAGCCCCGTGAAAATATAGGGGGAATCCGCCTCCAGAATGCGCCTTAACGCACTGGCCGACCCTGTAGCGGTATCGCTCCAGATAATGCTTCTTGTTCTATGCGTGTATCGCATATGTAATGCGCTGTCGTTACGGGAGGTCATGAACACTGGTCCGGGGCTGTCGGCTCTCATGACTTTTCCGTTTTCGATTCTGGCCGGTATTGTCATGGCGTTTATATCCATGAGCGCCTGGATATATTCGGGGTTTTCATCCATCAACAATATAAAGGCGATTTCGTGATCGAGGAGTTTGTTCTCGCCACCATTACTCGCCTGACTTACGCAGTGGAGGATCAGCGATTTTACCGTTTTATCGGGGCCGTTGTAATAACCGTCGGTGTGCCAGTTGATCGGTTTATTTGAATAAGGAATATAATCGAAAGTCGAGCCTTCCGAATGGTCTCTGGGAGTCAGGGAGGTTACGCCATTCGGGTTCGCTTCCGGGTTTATGTCGTAGTCTACAGGCCCCAGACTTCTCATCATCTCAACGGGAATAGACATGTCTTGATCGGTCCCGGTGGGGCCGGTATATATAGCCATGTTGGCTCTCTTTATTCGCGAAAATATCTCATTTTTTTCGGCGGTGGTAGGGCTTTTTGGATCAGCGATCTCAACTACGAGGTCTTCTAGCCGCTCCGGGTAATGGAGGAGTTTTTTATCACGCCACCTCTTATAATCGTCGCTTAAGCCGGTAGTGAATGGAGATGCCAAAATCTATACCCAAGCGTGGCTTTTGCTCTCGACAGCAAGGTCGACGAATCCGTCGTATCCGATAACCTTTACCCCCTCGCACACCTTCGAGATTCCACGGGCTTTGATATCGGGTTCAAGGGCGTAGACGGTTTTGTCTTTCATGATTTCGTTTAGATCGACAACTTTTGCGCCCCCCGCCTGAACCGCGAAAACGCCATCTTCGATGAGCAGGATCGAGGAGCCGGGTGTTGCGACTTTTGAACACTCCGCCAATGTGGAGTGGGTGTATGGAGATTTGTTGACTGTATGCAACATCGATCAGTTCCTTAATATGGGATGGTAGCGTGTTGTTCTTCCATGATACGACCTATCTCTGCGGCGGAGACCACTTCGACATCGACGACGAAATCTTCTGGCGTGAGGCCGCGCTCCTCCATCGACTCCTTGTCCACATACATATGGTCCACACCGTAATCTTCCAGTACGCCATAGGTTTTGATAAAGCCCTTGATACCTATGCCTTCGGTATCCTGGCCCTTGACAGCGGCGAATATACCATCACCAATGAACGCCATCGACATCTCCTGCTCGAACGCGCCGAAAACAAGGATGGTTTCCAATCCTTCGTAGCTGTAGATTGTCCCGTGAGGCGCCTGCCGCATGATAAACATGATTTTTTTTACATCATCATCGTTCATAGTGTACCCCTAACCGAATGTAACCAGTCGTTCGGAACCTATTACAGCGTCGGCCAATTGACCCAGCCCTGAAATTCTGGTTCCTTCGACCATATATTTGTCATTAATCCCACGGCGTTTGCTGGCGGCAATACAGGCGACAGTATCGATACCGTTATCTTTTGCGATATCGCTCCACCGTTTATAGATGTCCCTGTCGTCCTGGGGAGGCTCGGCTTGATTTGTGATGTTATACACGCCATCGTGATAGAAGAATATACGCACGATTTCATGCCCCTTGGCAATGGCGGCTTTAGTAAAATTGTAGGCTGTATCCGCCGCCTGATGATTGTACGGCCCTTCATGGACAAGAACTGTAAATTTCATTTACCCCTCTTCTTTAAATTTGTCACTTCAACGTAGATGTAGGTATCGGGTAAAAGATTCAGGAAGGCCCTTTTTGTTTTCGAATTAAATCGACAAAATCTTCAGCCCAACTTACCGCGCCGCAGTGATGCAGGTGCGCGTATGAGGCGAGGGTATTTTTGTAGACGATTCCGTCGAAACCGTCAATTATGCCGGAACCCCGCTTTACTTCCCATGCGAATCGGGTTTTTTTATCGAGGTTTATAATGCGTGTGTGGTGGAACTCGTGGCAATGCACATCTTCGACGACGTTTCGCCATGGGCAGTGGTCGGTGGGTGCAAGATTCATGTAACCAAGACCAACCGGCCTCTCTTCCATCATGACATCACACTGAAGGGCGCCCGCCATATCTGCTTTCTTTCCTCGCCAGGTGATGGAACGGGTCAGGTATATAAGTCCGCCACACTCCGCATAGACCGGCGTTCCCGATTCGACCATCTCCCGAATCCGGTTTAGCATGGTAACGTTGGCCTGCAACTGATCCATGTAGACTTCCGGGAATCCTCCACCTATATAAATACCGTCAACATCGGGAACCGTTTTGTCCTTGATGGGGCTGAAAGGAACGATTTTCGCCCCGGCCGCTTCGAGGGCTTCGAGGTTTTCCGGGTAATAGAAGGTGAATGCGGAATCCATTGCCACCCCCACGCTGACATCGAAACTCGCGGATGATCTTTCGCACGGTTTGGCTTTAGGTATTTGACCCGCCTTGGCTGAAATGTCGAGAATGGCCTGAAGGTCGCAACTTTTCTCTACCGCGTCGGCTATTATGTCGATCTTTTTCGGCAGGGTCGGGTCCTCTTTCACCGGAATAAGCCCCATATGTCTTTCGGTAACGCCCATCTCTTCGGCGAGTTTTGGTATGGCGCCGACCACAGGCAGACCGACGTGCCGTTCTATCGCTTGTCGGAGTTTGGTCTCGTGCCGTTGACCGCCGACTCTGTTCAGGATTATCCCGGCTATGTTTGTATCAGGGGCAAACATCGTATGCCCCAAAAGCAGTGGCGCCACACCACGATTCATACGCGATGAGTCGATGACAAAAACAACCGGAAGGTTGAGCAGTTTGGCAAGCCCAGCGCTACTGTCGCTCCCTTCCGGGTCGAGTCCATCGTGAAGTCCCAGGTTTCCTTCCACAATGGAAAGGTCAGCGTCGGCGGAGGCGGTCTGGTAGGAGCGGAGAATATTTTCCGCTCCCATCATGTGAAAATCGAGGTTACGACACTCCCGACCAGTGGCGGCGGTGAGCCACATCGGGTCTATATAGTCGGGTCCTTTTTTGAATGGCTGTACCTTTTTCCCCAGTCTTGTGAAGGCGCGTAGTAACCCGATCGATACAGAAGTTTTTCCGGCGCTTCTGTGGGGACCGGAGACCATGAAGCCGGGTTTGTGAAATAACAGCATATTATTCAATGGTCTAGCTTGAGTGTGTCCATTCATGTAAATACGATTCTGGCAGTATACCGCAATTATCAGCAGTGATTGTAATTCCGAAAGAATCGTTTTTAACTTTGCCTACATCAAACGTTGAGAAGGAAACAATTACAGCACGAAAAAAGGGAGGGGTGATTTGCCTGTCAAAGCCGGGGCTTTATCGATAGCTCTTCTTGTCATGGCTTTTTTGGCCCCTCTTTTCTATAACGCCGTCAGTCCGGCAAGTTCCGCAGAGCCGCAACTGGTTATAGAACAGAAGGGGAAGTGCGTAAAAGAGACCGAATATATGCGGCGGTACCATATGAATCTGCTCAAAACGGCCCGGGACAGTGGTGTGCGCGAGGGTGTTCGCCTTGCTCGGCACGGTCTGAAGGGCTGTATAAGTTGTCACCCGAAGAGGGGTGAGTTTTGTGATCGTTGCCACGAGTACTCAGGTGTCACTCCTGAGTGCTGGAACTGCCACACCTATCCCGTATAACGGATATTATGACAGTAGATAGAAGGGACTTTCTGAAAATAGGGGCGTATACCGCCGCCGGGTCGATGCTGGCGACGGGGCTTCCCGCCATCAACGCCATTGCAAGTAAAACAGCGCCCACCAGAAAGCCGGAAGAGTCGTGGGCCATGGTGATCGACGTTGATAAATGCGACATCGACTGTACCGCTTGTGTTGACGCATGTCATAAAGAGAACAACGTACCCGATTTTCCTGAACCAAAACACGATGTCCATTGGATCAGAAAAATCACTTTCAAACAGAAACATGTGGAAAACGGGGAGGAGCGATCCTTGCCCGCCATGTGTTTTCACTGCGAATACCCCCCCTGCGCTCATGTCTGTCCCGTGGAGGCGACCTTTGTGCGGAAGGATGGGCTGGTTCTTGTGGATAAACACCGCTGTATCGGTTGCCGTTATTGCATGATCGCGTGTCCATACAAAGCGAGATCTTTCGTGTCGCGGCATGTGGATCACAAACCGACCGATAATCCCGATGTGCCGATCAGGATGCACGGGGTAGTGGAAAAATGTACGTTCTGCGCCCACCTGATCGATCAGGGGAAAGAACCGGCGTGTGTCACGTCCTGCGCCAAAAAAGGGAAAGGCGCGATGCTGTTCGGTGACCTGAGAGATGAAAAGAGCGAGGTTTTTGAGCTTGTCCGTTCCGGGAAGGCCAACCGGATAAGATCGGACCTCGGACTTAACCCTCGTGTCTTCTACCTCGGTGTGTAGATAATGACAACACGCTATACCAAAATAGATGGATCATCGACAGGTTACAGAAACTTTCTGATTGTGTCTGGAGCCGTGGCCGCTCTGGCGCCCCTCTCCGCCTTGCTGATGTTTACGAATGGTCATTACATCACCGGCATGAACAACCAGGTTCCGTGGGGAATGCCGATTGTCATGGCTGTATACCTTATTGGCGCTTCAGCCGGTTCGCTGTTATTGTCGGCGATGTCGTCTGTCTTCGGTATGAAGGAGTATAAACCGTTCTCCAGAATGGCCGCTCTGCTGGCGGTTCTATTGATTGTATCGGCCTTGATGGCGATCATTCTCGACTGGGGTCGGCCCGACCGGCTTTTCATTCCGTTTTTTCATATCCAGCCCAGATCGATGTTTTCCCTTAACGCATTTCTTTACTCCTCATATATGGCGCTGGGACTCCTCTATCTGTGGGCCATGTTCAACGAAAGGGAAAAACTGGAGAAACAGCTAGGTCTATTGGCGGTGTTGCTGGCGGTACTCGTTCATTCCGGGACAGGCGCTATTTTCGGATTTGTGTTTGTGCGGGAGTTGTATAATTCACCACTGTTGCCGCCAAGTTTTATCTCCGCCGCCCTCTCATCCGGCGCCGCCCTCATGATTCTCGCACTCTATTACACTTTTAAGTTTACAGGCAGGGAGCTTGACGAACGGCATATCCACGGGCTTGCAAAACTGATGGGTATCTTTATAGCTGTTGTTCTCTATTTTATCTTTATCGAAAACGTCACTCGCGCTTATGCGCCGAAAAACTACGAAGCGGCCAGTTTTCTGCTGTTGAACGGTGGAAAATATACGTTCTACTTCTGGGTGGGCCTTATCGGGCTGGGGCTGATTGTTCCGATGATTCTGGTATTGAACCCGGCTACGAACCGTTCCTTAAAATACATTATTCCAGCCGCCTGGATGCAACTGTTGGGTGTGCTGGTTGAACGATATATTATCGTCATTCCGGCCCAGATCATGCCGCTTGAGTTCTTTCACGACAAGGAGATCACGAGTGATTTTCTTGACGGCGCATACGCAAACTACAGCGTATCGCCTGTGGAGTGGGCTTATTCATTGGGACTTGTCGGAGTGGTGGTGTTCGGATTTGCGGTGGCTATCAAGCTATGGCCGATCCTTCCGAGCCAGGCGAACAGTTAAATGAAAAAAGATTTCATTGGAGAAAATAGAAATGTCTGAAAAAGAGATAAAGGCCAAAACCGAAACACCGATGCTTGATGAGTTGAAGACCGGGCCGTGGCCCAGTTTTGTCGCCGATCTTGAAAGGTATTCGGAGAAAAAACCGGCTGTCGGGCAGTTGCTCGGTCAGTTGGAGCAATCGTATGAAGATCGCTGGAACTACTGGCAAGGTACGGTTTTAAACGTCGATGGTTATGGCGGCGGCGTTATTGCGAGGTATTCCGAACTGGGTGAACAGTATCCCGATATAGCCCAGTTCCATACCATCCGGGTGATCCCCCCGCCCGGATGGGTCTATTCAACCGAGAAGCTACGAGAGCTTTGTGACATATGGGAAAAACATAGCGCGGGTATCATGCAACTGCATGGCATGACCGGTGATATTCTCCTGCTCGGAACCGATAACAAAACAACCTTCGAGGCGGCTGAAGAGCTGATGGAGAAAGGGTGGGATCTTGGCGGCTCCGGTCCCGCTCTGCGAACTCTGGCCTGTTGTGTGGGTGAAGCGCGGTGCGAGGCGGCCTGCTTCGACACGATGGCTTTGACAAAACACCTTACCGACAATTACATCAGCGAACTGCATCGTCCTGAACTGCCATACAAATACAAGTTCAAACTTTCAGGGTGCGCCAACGATTGCGCCGCCAGTATGCAACGCTCCGACATGCCGGTCATAGGTACCTGGCGCGGAGCCATGCAGATCAATCAGGATGAGGTCGGCAAGTTCATCGACGATAAAGGGATAGAGTTTGTCATCGATAACGTGCTTACCAGATGCCCCACGAATTGTATCTCCCTCAAGGGGAAGACTATTGATGTGGATAACGATAACTGTGTCAGGTGTATGCACTGTATCAACGTCATGCACAGGGCGCTCAAACCGGGTAAGGATCGTGGCGCCACCATTCTTATCGGCGGCAAACGCACTCTCAAGATCGGGGACACCATGAGTTCCGTTCTGGTTCCTTTCATGCCGCTTAAGACCGAAGAGGACTTTACAAAACTGACCGACCTGATCGACAGCATCTGGGAGTTCTGGGGTGACAACGGACTTGAACATGAGCGAATTGGTGAATTCATAGCCCGTGTCGGACTCGGAACATTTCTGGAAGGTATCGGGCTTGAACCTGATCCGCAAATGATAAACCAACCGAGAACATCGCCATATATAAAGTTCGAGGAGTTGACCGGATCAAAGATTGATGGTGAACCGGAACATAATCCGGCTGTTAGTAACGAAGAGGGCGAAATGGCCGAAAAAGCCATTTAACATAAGGAACTATATAACATGTCAGTTAAAACCAAAAAGAAAATGGCGCCGAGGGACAATGGCGCTCCCGATCATAGACCGAACCTGCATCCCCTTATGTTAAAGAACTACGGCAAGTGGGATTACCATGAAAAACTGCGACCCGGCCTTTTACTTTATGTAGCCGAGAGTGGCGACAAACTGTGGACGGTACGCGCCGGATCACCTCGTACAATGAGCATCGATACAGTCAGGAAAATCTGCGACCTGGCCGACAAATACGCTCAAGGGCATCTGCGGTTTACAAGCCGCGCCAACGTAGAGTTTTCCCTCGCAAATGAAGATGACATCGAACCGCTCATGGAGGAGATCAGGAGCGTTCTCGGTTTCCCCATAGGTGGCACCGGCCACTCTCTCTCCAATGTTCTGCACACTCAGGGGTGGATGCACTGCAACTTGCCGGGAACCGACGCCGCAGGATCGGTAAAATCGATCATGGATCAGTTCATAAACGAGTTCGTCACCGACGATAAGCTTCCCGCCCGTGTGAAGATATCCGCCTCCTGTTGCCAGATCAACTGTGGTGGACAGGCCGATATCGCCATCAACGTTCAGCATCATCATCCTCCAGTGATTAAACCTCAAGGTGTCGGTATCTGTGAACTACCGAAAGTTGTCGCGATCTGCCCGGTAGCCGCCATCAGGCCGCGTCAGGGTGATGACGGCAAGACCACCATGGAGGTAGTGGATGAGAAGTGCATGTATTGTGGCGCGTGTCACGGGCAGTGCCCCACCATGGAGATTAGGGACGCAAATACAGACACCCTTTCGATCTGGATCGGCGGGAAAAATTCTTCGACCCGGAAAGGGCCGTCTTTCATGAAACTTGCGATGTGGGGTCTGCCGAACAACCCGCCCCGTTGGCCTGAAGTTGGCGAAGCCCTCCAGACGATTCTCGACTGCTACAAAAGCTCTGCGAAACAGTATGAGCGGATGGGTGAATGGATTGACCGGATCGGCTGGAAACGATTCTTTGAGATGACCGGATTTCCGTTCACCAAATACCATATTGATGATTCGGTGTCGGCAAGATCGACCTTCAATACTTCAACCCACGTTCGTATCTAGGGGATCGATATGTTCAGCCATACCTCTCTTCCCCTGATAAAGTCGGGGGAGATGAACCTGAAAAAGGCGGACGCCGAAGATATTGTCGTCACCAACGGAGCAAGCTGGAAATGCCCGACCTATGTGCGCAAACTGCCGCCTTGCAAGTTCGAGTGTCCCAGCAGTGAGGATATCCGTGGTTATTTAACGAACATCGCCTTGGCGGAGTTTTACAAAAAACCGCTCGAAACCGCCATTGATGAGTCGTGGGAGATCCTGACCGACAAGAATCCTCTCCCTGGTGTTCACGGGCGCATCTGCCCGCATCCTTGCGAAAGTGGATGTAACCGGAAAGAGAAGGATGATGGTCCGCTCGCCATAAATAACATGGAGCGTTTCATCGGCGATCACGGCATCAAACGGGGTCTGAAGTTTAAAAAACTTACCGAAGAAAAGAAGGGTAAAAGCATCGCTGTTGTCGGTTCCGGCCCTTCCGGTCTGTCGTGCGCTTACCAGCTTGCCCGGCGCGGTTACGATGTCACGATTTTTGAGGGGTTTGCCGAACCGGGCGGCATGTTGCGATACGGAATCCCGTCGTACCGTTTGCCGCGCGATGTTCTCGACTCCGAGATAAAGAATATTCTCGATCTTGGCATCGAGCTCAAGTGTAACGTGAAGATCGGTGTTGATGTCGCTTTTGACAAGATTAGAGTCGATTACGACGCCGTCTACATGGCAATTGGAGCGCACAAAGGCTCCGAACTAGGTGTGCCGGGTGAGGACGCCGGAAATGTCTTTACAGCGGCAAGTTACCTTAACCGTGTCAACTCCGGCGCCAAGGTCGATATAGGATCGAAGGTGGTGGTGGTAGGTGGTGGAGACAGCGCCATCGACGCGGCCCGAACATCGTTGCGCTCTGCAGTGGTCGAGGAGGACGAAGAGTCACGACTTGCCCAAAAGGAGGCTGTCACAGAGATCGACTCCGCTGGCAAAGCGGCTCTCGACTCCGCCTTTACATCGGGCAGGATGGGGGCTGAAGTCACCATACTCTATCGCAGGACGAGAGAAGAGATGCCGGCCATCGACCGGGACATCTCTGAGGCGGAAGAGGAGGGGATTCATATCGAATATCTGAGCGCTCCGGTGGAGGTTATAAGGGATAACGGTAGGGCCACTGCGTTAAAATGTATCAGGATGGAGCTTGGAGCGCCCGACAGTTCCGGCAGACGATCTCCGGTTCCCATTGAAGGTTCGGAGTTTAATATCGAGCTGACCTCGTTGATCGTCGGTATAGGCCAGAAACCTGACCTTCCCGAAGGTATGGAGTCTTTAGCTGGCAAGTCAGGATGGATAACGGTAGATAAAAACAGCATGGCCTGTACCATTGAGGGCGTGTTTGCAGGCGGCGACGCCCAGGGGCTTGGCATCTCCACCCGTTCCGTCGGGGAAGGGCGTAAGGCGGCTATCTCCATTGATAATTTTTTGAACAACAGACGGCCAGCGCCTGCCAAAAGAGCGCGAGTGGTGAAAACAAAAAGTATGCTCCTTAACTATTATCCGCCCGCTCCGAGAAACGAGGAGGCCAGTATCCCGGTGGAAGAGAGAGGACGGGGTTTCGGTGAGATCACAAAAACCATAACCGGGGAACAGGCCCTTGCCGAGGCCGCTCGTTGCATGAGTTGCGGCCTCTGTTTCACATGCGATCAGTGCAGGGTCTACTGCCCAAGGGAGGCTATCGAACGGGACCGGAAAAAACCACAGGGTACCGTCATGTTTACCGACTATACCCGGTGCAACGGATGCCATATCTGCGCCGAAGTCTGCCCAAGTGGTTATATCGAGATGGGCATGGGACTATAATAAAAACGAACATACAGAAACATTTGAAGGAGAATACAAAATGGCTTTTGAACTAGCTGGTGTCACTTACGAAACTGATGAGGATGGTTACCTCATGGACCTCGACCAGTGGAACAATGATGTCGCCAAATATCTGGCTGAGGAAGAGGAAGTGGAGATGAGCGAGGCTCATTGGGAAGTGGTGAATTTCTTGCGTGAATATTACGATGAATACAAAATCGCTCCCATGATCCGAATCCTCACCAAAGCTATCGGCAAAAAGCTGGGCAAGGATAAAGGAAACACCAAATACCTGTACGAGCTTTATCCGGGCGGTCCGGCCAAGCAGGCGTGCAAAATCGCCGGTTTACCAAAACCGACAGGTTGCGTATAGAAGCGAGTATGTAGGTGACGCTCTTTTCGGTTCTGTTCATCCTGTTATGTTACTCCCTGACCTTCCTGTCGGTCGGACTGTTTATTTACAGGATCCACGGCTACGCGAACACTCCTGTTCCGCTTAAAATACCGACCATGCCAGCGCCAAGGACAGAAGGTGGCGTGGTTTTGCGGATGGCGGGTGAAGTATTGTTGTTCACGAGCCTTTTTCGGGCGAACAAATGGACCTGGATAGGTGGATATATTTTTCACGTCTGTCTGGCGGTGGTCTTGTTCAGGCACCTGCGTTATTTCCTTACGCCGGTACCCGGTTTGGTGAGCCTTATGGCTCTTGCTGGAATAGTTGCGGGAATCGGACTTGTGGTGAGCGCTGTATATCTTTTCGTGCGAAGATTGGCGGTGGACAGAACCGCTTATTTCTCTACGTTATCCGATTATTTCGCTCTTGCCCTGACAGGTCTTATCGGACTGACCGGATTGTTCATGAAATTCGTAGTCAGGACTGACGTTACCTCCGCCAAGGCTTTTGTAATGGGGCTTGTCACCTTCCACCCGGTTCCGGTTCCACCCGATCCGACCCTTGTTGTTCACCTTCTCCTGGTCCTTCTATTAATGGTCTACCTGCCGATGTCAAAATTGCTCCACGTCGGCGGAATATTCTTTTCCCCGACCAGAAACCAGATAGACGACAGCAGAGAGAAACGCCACGTCAATGAGGTAGAGGCTTAGATGGCAAAGATCAAAACTGAACCGCTGACTGGCAAGATCAGAGTCCCGTCGATAGAACCGGGCGCTACGGCCCATTACCGAGCCAACCCTGCAAAGCCTGAGCATAATGAAGCTCTTGGATTTCCCGGCGAAAAAATTGCGAACTGGGAAGTTAAAGCTATCGAGAAGATGGGTGAAATTCTTGATACTAACAGGGCGTTTCGAGTCTACATGGATATCTGCGTCAGGTGCGGAGCGTGTGCGGACAAGTGCCACTATTTTCTCGGTACGAAAGACCCGAACAACATGCCGGTGGCGCGGCAGGAGCTTATACGGAAAGTCTATCGCCGCTATTTCACCATCGGCGGTAAATATTTCCCGGAGCAGGCGGACGCTTGTGACCTGACCGAAGACGTTCTCGACGAGTGGTATAACTACTTCCACCAATGCTCACAGTGCAGGAGATGTTCCGTCTATTGTCCTTACGGTATCGATACGGCGGAGGTGTCGATGGTGGCTCGCGACATCATGGACAGCATCGGTGTCGGCCAGAAATATTGTAACGAGATCCTGGGCAAAGTTCTTAACGAAGGGAACAATCTGGGCCTCGCAAAAAACGCATTGGCTAACACACTGGAGTTTTTTGAAGAGGATGTGGAGGAAGAGACCGGAGTCGCCGTAAAATATCCGATGGATATGAAAGGGGCCGATGTCCTGCTTATACCACCATCCGCCGATTTTTTCAGTTCACCTCATGTGGACGGTTTCATCGGTTACGGAAAAGTTTTTCACGAGGCGGGTGTGTCGTGGACTGTTAGCTCATACGCCAGCGAGTTCGCCAACTTCGGTATGTTTATCGGCGATAACGAAACGATGAAAAAGGTGGCTATGCGAATTCGCGAGGCGGCCCTTGAGCTTGGCGTGAAACGGATCGTGGTAGGGGAGTGTGGTCACGCCTGGCGCGTCGCCTACAGTTTCTGGAATACCCTTATCGGGCCGTTTGATTTCCTCGACCCGAAATATAAAACACCGACCCATATGTGCGAATTCACACTCGACCTGATAAATCGGGGCGCTATCAAAATCGACAAGAGCGCCAACGACGATCTGGTGGTCACATTCCACGACTCTTGCAATGTTGCGCGAGGCTCCGGTATGGGCAACAAACCTGGAGGCCAGTTTGATGTGCCAAGAGATGTCATAAAGGCTGTCTGCAACAACTTCGTGGAGATGGATGAAGAGACTATACGGGAGGTCACCTTCTGTTGCGGCGGGGGCGGGGGGCTACTGACAGACGAACTGCTCGACCTGCGGGTCAAAGGGGCAAGTCCCAGAGCCGAGGCGTTACATGATGTTATGGAACGAAAAGGGGTCAACACCATGGCGATGATCTGCGCTATCTGCAAGGCGCAGTTTACAAAAGTCCTGCCGAACTACGGGATCGGAATGGACATGGTGGCAAGTGTGCACCAACTGGTTTCAAACGCAGTGGTTCTCGGTGGTAAAAAGGGCGTCTGACAAGGTTTCTCTCTTTCCCCGGCTTGCCTGAAGCCGGATTTCGCTTTATCATTTAGCTGTATGACAACCTCAAGGGGAAAATCCTAAATGCCATTCGCTGAAGATAATGTATATTCAAAAGCCGCCAAACTTAGCCGGGACGGGGATTTAAAAGCCGCCATAAAACTGCTTGAGGATTGTGTTAAAACCAACGCTGACGATCATCAGGCGTGGGATCTGCTTGTCACAATTCAAAAACTGGAAAAATCAAATGTAGAATTCGACATTGAGGATATCGATAGGAAACTCGATTTCGATACCGCCAGTTTATCTGAATCGAAAATCGAAGATCTGCGCAGAAAAAAACTGGACATTGAGGAACAACTGCAAGCCATGAATGCCAGAATTGCAGAGAGCGGTAACCGGACGAACAAGGCCTTGGCGATAAATATAACGCGGGTAAAACGGAACGCGATCATACAATTCCTGCTAATAGCCGCCATAGGTCTATTGCTGGCAACTAGTTCGCTTATCCAGTTGAAAGCCTCATTCTCCTCATACGGGTGGCTCCCTGTGGAAGGCAGAGTGGAAAAATCTCAAATGGTCAACTTCCACGACGAAAAGAACAGGACCACATACCATTTCCGTTACAGTTATATGGTCGATGGCAAGAAGTTTGAATCGGATCGTTATTCATTCGCTTACGCCAGTGGAGACAGGTCGAGCGGTGTGGCCAAACAAAAAAAAGGGGATGCGGTCACCGTCTATTACGATCCAGACGATCCTGCGTCAGCTGTCATAGACATTACAAAAAGCTCCTTGTGGCTCTATGTCTCGTTTGCGGCAGGCTTGTTGTTTATCTATGTCGGTTACACCATTTCTGGATTACAGGATATCGTAAATGAGAAAAGAAAACAGGATCATTAATTAGTCGTCCATGAAGAACCCCTGTTTTCCAGGCGGCCTTAATATGAGTTATCGTAACCATGTAGCTCTGAGTTGAAAATCGCCACCTCGTAATGAGAGACGATAAAAGATCCCGGAGGATATTTCTCAGATTATAACCACTCCCTGAAAATATCGCGTTTATCTTCTCCCCTTCGGTCCCTTTCAGGTAGTTACGTCCCATACGGTCATCGTTGTTTACATGACCAATCAACGGCTCTATCGCAGACCTGCGCCTGAACCATTTTCGTAAATTACCCACTATGTGGACCTTGCCGGAGAGAGTGTGTCAAAGTTAGTTGGAACTGGAAGCGGCCTCCGTTCTCTGGTAAGTCTTTAAGCTTGAAGAACAACCATGAGAAGGAGACCACTGATGTTGAAGATGCCACAGATTACACAGAAGCGCAAGAAGTCGAAGAAGATGGGAGAGCCTGAGATCGTCAGCCGCGAGGATGTTGTAGCGATGGACGTGGACAAGCCTGGTTGAGCTGATCCGGTCATTGTTTCCGCTGGGCCTGATGGCTGTGTACGAGGAACTGGACCGCGAAGTAGATACGCTTGCGGGGTCTGTCGCCGAATAGCAATTCATCTTTGAGTGTGGCATAATATTCATACTGTACATTTCTGGCCCTTACCAAACTTATTTTATTGATCATCGCTATGTCGCTCCTGAAAAGAGAACAACTCACGCTCACCAATATCACTTGCGAGTCACTATTGCGCGCTGACCATCCATATCGAAAAATCACCGCCGTTCTGAATATCAAACCATCGCTAGCCCGGATAATTCATAATAAGTCGCCCCTGAAAAAGCAGAAATAGCCCTATAAACGTTGGTTATTCTCAACTTGAGCAGTGTATAATATTGCCATGTAATCACCAATACCTCTCAAAACCTGGAGATTATTCATTGAAATCCAAACCTGAATCTG
>JAJDBK010000056.1 GCA_029261405.1 Nitrospinaceae bacterium
CAGATTCAGGTTTGGATTTCAATGAATAATCTCCAGGTTTTGAGAGGTATTGGTGATTACATGGCAATATTATACACTGCTCAAGTTGAGAATAACCAACGTTTATAGGGCTATTTCTGCTTTTTCAGGGGCGACTAATTATGCGCTAACCCGGATAATGGGTAAAACAGGAGGTATATACGCCGGTTTTGACTGAAACCGAAAAAAAACCGGGGCGAACGGTTTCCGTCTTCAAAAAATACCGGAAACCACTCGCCCCGGGTGGGGGGGCAAAATCAATCTGAAAGCCGGATATCGGTTTTACGAATCCGAGCGCCACCAATGCGCTATTCAAAATTTATTCAAATATACTTTGTCTGACGGGAACTAGAGTCACTCCAGCCAATAACAGCTGTCTCGAAAACGATCATTTGACCATTCAAGAGAGGACACTATTCCTCCCGATCAGGCTGTTCGTTGCAGGTCTTGTTCCCTGTGTACCGTACATTTCGGGCAGATATGGCTCTCCATACGTCCACACATGACGCATGTAACCATGCCCCGATAATCGCTCATTATCCCGCCACAATGGTTACAAGCGTTGTTAGGTTTCAGGAAGTCATTTTTACTATTTTGTTGTTTTGACTTTTCCATCAGACTATTCTCCAGCTTATGTATTGATTTGCCCTAATACATAGCAAACAGCAGGCCAAAATGTTACGATAATTCCCAAACCATAAAAGTTCTTATTTTTCAAGTGGTTATTATTTTACTATTAGACCATATCCAATTTTATGTTGCATTTTTTTATAACTACATCATCTAAATTCAAAAAATTGTCAGTTTCACTACAAATTTTGCGTATGATATAATCACATCATGAGCCAGCCAGAGCAGAAGACAGATAAACAACAACCCTTGGTGGTCCTGACATACCCGAATCCTGTGCTGAGCAAAAAATCTTCACCGGTAGAAAAAATCGATCAGGCAATCATTGATCTGGGCGAAAAAATGATCCAGACCATGCTCCTGACCGACGATGGCGTTGGTCTTGCCGCTCCCCAGGTCGGATACTCCTTGAGGATGACGGTTATTAACCCTGAGTGCGATCCGCTGGGGTTTACCGGCCTTGATGACATAAAAAGCCCCTTTGTCCTGATAAATCCCGAAATCATCGAGAGGGAGGGGAGTTATGTGGAAGAGGAGGGCTGTCTTTCGTTGCCCGGCCTCTACTACGATGTGGAACGCCCTGAGAGGGTGAAGGTACGCTTTACCGGAACAGATGGTCAGGTACGGGAGTTTACCGCTACTGACTATATGGCAAAGCTCGTCTGCCATGAAATCGACCATCTCGATGGAGCGCTTTTCTGGGATCGGGTAAGCCGGTTCAAGCGGGACTGGCTCAAACTCAAATTCAGAAGACTCGTCAAAAACCGGTGACCGACAACCCGATCCGGCTGGTCTTTATGGGGACACCCGAATTCGCCCTTCCGACTCTGGAAACCCTCGCGAAAGGGGCCGGTTTTTCTGTGGAGGCCGTGTTCACCCAGCCGGACCGACCAAAAGGGCGCGGCAGACGTTTAACGCCGCCACCCGTCAAGATCATGGCCGAAAGTTTTAAAATTCCTCTCTTTCAACCGGTAAGGGCAAGCAACAAAGACTCCGGCGCCATACTAAAAGAGATCGCCCCGGAATATCTTGTTGTGGTCGCTTACGGACAACTGCTCTCTAAAGAGGTGTTGGAAATACCGTCGAGAGCCCCGGTCAACCTCCATGCGTCCCTCCTGCCAAGATGGCGGGGAGCGGCTCCAATACATAGAGCCATTCTGGCCGGGGACAAGGTGACAGGTGTCTGTTCCATGCTGATGGAGGAGACACTCGATACTGGAGATGTCCTCATGTCCACCAGAACCGATATCACTGAGGAAGACACTTTTCTGACTCTACATGATCGTCTGGCGAGGATCGGCGGCGCCATAATGGAGCAGACTCTCAAAGCGTATCACCATCTCGGAATCGAACCTCTACAGCAGAATGAACATGAGACCACCTACGCTCCGAAAGTGGCGCCCGGTGATCTTCTCATCAACTGGACGCTTCCAGCAAAGATCGTCAGCAGACGGATTCGTGGCATGTCACCATTTCCGGGAGCTTTTACACTCCATTCCGGCAAAAAAATAAAACTTCTCATGGCAAAGGTCATAGAAGAATTTACAGGCGATCCGGGGGTTATTCTTGATATTGGCAAAAAGGGGATCACCGTCTCGTGTGGCGATGGCGCCGTTCTTATAACTGAATTAAAACCACCCGGCAAAGGCGCCATGTCGGCCCATGCCTATTCCCTTGGTCACCAGGTCAAACCGGGAGACAGATTCTGTGAATAATAAAATGTTCGACCCCGAAGAGCTTCTTCTTATAAGAGGGAATTTTCCGATCCTGAAAAGTCGGATTTTCCTCAACTGCGCGGCTATGGCGCCTCTCCCGGCCTCTACGCGAGACACCATGACCGCCCTTTCACAGGAACAATCGGAACAGGGGTATCTAAACTTTGAGACGTGGCGCAAAACCATCGAAGAGACCCGATCCCTCGCCGCCCGCATTGTCGGCGCGCACGAGAATGAGATCGCGTTCATACGAAACACTTCCGATGGTGTATCGCTTGTGGCCGAAGGGCTCGGATTAACAGCGGGGGACGAGGTTCTTATCAACGACCTTGAATTCCCCTCCAACGTCTACCCGTGGCTTAACCTTATCCGGCTCGGAGTGAATGTCGTCACCATAAAAACGGAAGGTGGCAGGATAACGCCAGAGATGATCGAGAGGGCTATAACCTCCCGCACTAAGGTGATAGCCCTCTCCAGCGTTCAATACGCCACCGGTTACCGGGCCGACCTTGAGGCGGTGGGACGGATAGCGAAAAAACATGACGTTTATTTTTTCGTCGATGCGATCCAGTCGCTCGGTCTTATACCGATGGATACAAAAAGGTTCGGCATAGATTTTCTGGCTTGCGGAGGACATAAATGGCTCTGCGCACCGGAAGGGATCGGCATTTTTTATTGTAACCGCAAAAGGCTTGATGACCTCCAACCGGTAAGGGTTGGATGGCATTCGGTCATCAACGAATACGATTTCGGCGATATAGATTTCACCATAAAAAAGAACGCACAGAAATTCGAAGAAGGCTCGGCGAACCTGATCGGCATATACGGCCTGAAAGAATCGCTTTCGATGCTGTTATCCGCAAACCCCCACAACAGCCTCGATCACGTTCTTGCCCTCAATGGTCGGCTATGCGACGGCCTGTTAAAGAAGGGTTACAAAATCGTGTCACCCATAGAAAACGACGCGGAAAGATCAGGAATCATCATCTTCACATCGGGGGAGAGGAAAAAAGATGCTAAGATTGTCAAACGGTTAGATGAACGCAAGATAATGGTGATGCAAAGAGGCGCAGGAATCCGCGTAGCCCCCCACTTTTTCAACAGCCCGGAAGATATCGACGCACTGCTTACCGCCCTGCCATGACCGATTTTTTTGAACCAAATTCATGGAATTATCTGAAAGTAGCTTTCATCGATACTCACTTAAACGCATTGTTAATTGCTTTAACGATTGGGTAAAAATTGCCGTAGTACACTTCGGTATAATCTGCGACCTCTTTAAATTTTTCAAGGTATTTCTTTTTCAGGGTATTGCGGGCAGATTTTCGTTTCTCCCCACTTCCATTCAAGGCTGCATCAACTAGCTTTGCATTCTCTACATGAACTTTACTTTTTATTGAATCCGGGAGCAGACCCTCAATATTTCCTTTCCCAGTATCGCCCTTGCCTATGGGTAGATAATTTTTATTCTTCTTAAAATTCAAGTTTTTCAGTTTCGGTTCAACAGTTGCCACCACATCCAGATCAAAAGTAATAAATATCTTTTTATACCGATCCTTAAGGAAATTTAACAAGCTATTGTTTGAAAGGTTTCCTGCCCCACCATAAGAATACACTTCTCCATCAAAATCTAAACAATTGTCGCCATGGGCCTTATCCCTTAGTAGTTCAAAGTAATCCTTATCCTGATCGCCTTCCACAAGTAGGATACATTCACTCGAACTAAAGAATAAGTTCCGCCAAGGAGAAAGCTCTTCACTGGATATACCTAAAGCAAGGACAAAGGGTTCCATCCAGTTGTCCCCCGTTGTATCAATAGATTTTGTTTGCCGCTGTTGGTTTGAGACTATTTCACGATCTAAAAGTATGTTCCCCTCTTGGTTTTCGTGACTCAAAAGATATGGGCTATGAGTAGTTACAATCACCTGTACTTTAAACTCTTCACATAAATCCTGTAACACTTGGCCGAATTGAGCTTGGGCAGAAGGATGAAGAAAGCTTTCAGGCTCCTCAATTAGTATTATTGGAGTGATTTTATTTGTATTTTTTTCTGCACGGCTAACTTGTCGAGCTTTAAATAATGTCAACAATATCAACGTTCTGTTTATAGTCCCGCTACCCCATCCACCAAGAGGAACATCAATCTTTTTATCACCCAATGTAATGTTTAAAGGTAGGTATTCAAGGTCAAGTTTTGGTACAGAAAGGCCAACTTTATATTTTTCATTAAGCCTACCCAACAATTCGCTGATTTTTTTTTGTGGTTCCTTGGCAAGCTGTTTAAACTGTTTTTCAATGGTTTTGGATAAGTTATCTTTAATTACATGATATTCAGGGCTTAATTCACGTAACAAACCACCGTAATCATTGGGATAGCGAAATAAGAACGTTGGCGCTGTTGAATCATGACAAAAAATACTATTTGAATTATGGATTCTTCTTAATATCTCCTCCGCTTGATCTCCGGTATAAATCTTTTCGCGAATGCCAACTTCCACCACGGGTTGACTGATTTCCTCCTTATAGGTTACTGAGATTTTGACATCCAAGACTTCTTGCCCTGATTCAATTTTAAGGTATTGCTCAATAAATTGGTACAAAGCTACGTCACGATCTTGATGGATTCCCAATTCTAGAATGAAAGTTATTTTACTGTTAGAATTTGGTTCCACCCATTTCGTAAAATCATTCTTGAATTCAACTTCTACCTCATGTCTGCCACTAAAAAATGGATCTTCATCTCGCATTAAGCATCTGACTACTCTGGCAACATTCGTTTTCCCTGAGTCATTCTTTCCGCATATTGCAGAATAATAGAAGGGAAACTTGATGTTGATATCTTCGAGGGTTCGATAGTTTTTTATGCCAATTCTACAAATTTTCATAACGATACGCCCCAGAGTAAATTTGTTCGATTAAATTATCGCTATCTTGTCATTTAGGTTATAATCTTACTGCATTTTGTCATAAACACACAAGACGCTATTTGTAAGGTCCCGCATAAATTAAAGTTGAAAAGGGGTTGGTCTTGTCTGTTGTTAATAATGTCCTTGGCAATTTTATTTTTTTTGCCATCGCTAAGGTATGGAACCCATACCCACATCAATCCTGAATCAACCCGCAACGGATTTGTTATAATCGGGAGATGTTCAAATCGATCCGCGTTTTTCTTCTATTCTCCATACTCCTGCATCTTATGGGGTTTCGGCTTTCCTACTTCTTTGCGCCGGAGCGGGAGAGTCTGCCAACGCCTGTGAAGGTGAATCTTACGATGCAACCGGAGAAACCGACCACCGATCCTGACATGGGTAAGGGGCGGGTTGAAGATCTGCCTGTCCCTGTCAAGCGGGAGAAGCCTGTCACCGCCGATATTTTAAGCCGCGCCGACAGCAAGGCTCACAGTCCCGATAAAGGTAAAAAACATCAGGCGAACAAGACCGCCATCCCCAGACGGAAGGTCGATCCGACCCCTCCCGCCATTGAAAAGGCGAAAAAAGAGACCGCAGAGCAAAAACCGGTCAAGAACGAAACGAAAGTCGCTTCCCTCAGTAAACCGAAGCTTGATATGAGACGAAAACCGTCCGCCAAGGATGTGGATATATTTTCTGTGGAAGCGATCAAGAAAGCTATCGAATCGGAAGCCGGCAGGAAAACCGAGAAGAGCAGAAAAGATGAGGAGGCCAAAGCCAGGCGGCCCTCCACCAAAGTTACCGACAGACCCGACCCCTTGGCGGTCCAGATCGAACGCCCGTCAGGGTCCCCCGATCTTGACGGGCAGGAGCTTGACAGCTACGTCATGAGCGACACTGGTGATGTTATCGATATGGGGGATGAGGCGATAGTCTCCCTCAACACGAAATCTTTCAAGTATGTAGATTATTTCAACTCCCTGAAAAAAGCGGTGGAACTTGTCTGGACCTACCCGGAGGAGGCTGTGGTAAACCGGATGTCGGGCAAGGCGCTGATGCGTTTTACGCTGACAAACAAAGGTGAGCTTGTGGATATCAGGCTGATCCGCTCCTCCGGTCACAAGGTTCTCGACGACGAAGCCTTACTTGCCGTAAAAGCGGCGGCCCCCTACAAACCTTTCCCGGCTAACCTGAACAAAAAACGGCTCCACATAGTGGCGATGTTCGTATACCAGCCCTCATTTAACTCCGTTTGGTAGAAGCCTATTCGCGTTTCCCGCATCTAATCGAGAAACCCCCTACTGTTTTTGATGGAGTGAATATCGTGAAAAATCTGGTAATCCTCGGCGCAGGAACCGGCGGAACCGTTCTCGCATCCCTGATGACCCGCAAGCTCGACATGAAGCAGTGGTGTGTGACGGTGATCGACAAGGGATTCATACACTGTTACCAGCCGGGTCTCCTGTTTCTCCCGTTTAACCTGTACGGATACAATGATAAAAGGGACGTGGCAAAACCGATCAATCATTCCATACCCTCGGAGGCTCAGTTCGTAAGCGCCGAAATAAAACTGATCGACCACGAAAACAAACGGGTCGAGACGAGTGAAGGTAATTTCGATTACGATTTTCTGGTCCTTGCTCTTGGGTGTACCGTCGATCCGTCGGAGGTCGAAGGCATGGCCGAAGGAATGGGGCGCAACATATTTACCTTCTATACACTGGAAGGGGCGCTCTCCATGCAAGAGCCTCTGGAGATGTTCGAGGGGGGCAGGATCGTTTTAAACATCGCCGAAATGCCGATAAAATGCCCCGTTGCGCCTATCGAGTTCGTATTTCTGGCCGACTATTTTTTCCAGAATAAAAATATCAGGGATAAAGTTACGATCGATTTTGTCACCCCCCTTACCGGCGCTTTCACCAAACCTGTGGCGACTTCGGTATTGTCGGAGATAGCCGAACAGAAAAATATCGGCATCATCCCCAATTTCCAGATATCGGAAGTCGATCACGAAAAAAAGGTAATCAAGTCGTATGGTGGCGAATCGGTGGAGTACGATCTGTTAGTCGCCATACCTCCCAATACCGGCCCGGATGTTATCGAAGAATCGGGGCTTGGTAACGGGCTCGGTTACGCGGTTACCGACGATCATACGCTGAAAGTGAAAAAGGCTGAGCGGATATACGCCGTGGGAGACAACACTAATGTGCCGACCTCAAAAGCCGGATCGGTGGCTCATTTCGAAGCGGAAGTTATCGCAGAAAATATCATGAGGGAGATGGAGGGGAAAGAACCTCTGCCAGAGTTTGATGGTCATTCCAACTGTTTCATCGAATCGGGGTTCCACAAGGCCCTCCTCTTCGATTTCAACTACGAAGTGGAGCCGCTCAAGGGAAGTTACCCCCTGGGAGGTATCGGCCCGTTTAGCCTGTTAAAAGAGAGTTATATAAATCACCTGGGGAAACTTGCTTTTAAACATATCTACTGGAACCTGCTTTTACCGGCTCTGCTTCCGGGCGATCCTCTACTTCCGGGCAAGATGAGCATGGCTGGCAAAGAACTCGAAAAGATCGTTGAGAATCTACACTAGGAGTCTGTCGGACTTGTGGGTTCGTTAGCGAAAAAGCTCGGTTTTGAGTCAGATTGTTCGCTGTTTTAAGGTGAATAGTGGACCTATTCGCCGAAAAAGAGCGGATAATCTGGCCAAAACTGTGCTTTTGTAGCAGAATCATCCCAAGTCCGACAGGCTCCTAAGTCTAAGTTATTAAAAACATATGGCATTTGCCAAAACTGTGATATGTTGTTGGGCCTAAAAGAAACCTGACCCCCTATTTATAAAAAACCGATTTTGCTGGAGGAATATCCGTATGGAGAAAATGACCATAGAGCCTCAAACATGGATTATCACCGAGGGTGGTGTCCCAAGTTATTCTATCTACAGGCTTTTAAAAGGAAAGGTATCCATTCACTCAGGCGGCGTAAAAATAAATGAAATTGATGTGGCCGAAGGTGGAGAACCCGCTTACTTAGGTGTCATCGCCGCCCTCAGGAGCGACCGCCAGAACACAGCTTCTGTACGATCCGAGACCCAAATCGAAGTTGAAAAACAGTCGATAGACCAGCTTTGGGGTATTTTGCATAACGAACTTTCGGGTGACACCCAAACGAGCGTATCGACCATGATCGAGGCTATCGCCATAAAGAACGAAATCGACTCTCTGGCAAGCAAACTCGCCAAACTCGGCGGTGTCGAACTTACAGTTCAGGATGACCTGAGAAGTGAAGCGAAAGATACTCTCAAAGAGGTCGAACGCATCTACAAAAGCCTGGTCCTGAATAAATAATTCCTGGTCTGTAACATGGTCAGGCCCCCGTCTGACCATGTTACGGCTTATAACGATTATAAAGTGAGTAGGGGTCGGCATAAACCAGTCGTTTTCCTCCTGCTGATTGCAATTCTGGCGGTGGGTTCGTATCTGAGGTATGAGGCCGCGACCAAAACCGTTGTCCAGGCTCCACTCCGCTCCGACGCCCTCCAATATTTCATGGGCGCCTACAACCTTTCAAATTACGGCGTATTCTCCACTGATATTGAAGGTTACATAAGTAACGGACGGGAGAAACCTGTTCCCAACTCGTACCGTCTTCCCGGCTACCCGATCTTCCTCCTCCCTTTTATCGAAGGGCATTACAAACTGGATTTCTACAGCAACAAGGAGATGTCCGACTATCCGATTTTTGCGGAGATGAGCGTCGCCGGAAAGAAGAGCGCTCTTGTTGTTGATCGTATAACCGGGGCGCAAGCTGTTTTAGGATCAGTAGCTGTTCTGGTGATTTATCTTCTCTGCTCAACGTTCTTAAGCCCACCAGCCGCCCTTTTTGTCACAGCCCTTGCCGCCATAAGCCCGCACCTTGTTAACATGAACATCTACGTTCTGACAGAATCGCTCTTCTCTTTTCTGGTATTGGCATCCGTGTGTATGTTCGCAAAAGGATCGAAACAGTGGGGGCCGAAATGGTTTTTTTATGGTGGTCTGTTTCTTGGCGGGGCTTGTCTTGTCAGGCCTACACTCCTTTATTTCCCGATAATCCTTGCGCTCGTATCTTTTCTCTCCATACCGAAAAAGAGCGTTGTCCGACTGGTGACGATGGCGGTTCTGGGGTTCGCGCTCATTTACAGCCCGTGGGTTATGAGAAACGTCTACACTCTCGGTTCAGCCAGCAGTCAGTTCCCCGCGCAGATGTTCGTTCATCACGGAATGTACCCGTCATTCAAGGTCGAAGGGAGTTCGGACTGGTCGGGAGCGGCTTACAGGAACGATCCGGCGGCGGAAAAGGTTGGTGAAAGCGTGGTGTCGGTTTTAACGGAACTAAAACGCCGTTTCACCGAAGAGCCGTACATCCATTTCAAGTGGTTTCTGGTGGGTAAACCGCTCACCCTCTGGTCCTGGTCATATCTTCAGGGGGTGGCTGATACGCTTATATACCCTGTAGAATCGACCCCATACGAAAGACACCCTCTTTTTATATCTACGCGCGAAGTCATGCGGGTTTTGCATATACCGCTTATGATCGCCGGTTTTCTGGGCGCTTTTCTGGCTTTTACGCCGGAACGTTATACGCCGATGAGTGTGGGAAACCGGTTTACGGTTCGTCTCATAGGTTCGATGTTACTTTTTGTCACCCTGCTACACATGGTAGGGGCGCCCTATCCGAGATACGCAACTCCATTCAAACCGCTGGCCTACATAATGGCGGCTTTTTTCATCACCATGGCGTGGCGCAGGCTGGAAGCATGTCAGACTCAGGGTGATTACGGCGCCACTACAGCGAGTGGCGCAACTACTTCGCTAACGAACCCCTAAGTTAAGGCAGACTCCCATTCTCCTGTTTACCGACTCTGGCCCAGAATAAACGAAGTCAGCTTACTGACAGAAGAGTCGGAAAGCCCCTGCCTCGGCATCCAGAGGGCGGCGTCGAAGGCTTTGGGATTTTTTATATATGAGGCTATGTAGTCAGCGGTCATTCTTTCCCCACCCGTATACAGTTCCGGGCCGGACCTCCCACCTTTTCCGGGCGCCCACATGTGGCACGACTTGCAACCGCGCGTAAGAGTGTACATGATCTTTCCACTATCGGGGGGATAGGCTCCGACCTGGTAGAGTCCCGGTTCCACTACGCTTGGCGGAGCTTTCAGGGTCATCATATATTCGGTGACGTTTATCGCTTCTTCATCGCCAATCGCAATATGGGCGCTGGCGCTCTCCATTCCGTCCCCGCCGCTGTTCCGTTTTAGCGAAACGTGTCCGAACTTGCCCGACGGCCTGATTCGTGTCGGTTCTTTCAACCACTTGATGAGCCACGACTCATTATATTTGCTCCCTGAGTAGTAGAGATCCTGCCCTTTGCGCTCCGACAATCTGGCTCGCGAAGACTCCTTCGGTTTTTGAAACAGGTGGCATTCGGCGCACTTTTCTGTGATGATTCTTTCTCCATCAGTCGAAGCGGCTCTGGCGTAATCAGAAGTTGTTACGGTAACAAAAAAGGCAATTGCGATGGCAAGGATCGATCGTGTATTCAAGCTAAACTCCAAGTTGAATCGTCTTACAAGGCGTAGATTTTATCTGAAACAATAGTGGCGAGGAAAGTTTATTTTGTTAAGTCGATGTGTTTTCATTTACCAGAGTCCAGAGCGGTAATAGCCCGTTCAACCACCTCCCGGACTTCCGTCTCCTGGTCGTTTAACATTCTTTCCAGCAGCTCTCTGGCCCTGGGTCCGCCGACTTTACAGAACGCCCGCGCAACCTTTATTCTGACTCCCCGGTTTTCGTCGGTCATCATCTCTTCGAGCAGGTCAAGCGACTCTTCTCCACCTATATCGGAAAGCGCGTCGGGGATGGCAAGGCGCACCTGTTTATCTTTCGTCAGGCCCCGGAAAAGTTTGATGGCCCTCGGATCGCCAAGATTGCCCAGAGCTACAATAGCCCTCTCCCTTGTCCACCAGTCTTTGTCTTTAAGTAGCTCAACAAGCCCTTCATACGAGTTGGAGTCGCTTATATAACAGAAATACTCGGCGGCGATTCTTCGTATATACGGGTCCTTGTCTTCCAACAGTTTGCGAAGAATACCGTTTAACTTTTCGTTGGCTATCTTGCTCAACGCCTCCACAGCAAGCTCCCGAACCCACCAGTCCTCGTCGCGCAGAGCCTTGATAAGAGCGGTCCCGACGTTGGGGTCTTTCAGGTTCTTGAGTATATCGGCGCCCAAACGCCTCACCGTTGTATCCTTGCTTCTCATCAGCGCAACGATATTGGTTACCACGGAAGCGTCTGCAATAGCCACTATGACATCGGCGGCAAGTTGCCTTGTCACCATATCGTCCGAGCTTAATATCTTCGTCAGCAACACCGCGTCTGATGGCACACCTATATATTTCAGGGAGTGGATGGCTGTTTTTATAACTCCCGGATCTTTCTCGGTCGCCAGCATTTCCCGGAGAAGCTCGGCGGCGCCCCGGTACTCCATGGTAACGATTCCTTCGATAGCTTTTTTCCGAATCCACGATTTGGGGTCTTCCAAAAGCTCTGCGATGGCGGCCCCCGCCTGATTCGTCCCTATGGCGGTGAGGATCTGTATGGCTTTTCTTTTTTTGTCCTTGTCGTCATCTTGCAGTAGCGGGACGATCTGCGATACCGGGATGGTTTTGGGAAACTCCATCATCAGGTCGGTGGCGGCTGACCGGGCGTAATGGTTTGCTTCGTTAAGACAGGGTATCAGTTTCTGAACCTCTCTCGGCATCCACCGCTTCCTCACGACATCGGTAAAGAGCGTCCTGATATTTTCGTTGGTTGAGCCGATGTGTGGCAAAAGCGCATCGAAAGCTATATCCTCCTCAAAAGAGAGGAGTACTTCCCTGGCGTCAGCGCCATTTAATCTGTTGGTCAGGATGTATTCGACTGTTGTCTCGATGGTTTTTTCGGGGGATCTACCCAGTTTGGCAAGGATAGCCCTTCGCTTTTCACCTTCAGAAGCATTCAGTTTTTTTAACAAAGCCGACACGTTTGGTCCCCAGAAAAGCACTATTCACACACCTTTATTTCATATTTGTCCAAACATTATCTTTCAATAAAGCATATATAGTCAATTATTTACGTTTATTCCCGTCGGATAATCGCTCCCAGGGAACCCAATTTCCTCTCGATCCGCTCGTAACCTCTTTGTAAATGATATATTCGGTCGATTCGGGTGACTCCTTTAGCGGCGAGTCCTGCGAGCAATAACGACGCCGATGCGCGAAGATCGGTAGCCATGACATCCGCCCCGGAAAGCGATCTCACACCGCAGACCGTTGAGGTTGAACCGTTGACAGTAATATCGGCACCCATTCGCCACAACTCCGCCACATGCATGAACCGGTTCTCAAAAATGGTCTCGGTGATAATGGACGCTCCGTCAGCCAAGGCCATCACCGCCATGATCTGCGCTTGCATATCTGTGGGGAATCCGGGAAACGGAGCTGTGGTGACATGAATCGGCCTGATCTTATCCGGGCCTTGCACTCTTACGCTCTTTACGGCCTCGGTAATCTCACATCCGGCTTCTTTAAGTTTTTCTGTCAGGGCGTGAAGATCGTTATGCACCACTCCTGTAACCGTAATATCCCCGCCTGTTATGGCCGCCGCCGCCATGAATGTTCCCGCTTCGATTCTGTCGGGGATATTGTCAAAATCGACATGGTGTAACGACTCCACTCCGTCAATCGTGATTATAGAGGAGCCTGCGCCGTTTATTTTCGCCCCCATGGCGGTCAGGAACTTTGCAAGGGCCACAATTTCAGGCTCTCTTGCGGCGTTTTCGATAACTGTTTTTCCTTCCGCAAGAGTGGCGGCCATCATGATGTTCATAACACCTGTCACTGTGACGAGGTCCATTATGATCCTGGCACCCTTCAAGCGTCCATCGACAGACGCTTTGACATAACCGTGCGAGATGTCGATTTTGGCGCCTAACGCTTCCAGACCTTTCAGGTGTTGATCGATAGGTCGCTCGCCGATGGCGCATCCACCCGGCAGGCTTACTTTCGCCTTGCCGGTCCGCGCCAGAAGTGGTCCTAAAGTCAGACAGGAGGCCCGCATGGTTTTTACCAGATCGTAAGGCGTTTCGTGTCCGCACAGACCCGTTCCATCCACCTCGTACTCACCCTCCCCCAGCTTTTCGATTTTCACACCGAGCGATTCGAGAATCTTTATTATGGTTACGGTATCTCGCAGGTTGGGTATGTTTCCGAGACGGAACGGGCCGGGTGCTAAAAGTGTGGCTGTAAAAATCGGCAGAGCCGCGTTTTTGGCCCCGGAAACTTCCACTTCCCCCTCAAGTCGGATTCCACCCTCGATAACTATTTTTTCCATTAGATCCTTCTTGCCACCGCTACCCGGTCCAACCCGGCCAGGTCTGGCGTTATCCTTATAAATTCAAGGCCATCACTCGTTTCGATCAGGCCCCGAACACCGGCACCCTGCCGATCCCCGATCTCAAAAATCAGAAAACCCCCTCTTTTCAGTTTTGAAGGAGCCCCGGTCACCATCTTTTTTATAGCGTCCATGCCGTCATCCCCGGAGTAAAGGGCCAGATGCGGTTCATAGAGCCTCACCTCGTCGATGACTCTTTCGTCGTTCAACGGCACATACGGTGGGTTGCATATTATCAGATCGAAAGAATCTTCCGTTACGCCGGTCATCATGTCCGACTCCAGAAACCTTATCCGCTCCCAAACCAGATGCCGTTTTGCGTTCTCTTCGGCCACGGCCAGCGCAGTGGAGCTTAGATCGACCGCCGTAATTCGCCAGCTCTTTCTGATGTCGGCAAGGGTGATGGCTATGGCACCCGATCCGACCCCGATTTCAAGAGCGGATACCGGAGTATCACCCGGAAAAAGGTCGAAAGCGGTTTCGACAAGGGTCTCCGTCTCCGGTCTCGGAATCAACACACCGGGTGTCACCCTGAACGCAAGCTGGTAAAATTCCTTCTCGCCGATGATATAGGCCACAGGCTCTTTTTTCGCCCGACGATCCACCAGTTTGTTAAACCTGTCGGCGGTTTCATCGTCAACATTGTCATTCAACCGAACCAGCAGTCCCGCTTTGGACAGCCCCATGGTGTAAGCGAGAATGACCTCCGCATCAAGATAAGGGGTAGTCGAATCCGATTTCTCAAACCGTGAACAGGCGGAAACCAGCAAAGCCTTGGCAGACACCCTTACGGGTGTTTTGCGCGGCCTCCCCGCACTACCCATCTTTGCTACCAGAGTCATAGGGATCGGGACAAGATTTTTTAATCATCAGCAATGGAGCCGGAGGCAGGGAGCGAAAGCGACCGCTACCGGAGCAAACGTAACCAGGCTCACGAATCCCAGCGTCAGCGTAACAGGGTGTGGCCCAGCCACTAGGAGTTTGTTAGTTCGAGGTTTTTTAGGGAGGCTTCCTGGTCGGCGAAATTGAGGGCGTCGATCATTTCGTCGAGCATTCCGAGCATGAACGCATCGAGTTTGTAGAGAGTCAGGTTTATCCGGTGATCGGAGACTCTTCCCTGGGGGAAGTTATATGTGCGAATCCTCTCTGATCGATCGCCACTACCGACCTGGCTTTTTCTATCGGCGGATCTTTTGCTGGCTTCTTCCCGCTCCTTTAGGTCCTGCAGTCGGGAGAGAAGCACCTTCATCGCTTTGGTTCTGTTTTTGTGCTGGCTCTTTTCGTCCTGCATAGACACCACCACACCTGTTGGCAGGTGTGTGATTCTTACCGCCGAATCTGTGGTGTTAACAGACTGCCCGCCACAACCGGATGACCGGTAGACATCAATGCGGAGATCGTTAGGATCGATCTGGACATCGACCTCTTCAGCTTCCGGCAGAATAGCCACTGTGCAGGCGGATGTATGGACACGCCCGGAGGCTTCCGTGTCAGGAACCCGCTGAACCCGGTGAACTCCACTTTCAAACTTGAGGCGGGAATATGCGCCGTTTCCTTCAATTGAGGCTACGACCTCTTTATAGCCGCCGATTCCTGTCCCGCTTGAAGAGAGGATTTCGACCTTCCAACCCTTTATTTCGGCGTAACGTGAATACATCCTTAAAAGATCGGCGGAAAAAAGTCCGGCCTCGTCGCCACCTGTTCCGGCTCTGACCTCCAGAATTACGTTTTTTGAGTCGTTGGGGTTTTTTGGCAGAAGTAGGAGTCGCAACGCTCGTTCACGCTGTTCGATCTCCGGGGTCAGTTCCGAGATCTCTTCTTTGGCAAGTTCCATCAGCTCGGCGTCATCCCCGTCATTGATGACACTTTTAGCCTCTTCCAGACTTGTGAGGATCTTGTTATATTCCCGGAACGCCTCTACGGGTTCCTTGATTCGCGAAAGTTCCCGCGCGAGTTTCTCGAACGCTTTCCGGTCTGAGGCAACCTCTGGATCGCCCATCTTCTCCTGGAGGGCGCAGTAGCGACCTTCCAGAGCTATCAGGGCAGTTCGCATTGGCGGACCTGTCGTGTATGAGGGCTACTGATTAAGATCAGGAACCGGCTTTGGCGGTCTGCTTTTTCGCCTCTGTCTTCGCGAACCGGAGGTTAAACTTCTCGATCCGTCCAGCGGTATCTACAAGTTTCTGTTTGCCTGTATAGAACGGGTGACACGCCGAGCAGATATCGACATGCACATGCGACTGAACCCCGCGGGTAACGACTTTGGAGCCGCACGCGCAGGCGATTTCGCACTCTACATAATCGGGATGGACGCCTTTTTTCATCCTCGTATGATCCTTAATAATCGGGTTTGATAACGTTTTCCTTGATAACCACAATCGGGCATCATACCAGAGAGCCTGATGGATCGCCACCTGTATCTTTTATGGTTTCAAAATCGCAACGTCAGCTGGCGCTCTTCCAGTCCATCATCGCCTTGGTAAGTTTCGACGTCAGGTTTGTGTATTCGCTACCGAAGGCGGACGCTTTCTCGGCTTCCGCTTTTTTGCCTTTCAACGCCATGTCAAGGACTCTGGCCGCCTCTTCATGGAATGCGGCGTGTAGTTTATAGACATCCTTGTAATGATCGTCTTTACTCGAGGGGGGAAAGCTGTTGAGCCATTTACCGAAATCGCAGTTGCCACAAGGTTTGACAAACGCCGGGTCCCAATCACTCTTTCCGGTGGAAATCGCTTCCCTTATCCTGTTTTTCCAGAGACCGTGTATACCTATTGCTGATGTGATCTGATCTTTAAGTTCGGTTTTGTTGATAATCGGATTGTCGTTCATCGTGGGCGCTCCTCTTTAATGTCATTACAACGGACACAGGAAATAGTTTGGTCACCAATCTATCATAATTTGACCCTTCATGTAGAGGCGCCCTACAATTCCCTCATTGACGAAACAAGGAGCAAAGCGACAAGGATGAATGTAAAAGCGAGCGAAAGTTATATACAAGGTCTCTTCTCAGAGCGGATCGGAGGGGAGAGCTTCGGCAAGGATACAGCCATATACAAGTTTGAGAAGATCAAAAGAGCCAAAAAAGCGGCTATTAACGCCAATCCGGGGGTGGAACTGATCGACATGGGAGTCGGGGAGCCGGACGAAATGGCTTTCCCGGAGGTGGTTTCAACACTTCAGGCGGAATCGGCGAAACCTGAGAACCGGGGCTACGCCGATAACGGTGTTCAGGATTTCAAGGACGCGGCGGTCCGTTACATGAAGAATGTCTTTGGTGTGGAGGGGCTTGACCCGGCGACGGAGATAAATCACGCCATCGGCTCGAAACCTGCGCTTGCCATGTTTCCGCTGGCGTTCATAAACAGTGGCGACATCATGGCCCAGACGGTACCAGGCTACCCTGTCACCGCCACTCACACGAAATACCTTGGGGGCAAGGTCGTCAACCTGCCGCTTACCGCAAATAACGGTTTTCTACCTGACCTTGACACAATCGAAGATCCGGGGAGCCTGAAACTTCTTTACATTAACTACCCGAACAACCCCACAGGAGCTCAGGCTACGCCGCAGTTTTATGAGAAGGTCGTAAGGTTCGCCTCCGAAAACAATATTGTGGTGATCCAGGACGCGGCCTACTCGGCGCTGACTTATAGCTCGAAACCATACTCTTTTTTATCCGTGGACGGCGCCAAGGATGTGGGGGTGGAGATACACTCTCTCTCCAAAGCGTACAACATGACCGGATGGCGTCTCGCTTTTGTCACTGGGAACAGGCTGGTGGTCAACGCTTTCGCCAATGTGAAAGACAACTGTGACTCCGGCCAGTTTATCGCCATCCAGAAAGCGGGAGTCACCGCCCTTGACAACCCTCGGATCACTGAAGAGATCAAGGGAAAATACGAACGAAGATTAAAACTGCTGGTCAACGCATTAAACGGCGCCGGATTTCGCGCCTCAATGCCGGGAGGTACCTTCTACCTCTATATGCAGGCGCCAAAAGCTATCGAAGGCGGCCCCGAATTCGCCACTGCTGAAGATTTTTCACAATGGCTGATAGCTGAAAAATTGATTTCCACGGTACCGTGGGATGACGCAGGGCGGTTTGTTCGTTTCTCAGTTACTTTCGCCGCCAAAGGGGTGGAAGAAGAAGAGCGGGTAATGAAAGAGATCGGAAACAGGCTCACCGGCCTGAACCTTATCTTCGATTAATAGTGGCAAAAGTATTTCTCGGCCTCGGCGCAAACGAAGGGGACACCGTGGGTAATGTCATTATGGCCATCGGCGCCATACTCGAAACTGACGGTGTTTCGCCTTTGGGAGCGGGATCGTATTACGAAACCGAACCTGTGGGAAATGAAGATCAGGAGTGGTTTCTGAACACCGCCATCGCAATATCGACCACTCTGCCCCCGGAAAAACTTCTCGACCGGATAAAGGAGATCGAAACCGCGATGGGAAGAAAAGAGACCGGTAGATGGGGGCCGAGGGAGATCGATATAGATATCCTTTTCTACGACGATCTGGTTATGGATACCGACCGGCTTACCATTCCTCACAAGGAGTCGGCGAAACGGCGGTTTGTTCTACAGCCGGTATCCGATATCGACCCCACGCTCCTCCACCCTGTGGAGGGGAAGACCGTTTCCGAGTTGTTAAAAGAGCTACCTGAAAATGGGCAGTCAATGAGGCTTGCAGGTTGAAGAAAAACTACATGGCTATCGATGGCCCCATCGGCGTTGGGAAAAGTTCTCTGGCCAAACTGCTGTGCGAAAGGCTTGCCGGCACTCCGGTCTTCGAGAAGGTGGAAGAAAACCCGTTTCTGGCCGATTTTTATAAGGACGCAAAAGGAAGCGCATTCCAGACCCAGATCTTTTTTCTCATCTCCCGGTACAAACAGTTGACCGGGCATGCGTTGGGCAATCCTGCCAGCGTGATGGTGTGCGACTACCTCTTCGAGCGTGATCTCGTTTTCGCCAAACTAAACCTCAATGAGCATGAGTACCAGATGTACATGGAGATCTACTCCCTGCTCAAGGAGAAAATTCCGGCGCCCGACCTGATCGTCTACCTCCAGGCCGATACCGACTCCCTGATGAAAAGGATAAAAAAGCGGCAAAGAGTGATCGAAAAAGGGGTCACAAGAAAATATATCGAAAAGGTCAATACAGCCTTCAACGATTTTTTCTTCAACTACAAACCGGGTCCACTCCTTATCATCAATACCAGCCAGATAGATTTTGTAAATAACGAAGGTGACCTTGACAATCTTCTGCAAAAAATCGGCGGAGACATCAGGGGGGTCGAGTATTTCAACCCGATAAGTTCGACCTGATCTAATTTTCGTTTGCCTGATGGGTAGGGCGGTAGTATCATTGATGTTTCGCCGGGATCGTCTGTGAGATGACCGGGACGAAGTTACTGTTGATTTGAAATTTGGTAAAAACGCTTGGATCTGTGGCGTATGCAGACCGGGACGAAGACTTGCCGCCAGGTTTGCCCCTGCCGTATATCTCCATATCCCTGTCGAATAATCCGCCCCATTTGACCGACTGGAGATTGATATGGCCAAAACCGTAACCGTCGATACCCTCCGCAGGATGAAAACCGACGGTGAGAAAATCACCGCCCTCACCGCTTATGACCATTCGTTCGCTCACCTTGTCGATAAGGCGGGTGTGGACGTGGTCCTTGTAGGCGATTCTCTCGGCATGGTTTTTCGGGGGGAAGAGAACACACTTAACGTTACGGTGGAGGATGTCGCCTACCACACAAGAGCCGTGAAAAACGGGATATCCCGCGCCTTCCTGGTGGCGGATATGCCTTTTCTTTCGTTCCAGATAAGCGAGGAGGAGACCCTTCAGAACGCCGGAACCCTGATCCGGGAGGGGGCGCAAGCGGTCAAACTGGAAGGGGCCTCAAAGCAGGTTCTGCTCTTCACCGAAAGGCTGATTGAAACCGGTGTTCCTGTGATGGGACACGTTGGACTTACCCCTCAGTCGATCCACCAGTTGGGCGGGTTCAAAATCCAGGGCAAACAGCTTGAAACAGCGAAGAAAATCACCCGACAGGCTATCGACCTGCAAAACGCCGGAGCTTTCGCCGTGGTGCTGGAGTGTATTCCAGCGGACCTTGCCGGGGAGATAACATCGATACTGAGGATTCCAACCATCGGCATAGGCGCCGGACCTGACTGCGATGGCCAGATACTGGTTATTAACGACCTGCTCGGTCTGACCAGCGGTTTCCGCCCGAAATTCGTCAAACAATACGTCGATCTGGGTGATATAGTCGAAAAAGCGATAAAAGAGTATGTGTCGGAAACGCAAAACGGCGTTTTCCCGAACGACTCCCAAACATATAAACGCTCCGAAACCGGGCAAAAAATTCTGGTCAACAGAAAAGAGAGGGGTGAATGAAAGTGAATACTGTTTCAGAAGTTTACAGGTGGATCGCCGTGGCTGTTCTGGCGTTTATCCCGCTCCCCTCTGGCGCTTATGCGGAGAAACCTGAATATATCGGCAATGAATCGTGCAAAAAATGTCACGAGAAACTCTTCGCAAGCTGGGAGAAGAGCGTTCACGCACAGGCGTTTGTCCTTCTGAAACCGAAAGTTCGGGGCAAACATAAAGAAGAGGCTAAACTCAAAATCGACACCGATTATCAAGGGGACAAGTCGTGTATGCCGTGTCATGTGACCGGCCTTGATAATGGCGGTTTCTCTTTTGATGATCCGAAGGACGAATGGAAAGGGATCGGGTGTGAGGAGTGCCACGGTGGCGCCGAGAAATGGCTTGCGATCCACGACAGGAAAAGCCTGAAACGGCGTGAACGCAAACTGAAACAAGCGGGGCTCATACAGCCTTTCGACGGACAAACAGTCTGTCTGCGCTGTCACGGAAACCAGAACAGCCCGTATAAATACAGGGATCTCGAAAGGGACCGCGACTGGACCAGTATGGAGTTCGCCGAAAGTTACCATATATTGCCGGAGCCGAAATAAGGTTGTCGTTTTTCAATGAGGACCTTTATCGGGGTCCGCTTTCGACTGAGAAACTCGGACGAAGGCTCACTACCCTTGCCGAGACAGGCTCGACCAACACATATCTTGGCGACACCCTGAAGAGGGAGGAGGGGACCGGCCTCCTTGTTGTGGCGGAACATCAGTCGGCGGGGCGGGGCCGTTTCGGTCGCAAATGGATCAGTCCGCCCGGCGAAAATCTGACTTTTTCGTTCGCCTGGGAGATTCCACAGAACCTTGAACAACCGGGTGTTGTGACACTGGCGGTCGGGCTGGCGCTGGCGGTCACGGCGAAAAGTTTTGGAGTCAATGCGTCGCTGAAATATCCGAATGATCTGCTTGCGCATGGCAAAAAGCTGGCGGGCATATTAACGGAGTTGAAAAATGAGAGCGAAAAACGGTGGGCCGTAATAGGTGTCGGTTTGAATGTCAACACCCGCCCTGATCGGTTTCCGGATGAACTGAATAATCTGGCAACATCTTTTTACATCGAAAAAGGAGAGGAAGTTAAAAGGGAGATGGCGCTTGCCCTCTTCATGAACAACGCGGAGAAAAGACTCGACACCTTGCGCCGGTCCGGTATTTCGGCTCTTGCGGATGAATATCGCCGACACTGCTCCATATCTGGTCGTACGGTTACGGTAATGGTGGATGGCTCCCAGGTCGCCGGTGTGGCCGACGGGATAGATGATACCGGGGCGCTTATGGTGACAAAAGAGGACGGTGATATGGTTGCGGTGATTGCTGGAGAGGTAACATTTAACCGATGAAAGGGACGCTTCTTGTCGTTGATGTAGGGAACACCCATATCGTGTTGGGTGTCTACGATGGCGAAAAACTGCTGGCTCACTGGCGACTCGATACCCGTCAGAAACGGACAGAAGATGAGATGGCGGTGATTTTAAACCAGCTTTTTGCCATGCGGGGGCTTTCGCTTGCGTCGATCAAGGATGTCGCCGTATCGTGCGTGGCGCCGAGGATAATGCCGATGATAACCGCCTTTTGCCAAAGCGCATTCGGTTGCAAGCCGCTTGTGGTGGGGCCGGGTGTGAAAACCGGTGTTGTCATCAACGTCGATAACCCGAAAGAAGTGGGCGCAGACCGGATCGCCAACGTCGCGGGCGCCTTGACCAGCGATAAACCCCCGATGATCCTGGTCGATTTTGGCACCGCCATAACCATTGACGCCGTATCGAAAAAGGGGGAGTACCTGGGTGGGGCGATAATTCCGGGAGTCCACCTTTCGCTCAATGCGTTAAGACAAAAAGCGGCGAGATTACCGGAGATAACCTTCTCGGAGCCGTCCGGTGTCATAGGCCGTAACACGGTCCACTCGATGCAATCGGGAGCTTTTTACGGATACGCCTGTATGGTGGACGGAATGGTTGCAAGGATGATTAAAGAACTGGGAGGCGCCTCAACCGTCATAGCCACCGGCGGAGAGGCGAAACTTGTGGCCCCGGCCTCTTCGACGATAACCCGGGTCAGGGAGCATCTGACCCTGGAAGGCCTGAAGGCGATATACGAAAAGAATCGTTAATCCGGGTTAATCTTGCCATTTTCCGCAGGCGTGTAATAATGTCACGATTATGATGAAAAGAAACCTTCTGTTGATTCTGGCGCCGGTATTGATGACACTTGTCTCCTGCGCCAACCTTCTTGTGGAGGCTGGTCTCAAGGAAGAGCCGATACCGGTTACCAACTCAACCTACTACAACCAACAGATGAGCAAACTGCTCTCTGAAGTGAAGAAAAACCGTTCACGATCCTTCAGGAAAGCGGCGGTTCTCGATTTTGTCAATTCCGATGGACAGACCTCGGAGCTTGGCAAATACCTCGGAATCAAATTCAGACAGATCGCTGTGTCGGAGAACCAGTTCGGAGTCATTCCCCAGGGACAGGTGGAGGCCGCCATGGCTAATCTGAAAATCCGCTTTACAGGAAGCCTCACAGAAGAAGAGACCCGAATGCTCGGAGCGGAGGTGGGCGCCGACGCCATTATCACAGGCGTCCTTGCCGACCTGCAGAAAGGAAGCGATGTCGATCTTACGGTTAAGGCTCTGCAGACTTCATCAGCGGAGATGATTTCGGCGGCCAGCGTCGAGATATACCGGTCAAAACAGGTCCAGACGCTTTTGTCGCAGTTCTGACCCTTTTTCTTCATGAAAGTAAAAATCTGCGGACAGACTTCTCTGCATGATTGCGAGATCTCTATCGCCCACGGCGCCGATTATCTCGGAGTGGTGGTAGGTGTAGAATGGTCCGCCCGATCCCAGTCTGTAGAGACCGCCCTCCCCATGTTCGATAAATTCAGGAAAAATACGTTTCTACTGACGTTCAATCATAATGTGGACGGTAAGTATATCGATATGCTGGAGCAATTAAACCCATACGCTATACAGCTTACTGGCGCTGAGACACCCTCTATTATTGAGAGGACAAGGCGAAAAACCTCACGGCCAATATTCAAGTCGATCCACCTGAAGGCTGAAGGGTCGAAGGAAGGTCTGGGGTACGGCAACCCGGTAAGGGCGATAAAAGCCATGAGCGATTACCTGTCAGCAGGTGTTGACGGATTCGTTCTCGATACAGCCATCAAAGGCATGTACGGCGGCACAGGTGTAAAGAACGACTGGGGAATCGCAGAGACAATCATAGCCGCCTTCGACGAGCCGATTTTCATTGCCGGTGGAATCGATCCATCGAACGCAAGGGAAGCCTCCGTAATTCCGGGAATCTACGGCATCGACCTGGCTTCCGGAGTTGAAAAAAAGGAGAAAGGCGTAAAATCAGAAAAGAAAATAACCTCTCTATTCAACGCCATAAAAAACACCCTGTAAGTGGCTGGGGTGGCTGGGCCACTGCCTGCTTCGCTGACGCTGGGATTCGGATGACTGATTACGTTCGCTTCGGTAGCGTTCGCTTCGCTCTCTGCCTACGGCGCCATTTTGATTAAGAAGTGGCTGGGGCCACTGCCATAATGATCGCCACCTCCGGGAAATTTCGGAAGATTTACGAAGCCCCTCCCCATGACTACGGATATAATGTCTGATATGAAAGAGACAACAACCCGACACAGGGTAACACTCTGCGTTACGGGAGGTGTGGCGGCCTATAAGGCGGCTGATATCGCCCGGCGTCTGCTCGATATGCGTCTCGATGTAAAGGTGATGATGACCGCCAACGCCGAGCGGTTCGTAACACCCCTGACCTTTGAAGCCCTGACAGGGACGCCTGTCATTCGAGCCAGCCAGTGGCCTGAACCGGGGGAAGGGCCGATGCCCCATATCGACATAGCGCGAGAATCGAAACTGATCCTTGTAGCCCCCGCTACCGCCAATATTATCAGTAAGTTCGCCAACGGCGTGGCGGATGATATGATGACAACTACCCTGCTTGCCTCAACCGGCAATGTGCTTATGGCGCCTGCCATGAACACCAACATGTACCTCCAACCGCAAATCCAGTCGAATATAGCGAGGCTGAAAAAAGATGGGGTCTCTTTTATCGGTCCGATCTCGGGAGAACTTGCGTGCGGGGTTGAGGGGGTTGGCAAACTTGCCAGCGTGGAGGAGATTCTTCATGCCGTAAAAGAACGGTTGAACCTCTCTTACGATCTCGCAGGGAAAAAAATAATCGTAACAGCTGGCGGTGGCAGGGAACCGATCGACGCCGTCCGTTTCATCGGCAACCGCTCAAGTGGAAAGATGGGGATCGCCATTGCGCGACAGGCGTTCCTGAGGGGGGCCGATGTTACTCTCATCGCCGCTCATTGCGATGTTCCTCTACCCGAAGATTTTACTGTGGTTCGGGCCATGACAGCCGAAGAGACCCTGAAGGAGGTCAGGGAACGGTTCGGTGATTGCGACATCCTGATAATGGCTCAGGCTGTGGGCGATTACCGCGTCATGCGCGCGCCAGATTGTAAAGTCAGGACGGAAGAGAGGATGACCCTCGAACTTGAGTCTAACCCCGATATTCTGGCTCAGATGGGGAAAATCAAAGAAGCGAGGATTCTTGTAGGTTTCGCGGCCCAGACGCACAACCTGATTCCTTACGGCAGAGAAAAGCTCAAACGCAAGAACCTCGATATGATTGTGATAAACGATGTGTCACGTTCCGATATAGGGTTCGGGTCGGAGAGCAACGAAGTCACCGTTCTCAAAGCTGACGGGGAAGAGATAACCTTCGCCAAAGAGAGAAAAGATGTCGTAGCTGTTAAACTTCTTGACCTGATAAAATCTGAAATCGACAGGCGAATTGATGCTTAACTCCAGCAGGGCCGGGTTGGCCCGCCTTTCGTTATTGTCCGAAGAGCTTGAAACCCTCCAGCGTTACGGTACACGATTCGTAACGGGCGCCTTGCCGGATAACTGGCTTGAGCGGATTATGACTGGTACCAGTGAGATTATGGAACAGACTGATAACAAAGAGACCATGCCGGAAAACGATACTCTCGACGCAATCCTGGCCGAAGTGACCGGATGCGAAAAATGTTCATTGGCCACGACCAGAACGAAGACGGTTTTCGGCGTAGGCTCGCCATCCGCAAAACTGATGTTCATAGGGGAAGCGCCCGGCGCCGATGAAGATAAGACAGGGGAACCGTTCGTGGGTCGCGCTGGAAAACTGCTGACCGATATGATATTGGCCATGGGTCTTTCCCGTGATCGGGTCTATATCGCCAACATCCTCAAGTGCAGACCACCTGACAACCGGAACCCCCTTCCAGGCGAGGTTGAGCTGTGCGAACCATACCTTAAACGGCAGATCAGGATTATCAGGCCTGCGGTTATTTGCACTCTCGGAGCGGTTTCCGCCCAGACACTCCTTAAAACTAACGTGGCTATTTCAAAGTTAAGAGGGAAGTTTCACTCCTACGAGGGTACACCTCTTCTGCCGACCTATCATCCAGCTTACCTGCTCCGAAACCCGTCCGCGAAAAAGGCGACCTGGGAGGATCTCAAAATGGTCATGGATAAACTCGGGATTTCTATTCCAGGGAAATGAGCGGATACATAATCGATGGCTGACCGGAGTGGTGGAATCGTGCGTGGATTTTTATTCCTGCTCTCGTCGCTCGTGTTGCTCACAGCTCTGGTCGGTGTCGGTGGCGCCGTGTATGTCTACGCTAAATACGGACACGACCTCCCCGACGTAACGGCGCTCAGGGATTACAAACCGAGCCTTGTAACGCGAGTTTACGACGACAGCGACTCGCTTGTCTCAGAGTATTATGTGGAGAAGCGAATACTCACGCCGCTGGAGCGGATTCCCCAGACACTGATTCTGGCCACCATCGCCGTGGAGGACTCGTCGTTTTTTGAACATCACGGTCTCAACCTTGAGGGGATCGTGCGGGCCATGTACGCAAATTTCAAGGCCGGGAGGGTTGTCGAAGGGGGAAGCTCAATCACCCAGCAGGTGGCCAAACAGCTACTGTTAACGACCGAAAGAACCTTCGAGAGGAAGATCAAGGAGGCTATCTTGTCGGTGATGATCGACAGCAACTACTCCAAAAACGAAATACTCGACATCTACCTTAACCATATCTACTACGGTCACGGCGCATACGGTGTGGCGGCGGCGGCCTTGACCTATTTCGGCAAGCGTCTCGACGAGCTTTCCCTGGCGGAAATAGCGATGATCGCATCCTTGCCGAAAGCGCCGACCAACTATTCCCCCTACAACCATCCGAAACGGGCGAAGATTAGACGGTCCCACTCGCTGACCAGAATGGCCGCTATCGGGGCCATCACTCACGCCCAGCGGGAGGAGGCGGAAAAAGAGGAGTTCGACTTGGCCGGGGCGAAGAAACCGGTAAACAACGCGCCCTGGTTCTCCGAACATGTCAGACGATATATAGAGAAGAAGTATGGCGCCCAGGCTCTCTACCGGCGTGGTCTTATTGTCAGGACCACCCTTGACCTTGACCTGCAGGGTTACGCCGACAAGGCCGTAACCGAAGGGCTGGAGGAGACTTCCCGAAGGCTTGGATACCTGGGGCCGGTGGGGCGTGTCGATCTCGAATCGGGCGAGCAGATCGACTACACTGCGTTGGGACAACCGGAGCCATCAGAGAATTCGCCCAGCCTGTTTATAAAAGGGGCCAGGCTGAAAGGTGTGGCCCTTAATGTTGTCAAGAAACGTGTAACGGTAGGTTTTCGGGACGGAAAAGGTGTCATCGACCTGAAACAGATGGAGTGGGCGCACCCGGTCAACACAAAAAAGAACGCTCTCTGGGTCGCCAAAATTAAAGACGCCAGAAAAGCAATCAAGCCTGGCGATATCGTCATGGTTCGTGTTCTATCGGACAAACCGGACAAGACCGGAGCGTACCCCCTCGCCTTGGACCAGATACCCGACGTACAGAGCGCCCTGCTTGCCATCGACCCTCGCAACGGTTATATAAAAGCCATGGTCGGCGGATACGATCCTGAAACTTCCAAGTTCAACCGGGCGATACAGGCGCAGAGGCAGGCCGGGTCTTCGTTCAAACCGATTGTCTACACCGCCGCCCTGGAAAAAGGTCTGACCCCGTCATCCATAATCATCGATTCACCGATCATCTACGACAAGGCCCTCACGAAATTCAAGGGTTGGCGGCCAACTAACTTTGAAGAAAAATTCTTCGGACCTACCACGATCAGGGAAGCGGTGACCCACTCCAGAAACGTCGTGACTATAAAGGTATTGGATAAGATCGGGGTGAAATACACCGCCGATTTTGCGCGGGAGCGGTTCGGAATAACAAGTAAGTTGGACGAAAACCTCTCCATGGGTCTTGGCGCTTCTCCTGTAACTCTGCTTGAGATGGTTACCTCTTACGCAACTCTCGCCAACATGGGCGTCAGACCCGATCCCATGTTCATAAAGTCTGTGGAAGATAGCGACGGGAATACCCTGGAGGAGAAGAAACCGGCGCCCACCACCGTCCTGTCGTCGTCAATCTCTTACCTGATGACAAACATCATGACAGGCGTCGTACAGGAAGGGACCGCGCGGAGAGTGGCCCGCGCCATAAAGAGACCTATAGCCGGAAAAACAGGAACCACAAACAACAATATCGACGCCTGGTTCATCGGTTTCACCCCCGATCTCGTATGTGGCGTATGGGTCGGGCGGGACGACAACAAACCGATAGGGAGGAAAGAGACAGGATCACGGGCCGCCATTCCGACCTGGATATCTTTTATGCAAAGGGCGCTTGATGGAAAACCGGTCACCGACTTCACTCCCCCGGAGGATATAGTCTTCGTGAGGATTGATAAGAAAACCGGATTACTCACAAGGAACCGGGATGAGAGTTCCATCTTTGAATCGTTCATAGACGGAGCCGAGCCGGTAGAGTTTCTGGATAATAGTGAAGGAGGCCCTTACCATCCCCGCCGGGCAAGGTAATGGCGATGGTATCAACAGAAAATTGCCGTCTCGCAATCGATAGCATATACTGTATACGGTGTGAAAAAATCATCCTGTTCCGGGCGAGCAACCGATAGTTATGTGACATACTATGACTGAACAGAAAACATCCGGTAAGTTAAGCTACGATGAACGGCTAAAAGAGGCGGAAAAAGCGCTTCGCGAAAGCGAAGATAAATACAACGCCTTGCTGGAGTCCGCTTATGACGCCATATTTGTCGCTGACGCAACTACCGGCCTGATTCTCGAATGCAACTCTTCAGCCGAACGACTGCTGGGCAGGCCGAAAGCGGAAATAATCGGCCTTCACCAGTCAAGACTTCACCCCCCGGAAGAAGTAAAAAGATACTCCGCTCTATTTCGCCAACATATTGAAAGCGGTGTGGAACCGAACGAAATCTTTTTTGTGTTGCGCTCAAGTGGCGAAAAAATACCGGTTGATATCCGTGCGAAAGTTATCGAGCTTGGCGGGAAAAAGATCATCCAGGGCAACTTTCGGAACATAACCGAACAGCTACGAATCAAAAACGATCTGCAAACAGCCCTTGCGCTCCACGAAAAGATAATGGCGAGTGTAAATGACGGTATCTTCACCATGGACCTCGACGGTGTTTTTACCTTCGCCAACAAACAAGCGCTTCAGGTTACAGGTTATTCTCCAGACGAACTTAAGGGTAAACACTACGCAACCCTCTTCCCGGCTAAATATATTGATGATGGGGAAAAACTGTTTAAAAGTGTGATCGAAACCAGTGAGAAGGTAGAAAACTTCCCCACGAAGATCGTAAAAAAAGATGGTGTCATACGCACAGTAAATCTAAACCTGTCACCTCTCATGGAGGGGGGGGTCGTCACAAACGTAGTTGGAACGGCAGAGGATATCACCGGACGGCGGCGGGCGGAAGATGAACTCACGAGAAGCAAGGCGCTTTTGCAATCTGTTCTGGACAACTCCACCAACGTTATCTACGTCAAGGATATTGAAGGCAGGTACCTGCTGATCAATTCGTGGTATGAAACGCTTTTTCATGTCACCAAGGAGAGGGTCGTTGGAAAGACCGACTACGACATTTTCCCAAGGGATATGGCCGACGCATTCAGAGAGAATGATCGTAAGGTCATCGATAAGAACGGCCCAATGGAATTTGAGGAGATCGCACCGCACGATGACGGTTCCCACACCTACGTTTCGATGAAATTCCCGATCTATGATCGATACAACGAAATCTACGCCGTTTGCGGCATATCGACCGATATAACCTGGCGAAAAGCTTCGGAAGAAAAAATATCGAGTAACGCGCGGATCCTGCAAACCATCGCAAGCGCCCAGGCCCACCTGATAGCCGATGCGGACCCGTCAGATGTTTTTAGTGAAATCATCGAAACAATACGTCAACTGACAGGGAGCGTAAACGGTTTTATCGGAGAGATCCTGTATGACGATAACGGCAGGGCGTGTATGGAGAGGAAGCTCTGCTCATGTTGCGTAAACGGCAATGACTCGTGCCAGCTTTTTGATGGATTCGTTAAAGGTGAAGGTAAGTTCGCCGGTATGAACAGGTTGCATGACCCGGTTTTGAATAGCGGAGAGTTGGCGCTGTCAGATCCAGTGCCAGACGAAGGGAGCGTTGGTTCCGTTTTTGCGGCTCTGCCTTTCAGAAAGGGAAACAAGCTGGTGGGTATGGTCGGGCTTGTCAGGCGAAACGTGGCGTATGCCCCGGAGATTATCAATACCCTTCAGCCGTTACTCGAAACCTGCTCCACTATCGTGGTGGAGTTCCGCCATGAAGAGGAGAAGAAACAGAACGAGAGAAGCCTTGAGATCGCCGCACAGGTATTCAAGTCCGCTGAGGAGGGAGTCCTGGTGTCGGACAAGGACGGCGTCATCCTTTTCGTAAACCCCGCTTTTACCACCATCACCGGTTATACGCTGGAAGAGGCCGTCGGAAATACCCCCGCCATCCTCCGCTCCCACCGGCACGAAAAGTCTTATTACAAAAATCTGTGGGGAGATCTGATAACAACCGGAAGGTGGAAAGGGGAGATCTGGAACAGAAGAAAAAACGGTGAGCTGTACCTTCAGAAAATGACCATCACCGCGTCGCGGGACGAAAAAGGGGCCATTACCCAATACGCCTCGGTATTTCACGACATAACTGACCAGAGGAAGGCGGAGGAGGAGATAGAGTTCCGCGCCTACCACGACGCCTTGACCGGTCTGGCCAACCGCACCCTTTTCAAGGATCGTCTGACAAAAGCCATCTCAAGCGCCCACCGGGACGAGACCATTATGGCGGTAATGTTTCTCGACATCGACAACTTCAAGAACGTAAACGACACCCACGGACACGCTGTGGGAGATATGCTGTTAAAAGGTGTGGCCCTTCGGCTCCACGAAGTTTTACGGGAAGAGGATACGGTGTCGCGGCACAGCGGAGACGAGTTCACGGTTCTTGTGGAAAGTATCGGTAACGAAAACGACGCTGTCCTGATCGCCCAGAAAATAAACAAAACGCTTGCAGAGCCTTTCACCCAGAAGGGGAGCGATCTTGTCGTAACGGCAAGCCTGGGTGTAAGTTTATATCCATCTGACGGGGAGGATCCGGAGACGCTGATCAAACACGCTGACACCGCCATGTACCACGCCAAAGAGAAGGGAAAAAATAACTACCAGCTCTTCGACAGAGAAATGAACAAGAGGGTGGCCCACCGTCTGACCATGGAGAACGATCTTCGGGGGGCGATTGATAAAGGTGAGCTGGAGGTATTTTACCAGCCCAAAGTGTCGGTCAGTGACCAGATAATCTGTGGCTGGGAGTCTCTGGTGAGGTGGCGAAAACAGGACGGTTCAATGGTGTCGCCGGCGGAGTTTATCCCTCTTGCCGAAGAGACCGGCCTTATTTTCCAGATAGATGAGTTTGTGGTCGCTGACGCATGCAAAACAGCCAAGTCCTGGATCAACAAAGGATTAACGAAAGGTGAGGTCTCCATAAACTTCTCCGCTCGCAGGCTTGATCGTCACGATTTCCCACAGTTTATCGAGGACAACCTCAAGAAAGTCGGGCTGGCCCCGGAATATTTTTGTGTGGAGATAACGGAAAGCGGTGTCATGGCGGACCTCGAGCAGGCCATGGACAACCTGAGCGCAATCCGGGCGATGGGTGTAAAGATTTCCGTGGATGATTTCGGGACCGGCTACTCCTCTTTGAGTTACTTGAGGATGTTGCCGATTGACGAGTTGAAAATTGATAGATCTTTTATAAAAAACCTGGATTTGAGTGAAGAGGAGTCGGCCATCACAAGCGCTATCGTGAAAATGGCGCATACCCTTAAACTCAAGGTGGTAGCCGAAGGGGTCGAAACGAAAGAACAGCTCGACATCATCAGATCTGTAGATTGCGATATTGTGCAAGGTTATTACTACAGCCGACCTGTTCCAGCCGAAGAGATGGAAACTCTCCTCAAAAATGGTTTTTAATCACCCTTCACTTCTTTTTCCACAAAAATAGTCCATGAGGGAACTTTTAGGTCCGAATCGGTGTTCTATATGTATGGAAGATTTTTCAGAAGAGTGTGATTCGGTCCGTGACCAGCTGTGGGATTTTGCCATTTACGGGGAAGTTTCGCACGACGGTCATACTGAACGCCACCTGAGCATCTGCCCCTCCTGCTCTTTGGAACTTCAAACGATCCGAAAAATCAGGGGAGGACTAAACAACCCTCCGGGGTTTCAGGTAGATATCGTTGAAAAGAGGGTTATCGAAAAAGCCGTGTCGAGGGTTAGCCCTCGTCCCCGCTCCATGATTCGACTTGTCGTGGCAATGGCCGCTCTGGCGGTTTTTGCGTTGGTGGCTTTATGGCCGAAGCCGACCGACGCTGTCCGGCTCGACGCCTATTTCGGACGACATATCCAATGTGAAAAAGGTGGAGAGCATAAAGGCTACTCCTGCGTCACCCATATGCAACTTGCCGCCAAGACCGCGCAAAGCCTCGGACTTGAAGCAGAGCCGATAACCGATAACGATAAACTTTTTGTGAAAGGCGATGTCTGCTCTGTCAACGGAGATATGACAGCGCACGCTATCTACAAATCAAAAAACGGATTAATCTCATCGTTTACACTAAAAGGTAATATAGACTTGGCGTCTTTAAAGGATGTCGAAAAAGTCGCCGATGGTTTCTGGGGCCGCTCTGTGGCGGGCTATCAGATGTTAATCAAAAAACTGCCAGGTTCAAGGTACCTGATCGTCGTATCGTCGATCTCGCTTGATGACCTGGTCGAGTTTCTACGTTCAGAAAAAAGGAGTTCTACATGAAAAAAGCGGTTATAACCCTACTTTTGTTCGCAATGGCTTTTTCCGCCGGTTTCTCTTACGCCCAGTCGAGAAAGTTAGGCGCCCAGATAATGCAACAGAACATGCTCGAATCCACATCAATGAATGAAACGCGGGCCACTCAGGAGCCCGCCATGTATGCGTCAAACGAGTTCGTTTATAAAGCGTATCAAATTGCGAAAGAGATCCCGGAACTTATCGACAAGGTTTTCTGCTACTGCTACTGCGCCATGAATCCGAAGTTCAAGCACAAATCGCTCTTGACCTGCTACGTCGATTCGCACGCTTCGCAATGCGGTATCTGTATGCGTCAGACTTTCGGGACAAAGCGGATGGCCGAAGAAGGGAAGTCGTCCGAAGAAATCGCCAAGGTTTTCAGAGACATGTACTTGAAGTGATTTTGACTGCAAAAAACTTTCTCACCTGTGAGTCGAACGGGGGGCCTGCTGATTCTGGTCTGTCTCCCCGCGTTCGGCCCGGCGACCTCCACAGCGCAGACCCGGGAGCTACCGCAACAGACCGACCGCATACTAAAAACGTTCCCGGAAGAGAGTTGCGAGACTCTGTTGAGAAGATCGGAAGGGTTCTAATCGCAACCCCGACCGGTTCGCAGATACCGTTGAGCCAGGTGGCGAGCATAAAGGTAAGCAACGGTCCGCCGGTCCTGAAGACAGAGAATTCGAGACTCAACGCCTGGATTTTTGTGGATATCGAAGATATCGACGTGTGGGCTTATGTGATGGCCGCCCAACAGGCTGTGGCGGAGAATGTAAAAATTCCTCCAGGTGTTGCGGTCAAGTAGAATCTGTTATGTTTACTGAGGAGTTCCGATACCAAACAGCAATAACAGAGAATGACAGACCGGGAAAAGTTCGAGCTATATATCCTGCCCCATTCAAAGGGTTTGACTGTATCGGCCTATCGACTGACCGGCAACAGTCTTGACGCGGAGGATCTGGCGCAGGAGACCCTTTTTCTCGCATACAAAAACATCGGCAAGCTCAAAGATACCAGGAATCCACGACCATGGATTTTCACCATAATGAAAAACCGCTTCCTGAACGATCTGCGAGCTAATAAGATAAAGGAAGTTCCGCTGAACGATTCGCCTGTACAGGAGGAGAATCGGATAAAAGATGATGTACAGGAGGTTTTAAGCGCTCTGCCCGGAGAGATGCGACTTATCCTTACCGCCAGAGAGCTGATGGGGCTTAGCTACAAGGAAATATCCAAAACCATGCGAATACCTGAAGGTACGGTCAAAAGCCGGATCAAACGCGCAAGGGAAAAACTCAAGGAGATGTGGGACAGATGAAAAAAAACTCTTTGCTGGCGCTAGGTGTTGCGCTCATATTGATCTCTTGCGATCAGGTTAAAGAGGCCAAACAGGCTATCGGCGCCATCGAAGCAAAGAAAGCGGTAAAGTCGGCCATAAAACGTGTCATCAACGAAAAACGAATAACAAACGGTGAAAAGATTTTCGCTGAATATTGCGCATACTGTCACGGAAAAGCCGCCGAAGGCGATCCTGACTGGAAAACTCAGGGTCCGACCGGGATACTCTCCCCTCCCCCGCTAAACGGCTCCGGCCACGCCTGGCATCACTCCATGTCCGTCCTTTTCAACTACATAAAGGACGGCTCCCTTGCCAAAGGGGGTTCCATGGCGCCTTATGCAACAACATTAAGCGACCGGGAAATAAAAGATGTTATCGCCTGGTTCCAGTCGAAATGGCCGGATGAAATATATAACGCCTGGGCCGAGACCAACCAGCGGGATAAAAAATAGAATTTTTTCGGGACAGCCCATTTTTCCCTAAAGGGATTTTCGCCATTTGCCGATTTAATAAGCAAATGGTTAGTGAGGGTCCTGAATATGTTAGTCGATGGTCTGAACGGTTATACCGGTTTCCCGATGCCTGGGAGCTTGAACTCCACGGCGGGTGAGAAAAAACAGGCCAACGATCCTACCCCCCCCAAATCCGAGACTGTGGAGCAGGGCAAACCAGTATCCAACACCGGCGGTAGCCTTCTGGGATCGGTACGACTAGACCTTTATTACGCCAACGAAGAGAGCCTGACACGCGATTTCACTTCGCAAAATGATACCGGGTACCAGTCGATACATCAGGAGTACCAGAGAAGATACGAGGCCGGGTTATCTCTCGATTTTTCGTTTCTGGCTAAAATCGACGGGGCGGCTGAAAAACTCGCCAATCTCGACCAGTCGGTCTTTAACGAGTGGTCAGCCGAAGCCGCCGACCTCTTCTCCATGAGCGAAAAGGATTTCACCGAATTCGTAAACGCTACCGACGGGCTTTTTAATGAACTCGAATCGGCCCTTGGCATGGGACCGGAGGGTCTTGATCAAGTGGCCGGTTTTTTTACGAGTCAGGTGAAAAGTTTCCTCAGCGATGTTAAGGCCAATCAGGAATATAACGAAAAAAATCGACTCGGCGAGGGTAAAGACGCTGGGCTTGGCATTCCGGCCATCGCAGAGAGAATCAAGGAAAATATCCCGAAAGACCTGGAAGCTTTCCTGCGCGACCTTCTGGAAAAGATGGGCGGGGACGCTCCCGAACTTCCATCAGGTGGTATCTCTTTTACGTCGATGAAAGACCTGCTTAAAGAAATCCTCAATATGTTGCGGGAGGATAATTTTTTGAACGACGAACCCGATCAGATCCCGGAGAAGGCCAAAGATAGAGGGGAACAAGGTTATTCCAAGCCGATGGCGAACACAACAAATGAGATGCAATACTCTTTCGCCGCCCAGCGAACCACAACCATATCCGCTCTATTTGAATACAACATGACAGCCCAAAACCCATCAAACGACTACGGCATGGGCGACAAGGTAAGCATAGCAGTTTAGCGCGCAACGCAGTGGCTGGGCCACAACCATCATCGCTGACGCCAGGATTTAAGTGTCTTTTTGCGTTTGCTCCGGTAGCTGTCGCTACGCTCCCTGCCTCCGGCGCCATTACGGGCAATTAAGGGTGGATGGCGCACAGCAAGTGATGGGGGCTACAGCAGTGCGTGGCGCACGGTCATAACCGCTCTCCGTCAAGACTATGGTATATTGAACAATTGTCAATATACCTGTAACGACTGATGAATGATAACGACACACTAACCATCGCGGGTAGAAGTTTTAGCTCCCGCCTTCTAATGGGAACCGGCAAGTTCCGCTCCCCCGAAGAGATGAGCAAATCCCTCGACGCATCAGGCACACAGATCGTAACGGTGGCCTTGCGCAGGGTTGATCTGGATGATCCGCAGGATCATATCTTAAGCTACGTCGATAGATCAAAATACCTGATTCTCCCCAATACATCCGGGGCCAGAAACGCTGGGGAGGCTGTCCGGCTCGCACGCCTTGCAAGAGCGGCTGGTGTCTCTGACTGGGTAAAACTTGAAGTCACACCCGAACCGCGCTATCTTCTCCCCGACCCTGTAGAGACACTAAAGGCCGCTGAAATACTCGTGAAAGACGGGTTCAAAGTGCTTCCATATATAAACGCCGATCCTGTGCTGGCAAAACGTCTTGAGGATGTCGGCGTGGTTACCGTCATGCCGTTAGGTTCACCCATTGGATCAAACCGGGGAATCAAGACCGCAGTCTCCATTCAGATTATTATTGAACAAGCCACTGTTCCGGTAGTGGTGGACGCTGGATTGGGCGCTCCATCCCACGCCGCCGAAGCTCTGGAAATGGGGGCCGACGCTGTTCTTGTCAACACCGCCATTGCGGTGGCGAATGACCCGGAGCTTATGGCGACCGCTTTTTCTAACGGCGTTACCGCTGGACGGCAAGGTTATCTGGCGGGGCTTGGCAAAAAACTTCTGGTCGCTGAAGCTTCAAGCCCTGTGACCGGGCTTCCCTGGTAATCCAGGTAATGGTCAGATGAGTTTTCTTCATACGGTAGAATATCTGAACAGCGGAATCATCGACTCCGCCGTTGCCAAAATCGAAACCCTCTCGGAACAAGATGTTCTAAAAGCCCTTGAAAGGATACCGGTTACCCCTGAAGGTTTCATGGCCCTTCTCTCCCGGCAAGCGGACGCTCTTACAAGCGACATTGAGATCCTCGCCAGAGAGCTGACGGCTCAAAGATTCGGCAGGGTGGTCAACCTCTACATACCTCTTTACCTGACCAATTCATGTATAAACAACTGTCTCTACTGCGGGTTCGGATCAAAGCGGGAAGTTCAACGCAAAACGCTGACCCTCAATGAAATAGCCCTCGAATGCCAGCGTTTGTTACAGGAAGGTTACAAAAGTCTTCTGCTTGTCGCCGGAGAGGATAAACGCTGGGCTCCTGTGAAATATATCGAATCGGCCATTAAACTTGCAAAAAAGCTGGGATTCGTCTTCGTAGCTATCGAGGCTGGCCCCATGACCGAAGAGGAGTACCGCGTACTGTGCAACGCTGGCCTTGATGGGGTGACAGTTTATCAAGAGACATACGAGATCGAGACATACAGGAAAGTTCACCCTTCAGGACCGAAAAAAGATTATAAATACAGGCTCGACACACCAGAGAGGGCGGCGCGAGCTGGGGTTCGATCAGTTGGAATCGGTTTTCTTCTCGGTCTGGCCGACTTCAGGAAAGAGTCTCTTTTCCTTGGCGCCCACATAAAATATCTGCGAAAAAAATATTGGCAAACCTCAATCGCCGTAAGTTTTCCGAGAATCCATGAAACTCCATCCGGGTTTTCACCAGCCCACCCTGTATCGGACAGTGAACTTGTCCAGATTATTCTTGCAGTGAGGCTGGCGAATCCCGATGCTGTCCTGACCCTTTCAACAAGAGAGGCGTCAGCCTTGCGCGATCGTCTCTTCGGGGCCGGGATAAATCAGGTTAGCGCAGGCTCGAAAACAAGCCCCGGGGCTTATATTGTCGATCCAGCAGGAAACCAGGCCGCAAAGCAGTTTCCTGTTGTCGATGACCGCACTCCCGCCGAAGTGATCGACGCTATCAGAAAGAGAGGGCTGGAGTGGGTTTTTAAAGACTGGGACCTTAACCTGCGACCTGTTTCCTGACCATATAATGAAAATAATCCTTAACGGCAAAATAACCGATATTTCCGCATCGGACTCTGCAAAGGGGCTGATTGAAAAACTCGGTCTTAAAGGACCCGTAGCGGTTCAGATCAATGAAGAGATTTTTCCTTTCCATAAACTTGACGAAGTCTCTCTCAAGGAAAACGATACCGTCGAGATATTCACCATGTTAGGTGGCGGTTGAAAAAATTATACTCCTTTGCCGATGTGGACCTTTATCCTGTCACTGGTCGTGAACACTTCGCTGGCAGACAGGATGAAGAGGTTATCGCCGCCCTTGCTCAAGGTGGCGCGAAGATCGTCCAGTTGAGGGATAAAAACCTCACTGACCGCGAATATTACCGGTTATCGCTCCTCTATCGCCGCGAAACCGACAAACATGGGCTTTTGTTCATTGTTAATGATCGGCCTGACATCGCGCTGGCTGTTAGGGCCGACGGAATTCATCTTGGGCGGTCAGACCTGCCGGTATCTGTCGCCCGAACGATTTTGGGGCCTGACGCCATTATCGGCGCTTCATCCAATACTCCCGCCACAGCGAAAGAACTCGAAAAATCGGGCGCCACCTATATAAATATCGGCCCACTATTCCCGACCCCAACCAAACCTGACGCAAAAAATATCGGGCTGAAACCGTTACGTATAGCTATTGAAAACGCCGGGATTCCCATATCAACCATGGGGGGAATAACCGCCGACAATATTGATGAGGTTTTATCAACCGGCGTAAAACACGTTGGTGTTGTCACTGCTGTTTTCGCTGGAGCCGACATCACAAAGGCAGTCTCCTTTTTTGTTAAGAGAATAGTTTCGGCCCGTTAAACTCTCTAAATCATCCTGCCATCTGGTAAAACGTTACGCTCATGTTACAATGGAGGGCAATAATGTTAGGCCGAATGAAAAATGCTTGGATATAATCTAAAGGACATTCTATTTTTTCTTTTCCTGGCGACTTCCGTTGCTGTGTTCATTAATAATGCCGCCGGACTGGAAATTGATTTTCTGACCCGAATCGAAGTCGCCGCCGTTGGCCCAGCCTATCTGGAAGAGGATGACGATGATTATTACGATGATTCCACCGCAAGCGGCGCCGTAACCCCAGAATGCGCCAGCAGAAAAAAAGTGTTTAGTGAGCAAAAACTGGTGATTGTCCAGGCTTTGCGTAACGCAAGATCCGCCAAAAACCAGGCGAAGATTGATGAGTTGAACGCCAGGATGGAACAAGTTAATAGAAACCAGGAAAGGGCCTGCTCCAATTAATCGGCTGAAAAAATAAGGATGAAACCTGTTTTGTTGTTATCATCAACCCGGCTTTCAGTTTTTACGTCCATTTTTCTTTAATATAATTGCCTGAGTAATTCCCGCTAATGCTTTTTCAACTGTTTCTTCTCTTTACCCTCGGACCTGTTTTTGAATTGTGGCTCTTAATCCAGGTAGGTGGCCTGATCGGACCTCTGCAAACACTTTTGCTCGTTATCATAACCGGCGCGGTCGGCGCTTATTTCACCCGGCAACAAGGTCTGAAAGTGCTAACCACTTTTCAATCGGCCGTTCAAAGGGGGGAGATGCCTACCGACATTATTATTGAAGGACTGATGGTTCTTGTTGGTGGCGCGCTTCTTGTCACACCTGGGATCGCCACTGATTTTTTCGGATTCGCCCTAGTTTTCCCCGCTACCAGAAAACCGATTCGGCTCTTTTTGCAGGCCTACCTTATCCGAAATTTCAACGTGGTCACCTATAGCCAGACCGCCGGAGGACAAAGTTTCGGTCAAAAACCACCAGCGTCCTTCAGCAACGACGACGACGTTATTGATGTCTAAAGGTATCGCTCTTCTCGCGCACGGTAGCCGGGATGACCGCTGGAAAAAGCCTTTTATTCTCCTTGAGAATAAGCTCAGGAAAAGTATGCGACAGGTCATTACCAAAGTCGCTTATCTTCAGGATAGCGAACCTGATATTTGGGCCGTTGTTGATGATATGGCCCAGGCGGGAGTTGACCAGATCGTCATCGCTCCCATGTTTCTCGCTGTAGGGGCGCATTCCAGAAAGGATTTTCCGATCATAGCAAAAGAACTTAAGGAAAAATATAGCGACATCAGTTTTGAATGGACCGAAGTGATCGGAGAGTGGGAGGAAACCCTGGACGCTTTGGGAAAAGTGATTTCCGATAAGCTGGCTAACTGATAATTTGCGAGAATAGTGATTTGTTGAATTTACAGTTCAAATCGTAGTGTAAGTTGGTTCCCTTTTTCGTTGTACTCCATCTTTGAAGTAAGGGTTTTTAAGATAATTAGCCCTCTTCCACTGTATCGATCTTTACCACTCTCTTCCCCGTCAACAACTTCCTTACTATTAAACCCTGGCCCTTCGTCTGTTATCACGAACTTTGCGCCAACTTTGTTGTATGAATAGGCGACGCTTACCTTCCTCCCGCTATAAGGTTCCAGCGAACGCCTCTCTTTTATCAGATCGCCCATGTTATCGATCTCTTCTTCGGTTTTTGGCGATTCTATTTCAAGGTTGCCATGGATGACAGCGTTGGCGAGGGCTTCTTCGAGGGCGAGCTCTATGGAACTTTTCTTTACCCGCTCGGAACAGCACCCTATAAAACTGGACAGATAAACGGCAACCGCCTGTATCAGGTCCGGGTCTGATGGAATGACCATTTCACTGTCGGTCCTTTGATGAAAGCAGAGGGCTTCCTGTAAAAGCGCTCCCCTTTCCGCCTCATCCATTGCAACGGAAAGCCCCTTGACGAACCCATCCGTACTTATTTTCTCATCGATTCCCATTGCGGAAGCTTTTTCCAGAATCAGTTCCTCGACCTCTGCGTTCCTTGCCTTGGCCTCCCCAAGTTCTTTTTCACCCTTGGCTTTCCTGTCATTCAAATCGTCAGCGATTTCCCTGATGGTTTGAGCCATTATCTCAATTTCGTTGACAGAAAAAGCGGGAAGTTTCACATCGAATTTTTCTTCCCCGAATCCTTGTAACGCATTGACGATCTTTTCTACCGGCCCGACAATATCTTTTCGGGTCATGAAAAGGATCAGGCCTGCGACAAGGATCATGACCACAACGAAGGATGCGAGTATATAGGCTATTACCTCGTTAGACTTTCGTTCCCGTTCCTTAAGGTTGAACGTTATGACAGCCGCCCCGTTTATCGTCCCGATTTTTATCGGTTTGTCGTTCATATCGAGATGACAGACGGGACACCGCTCGTCTGCGATAAAGGGGAGGATGAGTCGGTATGAGGACTCATTATCCATGACATTGACGATCTCTCCGGTTTCGATCGCCCTGGTTTCATGTTCATCCCTGGAGACTTCGTTTCGTTTCATACCGTGTTGCCGGACGACATGCTTTGCGCGTATCATTCGAAACTCGATATCTCCGCTCAGGTTAAGTTCGGAGATGGTTCTGGCGACCTGTTGGTAACCGCCATCTGTTCCAATCATCACATTGATAAGGCTGGATTTAATCAGAATAGCCCGCTCCAGGGCGTCATGTTTTGCCTCTTCGAGATCTTTTGCTTTGAGGCTGGTAGACAGAACCAGCCCCACCAAGACAGCGGCTATGGCCGTCGAAATAGTGACGATAAAAAACACTTTCCACTGAAGGCGCATATTTTACAGCTACATTCCAAAGTGAGCCTTCTATTATATCTTATTAATTTCGAATTGGCAGTCATAAAGCTGGCAACAGCCCTTTCAAATACTTGCATCGATGATTTCAGGTTGAACAAATTACCGCTTATGAGTTTCTGGTCAGGTTAGCTTTAGGGTAGTCTCCTTGCTTGAGATCGTGAGAATAGCGGAAAATCAGCCTGAAAACTTATTTTCCGCGCTCAGCGGTTAGTTGCGGAATTCAACCCCGATCAAAAGGAGAGGAACGCCGACTTGGCAAAAGACATGTAAGCGCTGGGGGCAAGACCTATAATCAGCACACCATATAACGAAAGGAGCAATGCGATTATCATAGAAGGCTGAAGGACTATTTTGGTGGTCTCCACCCGCTCATCCCGCATGTACATGTAAACAGTCAGCTTGAGATAATAGAAGACTGATATAACGGCGTTGAGAACACCGATAATGGCCAGAACTATATAACCCTTCTCCACTACCGCCATGAAGATGTAGAACTTGCCTACGAAACCCGCCGTTGGAGGAATGCCCGCAAGCGAAAAGATCATGACTGTCAGGGTAGCGCCCAGAAGGGGATATTTGTATCCAAGACCGGTGTAATCCTTGAAAGAGACCCGTTCCTCACCTTTGCTGGCTACGATTCCGACAATGGCGAAGGCCGCTATATTCATGAAAGTATAGGCCAGCAGGTAGAATAACGCGCCGGACGAACCGGTTTCGTTGGCGGCGGCCACGCCCATCAGTATATAACCGGCATGGGCTATCGAGGAGTAGGCCAGCATCCGTTTAACGTTGTTTTGGGCCAGGGCGAAAAGGTTGCCTGCTGTCATGGTGACGGCGGCCAGAATCCAGAGCAGTAACCACCAGTCGTTCTGTAGCGGGGCGAAAGCTTCTGCGAAGAGACGAAACATAGCGGCGAATGCGGCGGCCTTTGGTCCGGCGGACATGAATCCAGTTATCGGCACCGGGGCGCCCTGATAAACGTCTGGAGTCCACATGTGGAATGGAACAGCGGAAACCTTGAAAGCGAAACCGACCAGAGTAAGCACAACGCCCACCGCTATAAGTGTCGTATTGACGGAACCACCCATAAGCGCTTCACTGACACCTGCAAGTTTGGTTGTTCCTGAGGCGCCGTAGATCAAGGCCATACCGTAGAGCAGAATTGCTGATGAAAACCCGCCCAGTATAAAGTATTTCAGCGACGCTTCATTCGATTCGCGTCTTGTTTTTGTATACCCGGCCAGAGCGTAGAGGGAGAGGGACATAACCTCAAGCCCCATGTAGATAGTCATCAGGTCTTCGCCCGACGCCATAAAAAGCATTCCCACCGTTGTAAAGAGCAAGAGAGCGTAATATTCACCCTCGTGGATATTCTCCTCTTCGCAATACCGTATCGAAACCAGGATCGTAAGGCCGGTAGCCAGCAGGCAGATCAGCTTGAAAAAGGTGGAGAAGTTATCAACTATGTATGTGCCGGAGAAAGTAGTGAACGATTCTCCCTGAAACGACATGGTTATAAGCCCGGCGACAACCACACCGCCAAACGCGACAAGCCCCATCAGGTCCCTGTTCTTCCTGGACGGCGAAAAAACTTCAGCCATAAGAATGCCCATGGCAATAACGCAGAGTGTTATTTCAGGCCCGATGGCGCCGATATTTATGTCCGGGATGGGGATGCTTGCCATGTTAAACCCTTGTTACGATCTGGGAGCGTCAATGCCGACGCCAGAGGTTATGGTTACTGCGCCGGTTCTGATAGCCTCGGGGGCCTTTGGCGCCTGGAGTTTCTCCGCCTTGATGATCGCAGGTTTCACCTGGTTGACAAGCCGCGCCACCGATGGTTCCATCTTGTTCAGGAACGGTGTGGGGAAAACACCCATGATAAAAATCAGAGCTATAAGTGGAGCGAAATACGCTATTTCCCGAAGATTCAGATCCTTGAGGTTTTCATTTTTCGGATTCGTTATCTTTACGAACATTACCCGCTGGAACATCCAGAGCATATATACAGCCGCCCAGATCACACCGGAAGTCGCTATTACAGCAAAGAACGGGTCGGACTTCCAAACTCCCAAGAGAATCAGAAACTCACCTACAAATCCGTTCATGCCGGGTAGCCCGATTGAGGATAAGGTTACGATCATGAATATTGCCGCGAATATCGGCATTTTTGCCGTGATTCCACCATATTCGGAAATCAGCCGGGTATGCCTTCGTTCATACAAAACCCCTACCGCAAGGAAGAGAGCGCCAGTGGAGACACCGTGGTTTATCATCTGCAGGATACCACCTTCGATCGCCTGTACGTTCAGGGCGAAGATCCCGAGCATCACAAAACCTAAATGGCTGACGGAGGAATAAGCGACAAGTTTCTTTATGTCTGGTTGCACCATAGCCACCAGCGCGCCGTATACGATACCTATAACCGCAAGCCAGCTTACCCAATCGACAGCGGCAACCGTTGCATCGGGAAAAATCGGCAATGAAAAGCGGAGGAATCCGTAGGTTCCCATTTTGAGAAGCACACCCGCAAGAATGACTGAACCGGCGGTCGGCGCTTCAACGTGAGCGTCTGGCAACCATGTATGAAATGGCCACATCGGCACCTTGATAGCAAACGCCAGGAAGAACGCTATGAACAACCACATCTGTGCGCCCGGATCAATGGCAAGCCCGTGGTACGCCAGAATATCGGTTGTATAGAAACCTTGCACATCGTTATGGTGGTTGTAGAGCCAGAGAATGGCAACGAGCATCAACACAGAGCCGAACATTGTATAGAGGAAGAACTTTACGGCGGCGTAAACCCTTCTCTCACCGCCCCATACACCGATGATAAGGTACATCGGTATAAGCATCACTTCCCAGAATACATAGAACAGGAAGAAGTCCAGAGCGCAGAATACTCCCACCATTCCGGTCTCAAGGAGCAGGAACGCGATCATGAACTCTTTTACATATTTTTCTATTGCTGTCCATGTAGAGGCTATACAGATTACACAAGTCAATGTTGTCAGTAACACAAGTAACATCGAAATGCCGTCTATGCCGAGGTAATAGCTGATCCCGAAATCGGGGATCCATTCGCGCCGTTCTATAAACTGCATATCGGCGGTATTTTCAAAACTAAAGAAAAGCGGTAACGATATGATGAAATCCGCAAGAGCGGTAATGAAAGCGATGGTCCGTATCTGCGCAACGTTATCCTTGTCTGTGAGCATGATAAGGATAACTCCCGCCATCGGCAGGAAAATGATCAGCGATAGAAGAGGTAGTGAACTCATGTATCTATATCCTCTTGCCTGACGAAGAATTCGGTATTATCACTTTTTCCATTTCCTATATTAACCATAGTCCAGCCAGGACAATCACGCCCGCCACCATCGCTACGGCGTAGCGCCTTGTAAGTCCGCTCTGAACATCGCTTATCACCGAACCGAGATCAACAGTAAACTTTCCAACTGCGTTGACGAATCCGTCGATTATCTGGACATCGAATATGCGCCACAGAAAGCTGTCGGAAAACTGTATGATCGGTTTGACGATATATCTGTCGTAAATCTCATCCACGTAATATTTGTTCTGCATAAGAACGTAAAGCGTTCTGGTAACGCCTGTCCGGTTTGCAAACTCGGTAGCCGCCGCAGGTTTCAGGAAATAAAAGTACCTGGCCAGAGCTATGCCGATCACGGCCACAGCAACCGAGAGAGCCATCAGGGAAATCTCCAGACCGAACGAGGCGTGGGGATGGACAGCGGAGTTGGCGTCTGAAAATACCGGCGCAAGAAATTCTTTCAAAGCGTGGCCTTGCCGAATGAACGGCAGACCGAGGATGCCACCGCCAAACGCCAACGCCGCCAATATGACCAAAGGCGCCGTCATGCTTGGGGGCGATTCGTGCACATGGTCCCGGACATGTTTATCTTCCGATCTCAGTTCGCCGGCGAAGGTCATGTAATAGAGCCGGAACATATAAAAAGCTGTCACACCAGCGGCGATGGTCGCCATAAACCAGAAGACCAGATGGCCTGTTGTATGACCCAGGAACGTTGACAGGAGTATCTCATCTTTAGAGAAGAAACCCGCAAGAGGCGGAATTCCCGCAATAGCCAGAGTTGATATAAGGAAGGTCGCATGAGTCATCGGCATCTTTTTATCAAGCCCGCCCATCTGACGCATATCCTGTTCGCCCGACATTCCGTGAATCACCGAGCCGGAGCCAAGGAAGAGACACGCTTTGAAAAATGCGTGGGTCATAACATGGAATACCGCCGCAGTGTAAGCGCCAACTCCGCACGCCAGGAACATGTATCCTAACTGTGAGACTGTGGAGTAGGCCAGCACCCGCTTGATATCGTTCTGGTAAAGACCCATGGTGGCGGCGAAAATGGCGGTAGTGGCGCCGATGAGAGCGACTATTACCATCGTGGTTGGCGCCATGTTGAAAAACGCGGAACACCGGGCGAGCATATATATTCCGGCTGTCACCATGGTGGCGGCGTGGATCAGGGCTGAAACAGGTGTCGGGCCTTCCATAGCGTCGGGAAGCCAGGTATAGAGCGGTATCTGGGCCGACTTGCCGGTTGCGCCTATGAAGAGCAGAAGCGTTATCATCGTGACGGCGAATCCGCCATACTGGAATGTGGAGTCAGCCGCCGGGAATACCGTGGTGTAATCGATGGATCCAAAGATCCAGAATGTCCACATGATAGCCAGCAGGAAGGCGAAATCGCCCACCCGGTTCATTACGAAAGCCTTTTTTCCAGCGTCAGCGGCTGATTGTTTGTCGTAATAGTAGCCGATCAGAAGATATGAGCAGAGACCAACCCCTTCCCACCCGATAAACATGAGCAGGAAGTTGTTCCCCAGAACCAGCAGTAGCATGGAGAACATAAAGAGGTTCAGATACGAAAAATATCTGGCATAACCATCTTCATGCGACATGTAACCGATGGAATAGACGTGGATCAGAAATCCTACCCCGGTTACAATCATCAGCCACACCATGGAGAGCGGATCGAGTTGTATCCCGGCTTCAGCGACGAAATTACCCGATTCTATCCAGGTGAAGAGGATTTTTTCAAATACATGGTCACCATTCGGCGCGACCGGCAATACAAAAAATCCGGCAAGAGCCATAAGCGAAAGGCCGAACGACGCGCCAGTAGAGCCGACCGCAAAGAACCCTATCCAGCATTTGGAAAGGCGGGACCCGAAGACACCGTTGACAATAGCGCCCAACAGGGGAAGGATCGGAACCCACCAGATAAATTCAAGCGCCCACATCTTATTTCATTAGCCTTTCAATACGCTTATACGGTCTATATCGACGGTCTCTTCGTTCCTGAACATGGTCAGGACAATTGCAAGTCCGAGAGCCGCTTCACCTGCGGCCACCGCCATGACCATGAAGACAAAGACATGCCCGGTCATATCGCCTAGCTGATTCGAGAACGTTACGAAGAGAAGATTGGCCGAGTTGAGCATAAGCTCTATCGACATCATTATAACGATGACGTTTCTGCGTGTAAGCACACCGACAACGCCGATGCTGAATAATATTGCAGAGAGTCCCAGGTAGTGCGCCGCCGTAACCATTCTTCCTAACCCTCGCTATTCTTTTTATTCTTTGTCAAAACCACAGCCCCGACAAGGGCGGCGAGAAGAAGTATCGAAGCTATCTCGAACGGAAGCAGATATTCGGTGAAGAGCATTGTCCCGACACCCTTTACTGTGCCGAATGTGGCAGGGTCGGTAAGCGCGATGCCTGTTGTCGGCGCCATAACATAATCGGAGACAAGCGGCGCAAGCAGACCGTTGAGGAGAACAACAGCCCCCACCTGTATGAAAGGCTGACGACCTGTAAGCAGACCACCCTTCTCGCGTAAGTTAAGCAACATGATAACAAACAGCACCAGCACCATGATCGCGCCCGCATATACCAGAACCTGCAGGGCCGCTATAAGGTGAGCGTTCTGCATGGCGAACAACCCGGCGAGACAGAGCATAACCCCAACCAGCGCCACCGCCGAGTTGACCGCTTTTTTCGACAGGATCATCAGCAGGGCGCAAGACACCGAACCGATAGCGAGTATATAAAAGAGCAACGCTGACATCGTTATTTACGCCTCTCCCGAGAATCGCATATTAATACCTGTCCCTGGAAAACGAGTTGGACCTGATGAAGTCGAGCCGTTTTTGAACCTGCGCCTCAGACCTTAACAGGGTCTCTTTCTCATAAATCATCTTTGTTCTGTCGTATTGGCAAAGGTTCCGCCATTCGTCACTCATGACGATAGCCTCTTTGGGGCAAGCCTCTTCGCATAGCCCGCAGAATATACAGCGCGACCCGTCGAGCACATAAGATCGCGGAAACCGGTCTCCGTTATCCCTTTCGCCACCCAGAATATGGATACACGCCGGTGGGCAGGCGGCCTCGCACAGGCCACAGGCCACACATTTCTCCACACCGTTCTTATCGCTCACAAGCACCGGCCTACCCCGATAAGCCGGAGGAATTACCGGTTGCTCCTCCGGGTAGTAGAGGGTCATTATGGTTCGGCTGTCCCTCCCTTTGCCGAGGGCGAACTCGTCTACTAGCGATTTCATGTTGGTAGCAAAATGGGAGAGGGTTATGCCCAATCCCCGGATTATCTCCGGCAGATAAGATTTCTCCCACAGGGTGAGGCCATCGCCCTTTTCAATTTTTTTTATCTTTATAGCCATAACTATTCAGTCAATATATGTTAACCGCCGGTCAGACCGTCGGCATCAGTCCCAGCAAAATCGCCAAACCTGTCAGGAATATCCAGATAAGTGATGCGGGCAAGATTATTTTCCAGCCGAGCGCCATCACCTGATCATACCTGAACCGTGGCAGTGTCCAGCGGATCGCCATCTGCAAAAAGATCAGAGCGCAGATCTTCGCTACGAAAACCCCGATTCCTATCAGCATGGCGACAATAGCGCCAAAATCTCCGCCGCCGAAAATTGACACCAGCATATCTGGCGAAATAAACGGCAGGTGGTATGCGCCGAAGAACATCGTCACGCAAAGCGCGGAGATGGTTACAACCTCTATAAATTCCGCTGTCCAGAACATGATGAACTTCATGCCCGAATATTCGGTAAAATATCCGGCCACAAGCTCACTCTCCGCTTCAGGGACATCGAACGGAATCCTTTTGTTCTCAGCTATGGCGCATGTCAGGAAGAGTATGAAAGCGGGCCACTGATATATGATCCCCCAATGCCAGAAATCGACCTGTTTTTCAGCGATAACCACCAGAGATAACGACTGGTAATACATCACCAGGCCGATGATGGTAAGTCCCATGGTCACTTCGTATGAAAACATCTGGGCCGCAGACCTTAATCCACCTAACATCGACCAGTTATTGTTGGAAGCCCATCCGGCGATAACCGCTCCGTATGTGGCGATAGACGCAATAGCGAAAACAAAGAGGAGACCGACATCAAGATCTGCAATCACAAGATTAACGTTGTGTCCGGCAAGTTCAAACTTGCCGCCGAAAGGTATGACGGCAAAGGCGGCCAGGGCCGGAACCACCGCTATGACCGGGGCCAGCGTGTGCATCATCCTGTCGGCGCCACGAGGGATGAAATCTTCTTTAAAAATCAGTTTGATAGCGTCCGCCGCCGAGTGTAGCAGTCCAATGAAGGTAAACCCGAACACACCAGCCCTGTTGGCGCCGATTCTGTCCTGCATTACAGCGGACTGTTTTCGCTCGACCCAGCCTAACATCGGGGCGAAAAAACCGAGGTTAAGCCCGATCACAAAAGCGATTTTGACAACGGTTTCAAGCAGGTCGCCGGTCATACTGTTCATTACCTGTCGCACTCCCCGCCGATAAGGTTAATCATATCGAAGGTCGGTATCAGGTCGGCGAGCATGGCGCCCTCAACCAGGAACGAAACCGCTGATGTAAGCTGGAAACATGGAGGTCGCACCCTGCATTTCACCGGTTTACCGCCGCCGTTGGAGACGAGGTAGAAGCCGAGTTCGCCGTTGGCCCCTTCGATGGGGAAGTAGACCTCCCCTTTCGGGACCTGAACACCGTTGATGGCGTTTTTGAAATGGAAAATCATCGACTCCATATCGGTGTAGATATTATCTTTGGCCGGTTGTCTCCACTGGGGATCGTTCACATTGACCGGACCCGGCTCCATCTGCTCTATGCACTGCTCGACAATACGCATCGACTGGTTCAACTCTTCCATGCGCATCATGAACCGGTCGTAGTTATCGCCAGTCTCTCCAATGGGGATTTCAAAATCTAGTTTATCGTATTTGAGATAAGGCTGGGCTCTCCTCACATCGTAAGGAACGCCGGCGGCCCGCAGACATGGTCCGGTAAAACCCCACGCTTTGGCGTCTTCAGGGGAGATCGGCGCAATGTCGCGCATTCGGTCAACGAAGATTCTGTTTCTCAGCAGAAGTTTTGCGAATTCATCCCAAAGCTCCCGGTTGCGTGCAAAAACTCTTTTGATATCGCCTTCAAAGGTCGGTGGCAGATCAGAAAAGACACCGCCGATCTTTACATAGTTATGGGTCAGACGAGCGCCGCATACCGATTCGATGACATCCCAGAGAAGCTCCCTCGCTTCAACAAAGTAGATAAACGCTGTCAACGCGCCAAGTTCCAGCGCTCCGGCGGCGAGGTTTGTATAGTGGCCCGACATCCGGCCAAGTTCACTTACTATGGTTCTGATATAAGCGCAACGGTCAGGAGTTTCAATGCCTATCAATTTTTCGACAGCCAGCGCATATCCAACGTTGTTGAGCGCGGAGGCGGTGTAGTCGAGCCGGTCGGTGTACGGAAACACACCGTTCCAATTCTGGTTTTCGCACTCTTTCTCAAAGCCCCTGTGCAGGTAACCCACCTCCACGTCGAGATGTTCAATCGTCTCGCCATCGAGGGTTATGAGAAACTTGACCGTGCCATGGGTCGCCGGATGGGACGGCCCCATGTTCAGGGTGAGAAGCTCCGTATGGTGTAGCTTGTGGAAGTCGGAGTTGTGTTTATTGTCGGACATAATTCGTTGTCAGTTCCTCGGCCCTATAAGGGGGCGCCGGTCGGTTTTCGAATAATCTTTCCGCAACGGATGCCCTACGAACTCTTCGTAGAGCAGTATCCTTTTAAGGTTCTGATGGCCGCGAAACGTTACGCCATAAAGGTCAAACGCCTCCCGCTCCGGCCAGTCGGCGCCTATCCATATCCCTGTGACGCTGTTTATAACCGGGTCGTCTGATCGAAGGGGGGCTTTCACCCTGATTCTGTGGTTATGAGCGACGGAGTAGAGATGGTAAACAACTTCGAACCGCGCGTTCTCAGCCTCAAGGTATGAGACAAGCCCTGCGTCGTTCAGATAATCGACAACTGTAAGGTCGATCATCATGTCGAAATCGAGTTCCGGCTCGTTGCGCAGATACTCCATTACGTCGTGAATTTCATCCGCCTTCACCACAACAGTGTCGTCACCCTTGTGGCTGTGTGAGAAAACAAGGGTAGCGCCGTCGAAACGGGATTTCACCTTTGCCATGACAGCGGAGTCGGTCGGGGGTGTTGTCTCTTTTTCGTCGCTCATATTCTTTAGCCGATGATTTTCCGGTCGTCAGCTTCTCCCAGGGGAGAGACGCCTCTTCTGTAATTCATCTGGTCGCGGGTTCCCGCCACTTTTTCCTGTAGTTTGATAAGGCCGTCGAGCACCATCTCCGGTCTCGGAGGACAGCCTGGGACGTATATATCGACCGGTATCAGTGTGTCGATCCCCTGAACCGTAGCGTAGTTGTCATACATTCCGCCAGAGACGGTACATGCGCCAAAGGCAAAAACCCATTTCGGTTCGGTCATCTGGTTGTAGACCTTGACTAAAATCGGCGCCTGTTTGTGGCTGATGGTTCCGACCACTAACAGCAGGTCCGCCTGACGCGGAGAAAACCTTGGAAGCGCGGCTCCAAACCTGTCGATATCGTATCTCGGTCCGGCTACGCTCATGAACTCCATGCCGCAACACGCCGTGATGAAAGGATAGAGAAAAAAGCTGTATTGCCTTCCCCAGGAGATTATATCGTCAAGTTTCGTAACGATAACGCTCTCAGACAGGGCAAGCAGATCGCTTTTTCCCTCGTCCGTCACTCCCATTCCAAAGCTCCTTTTTTCCATACATATGCCAGGCCGACGCCCAGAACGATAATGAATACCATCATCTCCACAAAACCGAAAAGTCCCAGTTCCTGAAATATCACTGACCAGGGGAAGAGAAATACCGCCTCAATGTCAAATATGATGAACATCAGGGCGATCAGATAGAAACGGATGGAGAATCTTTGTTGTGGAGACGCTATCTGGTTTTCACCACACTCGAACGGCTCCATTTTTTCGCGGAACTTGTCTCTCGGATCTTTCGGTCCCAGAAATTCGGCGATGCCGAGCATGGCAATCGCCACACCCCCCGAAACCAGGAACAATAACAATACTGGGATGTACTGGTTCACTTATTCAAGTTCCATTCTGAATTTAAGCCAGGAAAGGGATGGTACCACCTGAACGCTAAATTTTCCAGTCCCGTCACAATCCAATTTCCCTAAAAAAACCTCTATTCGGAGGCTACCTTCGTTATCTTGACCATAGTCGCCGCATCCGCTCTCCCCGCAAGAGTCAGGGCGGGGTTGTCGCTAAAACTTTTTGGTATAAAAACAATCCCCGGCACAGCGCTGTCTGAAATCCTTACGACCGCGTTTATGGAGCTTTTTTCCGATTCGATGCGGATATTGTCCCCTTCGCTGAGACCATTTTTTTCCGCTTCGTCAAAATCAAGCTCCGCCATAACGTCATTCTCTATCTCGGTCAGCGCTTTGCTACGATGTGAGAGCGAACCGATATGGTAGAGGGAGTTACCGAATAGAACGCGGTGAGTATAACCGTCGCTCGCAGGTATCTCCATAGGCTCGGTTCCGTATTGGTATGACACCGATTCCGCGCTGTATGAGACCTGCTGTCCACCCCACATCAGAGATTTCGGTGTAATTTCAGCGTACCCGTCGATCTTTTGCGCAATTTCAGAGGTGATCTCGTCAATTTTGGAACATCCGCAATCTACTCCCAGAAGGCTTCCGAGTTTTGAGAAAATCCGCCAGTCCGGCTTTGAATCGCCGAGAGGCTCTACAGCTTTTCTCCACTGCTGAACCCTGCCTTCGTTATTGGTCAAGGTTCCTTCCCGCTCCACGGCTACGCAGGAGGGGAGAACGACATCGGCAAGTTCGGCGCTTGCGTTCATATAAGAGCTGGTGGCGACAACATACTCGGCTTTGCCAATGGCGTCGAGAACCGATTTGCCGTCCCTTGCGAATACCGACGGGTCAGCTCCCGCAAGAACCAGCGCCTTGACGCGGCCTCCGGCAATGTCAGTAAAAAGATCGCCATCAGGAGAGTCAGCTCCTATTCCCATGTCATTAACACCCTGACTGTTGCAATACTCCCGATAGAGCAGGGCCTTTCCGCCTGTAACATCCGCCAGGTCGGCAACCGCCCTGGCTATATCGGCTCCCGCCTGATGATCGAATATCTCCGATCCCATAAATATCATCGGGGCGCCGTTGGCGGTAAGACCTTCGGCCAGCGTCTTGATATCCTTCGTTGCGACACCCGAATATTCTTCGGCGTGTTTTAGGCTGATCTTTTTGGCCGATTTGCCGAGTTCCTTCGCCCTGTCTGTGGTAGCGGCGTTCAGGACGGCGGTAACAATTCCGGCTACCAGAGCGGTTTCACCGCCATAGTTATATCTGACCCGCAGTTTTTCGTGCGGTTCAAACAGTGTGTCGCGGGCGTTGGCCACATATAGTGGAGTTTTGTTGTCCCGCATAGCGACCCGGATCATATTGGCTATGACCGGATTTTCCTTCTCCGCGTCACAACCGACAAAGAGAAACGCCCCGGCTTTTTTGATCTCGTCATAACTTACAATCGGCGCTGAAGAACCGAGGGCGGTCATCAGCCCGGAGTTAAGGTCGCGGTTGCGCATGTTTGAAAGGGAATCGATCCGTTTCACACCAAGACCTTCACCGAAGGCTTTTTTTACCATGAATGCGTCTTCGTTGGAGAGACTCTCCCCTACCACTACCGCAATGGAGTCTGGACCGTTCTTCTCAGCGATATCTTTTAATTTCTCAGCGACCTCGTCTAAAACCGGCGCCCAGCAGGCGAGGTCCCAACCCGAACCACCCTTTACCATCGGTGTTTTTATTCTGTCGTCCGCCTGATACGCTTCGTGACCAAAACGCCCCTTGGCGCACAGGTTACCGTTATTGACGCCGACATAATCGTCAGAAGATACCTTTACGATCTTGCCACCCTTGGTGTTTATCACGATCGAACAGCCGACCGCGCAGTAGGGGCATGTGGTTACGGTCTTCGTATATTCCCAGTCGTGCCCTTTGTAATCTTCTGTATGATCCTGAAAAGAGCCGGTGGGGCAAACCGCAAGACATTGCCCGCAATAATCGCAGTCGAGCGGTACTCTTAACTCGGTCCCAACCTCCGCTTCAAAACCGCGTTGCTGAAAATCTATCGCCCGCTTACCCTGTATCTCGTCGCAGATGATTACGCATTTGCCGCACAGGATGCACTTGTTGAAATCGCGTTCGAGAACCGGGTTGTCTATCAGGAGAGGTTCGTTCCGCCTTTTCTGTGGAGCCCGGCCTTTTTTCTGTTTTATGTAGAACGCCGCATCCTGAAGTCCGCACGCCCCCGATTCGTTGCAGGTAGGGCAGTCGAGCGGATGGTACATCAGCAGAAACTCCATCATGATCTGGCGTTTCTTCCTGATCCCGTCGGAGTCTGTGGTCACTTCCACCCCGTTGGATGCTGGTTCACAACAGGCCCATTTGCCTCTGGTGCGTCCGCGTGAGGTGATATCCACCACGCACATTCTGCATCCGCCGAAACGGGTGAGCTTCGGATCGTAACAAAGTCCCGGCAGGTAGACACCGGCCTTCTGGGCCGCGTCGTAAACTTTACTCCCCTTATCGACGGTAACTTCAATACCATCGATCTTCAGGGTTACGGTTTCCTTATCGCTCATTTGTGTTATCCATGTTCTGAAACTCGTATCTCTCCAGCCAATTTAATCGTGCAACCGGAAGATAACCCGGCCTCACGCTTACCCGCTACAGTATAGCCAGGAAGTTGCATTTATCGTAGCAAACGCCACACTCAATGCAAAGTTCCTGGTTAAGATAGACAATCTCTTTTCTCTGCCCCATGATAGCTCCGGTGGGACACGGTTTTATACAAGCTCCGCAACCGGTGCAGTCTTCCGGTATGATTATGTATTTTCTCAGAGCCTCACACTTTACCGTGGGACACTCCTTATCGACAATATGCTTTATGAACTCTTCCCGATAAAACTTTACAGCCGATAACGCAGGCGCGGGTGAGGATTTACCCAGACCGCACAGCGACATCGACATGATGTATTTGCCATACTCATCGATAAGGTCGAGATCCTCCATCCTCCCTTCACCCTTGGTGATCCGGGTAAGGATGTCGAGAAGCACGGTGTTTCCAATTCTGCACGGTGTGCATTTGCCGCACGACTCGTCAGCGCAAAACTCCATGAAAAACCGGGAAAGCTCCACCATGCAGGTATCTTCGTCGCAGACTACCATCGAACCGGACCCCATCATGGCGCCAGCTTCGATCAGAGTCTCGAAATCGACCGGATAGTCGAGGGTCGATTCGGGCAGACAACCACCTGAAGGACCACCGATAGCTACAGACTTGAATTTTTTCTTCTTCGGAATACCACCGCCAACATCGAAGATTACCTGTCGTAAGGTAGTGCCGATAGGAACTTCGATAAGGCCAGCGTTTTTGATGGCGCCGGAGAGGGCGAAAATTTTCGTGCCGCCACTCTTCTCCGAACCCAGAGACAGGTATTTTTCGATACCTATGTTGACAACCCTGGGAACGTTGGCGAAAGTTTCGACATTGTTCAATACGGTCGGTTTGTCCCATAGGCCAGCCTCTACCGATTGAGGAGGTCTGGGGCGAGGCATTCCGCGTCCGCCTTCGATCGAATATTGCAATGCGGTCGATTCACCGCAGACAAATGCGCCAGCCCCTTCCTTGACAATTATGTCGAGGGAGTAGTCGCTACCCATGATGTTCTTGCCGAGGTAGCCTTTCTTCCGGCACGCTTCGAGGCAGTGGTTAAGCCTTTGTACCGCCTGGGGATATTCTGCGCGGCAGTAGATATAACCGAAAGTGGCGCCTATTCCGTAGCCACCAAGAATCATACCTTCGATAACGGCGTGGGGATCACCTTCAAGCAGAGCCCGGTCCATAAAAGCGCCAGGATCCCCTTCATCAGCGTTGCAGAGGATGAATTTCTCATCTGCGTCATATTTTGCGCATTCCGACCATTTCCAGCCGGTGTCAAATCCTCCGCCACCACGGCCCCGAAGTTTTGAATCCTCGATAAATTGGACAAAAACTTTCGGTTCCCACTTCTCATCGACAAGAACTTTCCTGAGCGCGGTATAACCACCCGACGCTTCATACTCTTCGATACTGTCCGGGTCAATGATTCCGCAGTTATGCAGGATAAACCGGTTCTGAAGTTGGTTCAGTTCCAGATCCTTGAATCCGGGAATGCCTTCGTAGTCCGGCTCACCGTTACTCCACTGGGCCAACGCTTTTTTCTTGAGCGGAGCCCCTTCACGGTGACCGTCGAGGATCTTGCCGACATCGGCGGGTTTAACTTTCTGGTAGATTACCCGGCTGTTTCCGGGAATATGGACATCCATGAGCGGTTCGACATAACAAGTCCCCGCGCAGGCGGTCTTTACGATATCGGCGTCGAACTTCTTCTCATCAAGATACGCGGCTACCGCTTCGTGCACACCTTTGGCGCCGGCGGCCAACCCGCATGTTCCCATGCCGATAAATATTTTAGGTTTCTCAAGCTGTTGAGACATATTTCAGGACTCCAAAAACTTTCCACCAATGTGGATAGAGCGTTGGGTGCAGTTTATATCTAAATACGAACCCTAAATCAAGTCTCTTCCGACTCAGCTGTCATTTTTTCCAGTTTGAAGCCGATTTTTTTTACCAGATCCGACACCCCTGAACCGGTGACAGCGCTTATGGAAAAAACCTCCACTCCGCTCTCCAGTCTTAACTCTTCGCAGATTCTCACCCTCTCCTCTTCCTCGAATATAGCGTCGATTTTATTCAAAACTACGATATGAGGTTTTCCAGAAAGTTCTTCAGAGAATTTCTTCAGTTCTTCCATCACAATTCTGTAATCGGAGACCGGATCGCGATCCGGGTCACCCGTAACAGGGTCGATAAGATGAACAATTAATCGGGATCTCTCAGCGTGCCGGAGGAAACGTTTCCCTATTCCTTTACCTTCGGAGGCGCCTTTGACAAGCCCCGGTATATCAGCCAGAACATACGTTTTGTATTCGGCCCACTTCACAACACCCAGATTCGGAATGAGGGTTGTGAATGGGTAGTTGGCGATTTTCGGGCGGGCGGCGGAGACTGCCGCTATCAGAGTCGATTTGCCTGCGTTCGGGAAACCTACAAGCCCGGCGTCGGCCATCAGTTTCAGTTCCAGCGAGACAGACTTCTGCTCGCCTTCGGTTCCTGGATTCGCCCTGCGGGGCGCCTGGGTGACGGAAGATTTGAATCGGGTGTTCCCCCATCCGCCTGACCCTCCTTTTGCCAAAACGAACTGTTGTCCATCTTCGGCTATGTCGCAGATCTGAAGGGAGGTCTCCCTGTCGATAATCACAGTCCCCAGCGGAACCTTAAGGACCAGATCGACACCACTTTTACCTGTTTTGTTGTTTCCGGCGCCATGGCTCCCGCTTTCGGCTTCATGATGGGGGTGATAGCGAAAATCGAGGAGAGTGCCGAGGTTCCGGTCCCCCTCTATGATTACGTCGGCGCCGTTGCCTCCGTCACCGCCGTCAGGGCCACCTTTCGGGATGTACTTGGCGCGGTGAAAGCTGACGGACCCGTTGCCGCCGTTGCCAGCCTTGACGTGGATAACCACATGATCTACAAAGGCGGACACAGGTTATCCGTATAGATATAAAGGAAAGACGCCGATAGCCCGCAAGGGGCTACCAGCAGACTGATTAAACGGTTACGGGATCGATCGATATAAATCGTCTGTTACCCTTGCCACCTTCCCTGAAGGAGACTACTCCATCGAGTTTGGCGAAAAGGGTATGGTCGTTCCCCATTCCGACGTTGTCTCCCGGGAAAAATCTGGTTCCCCGCTGACGGACAAGAATGTTACCCGCCTTGACCGTCTGGCCACCGAATCTCTTTACTCCAAGTCGGCGACCGGCTGAGTCCCGACCATTGGAAGTGGATCCCTGTCCTTTTTTATGCGCCATCGGGTGTCTCCTCTTTTGCTGCATTGGCGCCGAGGGAGACTATCCGAAGTTCGGTCAATTTCTGCCTGTGACCGGTTTTCTTGCGGGAATCCTTCCGCCGAAGGTGTTTTAATATGGTTATCTTGGGGCCTTTGCCTTGGGACAGGATTCTGGCTGTAACATTTCTTCCTTCGAGAACAGGGGTACCTACCTCGATGTTGTCTCCGTCACCAGCCATGAGAGCGGGTCCGAGATCGATTTCCGATCCTGGTTCGCCTTCAATTTTCTCTACGGCGATCACGTCGCCTTCCTGTACCTTGTACTGTTTGCCACCGGTTTTTACTACCGCAAACATGCGTAACTCCACTGAGGAATTTTAATAATCGGAACTTGAAAAACGGGTATTATGCAGGGAAAGGACCATCAAAGCAAATTATTTTGTAATAACGGATCAAAAAGTATCACGGTCCAGCGATCTGTACTGTACAGCCTCCGCCAGATGTCCCGCGCCAATGTTTCGTTCACCGTCGAGGTCGGCTATGGTTCTGGCCACCTTTAAAACCTTCTGGTGCGCCCGCGCCGACAAGCCCAACTTCACTACAGCGGCCTTCAGGATCGCCTTGCAGGTTTCGTCGATTTCGCAATGTTTCCGCAGATGCCTGCCTTCCATACGGGCGTTGCAATAGGTCTTTGACCCGGCAAAACGCTCCGACTGGATATTCCTCGCCTTTATAACCCTCTCCCGGATAGCCGATGATGGCTCACCCGGTTGTTCGCCGATCATATCCTGATATTTGATCGCCGGAGCTTCAATATGAATATCTATACGGTCGAGCAAGGGGCCTGAGATCCGGTTGCGATAATTTCTTATGGCGTTTATGGCGCATGCGCATTCCCTGCCCGGATCGGTGTAATAACCGCATGGGCAAGGATTCATGGCTCCGGCTAACGTGAATCTCGCAGGAAGGGTCACGCTCATGGTGGCGCGACTGATAGTAACCTCACCATCCTCTAACGGTTGACGTAACGCCTCCAAAACATTTCGTTTGAATTCCGGAAGTTCATCGAGAAAAAGCAGGCCGTTATTCGCAAGGGAGACCTCACCGGGAATCGGGATCTGGTTCCCACCCCCTATCAGCCCCACATCCGACGCAGTGTGATGGGGTGATCGGAACGGGCGTTTTACCAGAAGGGAGGAGCCGCTATTGAGCTTCCCGGAGATAGAATGGACCCGTGTTGTCTCTATCGCCTCTTCGAGGGTGAGATCGGGAAGAATTGTCGGCACCCTTTTTGCCATCATCGACTTACCGGAACCGGGTGGCCCTATCATCAGGAAGTTATGCCCCCCGGCCGCCGCCACTTCCAGCGCCCGTTTGACATGCCCTTGCCCTTTTACCTCGGAAAAATCGGGGCCATCCTCCTCACAGGAGTTAAAAACCTCCCCTACATTAACCGTTACCGGCATAATGGAAAGTTTTCCGGTGAGGTACTCGACCGTCTGCGGCAGACTCGATACACCGATCACCTCCACACCTTCGATAATCGCCGCTTCCTTCGCATTATCCTCAGGCACAATGATGCGACCGACCCCCTTCTCCTTTGCCAGGATTGCCGCCGACAACGCGCCCCGGATCGGTTTTACCCTGCCGTCCAATGCAAGCTCCCCGAAGATCATGGTGTTGTCAAGGTTGCTGTCGATCAGTTCTTCAGCCACCAGAATCCCGATGGCGATAGGCAGATCGAATGTGGAGCCTACTTTTTTCACATCCGCAGGAGCCAGGTTGACAGTAATTTTTCTGATCGGAGGCTCGAACCCGGAATTATCGAGAGCCGCAATGATCCTCTCCTGAGACTCCCGGATGGCTGCGTCAGGAAGGCCGACGGTCGTGTAATAAAACGCTCCGGGAGCGAGGTTCACCTCGACCTCCACCAGATATGCGTTGATTCCATAAACTGCGGCGCTATGAACTTTCGATACCGGCACTCGATTTTCCCCTGTTTATTTCCATCCTGGCAAGGTTACTTTATATCATGGGCGTTCACTCCACGGTTATGAGTATAATTCCCGCTTTTTCTATTTAAACTATTTATCGACAAAAAGAGGGAGTAAGCCAGATGACAAACCAGAAACCTCCGTTGATCGGTGTCACCCTTGATAGCAACGAAGGACAGGAGGGGGGGGAGTTTTCACTTGGGAAAATTGATAGGACCATCTTTTTTATCAAGAAAAACTATATCGACGCCATAACCTTTGCGGGGGGTATCGCTCTCCCCATACCCTCAGCTCTTCCACCCGGCGGCGTCAAAACCTTGCTTGATCTTGTCGATGGTCTGCTGATTACCGGCGGAGAGTTTGATATCGACCCCTCCTTGTACGGCGAAACTGCAATAGAGCAGTGTTCGGCGCTGAAACCTGACAGGACCAGAATGGAGTTTGATCTGCTTGAGGGGGCGTTATCTGATGGAACGCCTGTTCTTGGAATCTGTGGGGGCCATCAGGTTATCAACGTGGCGTTCGGTGGAACACTCTATCAGGATATTTATACCCAGACCGAACAGCCGATTCGACACGAACAAAAGCCTGTACCACCCGACCAGTCCAGCCACACCGTTACCGTCACCAAAGACTCGTTGCTCGCTAAAATCGTGGATAGAGGGACCATAAAAGTAAACTCAACCCACCATCAGGCGGTAAAAGAGACCGGAAAAGGGTTGATCGCGTCGGGCGTCGCCCCGGATGGCATAATTGAGGCTATCGAACCGGAGGATCGAAGCGGAGCCTTCCTGCTGGGTGTTCAATGGCATCCTGAACAGCTCTTTACCCATGACGACGCAAGCCGTAATATATTAAAAACATTCGTTGCGGAAGCCCTGCGGCACAAGAACAAGAGATGAACGAAGTATGGATTACAAGATAGCGCTGACAAGTTTTACACTGATATTTTTAGCGGAGCTTGGAGATAAAACGCAACTTGCCACCCTCACATTCGCATCATCGAGCCACTCAAAACTGTCTGTTTTTATGGGCGCGGGATGCGCTCTACTCCTCTCCACGCTATTGGCGGTTTTGCTGGGGGATTTTCTCTCACAAAGGGTACCGGTCAAAGCGCTTCATATAGGGGCTGGATTGTTATTCGTCGCCATTGGTGTGTGGATGGTGACCAATGAACTCGCAGGATAGCAACCTCTCATGACAAGCCCTCCAACCCTTAGATATTGCGTTTAGACCAGAATAGCGCCCATATATATTGTGCTATTCCTGTTCCTTGATCAGGTCTATAATTTTTTTCTGCCCCTCTTTCAAGGTAAACCGTTCGTTGTACGGTTTGCGATCTTTCATCTGCACATAGATCATATGTGACCCGACCGAGAGTGTATCTACAGTCAGCTTCGCTTCCTTATAATGCCTTCCGTCAAGCACGATTATGCTATCCGGCGGAGTAAGAACCTCAAGTTGAATTCCGGTTGTAGTCTCAGCGACCACCGCAGGCTCCTCCTCGCCCTCTTTATCTTTTGACGCCGATTTTTCAAGCGCCACTTCAAATGTTCCGCTCTCCTCAAGCACGATAGTTTCTGTTTTTGTATCGTACCCGCTCCTGGAAAGTTTCAGGTCGTGGGTTCCCTGCATGATTTTCATGTTGTTTATCGGTGTAGCGCCTATAAACAGACCGTCGACAAAAGCGTCGGCGCCTTCAGGGTCGGATGTCAGGGTAATAAACCCCGGTTTATTGGAGACTATTTTTTTCTCCGGCTTGGGTGGTTCAGGTTTTGCCTTTACAATTTCCGGGGCCGGTTTCGGCTTATCGGCTTTCTTCTTTTTCGCCTTCGGTTTGCTCTTTTTATCCGGTTTTTTCTCTATAACAGGCTCTTTTTCCGCTGGCTCGACAGATGCGACCTTTTTCTCATCCGCCGGTTTAGCTTCAGGTTTCTCCGCGGAGCCTTTGCTCTCATCAGGAGTGGGTTCCACCGTATCGTCATTTATTTGATCGGGTTTATCTTCCGCTGGTTCCGCAACGACAGTTTTATCTTCCGCTACCTGTCCAGCTTTTGTGTCGTCAAGTTTGGCAACCTGGGTCGTAGTCTCCGCAGTCTGCCCCTCCGGCCCCCCTGAGAACATCAATTTGCCGCCCCACCCGATGACCAGAATAGCGCTGAGGGCAAGAATGGCAATGGTAGCCTTGTTACCACTCCTCTTCCCTGCGCTGGCGGCGGCATGGTGGATGGACCTTCCTTCGGCGGTCGATCCGTCATCTGGATGATTCACGGTAACGTCTCCGACGATATGGACACCGGGGGATCCTCCGGAGACAGCGGAGCTTAACGCCTTGATAAACTCCTCGCCAGTTTGAAAGCGGCGTTCCGGATTTTTGGCCAACCCTCTCATTATTATCGAGTCGAACTGCTTGGGGAGCGCAGGATTCAATCCAGTAGGGAGGGCCGGGTCTTCGTTAACGACCTTGTAGATAACCGATGTTATCGAGTCGGATGCAAAGGGTTTTGATCCTGTCAGCATCTCGTACAACAAGACGGTCAGCGAGAAGAAATCGCTCCTGGCGTCTACCGGCCGACCTTGCACCTGCTCCGGGGCCATGTAGTTGGGGGTTCCCAGAATCGTTCCAGAGACCGTAAGGGAAGAATCGGAGAGTCGGGCCAACCCGAAATCGGTAATTTTCGGAACGTTCTGTTTCGTAATCAGTATGTTGGCCGGTTTAATATCCCTGTGGATGACGTTATGGCTATGGGCGTAACTTATTCCGGCGGCTATCTGGCGAATAACATTGATTATCTCTGGAACTGTTTTGTATGTCTTGTTCTGGATATGCCAGTCAAGCCCTTTACCATCAATAAACTCCATGGCAATGTAGACAAGAGCGCCATCAACGGTCCTCTCCTCACCCACATCGTAGATCGTAACGATATTTGGATGGGAAAGCTGACCGGCGGCCTGGGCTTCCACATAAAACCGCTGGCTTGCGATCTTGTCAGCCGAACTTTTGGAGCCTAACGCCGGGCGTACCACCTTCAGCGCCAGCAGGCGGTTGATCCTGGGGTCTCGCCCCTTGTAGACAAGCCCCATACCGCCGGAGCCGATCTCACGAATTATCTCGAAACGTCCTAGTTTTTTTATTTCCATCTTTTTTCTACATTACGGCGCAGGGTAGATTCAACGATTCGGCCACCTTGGAGTGGGTGATTTTTCCCGCCGCCACGTTCACACCCATCCTTAGAGCATAGTTTTCCTTGAGAGCTTTGGCAACGCCTTTCTGCGCCATGATCAAAAGACCCGGGAACGTGGCGTTGGCAAGAGCGAAAGTGGAGGTTCTCGGTACGGCGCCCGGCATGTTGGCGACACAATAGTGGATCACCTTCTCCACGGTAAAGACCGGGTTGGAATGAGTCGTAGGTCGGCTGGTCTCAACACAACCCCCCTGGTCCACCGATACGTCCACTATGACAGAACCCTCCTTCATGGATTTGAGCATATTGCGATCCACAAGCCAAGGCGACTTCGCCCCCGGCAAAAGAACCGCTCCTATCACGAGGTCGGCGTCTTTTACCGCCTCCGATATATTGTGGCTGTCTGAGAAAGCGGTCTCCACCCTGCCGTTGAACAGATCGTCGATATAACGAAGTTTCGACAGAGACACATCGAGCGAAAGAACCCGCGCCCCCATGCCGACAGCGATTTTTGCGGCGTTAAGACCCACCACCCCGGCGCCTAAAATCGCCACTTTACCCGGCGCAACTCCGGGGGCGCCACTCAGCAGAACGCCTCTACCACCATGTTCACGTTCCAGATATTTCGCTCCGGCCTGTACCGCAAGCCTTCCGGCTATCTCGCTCATCGGAATCAGCAGAGACAGTTCACCAGTATTTTCATCCTGACAAGTCTCATAACCGATGGCCAAAGTTCCCGTATCCATCAATACTTTCGCAAGTCCCGGCGCTGCGGCCAGATGCAAAAAAGTGTAAAGGACAAGGTCTTCGCGAAGAAAACCGTACTCCTCTTCAATCGGCTCTTTCACTTTTGCGACGATATCAGCGGACCACGCTTCACGGGCGGTATCGACGATGCGCGCGCCTTCCGATTCGTACTCACCATCGGAGATACCGGAACCTGTCCCGGCGTCTCGCTCCACGATCACCTCATGACCATCCAGGGTAAGGCGCCTCACTCCCGCAGGGGTTACTGCGACGCGATACTCGTCCGCCTTGATCTCCTTCGGAACGCCGATTATCGTATGCTCAGACATTGCCGGATATTGTATCATATTAATGTTAAGACACTGTTAATTTACACTTTCCCCTTCAGTTTCATCAACAGGTTCAGCGCCGCAAGCGGAGTGGTGTCTTCTATCTTTAGCTGGCGAATTATATCTTCCACTTCGCTTGGGTAGGGGGCGAAGAGGGTTATCTGTGTTGCGGCGCTCCCATCCGGGTCGGCGTTACTCCCTGATCCCACAGCTTTTAGTTTCGGATGACCTGTGGCGTCAAGTTCATTCGCTTCAAGTTGCGTCAAAATCTCTCCCGCTCTCTCTATCACTCCATCCGGAAGACCGGCGAGGCGGGCCACCTGGATGCCGTAACTCTTGTCGGCCCCTCCTTCCACGATCTTGCGCAGGAATACGATCTCATCGTTCCACTCTTTTACCGCCACGCTCAGGTTGACCACACCGTCAAGGGAGTCGGAAAGCTCTGTAAGTTCATGATAGTGTGTGGCAAACAGGGTTCTCGCTCCCACTCCTCCGATAAACTCCGCCACCGCCCAGGCTATCGATATACCGTCGAAGGTGGAGGTGCCGCGGCCTATCTCATCGAGAATCACGAGGCTTTTCCGGGTAATGTTATTCAGGATCATTGAGGTCTCGTTCATCTCCACCATGAAGGTGGACTGTCCCTTCTGCAGATGATCCTGAGCGCCCACGCGGGTAAAGAGCCGGTCGCAAACACCAATCGTCGCCGAATCAGCCGGAACAAAAGAGCCGGTCTGCGCCATAAGGGTAATGAGGGCCACCTGCCGCATGTAGGTCGATTTACCCGCCATGTTGGGGCCGGTGAGGATTGAGATACGACGTTTTTCGTTGTCGATCAGGGTGTCGTTCGGCACAAATCGCTCCGATAGATCCGAGCGTTCGATGATCGGGTGGCGGCCTCCGGTAATCCTGATTTCCGGGCCGTCGTTTATCTCAGGTTCGCAATATCCGTGAGACCGGGCCAAAGCGGCCAGGGCGGCGAAACAATCGACGGAGCCGATCAACCGACCCATATATTGCGCCCTCGGTATCTCTACAGCCACCCTCTCTGTTATCGATTCGTACAGCTCAAGCTCCAGTTCCACCGCTTTCTCTTCTGCGGTCAGAATCTTCTCCTCAAGCTCTTTGAGCATGGGCGAGATGAACCTTTCGGTATTTACGAGCGACTGTTTCCTTAACCACGCTTCAGGGACGTTTTCCGACTGCCTCCTCGATACCTCCATGAAATATCCGTAAACCTTGTTGAACTTGATCTTGAGGGTAGGGATACCGCTTGCATGGCGCTCCCGCTCTTCGAGCGCAAGAATGGCCTTGCGGGAGTCAGACTTTATTGACCGCAACTCGTCAAGCTCCTCGTTAAAACCGACCCTCACAGCTCCGCCGTCCCGGGCGAGAAGGGGTGGATCGTCAGATACGGACTCGTCGATGAACCGGTGAAGATCATCCATGCCATCCCATCCGTCGTACCATTTTTTCGCAACCGAACTCTCCATCCCCTCCAGAATGGCAAACAGGTCGGGAAAAGATGAGATGGCGTTGCAAAGCGACCTCAAATCCCTTGGCGATGGGGCCGGGCTTAAGATGCGGGCGGCGATCCGCTCCATGTCACCCACCCCCGCAAGGGTCTCACGAATTTTTTCGCATATTTCAGTGGCGTTGTAAAACTCGCGTACCGTTTCAAGCCGCTCCCCGATCTTTGCGACATCCGTCAGGGGACGCACGATGGTCTCTTTCATCCTCCTCGCGCCCATTGCGGTCACGGTTTGGTCCATAAGCCCCAATAACGAACCTTTGCGCGATCCATCGATCAAGGTTTTTGTAAGCTCAAGATTCCGCTGTGTGGCGGGGTCTATCGGCATATATTCGGTCGGGTTGTGGAGGGTAACTTTCCTTATCTGCGCAGGGTCACCCTGTTGAGTATCCTTGAGATAACTCATGACGGCGCCAGCGGACCTTACAGCAAGCTCCATCCCCTCAAGCCCGAACCCGTCGAGAGAGGCCACCTTGAAATGATCGAGCATTGTGGTTTCAGCCGAACCTGAGGCAAAGGTCCACGGCTCTACATGCTCGGTTATCTTCGCATAATCGATCAACAGAGTCCTTGCCAGTGTGGCGTGTATCTCCTCAATCCCCACCGGTACGAGTAGCTGTTTCGGTTCCAGCCGGGAAAGCTCCCCCGCAAGCTCATCCATGGCTGTGGGGCCGATAAATTCACATACCCGCAGAAGACCGGTTGAAAGATCGGCCGAGGAGAGGCCAAAACCTTTTTTCGATACCGCCACAGCGCAAAGGAAATTGTGGGAACCCTCCTCTAACATCGAGTCTTCCGTGACGGCGCCGCTTGTGACCACTCGCACCACCGCCCGCTTTACGATGCCCACCGCCTTTTTCGGGTTTTCGACCTGCTCGCATATCGCTACCTTATGCCCCTCCTTTATCATCCGTGGCAGATATGTGTTTATGGAGTGGTACGGAACACCGCACATCGGGATCGGATTGGCGGAGCCTTTGTCGCGGGTGGTCAGCGCGATATTGAGAGTTTTGGACGCTACAACAGCGTCGTCACCGAACATCTCGTAAAAATCGCCCATCCGAAAAAAGAGGATACAGTCGGGCCTCTCTTTTTTGATGGCAAGAAACTGTTTCATCATCGGTGTCACGGGAGAATAAAAACTCCTTTTAAATGGGGGCCAATTGGTTAAAGATACAACAAGCGGGATTGGATTTGAAAGTTTCCTTGAAGGAGGGTATATCAGGTGACACCGATTGACCACGATGAACATATCGAAAAACAGCGAATCGACTGGAACGAGGCCGCCCACGCCTGGGAGAAATGGGACACATGGCTCGACAGCAACATGACCAACCTGAACGGTCTCCTGCTCGACAATGCGAGGGTTGTGGCCGGGTGTAACGTTCTTGATATCGGTAGCGGCACCGGGTTCCCCGCCATCGCGGGCGCATTACGCGTGGGGGAGTTGGGGAGCGTAATCGGTGTCGATATTTCAGAAGAGATGTTAGCCGCCGCCCGACGCAAAGCCGATATCGCTGGTGTGACAAACATCGATTTCGAACATTGCCACGCCGGGTCGATGACTTTCGAGGATGAATCGTTTGATTGCGCCACATCACGGTTCTGCCTGATGTTTCTGCCCGATGTTGACCAGGTCCTTTCCCAGGTGAACCGGGTTCTAAAAAAAGGGGGGGCGTTTTCAGCCCTCGTATGGGGTCCGCCGGAGAAGAACCCGGCTATTACCATGCCGGTAGCGGTTCTGTCGGAGATGATTGAGGTGCCGAAACCTGATCCGTCGTTACCTGGCATATTCGCTCTGGCAAAACCGGGGCTGTTAGCGGATCATTTCAGTAACGCTCGATTCAGTGAAGTCACGGAAAAAGAGGTCGAAACCGAATGGCGTTACGAAGATGGCGAACATTTTGTAACGTCCTTTCTCGACCTTGCGGCTCCGTTCAAACCACTATTCGCCAAACTAAACCATGAAGAGCGGAAGAGAGCTGAGTCAAAGCTCGTTACGGCAGCGGAAAAGTATAGGGTCGGAAACGAGCTTGTGATACCCGGCATGGCGCTTCTGATCACCGGCGTAAAAGAAATAATGGCTTGATATTGAGCTATTGCTCAATAGAGAATGACCACTTCTTTTAAGCGGTAGATCTCTATCAACAGGAAAAATAATTGGAACAAGGCAAATACTGGTCCGGGAAAATCGTGCTTATCACAGGCGTATGCGGAACCATCGGAAAAGAGCTGTTACACCAGATCCTCGAATACGAGCCGGCGGAGGTGATCGGGCTTGACAACAACGAAAGTGAACTTTTTTTTCTCACAATAATGTACAAGGAGAAGAAGAATGTACACCTTTTCCTTGGCGACATAAGGGACCCATCGAAACTTGAGCGAAAGTTCAAAGGGGTCGATATCGTCTTTCATACGGCCGCCTACAAACATGTGGAACTGTGCGAGCAGGCGCCCCGCGACGCTGTGCAGACCAACATTATCGGGACACAAAACGTTATAGACGCGGCGCTGGCCAACTCGGTCGGTAAGGTCATATTCACATCCTCAGACAAGGCGGTTAACCCCACCAACGTTATGGGCACCTCCAAACTCATGGGTGAGCGGTTGATGACCGCAGCGAATGCTGTTTTGCGAGGCGCCGGAACTATCTTCACATCGACCCGGTTCGGCAACGTTTTAGGATCCCGTGGATCGGTGATACCGCTCTTTAAAAAGCAGATAGCCGATGGCGGCCCTGTAACCCTGACCGATCCTGCGATGACCCGTTTTATCATGACATTAAACAAAGCTGTTCTGCTCGTGGTCGAATCGTCGGTAATGGCCAGGGGCGGTGAGGTGTTCATAACAAAAATGCCCATTATCAGGATAAAAGATCTGGCCGAGCTGATGATCGAAGAGCTTGCCCCGACATACGGCTTTTCACCTGAAGAGATATCCTTGGAAGTTACCGGCGCAAAACCGGGTGAAAAACTGTACGAAGAGCTGATAAACGATGAAGAGGTGAGACGCACAGTGGAGCTTGATAATTTCTTTGCAGTGCAACCGGCGTTTAAAAATATCTATCAGGATGTCGATATCGAATATTACGAAAAGAGAAACAAAAAGATAGAACATTGTTACAACTCCTCTGTCGAACCGGCTATGGAAAAAGAGGGGTTGAGGGTCTATATCAGGGAAAACGGGCTGTTAGAAGAATGAGAATACTTATTCTGGGTGGTGACGGTTATCTAGGATGGCCCACCGCCATGCGATTCGCCTCGCTCGGTCACGATGTGATGGTTATCGATAACTATCTGCGTCGGCGTATGGCCCTTGAATGCGGCGCCGAGGCGCTGATGGTCAACCCGAACCTCAATGACCGTTCCGATATATTCAGAGACGCTTCGGGGAAAAATATCGGGGTGGTGATCGGAGACTGCGCCGATTATCGTATCCTGTCGGAGGCGTTTATAAATTTCAAACCCGACACCGTGGTCCACTACGCCGAACAACCATCGGCTCCCTATTCGATGATGGGGTTTGACGAAGCGAGCAGGACGCTTAACAATAACCTTAACTCGACTTTCAACCTTATCTGGGCGGTTCTTAACCACGCTCCCGAGTGTCATATTGTCAAGCTCGGCACCATGGGGGAGTATGGCACCCCCAACATCGACATCGAAGAGGGATGGATAGATATCGAGCATAAAGGAAGGAGCGACAAGTTCCTCTTTCCACGTCAGGCCGGAAGCCTCTATCACACCACCAAGATCCTCGATACCGACCTGCTCTGGTTTTATGTGCGCAATCACGACCTCAAGGTGACCGACCTTATGCAAGGGCCGGTCTATGGTCTCTCCACGACGGAATCCGACCTTGGCGTAAAACTCCTGCCAAACTTTCACTACGACGATATTTTCGGCACAGTTATAAACAGGTTCCTCACGCAGGCGGTGGCGGGAATACCCCTTACGGTCTATGGAGAAGGGAGCCAGGTCCGTGGATATATAAACATCATCGACACGTTAAAATGTGTGGAGCTTGCGGTTAATAACAGTGTCAAAAGTGGGGAACTGCGAATCCTCAACCAGTTCACTGAACTTTTTTCGGTTAACGAAATAGCGGCAATGGTCAAAGAAGCCGGTGACGAACTCGGAATGAACGTGGTGGTCGAAAAGATCAATAACCCGCGCAAGGAAAAAGAGAAACACTACTATAATCCGAGCTACGATGGTTTACGCAACCTCGGATGGAAACCAACACTGATGACGGGCGAAGTTGTGAAAAACCTCCTGCTCAAGATCGCAGAATTCAAGGGCAATATTGATGTGACGAGAATCCAACCCAGAATCAAATGGTAAGACGCTTCAGATCAGGTTCGATAAAAACATTCACGAAACCGGAAATTATATTTCCATCTCTCGCCATAGCGGCGCTCATGTTCACCGCATACTACCCCCGCTTTCTCGGACTAAAGGAATTCGGGCTTTTCGGCAGTGACACGATATTCTACTGGTCGATGGCGCACAAATGGGCCAACGGCGAATACACCACATCGTTCGCTTGCGGTTACGATATTTTCAGGCCGCTTATATATCTGATCTACTCCTTTGCCATAAAATTCTTCGACGGCGCCGACTATGCGATAAAGGCGCTTAACGCATCCCTTGACATGGTCAACATAGCGCTGATTATCGTTATCGGCAGGGTAATTGCCGGGAACGTATGGGTTGGTCTCCTCTCCGCCGCCGTTTACGCCTTTAACCCCAGGGTGATATCGTATGCGCGGTGTGAGCTGGTACACATTCCGCTGGCGACGGCGCTCCTGACATCGTTCCTTCTCGTTTTGTACGCCGAAAGGGCAAAAAAGGAGAAGTCTCGTCTGGCTCTCCTGTTTTTATCGAGTCTTATACTCGGCGCTTCCGTATTCATACATCCGATTGCGGTACTGCTGATTCCCGCTTTCTTTTTATACACTCTGGTGTCGAGATCTCTCACAGACGGGGAGGCTAAAAGGAGTGTAAAGGGGGCAAGTACCGACCTTGCGGTCTATTATTTAATATATCTTATCGGAGTCGCCCTGAAACCGGGCGGTTTTACGGCTCTGGCCAACCCTGATTACATGGCCGCGAAAGAAGCTTTCACCCCCGGATTGTACCTCGACGTATTGTTTAACGTTACCCGCTCTTTCATCACGATCAACTCTTCGTTTACGTTTTTGGGTCTGACACTCGTGGCGATTGGGCTGGCGCAGATACCTTTATATAAAAAGCTGTTTTTAAGAATAAGCGACCCGAACCCCTCAGCGTACCTGCTTATCATCTATATAGTTTCATATCTCTTCTTTTACACATTCTCGATTATCCTTCTCGACGACTATATGGTAAACCCCAGACATTTCATCCAGATAATGCCATTCGCCTCTCTGGCTGTCATATACTATTTCCATACACTTCTGCCCAAACGATACTATACGGGCGCGCTCCTTGTAACTACGTTCATCGCCGCAGGAATCATTTACACAAGTTCAGGTCTTACGGAGATAGACGATGTTGTCGGAGACGAAGAGAAGGGAAAATACAGGTTCAGCTACTTCGATCCGACTCCCGGAAAAACCGGTTTGGCTTCCATGTACAAACCTTACGGCATGTCGTTGCCGCGTGAAGTGTATGAAGTGGCGAAAAACCATGTGAACGACAAGGCGAAAATACTTTTGGCCAACAGCGTTGTCTATTCATATCCGCACAGGAGAATTTTCCAAACGCCATGTTATTTCGGCGACAATATCCTGTACATGATCGACCAGAAGAAGCCTTTCGATCAGATTGTAGAAAAGAACAACGTGAAATTCGTGATGCTCTTTACGATTCAGGAGAGATATCATTTCGGCAGGAAAAACTACTGCAGGTACGATAATAAGGGTAACTGGCGGCTTGAACCTATGGAACTTGGCAAACCATACGGAATCGAAAAAGGGAAATATAAGTCGGCGCAGGAAGAAATAGACTGGACGTTAAAATATCTCCAGGAGAAAAACGCCAAACTCGTCTACGCCAAACGGTACGCAAACCTTTCACACAGCCTGATTGAGATATATCAGTTGCCGGACGAATCGGAAAAAGATACCCAGAGCCAGTAAGGGTACGATACGAGAAACGGCAGGCTCAGCGCTACGCTGACCAGAAGAGCCGGAACGAGTCGGCTGGGAGGCAAACCGAGGCTGGTGGTTTTTGCGGTAATTCCGAAAAGGTAGCGCGGGAAGTTTAGAGTAAATTCAAGTGGGCCGCTGTTCTTTGCCAGAACATAAAACCTGTTCTTTGTAATCGTCAGGAATTTCCCGACATCCGCCGTTGAGAACCCTTTCTTCACCGTCTGGTTGTGGTACAAGACCGCTTTTGGCTCATATCGTAACCTTCCGCCATTTTTGGTCAGGCGAAGTGAAAGGTCGAGATCCTCGGCGTATGCAAAGAGGTTTGCGTCGAAAAGGGGCTCTTCGCCGACCAGGGCGTTTCGGCGTATGAAACAGGCGCCACCACTTAAGAAGTCTGTTTCGGCGGGTTTGTTCTCGACCTTCAGATATTCGGCGTACCCGCCCTTGTTAAGCCTGTATTCAAAACATGGAGCGCCCTCTTTTGGTAACGAATGAAACTCATCCAGGGTCATCACCCACGGCATTATCATGTTGCAGTTCACACCGACTACGCTGTCCACCTCTTCAAAAGCCTTTACCCCTGCGGTTATAAAACCTTCTTTTATAATGGTGTCCTGGTTGAGAAGTGTAATTATGTCTCCGGTCGATTTTTCGAAAGCGATATTGCACCCTTTTACGAATCCCAGGTTTTTCTTTTGTTTTACGATATCAACCCATGGGTGTTCTTTTTCTACATACTCTACGGAACCATCGGTGGAGCGGTTATCGACCATGATTGTTTCGACCTGACACTTGGTGTCGTCCTGGCTTTTTATCGATGGGAGAAGAGCCTTGAGGTGGTTTATGCCGTTAAAAGTGACGATGAGAATGGATATTTTCATTACCCGGCAAATTTCAGGGCGTTCGTAGCCACGTTTGCAGGATCACCTTGGCAAAAGAGAGGCCGTATACGATGGCGCCCCCTTTTTTACTTTCGCCGCTCATCCGTTTCCTGATGGTTATGGGCGCCTCAACCACATTGGCCCCTTTTTTAACAGCGTCGATGATAAGCTCGGAAGTGTGATATTGCCTCTGGCGCATATTTAACTTGCTCAGGATATCGGTTCTCAAGGCGCGAAACCCGCTGGAAGGGTCGGTAAGCTCTCTGCCCAACAGAAAACTGATGACCCGTCCGAAAACATAAACACCCGCAGAGCGGATAGAGCTTTCCGAATGGTGGACCCCCAAAACCCTTGAACCTATAGCCAGGTCAGCTTTTTCATCTTTAAGTTTTTTCAGCAAGGCGCCTATTTCTGTCGGATCGTGTTGCCCGTCCGCATCAAGTGTGACCACGAATTGTGCGTTTGTATCTTTTATGATGGAAAAACCTGTCTGGGTCGCCATGCCACCACCGAGTTGAAGTATCAGTCGGGCGACATAAGCGCCGCTGGCTTTTGCCCTTTCCGCAGTGCCGTCACCGGAGCAATCGTCAACCACCAGAATTTTTACATCCATTCCGTCAATCGATGATGGAACGCTTTTTATCACGTTGGCGATGTTGTCCGCCTCATTATAAGCGGGTATCAGAATGACAACGCTCGCCCCGTCGAATCCGGGATAATCTTCATGAAACGAGGTTTTTGTCAGGGTGAATATGATGTTGGAAGTCAGGTGGTTCTGATAGCTGATCCTCTTGTAGAGGAGGAATACGGAGACCATCAGGACCGCCACCGCGATTAACAGAAGGACGATCAGCCGGGCGTGTTGTCTCTTCTCCATGTTGAGCATGGGAAGCAATATGTCGGTAACATCGGGAAAGATGCAGATAAAAGCGATAATCAGGCCGGTAAACTCCACCGACAGAAATGCGGCTGTAGGTATCTGGTTCCTGCGGAAATACCTGAAAGCGACGATCATAAACATGACCGCCACCGTCATCCCGATAAAGCGTAAGTTTGTCATAGTGGGGTATTAGACTCTGCGATTTGGTCGCGTGTAAAGTTATTTTCCAGTCGGATCGACAAGTATGTCGGCGATTCTTTTTCCGGCGGCGCCATCGTTTTTGTAGTTATACGCATTGAAAAAAGCGGGGCGGTTTTCCTTCATTTTCGTTACTACCGATTCGTCGTCAAGAACCTTGTTGAGGATTTTGCCGATGCTGCCCGGGTGAGTGACTTTTATCGCCACGCCATATTCATCGTACCTGTTCCACGGATAAGGCGAATCCCCGGCATTGACAGTTACAAGCGGCTTTTCCGCGCAGACCGCTTCGGCGCCAACGGTGGAATAATCGGTAACCACCAGATCAGACGAGAGGATAAGGTCGTAGATATCGACCCCCTTCGGCGCCAGACGAACGTTGTCACTTTTTTCAATCAGCCCCATGTAGGTCTCGGCGCCGATGTTGTAGTGCGGTTTTATCACCAGCAGGCAGTCACCCCGTTTCTCTACAGCCGTAGCCAGCGTATCGAGCCATACATCCTCCTCCGGCCCTGTTCGTGAAGTGGCCACCAGGATTATCTTTTTGCCGGAATCAAAATCGCGTTTTTTGTACGGAAGTTTTTTTCGTTTTATCAGTTCGTCGGCGCTGGCGTTTCCGGTGATTGTCAGCCTTGTGGAGTTGTGTTCAAGATTTCGCAGGGAGTCGGCGCACTGCTCCCCGTAGCAGGCCACGATATCCATATTCCAGTTCACCGGCATGGATATCCTCAATTCCGAGATGGTGACCGATGGCGCTGTTACTGTTGTTGTATTCCGGGCTTTTGCGATGGCGTTGGCCCGGATAGCCAGAGGCGCCGTGTGCGGAACGATAAATACGGAACGTGGGTTGAAAGTTTTTATCGCCTGTTCTATCAGGTCGATGGTCAGGAAAGCGTCGGAAAGCTCCCGCGCCACTTCGTCCGATTGTGCAAGAGATTTAAAACAGGCGCGCCATAAAGACCCGGAGAAGTCGATGTCGCCTGAACTTCTGTTATCGCTTGCGGTGAATTTTTCAAACGCTGACATAAACTCCGCCGATGCCTCACATGCCGCACTGTTTCCGGGATTTTTGTAGCGAGGGCTTATGAACCATACCCTGACACCTTTTTTCATCAGGCTGGCGAACGATCTGTAGTTTGAAACGAACGCTACTACGGCGATTTTTTGTTCCAGCAGAGAATCGAGAGTCGCAGAGACTGTTTTCCAGTATATGGAGGAGGGGTCGGCGTCGGAGATAATGAAAACCGGGCGGTCAGTCGATTCACGCATCAAGGTCAGTTCAGCCATGAGGCTTAGGTAGGGCTGGCGGAGTTGATAGTAGAAATGTGCAACCGATGAACAAAAAACGTCTCCGTTGGCCGCTTTGCAAATTCTCGCAAGTTTTTTCTCTATACCGTCCGGCCCGGATTTGCGAAATGCGGGAACGCTCGATTCGTCTTGCAGGACAATTAACCGCTCGCCTGTGGTAGCGTCGGTGGTTACCGCATAAGAGGCCGGTTTCACCCCTTCGGAGAAATCTGATGTGACAAGATCGGTAACACTCTTTTGCAAAGGTTCGTTGTTCGCAAGATAGACCACCCTGCCGACACCCTCCGCCGCAAACTCCCGGACTGCAAACAGAATCCGAAACGAAAGGGCCACGTTCTCCACCCAACGATACGACACAAGATCGACCGCCGAAACGTCCCGGTACTTTACGGCGCCAAGTCTCTCTACAGCCGATTCGATACCTGTGTAGATCTTGTCGAACCGGTCTATCCACTCCCCATCCTTGCCGGGCGCCGTAACCGACACGGGGATAGTGGACACGCCTTTTGAGTTCAATGTAGCCGCCACCCGGACATTGGTGGTAACGACTCCGTAACCTCCTTCGCCCAGAGTCGAGTCACAGAATCGGATAATGGTATCGGTGTCTTCGTTTCCGGTGTTGTGGATTACGATAAAGGGCGTGGCGCCTGCAGGTAAATCGGGCGTGATTTTACGAAACCAGCCAAGGCTGGAATGCGCAAAGAAGGCAACAAGGCAGACCGAGCGGATGAGGAGGATAGAGATCGGACGAAGAAGCCACAGCAGATAAACGTTTCCACGTTTCGATTCGATCAGGTTTTCAGACCAGCCGTTTGCCAGCCTGACAAAATCGCCTCTGGTTTGCCATAGTGCGAGAAGAAGGCTACCACCGCCGATCAACCCTTTGATAAATGACCGTGTTTCGGCCTGCAACGATTCTGGCGTATCGTCAATAAAAAGAATCAGTCGGCGTAAAATCGACTGGGAATCTGGCATCTATTTGTCAGTTTCGGTAAGCCATCCGGTTGTAACAATCCAGTCGCGGATGACTTCGGCCAGCCTCTGGTGCCCGGCGTTGTTCCAGTGTGCGTCGAACTCGAAATAATAATCCTCAGTTCGGTTCTCCCGCATCCCCAAGGTGGGGTCGAGATATGGGATGCCTGCGCTTTTGAACCAGCCGCCAAAGACCCTGTCCGGTTTGTTAATGGCGTACGCCTGTTTCACATGATCCATCCGGAAAAATTTGGAAAATTTCGAATCCTCGTCCGGTTTGTTCGGGTCATAATCGACCAGAACAGGATTCGGAACCAGAACAACACCAAATTTCTGACCACGCTCTTTTGTGAGAGATAACATTCCGGTAAAAACCGTTCTGGCCACTCTCGATCCGGTTTCAAATGCGGTTGGTATATTGTTTGCGGGTCTTGGCTCATCATTACCATCAACCAGAAAATGGTTAAGCGGCCACGGTTCTTTCGGGATGCGCACGAAGTTTTCCTCCAGCAATCCGGATCGGCCAGCCTTCATTCTTTCTATTTCAATATACCTGTTAACTATATCGTAGAGTCTGGTCGCTTTAAGCCTTTCTCGCAATGAACTCTTGCTTTCGGTGATCGCTTGCGGCGGAAAAAATCTCCATTGTCTTTCGTTTTCCCAGTTTATGCGTGATGCGCGTCCCCCGGTATCCGGATCTATAATTACGGGACTGTAACGCACCTTTTCCGGAAGACCGTTTTTGTCAAAATCGCTGTAAGGAAAGTTCTGGCTTATATTGCCAATGTCGTTGTCGTAGCAGAATATGTGCAGAACTATATCGGGATCAAAATAGTCGGCTCTTTCTTTCAGGAAAATATAAGCCGCATCCGGTGAATAGGATGAAGCGTAACCCATATCAATTACCTCAACCTTTTTGCCTTTTACGCTTCCCTTAAGCAGGTCTTCCAAAACGGCCTGAAACGCTCTACTCCTCTCCACACCGAACCCGAAAGCGTATGAATCGCCCAGGGTAATGATGCGGATAGTGTCAGCCGGTTTCGGTACGGTTATTTCACGATCTTCCCTCAAGCCCTGAGAGTTGGTTCTGATGGTGACACTGAACTCGCCACGCCGGATATGGATATCTTCGAAATTTTTCTTCAATTTCCAGGGCATCTCCCCGGATTGCTTAAACATGGGCGGTTCGTAGACATGGTATCTGAACCGTTTGTAGAGAGTGTCGGAGGATTGCAGGACACCTTCCACCCCCAACAGTGAGACCAGAACAAGGAACAGAAGGTATGCGGTTATTTTTATCGTGCGAATCATGTTGTTTTCTTTAATATAGCCTTATTTCGCGCCTGCGTCCGCTGGTCCCTTGTCGTTGGCGCACCTGAAGCCCAAAACCATATTTCTGGCCCCGGCCGCCATGGGGAACCGGGTCGATACACGGCTCGACCAGGAGGTATTGGCCCACGATCCGCCCCGTATCGCCTTGTAACTTCCCGTTTCTGGTCCTTTCGGGTTACGGCGATCTTCAGCGGTTTTAAGATTATCGTATATATAGTGATAGAACCAGGTATCGGTCCATTCCCATACGTTACCGGTAGCGTCGTACATGCCGTACCCGCTTACGTTCTCAGGATAGGAGCCTACAGGAGCGGCATATACAAATCCGTCATCGTCAAAATTCTCACCCGACGCAAGGTTGGCGCGCAGAACCTTAAAATCGTCGGGGCGCTTGTCACCCCACGGGTAGCGGATTTTTTTTCCGCCCCGGGCCGCTTTCTCCCACTCAAACTCTGTCGGCAACCGTTTATTCATCCATTTGCAATATGCGTTTGCCTCTTCCCATGAAACACCCACCACCGGTTGCGCCGGTTTTATGACCGGTGTGTAGTTTGCGAACCGGGGAACACCGTGACCGGTAGCCTGAATAAATTTATGGTACGAAGCGTTGGTGGTTTCGTAAGCGTCGATCCAGAATGCGTCAAGATATATTTCGTCAATCCGTTTTTCGCTGTCTTCGCCATCCCCGTAATGATCCCCCCATGGAAACGGGCCTTCGGGAACAAACACCATTTTGTTCATATCGGGGAGAACCCATCCGAGCGTCGATTTCGGATCAACCGGAGCGGACCATGATTTGCTGTTGTCCGAACCGGGAGCGCCTGCGGTATCCTGGCTACATCCGGAAAAGAGAAGAACCGGAACCATCAGCAGAGGTAAAATGTTGCGGAAAGACAATGTACGTTCCAAATTTTCAATAAGTTCGTCAAGCGGGGATTCTATGCGCTGGTTCATGGAAATGCAATTGTTATCTTCGGTTTCTGCAACCGGCGCGAACTGATTTTCTTTGCATGTAATGATGACCTGGGATATTCTTTACCGGATAATCTCTTTTCCGCCTGAAAATTGAGGAGCCGGACCGATAAGTCCTTTTTTCTGGCGAAGTTTGCAACTATTAATTAAATACCGATAAATGCTTAACAACCGCGATATCCTGATTACCGGTGGTACCGGGTCGTTCGGGAAACGGATGGTGAAGACCATCCTCGAACGTTACAAACCCAACAGACTGATAGTCTTTTCCCGCGACGAACTGAAACAATTCGAGATGGCGCAACATTTCTCTGAACAGGAACACCCGTGCATGCGTTATTTCATCGGGGACGTGCGCGATCAGCAAAGGTTGTACGAGGCGTTTACCCATGTAGACGTTGTGATCCACGCCGCCGCCTTAAAACAGGTGCCGGTGGCCGAATACAACCCTTTCGAGGCGATTTTAACCAACGTCATCGGCGCCCAGAATGTCATCCGGGCGGCCATCCATCACAAAGTGAAAAAAGTCGTCGCCCTGAGTACCGACAAGGCGGTAGGCCCGGTCAACCTCTACGGCGCCACGAAACTCTGCTCCGACAAGCTGTTTATCGCAAGTCAGGCCATGCGCGGCAACGAGGAGATCCTCATTTCAGTAGTGCGGTACGGCAACGTTGTAGGGAGCCGTGGATCGGTAGTCCCGTTTTTTTGCAAAATGAAAAAAACCGGAGTTATACCTATCACCGACGAGCGTATGACCCGTTTTTCGATTTCGTTGCAGGATGGGGTGGCCCTTGTAATGAAGACCCTCGACATTATGCGGGGCGGGGAAATTTTTGTGCCGAAGATACCCAGCTACCATATCCTCGACGTAGCCAAAGCCATCGCGCCCGACGCCAGGATAGATAACGTCGGCATCCGGCCCGGCGAGAAACTTCACGAGATGATGATTCCGGCCGACGACAGCAGACATACCATCGAGTTTGACGACTACTACATGATTCTCCCCTCCACCACCTCCATGGAAGAGAAAGAGACGATCATGGGCGAGAGGGGTGGGAAACTTTGTGAAGACGGTTTCAGTTACGCATCCGACACTAACAACGATTGGCTCACAGTAGAGCAACTGCGCGAGATTGTCGAAAAAGAGACCAGCCTGCCGGAGTATTGATGGCCCCTCCCCGGTTGAGATCCGAATATGGAAGTTAACATAAAGAAGGTCAATTTCGACGTCTGCACCTTCTGCAACCACAAATGCTCGTTCTGCTCCAACCCGGACGAGCGGACCGCCAAAACCCTCACCTCGCTCGAAGACTTTTTAACTGTCATGGAGAAGGTGGCAAGTTACGCCGACCTGACCGAAATCGGCCTCTCCGCCAAGGGTGAACCTCTGCTCAACAAACAGCTAGCCGCCATGATAAAGCTGTGCAAGGAGCTGTACAACATTCCGTACGTCTATATAAGCAGTAACGGGGCGCTCCTGAATGAAAAGAGAGCGCGGGAGCTTTTTACCGCAGGACTCGACAGCGTAAAGTTTTCGATCAACGCGCTCGACAGAAAAAGTTACGCGAAGATCCACGGCAAAGACGAATTCGACCTTGTTATGGCGAACCTCTCCACCGCGCTCAGGCTGAAAGCAGAAGAGTTTCCCGATGTGAAAGTGATGATCTCCTCCGTAGTCGAAGAGAGCGAAGATGAAGTGGCTGACTTTTTCCGCAAAAGTCTTGGTAATTCTTTCCCCTTGATCGACCGGCTGTGGCGTTACGACCTGCTGTTTACTCCCATCGCCGCCGAAGGGGACGCAAACGTCATCCCTCAGAAGAAATGCGCCATACCCTTTACCGAGGTCTATATCAACGCTGATTGCCACTTGATAGTCTGTTGTGTCGATTATTTTTCGGAGGTCGATTTCGGCTCTTTGTTAACGAACGATTTCGCCGATCTCTGGCTAGGAGCCCGGTTTCAGGAGTTGCGCGGATGGCATAACGATAATGCGATACCAAAAGACCATATCTGCGCCCGCTGTCTCGCGTTCACCCCGGCGGAAAAATGATGCTGATAACCGGCGCGACCGGCCTTCTTGGCGCGAACATGGTTATGACCTTCGCATCCAGAGGGGAAGATGTGGTCGGATTGTGCCGCAACCCTTTTAACTCAGGCGACATAACCTTTTTTAATGCGGATATCACACACAAAGGGGAAACCGAGGCTTATATCAGAAGCTTAAAACCCTCCTCTGTCGTTCATTGCGCCGCCGCCACCAACGTTGACCGATGTGAAGATGCGCCGGAAGAGGCGATGATGGCTAACGCCGAATCTACCGGAAGGCTCGCAGAAACCTCCCGGTCCGTAGGCGCCCGGTTTGTCTACATCTCCACCGATGCGGTCTACAAAGGAGATCGTGGCGGTTACACGGAAGAAGATGAAACCTGGCCTGTAAACGAATATGGGAAGAGCAAACTCGCCGGGGAGAAGATGGCTATCGAGGCCGACCCGGACGCGCTTGTATTACGAACGAATATGTACGGCTGGAACGCGCAGGAGAAATCGAGTCTGGCCGAATGGATATTGGGCAAACTTGCAAACTCCGAAAACCTGAACGGATTTTCTGACGTGATTTTTACGCCACTACTGGTAAACGATCTGGCGGATATTACGTTGGAACTTGTTAAAAAAGACGTTACCGGAATCGTGAACCTCGGCTGTAGCGAAGCCATATCGAAGTACGAGTTTGCGCGAGCGGTTGCCAGAACTTTCGGCTGTGACGAAGAGTTAATAACCTCCTCATCGGTAAGGGATATCGATTTTAAAGCCCCAAGGCCACTTGACACCTCAATGAACACAGATAAACTTGAGGGATTGCTTGGAAGAAAACCTCCGGGTGTTACAGAATCGCTAATACGGTTCAAAAAGTTGCGGGAGGATCGATATTTTACACGGCTCAAAGCCATGGCAAGGAGAGTCTGATGTCGGGAATTGATGTTGGGGGGCAAAATGTAGGCGCCCACGAACCGGTCTATTTTATTGCGGATATAAGCGCCAATCACGACGGTGACCTTGGCAGAGCGAAAGATCTTATCCATCTGGCCGCTGAGGCTGGCGCCGATTCGGCAAAGTTCCAGAATTTTCGCGCGCCGAAGATCGTTAGCCAGCGCGGATTCGACACCATGAAAGACAAGCTGTCCCATCAGGCGAAATGGAAAAAATCGGTGTCGGAAGTCTACGCCGACGCGTCCGTGCCGTGGGAGTGGACCCCTGAGCTGAAAGCCGAATGCGACAAGGCCGGAATCGGTTACAGCTCCACTCCTTATGACTTTGAAGCGGTCGACATGCTCGATCCTTTTGTTCCGTTTTTCAAGATCGGGTCGGGCGATATCACCTGGCCTGAAATGCTGATCAAGGTGGCCGAAAAAAACAAACCTGTCCTGCTCGCCTGTGGCGCTTCAGACGTCGGCGAGGTGGCGTCCGCCATGCGAACCATTCAGGCGATAAATAAAAAAATCGTGCTGATGCAGTGCAACACCAACTACACCGGTAGTCTTGAAAACTTTAAACATATCCATCTGCGGGTATTAAAGTCGTTTCGCGCCATGTTCCCGCACACGATCCTTGGTCTTTCGTGTCATACGCCGGGGCATACGACTGTACTCGGAGCCGTGGCGTTCGGCGCAAGGGTGATCGAAAAGCATTTCACCGACGATACCAGCCGGGTAGGGCCGGATCATCCCTTCTCCATGACTCCCTCCACCTGGAGAGAGATGGTGGATCGGACCAGGGAGTTAGAGCTTGCCCTGGGGATTCCCGACAAACAGGTTGCGGAAAACGAAAAACAGACCGTTGTTGTGCAACGCCGTTGTTTAAGAGCCGCTACCGACCTTAAAAAAGGGGAGGTCATTACCAGAGAAAAAATCGACGTTTTACGACCCGCTCCGGTGGAGGCCATTTTTCCTTACAACATAAACAAGGTGATCGGGATGCGGCTCTCCGAAGATATGGTTTCAGGCGATTATTTCACCTGGGGCCACCTCGAGTCGAACGGCTGATTTTCTGAATTATGGTAGAGAGCCGGGTCTACAAGGAGTATTGCGAGCGGATATCATCTTACGATATCCATGGCGCTCTCACCAGAATTCTGGGCGAGAGGTACGCGCAATACCGTAAGGCGTGGGACTCGGCCACGCCCGAATCGATTCCCGATTTCCCGGTCCACGTCGATTTCGAACTTTTCGACAAGTGCAACCAGAGTTGTTCATTCTGCCCCCGCAACGAAGATTTATACCCGGATGTCGGCTACCCGATCAACAGCGACGCCACCATCCCGGAGGATGTAATCAACAGGCTGGTAGCCGAAGCGAAAGAAGAGTCACTCTATTCGGTCAACTTCTCATTTGGCGAACCACTGCTCTACAAGGGGCTTTTTAACACGGTAAAGCGGTTCCATGAAGAGGGGGGTGTAGTCGATTCGAGGGTGATAACCAACGGCCTGCTCCTCCATCGCCATATGGAAGAGCTTTTCGATTCCGGGCTGGTGAACCTCTTTGTATCACTCGACGCTTTCTCGAAGGCGACCTACAACAGACAGCGGGGATACGGATACAAAAAAGTTGTCGATAACCTGCTCGGCGTGGTCGAAGAGAAGAAACTGCGCGGGGCGGTATTGCCTATGATCCGGGTTTCGTTCGTGCGTAACGGTGAGAACGAACACGAGTTGGACGATTTCATCCGGTTCTGGCGGGACAAGGTCGATATCATAGATATCCAGACCTGCCTCGACTACAACGCCGCCGACAATGGGGCCGATGTGGAGAAAAAATGGACCTGCATAGACCCGTTTCGGCGTATGTCGGTCCTGGCTACCGGGGAGGTTCTTCCATGCTGTACCTTTTTCGGTAAAAAACTTGTCATCGGCGACACCAGAATCGACAGCCTGAAACGGATATGGAACTCCGGGGAGATGCGGTGGATCAGAAAATCGTTACTCGATGATTCCAACGAGGTCTGCCGGTCGTGCCAATCGGCCTGATCGAATAATGGAGAACCCCGATCTTGTTCAGGTCTATTACCCGCACAATCTGATACCGGCGATCACCGCCCTGCGCTGGTTACGCGAGGAGAATGGTGATCCCCCTGATGGCGCCGCCACGGTCGTGGTGCGAACCCAAAGAGCAGACCCCGCCCGAAAAGAGCGGTTGTACGAAACTGTTCGGATCTTGGCGCAGGCTTATCCGTGGCTTTCGGTCTGGGCGCCAACGGACGATGAGTTAAAAAGATACTTTTCTGCCATAACCCCCGTTCCTGTCCGGGCTGGCAGGTTGCGTAGCAGGTTCGGCCCAAGATATTTTGATCGGATATTTTATCCGCACAACGTAGCCGGAGACTTTACCGCACAGTCGCTCTTCTCCGCATTTCCTGACGCAAAACGGATCTGTTACGGAGACTCTCTGGGCATAGTCTATTCCCCCTCGGGGTTTGAGGCGATGAACTACGACACCGGTGGCCTTTACGAATCGTTACGCAATCCATGGACCACAGCGAAAAACTTTTTGTTGCGACTGGCAAGAATGGCTATGGCCCCTCGCGCCGGTAAAAACTTCGAGCCGCATCAATACGCGCTGTTAATCCCTGCCCAGCTTGGAGGCGATACATTGGGCGCCACCCTTCCCACAATACCTGACAAAGAGATGGCACATAAAACTATCCGGGCGTTTCAAATGCGGGTTCCCGACTATATGCGCAAGGTGGACGAGGCTCTTAACTGTGCGGGAGAGCGTGCATACCTCTTCCCCATGGCAAATTTCGCCGAGGCTTTATGTATGTCGCAGGAGGGGGAGATCGAACTCTATAGACGGATTCTGATGGAATACGTTCCGGTCGGCTCCACTATAATTTTAAAACCGCACCCCGGCGCCGAACCTTCCAAGACAGAGAGGTTAGCGCGGTCGCTTGCACAAAAGTATGACATTCGCCTCTTCGATGCGGAGGGTAGTCTCGTTCCGATGGAGCTTGCCGACCGGTTGGCAAGGGAGTGCGAGGTTCTTTCGGTGGCTTATACCTCCGTCTCACTCCCTTACCTCTACGGAACAAAGATAAAACACCTCCTCGACGACCGGTTGATCGACGAATTCGTGAACCGGGCGAAGAGGAAGTGGGTCCGTACAGGAAACGACTTCTACCTGTTCGCCATCGATAACATGGAGAAGTGGGACGGCGAATCGGTCTTCTACCCCCCGAAATAGTCGATGGTTTCGGTCAGAATATCCGCTTTCCGTTGCGCCGTTTCCATATCCGTGTAGTTGGTCTTGAACTGTAAAAGTTTGGGCGCCGTCCGTTCCGCTACGGGGCATAAGCCGGGGCCATACTCCTGCGGCATATCTTCCTTCCGGTAATAACGCCAGACGTTGCTTTTCTCGTTTAGCAACATCGGTTCCAGATGGGTCAGTTTCCAGCAGGCGTAGACACCATCTCCCCCCAGTTCCATATATTTTGACCGAAACTCCCGCCACGGGATTTTTTCGGTATCGAGTTTGACCACATAAGCCCAGTATGAGTTGGTAAAACCTTCAGGTGTGAACTGCGGAGTCAGCCAGGAACAATCGCCCCGCGCTTTTTCGTGCATCCCGGCGATAAGGATTCGCATTCCGACAAGCTCTTCGGCCCTTTCGACCTGGGCCAGCGCAACGGCGGCGCACAACTCCGGGATACGATAGTTGAAACCGAGCGATGCGTGGCGATCGTAGTCGGGGTCCTGAATTGTGTCTTTGGTGATTTTGCCTTTGGTGGCGCCTACACCGGCGTACCCCAAAGAGTTGAACCGGCGGATATTGAGGGCCAGATCGTCGTCGTCCGTTATAATCATGCCCCCTTCACCGCTCGCCAGATGTTTACTGCTCTGGAAACTGTACGACGCGCAGTGACCGACGGTTCCGGCGATCCTGCCATTATATTCGCTCAGGACACATTGAGCGTTGTCTTCCAGAACGAACAGATCGTGTTCTTTCGCAAGTTTCATTAAAGGATCGATATCGACCGGCAACCCGAAGATGCCCACAGGAATAATCGCTTTGGTCCGTTCGGTAATTCTCTCCTCAACTAATTTCGGGTCGATGTTCCATGTATCCGCATCAATGTCTGCAAATACCGGCATAGCCCCAGCGTGCATCACGGCAAAAGTGGTGCTTGCCATGGTCAGTGGAGGAACAATCACTTCGTCTCCCGGACCTATTCCCTTTGCCGCCAACGCCGCGTGCATGGTGGCGGTTCCGTTGATAAAAGATATCGCGTATTTTGTACCGAATTTCTCCGCAAACGCCTTTTCCAGACGACTCATCATCACACTACCGGCATGGGTGCGAAACTGCGCGTCGAGGGTTTCGTTAACGTATTTTCTCTCCAGGTCAGATATCCGTGAAAATTTCATCTATGCCTCTTTATTTCCTCTGTTTTCATCCTGAACCGATATTTTATAACCGGCGTTCCGCTCAAATCCTGAATTTATTTTGTTAAGCGAAGGTTCATTTTCGAGTAAATTGAGAAGTTCTTCCATCGAAAAAAGACCGTTCTCCCCAAACCGGCGGTAGACCTCCCTTGCGAACGCAAGATCCTCCGGGTAATCGATGGTCCAGCGAAAATGCGACAGGTTTTTTGCATATTTCAGGCTAAAAACTTTGAAGCGCTCCCTGTTTTTCCAGATGTAAGGGGTGACATGCTCCCGCTCGGAGCTTTTATCAGCTTTTTCCCATGCGGTTTGCAACGCGTCGAACGAAAAAACCTCCACATCGATTCCTTCAGGGTATGTCGGGTCGAGTGTGTTGCTTGCGTAGTCATATCCGTCTCCTGAATTGAAGGCGTTTATGACATCGCCTATTACCTTCGCATCCTTGAACGGGTCGTCCGCTGTGATCCTTACAATAACGTCAGCCTTATATTTCAGGGCCGCCTTATAATATCGGTCAAGAACATCGTCACGGCTCCCCCTGTATACGGCGGCTCCGGCTTTGTTTGACTCTATCTCAATGACATTGTCCTCCGGGCCAGTGGTGGTGGCTACAATAGTTTCGTCGATCAATTCGCACGCCTTCACCCGTAAAATCACCCGGCACAAGAGCGATTCCCCCTCAATATTTTCAAGAGTCTTGCCGGGTAACCTTGAAGAACCCATCCGAGCCTGAATTATCGCTGTGACTTTTTTCATAGGGTTATCGCGCCACCGGTTGCAGAAGAGAGTCTCGCCGCCTCGGCTATTTTGAGCGCTTGCATACCCTGATCGTAATCTTGACAGCTCTTTACGTTGCCCGCCAGAATATCGAGAAAATGGCGGGTCTGCGCAAGGTACATATCGTTCGCATCGTAGTCGGGCCATTGGGCCTCTTCCCACTTCTTATTCTCCGAAATATACCATCGCACACAGTTTGCATGGAAACTCCAGACGACAACACCATTTTCGCAGGTCACATCAAGGCTACAGTCGCTGAATCGACGCAGGTAGTCGAGATGGATCGAGCCGATAGCCCCCGACTCGAAACGAACAATCATCTCCACCGTATCTTCCGTGTCGATCTCAAGAGAGCTTATCTTATCGATCATGGCCGTCACACTCTTCACACCTCCAAATAGCCAGCGGGTGTAGTCGATCTCGTGAATCCGGTCGAGAAGCACACCGCCACCCAGATCCTTGTTGGCGCTGTAACCGTTCCGGTAATCCTCCCACGGATGCCAGTCGGGCAGGTATTGACCGAAATTGGCGCGCACGCTCATCACCCGCCCCATTACACCCTCTTCAAGCAACTCATGCGCCTTTACAAGCCCCGGATGGAACCGGAAGTTGCACCCGACCAGAGTTTTTAATTTCCGTTTCTGAATCTCGTCGCTAATCTTGTCAAGACCTTCAAGTGTATGCGACACTGGTTTTTCGACAAAGAGATGACACCCGGCCCGGACTAACGTAAAAGTCTGGTCGAGATGCATACTGGTGGGGGAGCAGACAAGCGCCACGTCCACCCCTTTTTCGAGAGCGGATTCGATATCGGGATAAGGGTCTACACCGTAAAGTTTCGCCGCCTCATTCCGTCTCTCCTCCGACGGATCGCAAGCGGCGATATTTACCGCTCCGGCGGTTCTCAGGTTGCGGATATGGCGTTTCCCTATCGATCCGCACCCTATTACCAGAAATTTCATTTCCATCGTCATATTTTCTTTCTGTCAGCAATCGTTGAGCAGTGATTTGTAGAGCGCCAATAGTCGTCCGGTATTCTGGTCCCAGTCGGCTCTATTTTCAATCTGTTTTCTGTTGGCGCGGCTCATAGTTTCAAGCGCCGCACTGTCACTACCGGACGCTGTTATTATCGCATCGGAGAAATCATCAACCCCTTCGGCCAGCCATCCGTTGGCGCCTTGGGAAACCCACTCGGCGTTCCCCGGGCCATCAGTAACAACTACCGGAAGGCCGGTGGCCATCGCTTCGAGCAAAGATACAGACGCGCCATCGGTTTTTGAACAGCTCAGATAGAGGTCAGCCTCCCGAAAATAATCGCGCATATCATCGCGGGTGACCGGACCGGGGAGCAGAACGCAATCGCCAAGTCCGTTATTGTCGATAAACCGGTTCACATAATCGGCCTGCGGCCCGTGTCCGACCATGACAAGCCTCAGTTCTTCTCGTTTTTCATGGGCGTTCCTGAACGATTCGAGGACGATGTAAGTTCCGTAAAGTTGGCTCCAGTATCTTGTGGTAATGACAATGAACGCATCGCGCCACCCAGCCTTTTCTCGAAGTTTCAGGGACGATCCGCCCGGCGCAAAATGTAAAAAATCGACACCCCACGGGAACTGGGCTATCTTGTCTTCCGGGAACGGACGCATTTCGGAAACCTTGTTCCGAACAGCGTCACAGTCGCAGACAAGAGCGTCGGCTCTCGTTACGGCAAATCGGGTAACCCATTTGGAATAATCATTTTTATCCATATCGAACAGGATATCGTAACCCCACGACATGAAAACATAAGGGTGAAAACCGGACAGGGCCATCATGAATCCGCAAGACTGGGCCGGGCCCGCATGTATCAGGTCGGGGCCGGTTTTTTCTATAATGTCCACAAACTCAGGCATCAGTCCCATCAGGTTTTCAGGGGTGTTTAACTCGGGGGCAATACCGCCCCACCTTATCTGAGTGACACGATCGGGCAGAGGCCTCCCCTCAAAATGGGTATCTTCGTTTTCGAGTTGCAGAAAATAAACCTCGGCGCCAAAAGAGACGATTTTCGACAGGAAATTATGATCGTGTGTCGAATAGCTCCTCGAAAAATATAAAATTCTCATCTGGTCCCAAGCGAAATATATAGCGGTTGATTATACGGCAAAGGAAAGAGAGCGTGCGAAGTCAATCGAATCTGAAACCTGTTTTCAGGAAAAAAGATTACCCGCAAGATGTTATAATTGGCGATTATGTTTGATTATTGTTAACCGCTTGAAAACCAACACCCAGAGAGATTGTGAAAACTATTTTAATAACGGGAGGCGCTGGCTTTATAGGTAGCAACTTCACCAGATACATTTACGACAAGTATCCCGAATACCACATCATCATTCTTGACGCTCTCACATACGCGGGTAGTGTTCACAATCTACCGGAAGGAAGCTTCAATTCAAATCGTTTCGAGTTCTGGTACGGCAACGTTAAAAACGCCGAAATGATAGACACCTTGGTGTCCCAGGCCGATGCGGTGATCCATTTTGCGGCTGAGACCCACGTTACGAGATCCATCTACGACAACCTCCTCTTTTTTGAAACAGACGTCATCGGCACACAGGTGGTTGCCAACGCCGTTTTAAAATATAAAGAGAAGGTCAAACGCTTCATACATATCTCCACTTCAGAAGTCTACGGCACCGCCGAAGCGGAAAAGATGGATGAAGAGCATTCGTTAAATCCGATGAGTCCCTACGCCGCCGCCAAGTGTGGCGCCGACAGGCTGGTACACTCCTACTTTGCAACCTATCAGATTCCTGCGGTGATCGTAAGGCCTTTTAACAACTACGGACCGTACCAGCACCTCGAAAAAGTGATTCCGCGTTTTATAACAAGTTGCATTTTAGGAGAGGCTCTTTCGGTTCATGGAGATGGATCTGCGGCCCGGGATTTTATCCACGTTACCGATAATTGCATAGCAATCGACAAAATCCTTCATGCTGACGCTGATAAGGTTGACGGGCAGGTGTTTAATATCGGAAGCGACGAACATATCTCGGTTCTTCAGATAGCGGAAACGGTAAAAAGGCTGATGGGCGGGAATAACAGCAAGATAGAGACTGTCGGTAACCGCCCCGGGCAGGTATTTCGCCACACGAGTGATTCGAGCAAAATAAGAAGACTTCTCGACTGGGCGCCTGAAGTGGACTTCGAAGAGGGGTTGAAGCAGGCTATTATATGGTACAAACAAAATCAGGCATGGTGGGGCCCACAGGTCTGGATGCGACATATACCTATAGTCGCAGCTTCTGGTAAACGGGAACTACATTGAGCCGCAGGGTCCCTTTTTTCCACCATGACATCGGGGCGCCTGAGCTTAAAAAAATCGAAGAGGTTTTTGCAGGCCCGATCCTTACAACGGGCGAAACAGTACGGGAGTTTGAATCTCAATTCGCAAACTACCTTGGTGTGAACCACGCCCTTGGTGTAACCAGTTGCACCGGCGCAATGCACATGTCGCTTCTTGCAATGGATATCGGTCCGGGGGACGAAGTGATAACCACACCGATGACCTTTATCGCCACAGCCACCGCAATAATTGAATCGGGCGCGACTCCTGTGTTTGTGGATGTGGAGCCTGAGACAGGAAACATCGACGCGAAAAGAATCGAAGAGGCTGTCACTGCGAAAACAAGAGCGATCCTGCCTGTGCACCTCTACGGCCTGATGTGCGACATGAAAGCGATACGGGCCATTGCGGACAAACATGGCCTGAAAATAATAGAAGACGCCGCCCATTGCGTGGAAGGAAGCCGGGACGGAATCAAACCGGGAATGGTATCCGAGACGGCCTGTTTCAGCTTCTACGCCACAAAAAACCTTACCTGCGGAGAGGGAGGGGCGGTCGTCACGAACGATGCCGGTCTTGCCGAAAAACTGCGGCTGTTAAGGTTGCATGGCATGAGCAAAACGGCGGCGGACCGGCATAAGGATGGCTACAGCCATTGGGATATGGTGTCGATGGGATGGAAATACAATATGGATAACATCCATGCGGCGATCCTTTTGCCACAGCTCGACAGGATAGATGGCGCCACAAAAAGACGGGAATACCTGGCCGATAAATATGAGTCGCTCCTCAATGATATCGAAGGTGTCAGGTTTCCTGCGTCCTGCGAGCGTACCGTTCACGCTCGGCATCTTTTCACCATTTGGGTAGACTCTGCAATCCGGGACAGCGTAATCGCCAATCTCAAAAGCAACGGAGTAGAGGTGATGGTCAACTACAGAGCTATCCATCCGCTCTCATATTTTGCAGAGACTTTAAAGTACAAAGCAGGCGATTTTCCTGTCGCCGAAAAGATAGGAGCGGAAACTATCTCCATTCCGTTCTACCCTTCCATGCCTGATGAAGATATCGATGCTGTGGCTAACTTGCTGAAAACTGCATTACAAGCGCAGAAAACCGGCCTGCATGGATGAATAGGGATCGGTTTCTCACATTGCTGAAGATAGCGGTAGCTGTCGCATTATTGCTATTTCTCACCATGAGCGGCAGGCTCGATTTCCAAAGAATATCCGAGCTTGCCGATATAAGCTTCATCCCTTATCTGATTGCTATTATCGCCCTGTTGCTTACCGCGCACTCGCTTATGGCGCTCAGGCAAAGGATGCTACTCGAACGGCTCGATAAATCGATTTCCTGGAGAAGGTCTTTGTCGATTGTGATGACCGGAGTATTTTTCAACAACACGCTTCCGGGATGGAGCGGAGGCGATCTTATCAGAGTCTATTATCTAAGGAAAGAGACAAAGCTCTCGGCGTTCGAGCTTGCCGGAGCTTTACTTATCGACCGAATGCTCGGTCTTTGCGGACTTGCCTTTATCGCCATACTCAGCGCCATAACCCTGGGATTCCTGGGCTTGATAAAGGCCGATTTCGGTCTGAGCGTAGAAAAATGGGCCATCGTGTTGCTAACCCTCGGCTTTCCGATATTGGTGACAGGATTGATTCTGGTTTTTCGTTTTGACAAAGTCAGTGAATTCGCCATAAGCTTTCTGGAAAAACATACTCCATGGGACAATGCCCATAAATTCGCAGTGGCTTTGCAACTCTATTCAAGACGCAGACGGTTGTTATTGAAGGCGTTGATTATCAGTATTTTTATGCATGCAAGCGCAATACTTGGCCTTGCGATATTGACATATTATCTTTTCGATATCGAGTCGGCCAGGTCCGCTCTCTTTCTTTCACCTATAGTGTTTATCGCATCAGTGATTCCGGTTACTCCCGGCAATATCGGCTGGACAGAGGTGGTTGCGGAAGGTGTGCTGGCCTTGTTCAGCCAGCAGGGTGGCGCCACCATTTTCGCAAGCTGGCGCATAATAGTAATCCTGTTCTCGATGGGAGGTCTTTATTGTTACCTTAAGGCCGGTGGTCCGATCAAGGACTCAAAAAGTGTTTCCTGATACGATAAAAATGAAAATTCTGTTTGTAAACTCCGACATTTTCCTCACTGAACCTGTAGGACTGCTTTATTTATCCGCCGTTCTCAAACGTAACCACTACGACACATCACTGACTGCGCTGAGGAAAGAGTCCTTCAGGGAAAAACTAGACACCTATAATCCGGACGTGATCGCATATAGCGCCATGTCACCTGAAGCCAGGCTTTTTATAAACGCGGATGCAATAGCAAAAAAGTGGATAGCCGACTCGAACAAAAGGGTTTTGCGAATCATGGGGGGGCCGCACCCCACATATTTCCCCGAAGTGTTGGAGGAAATGGGACTGGATGCCATCGGAATCGGAGAGTGCGACACCGCCATCCTCGAGATGGTAAGACGCTTTGAAGCTGATGAAAGTCTCGACGGAATACCGAACGTCGTCACGCCGACCCACCCGTACGGAGATGTTGAAAAAGAACTGATACACGGGCTGGACGAACTTCCCTTTATCGACAGGGATATATATTACAACGCTATGCCCCTGTACCGCCATCTGGGTCTTAAAGGCTTCATGACAGGCCGGGGTTGCCCCTATAATTGCTCCTACTGCCAGAACCATGCGTTCAAGGCGATGTTCAAGAAGAGCGGACGGTTGCTACGCAGGCGCACCGTTGGTAACGTTATCGCGGAGATGAAACACGTTATCGAAAACTACCCGCCGGTGAAGCTTATAAAAATCTCTGACGACACGTTCGCCCATAAGGTGGACGACTGGCTCGTAGAATTCCTCGACGAGTATAAAAAAGAGATCGGCGTTCCTTTCTACTGCCTGATGCGCTCCAACACATTGTCGGAGAATATGGCCAGACGGCTTAAGGAGGCCGGGTGTATATCTATCTGTATGGCTGTGGAGTCGGGCAATGAAAAGATCAGAAACGATATACTGAAACGCGGCCTCACTGACGAACAGGTAATCAATTCGTTCGCTTATGCGCGAAAGTACGGAATGAAAACCTACGGCAACACACTACTGGCCATACCTGGAACCACATTTGAAGACGACTTCAATTCGTTCCTCTTTACCCGCAAGCTGAAGATGACGGCGCCTTCATTCGGCATATTCAATCCGTACAAGAAGACGGAGCTTACAGATTTTGCCGAAAAAATGGGATTGCTCGACGACAAATTCGACTCGTCCCACCAGTTCGGCCATCTATCCGCATTGAACAGCTACACAGATAAAGAAAAGATAATGCAACTAAGGCTCGCATATCTCGCACCACTTTTTTGCGCTCTGCCTGCGATCTTTATTCCGCTGTTGAGGCTATTTTTACAGCTTCCGCTGACGATGCTCTACAAGTTTGTCGGCACGACGTATATGGTATTAAAGACCGGTCTGTTCGTATTTCCAGGTATCTATCCTATGAACCCGGTTGTTATATCCCACCTTTTCGTTCAGAGTCTTCGGTTTTTTATTCCGTCCAAATCGTTTAACGAACTTGAGGAAGAACCACAGGCATAACGCTTCATCCTATTCAGAATCAAGCCTGCATATTTTCCCTCTGTTTCGGAACAGGGATTTATCCAGCGCCACCCATTTAAACCAGAGTGTGACAAGATCGTATATATGGGCCACTATCGCATTGAACCGGGTACCTTTCGCCACACCTTTTGATCTGGGGATAAAACTTACCGGAACCTCCCTGATGCTCTTGCCGCTCCAGTACGATTTTATAAGCGCTTCTGGATTGAAAAATGAGGTCACACTATCAAACTTGATCGACTGGACCCATTTGGTAGGGTAGATGGTGATGTTCTGAAAATCTGATATCGGCGTCCTGAACATCAGCCTGATCAATATGTAGTTAACCACCGACACCACCGCTTTGAATATGGTATCCGACCGTTTTGTTATATGTTCGATGCCGAACAGATGTATCACAGCCTTGATCGGTCTTGCGATCCTGCTCTTCACATGCACCGGCCTTCTGCGTACACCCTGAACGATATCGTATTCTTTCAGGTACTCAAGGTTTCTGCGAAGGCCACTTATATCGTAGCTCCAATCGACGGTCTGCCAGAACAGGTATTCTTTGGTAGCAAGTTTTATGGCCCGGATCCCGGAGAGGCCCACGTTTAAATTCTTCTCGTTCCTGTATATCCTGAGCCTCGGATTGATCTTCTGGAACCGGGTGGCTATCGCGTTGGTTTCATCTGTACTTCCATCGTCAACCAGCACGATCTCGTAATCGTCGCTGACGGAGTCCATCAGCGTTGTCGCCCGCTCCAGATATTCGAGTATCAACTCCTCTTCGTTGTACGCCCAGCAAACCATTGAGACGGAGCGCTCGAATTTCCCTGTCGGTATATCCGCATGGTTCATTTATTTTGATGCGCCTTCGTTGCCGGATCTGATGATGTGCTGAGAGCCGTTGTGTGCGGTCTCCTTTTTTTGTATCGATTTAAACGTGGCGCCCGGCAGAATGATCTCATTCCAATATCGCAATACAACCGCGTCCGTAAGCAGGGGTCGCTCCCGCTCTATTCCAAGCCGAAACAATTCAAACACGATCTCCGGCTCGTTTAATCCATAAATATATCTGATACCGCTTGTGCCGGAAAAACGCGGGTTGATCTCGAATATCACCGGTTCACCATTATCGAGGCGAAACTGGAAATTACATACCCCTGCAACTCCAAGCGTTTCGGCGAACTTTATTATCACTTTATCCATCGCTTCATCGCGCACAAGTTCGGTGCGGTAAGTTGTCCCCTGTGTCAACTGGCGTCGAAGATTGATAACGGCGCGGGTTTTGCCATCCGGGCCGACAATCACACCGGAGGTGAACTCAGAGCTGTCATCGGGCAGATATCTTTGCGCGACAAGATCCGGAACGACCCTGTTCAACGCCTCTATCTTCTCAAGCGAGTCTACGATAAATACGTTTTTCGCCGTGAATCCATCTCTCGGTTTTAACAGGATCGGGAATCCGTACTTTCCGATTATCCTGGCCACCGCAACCGAATCGTCAGCCATGGCCGACATCGGGTAGGGAAATCCGTTCTCCCTTAAAAAATTGGCGGTCTTAAGCTTGTCCGAGCCGATATCAATCACCGCCACAGGATTCACAAAGACACAAAGGTCGAATTTATTTTCGATCCTCGATCTGTTCTGGCTGAAATAGAGAAGTTCCGTTGGCGAGCAGACATATATCGCTGTGGGTTTTTCTTTTTCCAGAATGCTAAAGAGGGTTTTTTCAAACCCGGAGGAGGCTGTACGGGGAACCGTGTGGTGACTGTCGCATAACGAAAATCCAGCTGACATCGGTTCCATATCGATACCAACAATACGATAGTTGAGTTTTCCGGCCCTCAGCGACTTGATAACACCCTGCCCGACATTGCCGCCGACACCCGTGACCAATACCGGGTGGGCGCTCCCGTCACGCAACGTTGTCTTCATACCAGATCTGAAAAACAATCAGGGACCAGACCTTGAATGTAAGGGTATCGTCTCCCGCCATAAACTTTTGCGATAAGGAAGAGACATGGTCATGATCTATCAAGCCATGGATTGCAAGCCGCTCTTTGCACAACACGCTCTTCATGGTATCTGCCATGCCAACTCTGAGCCACTGGTTTTTCGGCAAAACAAACCCTTCTTTCGGTCTTTCGAGGATATCTTTCGGCAGGTATCTTGCCGCGACTTTTCTCAGAATGTATTTGAGCGTGTTGTTTCTGATCTTCAACGAACCGGGGATGGAGCAGGCAAGCTCCGCTATCCGGTAATCGAGAAACGGTGTGCGCACCTCAAGTGAATTGGCCATTGATAGCATATCGTTGAAGTGAAGCACTTCGTTTGGTAGCAGGCTTTTTATGTCAAGATAGAGGGTTTTGTTAAGTTCGTCTATATGATCCGGTGTTTCGTCATATATCCCTTTTACAAACTTTGATGTGGCGTACCCGCCCATCAACGCTCGGCCTTTATCGGAAAAAATCTGACTTTTTTCATGCTCCATGAATGCGGCGTAAGCAAGCCTCGCCTCCCACGGTTCGTAACGGGCCAGCTTTTGCACAAACTCTTCCCGCCCTTTGAAAAACGAATAATCGATTTCGGCAAGCGACCTGCCTTCCTGCAATGCTTTCCTTGTAGCCGATATCGGCCCTACCAGCCGGTGATGCCCGTATGATGCGAACAGATCATCGGCGCCATCACCCGACAGCGCCACCGAGACATGTTGTTTCATAAACCGTGAAAGCCAGAATGAAGCGATTACACCGGCGAACGGTTGATCCATATGACTGACAATGGAAGGAAGTTCTTTTTCAAGTTCGCTCCAGTCCATCACATATTCATGATGTTCGGTTCCGTATTGCCTGGCCACCTTTCGCGCATAATAGCCGTCCTGTTTAAACTTTGGAGTATCGGTATATGTAAGGCAGAACGTTTTCACAGGTTTCGGGGAAAACTCGCTCATGATGGCCACCACCAAGGATGAATCTATCCCGCCGGAAAGGTATGCGCCGTAATCGACATCAGACCGTAGCCTCAACCGGACCGAGTCGCGCAAGATATCGTCCAGGGTTTCAACGAGCCGGTCTTCGTCAGCATCGCAATATTCCGGTTCCATTGAGAGGTGATACCAGCGTTCAATTCTTATCGTTCCCCCTTGCCAAACCAGCCGGTATCCGGGCGGAAGGGAGCGGATGTTTTTATATATGGTGAACGGTGAGGGTATGTTCCGTAATGCGAAGTAGTGGGAAAGAGCCTCGTAATCAAGCTGTCGGCTGACTTTGGGATGTTTCAGCGCCGCTTTTATCTCCGACCCGAATATCAGCTCCCCGTCTATAAACGCATAATAGAGCGGTTTTACACCGTATCGGTCTCTTAGCAGTGTCAGTTTCTTTTCAAGGTCATCCCAGATGGCGATTCCGAACATTCCGTTGAGTTTGTGCGGGGCTTGGTCGCCATACTCTTCGTATGCGTGGATTATTGTTTCAGTGTCGCTTCTGGTTGTAAACCTGTGCCCGAGAGCCTCCAGCGTTTTTCGTAGTTCTATATAGTTGAATATCTCACCGTTACAGACAACCCACCGTTTGCCCGATTCGTCGCTGATCGGCTGATGTCCTGTATCAGGATCTATGATTGAAAGGCGGGTCATTCCCATATGCATGGTTCCGTCAGAGTACTCCCCCCTGTCGTCCGGACCTCGATGCGCGATGCTCTCCATCATCTCGCCAGTCAGGCCATCCCTTTTCTCGCCAGTGTAACCACAAATTCCGCACATAAATTTACGCCGACTTCACGTTCGGGTCACCCGGATTAAATTCCGATATTATTTTAGAGCCTTTGTCCGGGACAATGGTGGCTGGCGACCCGGTTGCAAGAGCGCCGTCAGGCATATTATCTCTCACCGCCGATCCTGCACTGATAACACATCTGTTACCAATCGATACTCCACCTATCACCATCGAGTTTGCGAAGAGATAACATCCATCCCCTATCGCTGGAAATGACTGTATTTCATCCGGTCGCCAGCTTTTCACAACAAGACTGACCCCCTGAAATATGGTGGCGTTCTTGCCGATAAGCGCGCCTCTGCCGATAACAACCCCCACAGGGTGGGCGATAAACAGTCCCGGACCGATCTTCGCGTTGAACTCTATCTCCGCTCCTGTAAACGCAATGTTAAGCCGCGTCAGGAACCAGGCCGGGTAGATCCGGCCTTTTGTATAAAGCCAATGGCTTAACCTGTACAAAAGCACAGCCTGAAAGCCCGCTTTAAAAATGAGGCTCTCCAGAAAAACCTTTGTTTTTGAATATGGCAGGTCTCTTAGCTCGAAGGTCTGAGTAAACCTGCCAAAATCGCTTTTAACAAGGCCAGTCAGGCCCACTTTGAAGCTTCCACCCTTTTTGTCTCTTCTTTCAACGCCTTCAAACCTCGCTCAATATCGTATTCCGGCTCAAAACCCAATCTGGCTCTTGACAGGGTAATGTCGTACCCATGGCTCTCGCCATCCGGAGCGTCCTTCTTATACACAATATTCGCCTTCCCGTCTGTAAACAGGTCGCTCACGGCTCTCGCAAGCTCGCTCATGGTGACAGGTCTCCCGCAACCGATATTATAAGATCCTCTGGCGCAACTTTTGATGGCGGAGATAATAGCCGTTGACGCGTCTTCGCAATAGATAAAATCCTGCGTCCGGTTCCCGCTCCCGCAAACCGTGATCTCCCCCTTGTTCAGAGCCGAGTCTATCATCATGGGCAGAACAGTGGTCCGGCTCTGCCCAACGCCATAGATGGAACTGTATCTAAGAGAGGTTACGGTTGTTCCTGGCGATATCGAATGCAACAGATGTTCACCCGCAAGCTTTGCCGAAGCGTAACAATCGGAAGGAGAGTAGACCGATATCGACGAGGCGTATACAATCTGCCTGAGGGCAGGCCAGCGGGATGACAATGCGATCAGGTTGACTATCGGCGCAAGATTATCCTCCAGAAGGCCGAGCCGGTTTTGCTCTTTAGCTCGCCACGGAATCACAGCGGCAAGATGGACGACGTGGGTTACGGTGGCGCCAAAAGAACGCCAGAAATCAATTCCCTTGAGGTCACCTTCCACGCGCTCTACATTTGAGGCTGATGCAAGGGAACTTTTTCGGTTTCGTGTAACCGCGATAATCCTGGAGTCCGGCCTGGTTTGGGCAAGTTTATTAACGAGCGACCTACCCACAAGCCCACCTGCGCCTGTAACAAGGATTACATTATCTGGCATATGGATTGTGTTGAAGAGTCAGATGAAGCCCTCAATAGAACTCGGCATAGGTTGATTGCCAGTCCCGGCAATCTGCGCACATCTGCGGTAATTCGGCAAACCTTTTTTCGTTGTGCATTTTCTGGTACTCCCCCAGTTTACCGTTCCAGACCTCTTTCATTGTCTTTTCCTTGATGTTGCCACAAGGAACCCGGCAATGTATATCGACGGAACAGAGCGTCACCTCACCATCAGCGCAGATGTTCATCGCTTTCATCAACCAGTAGCACGGTTTTCTATTGGCGGGATCGTTCTCTTTCAGGTTTTTGGCTTCAACCAGTCCGGCCCAGCTGACTTTCGGGCGGATCTTCACTCCAACCCCTTCGCCCACCCAATAATCGCGAAACTCACCCACCTGATCATCGTTGTGTTCGCTCACCACAAACTGTACGAAAAGCTTCTGGTCTCCGTTTCCGTATTTTGCCAGCAAGTCCCGATAGGCCAGCACATTTTGCCTGACCCGTTCAAAATCACCGCCAACCCTGATTTTGTCGTAGGTCTCTTTACGGGCGGCGTCTATCCCCACATATATTGCGTCCAGCCCGGCCTTGATATATTGCTCCGATTTATCAGGGTCCATCAGTACGCCGTTTGTGTTTAGCACTACGTCTGTAAGCCCCTGATCCTTGGCATACTTGATCCGCTTGTCCATATCTTTTAGAAGGAATGGGTCTCCGAAAAATATCTGCCATATTCTGGCGTGCGGATTTTCCACCGCTATTTCGTCAATTATTTTGTGGTAAAGGCCGATATCCATCCGTTCCACGGGACGGTATTGTTTCATATTCGGATGGTCGCACATGCTGCATTGCAGGTTGCATGCATTCAGGTTGTCCAGGAGAATAACTTCGGGGAATCCTTGGGAGGCTTCAGTCCTGGTCACCTTTTTCACATCGCTAAGGTAACTCATATTAGGCTTTCAATTGCATGTTCGCATAGTTTGATACAGGTCTGGATTATAACGCAAAATAGCGCACACTGCCCGCACCCGGAGAGGCTTACAACAAATAAACCTTATTATTCAGGCAGTTGCCTCCATTTCCCAGGCGAATATAATTCCTTCCCATGATCTATTTAATTTCATTTATAATGACGAATTGCACATAAAGCTTGGACAATACAGGAAATTAAATGGCTGATTCCAAAATCACACACGTCGAAGAGAGGTTTGGCTTCAAACCGGGAGCGGAGAAGTTTCCCCTGATGTGTGTCATTGCGCTCACATACGTTTGCAACGCCAGGTGCCCGAGCTGTGTATATACGAACTCGGAAATCAGGAGCGACTATAATGACGAGAACATGATGTCCGAAGAGGTGTTCAAAACCATCGCCGATCAGTGTGGAGAACATGGCGCCTGGCTTCGTGTCTCCGGTGGCGGCGAGCCTCTTTTGCATAAAAAGGCTGTGGACCTTATCGAATACGCCAAATCGAAAGGCGCGAAAGTTGGCCTTATCACCAACGGCTCCAGATTCGACGAAGAAACCATAAGGCGACTACTGACAGCCAATGTCGATATGATCGAGGTTTCAGTCGATGCGTCCGATCCTGCAACCTATGCGATAGTGCGCGAGGGACTCGATTGGGACAGGCTGGTATCAACAGTTAACACACTGGTGGATATCCGCAACAGAATGAAAAGCTCTACAAAAATTATCGCCAGCGGTGTAAACCAGAAGGGGGTCGATATAGACAAGGTCGCCGAATTCTGGGAACCAATAGTGGATCTGTTCCAGAAAAGAAAATACCTTACCTGGGGGATAAACGATCCAAACCATTCTGCAGACAAAACCCCATACCTGCCAAAGGACGATCATATCCCATGCCCTTTCCCGTTTGACAGGCTTCTCATAGATACCAGGGGCAGAGTGATGGTATGCCCCTTTGATGTGGCCGGAGCCACCGATATGGGCAACGTCATGAATCAGCCGATAAGCGAAATATGGCTCGGAGAGGGTTTTGATTATTACCGTAAAACCCACCTGGCCAGAAAAGGCCACGAGATAGAGCTTTGTAACGGTTGCCAGGATTGGCAATACCGCTCGTGGCAACACAACTACTGGAAAATCGTGAACACCGCTGAAGGTAACCGCCAGAAGAAAGTCGATGTCTGAAACTCAACCTGAAAAAATGACCCCGGAAGAGAATCTCGTCTCGTTGGATGAAAAGGCCGCCGTCTATTTCACCGACAAGGCGCTCGGCCCGGACAGGAAACAGGTCAGCTATATACGCGAAGCGGTGGTTCCTCAGTGCAAGGGACCGAAAACCCTGGAACTGGGGTACGGCAACGGCATATGGACTCGCCAGCTCTACGAAAAGGGACTCGATATCACCGTCATCGAAGGCTCCTCGAAACTTGCAAAAAAAGCGGAAGAGGATTTTGCTGGTAGTGTGCGTGTGGTCAACTCCCTGTTCGAGGATTTCATAACAGACGAGTCTTTCGACACAGTGATAGCCTCCTGCGTTCTGGAGCATGTAGTGGACCCGATGTTTTTTCTGGGTAAACTGAAGTCGTGGGCTCATGCGGGAAGTGATGTGCATATAACAGTCCCTAACGCCGTGTCGCTCCACAGAAGGATTGGCCTGAAGATGGGTCTGCTCAAAAACCCGCTGGAGTTGAGCCCGCAAGATATAGAGATCGGCCACCATACTTCGTACACCCTGGAAATATTCAGGGACCAGCTTGAAAGCGCAGGATTCGAGGTGAACTATATCAAGGGTATCTTCCTGAAACCGGTGAACAGCGCCTGGATGATGGACTGGACCGACGAGCTTCTCGACGCATTCAACGAAATGGCCGAAGAGCTTCCAGAATATTCCGGTTTTTTCTACGCCAACTGCGGCATTAAATAGCGCTACATTCAGATGTCCTCTGGAGAAAAATATCCGTACGGACATCTTCAATACCATTTTCTCGAGCGCTATTACCACCTCACTATGGTGTTAAGGGACCCCCGCATAAAGTTCTCCCTGGAAAGAAAACAATCCGAAGTCGATACCACCACACTTTCCCTCTTTACGATAGAGCCTGCAGAAATAGCTTCTGACAACCTGTTTTTCTTTTTCCACGGGATGGACGGAGATTGTGGTGACGCCATTATCGCCAAGGACATGGTCACCGATTGTAACGCGAAAATAGTCGGAATCGGCGGGCGAGGCCCATGCTGGCTCTCCGACGCTTTCATACGGGATGTTCAAAGCGTCATCAGGGAACATAGCGCTGGCTTTAACATGTTCCATCTCATGGGTGTGTCGATGGGGGCCACTCAAGCGCTTTCTCTTGCGGCCCTTCTGCCCGACGAACTGAAAGATAAATTAGCCGGTGTCATTGCCCTTATTCCGGGGGCGAACATGGCCGAAGTTGTGAAAGATTCATCCCGGGAAAGAGTAATCAGGACACTTACCGAAAGCGTGGGTGGCGATATGGGCAAACTTGCCATCAGAAGCCCCATAAATCTCGTAGAAGAGTACAGGGAAGACCTTCCGTTCGTGATTTTCCATAATGAAAACGATGCAATACTGCTTGCTTGTGAACTGGAGAAATTTATAAACGATTTAAGTAAGCAGAATCGTGTCAGCACCTTTTCCAATAAAGGCGACCATGAATTCAACTTCAAAAATTTCGATTTCAAACAGCTTTTCGATGAACTGGGCAAGACGTGTCTAAAGAAAAAACCGGCCCCGTTAAAAGAAGAAACATTCCTTAACCCGGATTAACCTACGACCCTAATCCGGATAAGACCTCATACAGCCTGTATTTCCCGAATTCTGATACCAATCGAAGATATTCCAGGTTTGGCGACGATAATATCGTAGAAATGTTTCCCGAAGTCTCCGTTACGAAATAATCGATCCTCCGTTTTTTGAGATAACGCAACGGATCATCCCTTACCAGTTCCAGTTTTTCACCGATCTCCCGAACCGCATCCTTTTTTGTATGACTATCATATGACGAATCGAAAGCGAAAGTATAATAATAGAAAAGATAACGCTTCTCCAGAGGTGTGTCCGCAAGATCAAAGAACCGCTCAACATTCTCCTTGCCGCCGCCACCCAGAAAGAAGAGGAGAGCCATCCGTTCGTGTATGTCGGAATTTGGTACGCTCGAATAAATCTGCGCTCCGAAAACCGTGTAGGGATAAACAGGAGCGAAGAAATTCATGGGTACCTCCAGGTCGGGTGAAAGAGACCCAACCACTGACCCCGCCTGGGCGTTACCGTTGAGCCACTTTATCAGATTATCCTGCTCATACGTTATTCCCTGTATCCTGTAGCTGTTCTTTGCATACGCCTCCGAGAAATGAACCGCCTGATACAGAATGTATATCGTCAGCAGTAAAATAGTCGGCTGGACGAGAAACCTGTATCCGTAATTCAAATATCCGAACCGCAGTGGCCATCGTGTCAGACAGACCATCAGCAGTGTTAAAACCGGTAACGCGAAGCGTACATAAACATGCCCCACCTGAAAATTTATACCGAACAGTAGCGAGGCGTTCTCGATAAACAGAACCGTCACAACCAGGGCAAGGGCCACCGGCTTGAATCCGCCACGAGGCGCCACAAGCAATATCGCCAACCCGAACAGGACCATCTCCATATTCAGATGAAAAAGAGCCGGGGAGGAGCCTACCCTGAGGAACCAGTCTGCGTGAGCGGCGTGCATTAATTGAAGCGTGGTGACCAGAACCGGAATACCGGCAAGGCCTCCAGTGAGCAGGATGAAGAAAAGGTTCTTTAATCGTGTCTTCTCGCCGGTTCGATAATAACGCCATAAAGCGGCGAGAAACAGTATACCGACGATCAGACTCATCGCCATTGCGTAGAAGATATAGAGGTAAAACAACATGGCGAAAAGAATACAGGCGGACAGGACCGTTTTTTTATCCACCTTTTCCGAATCGTTTATTTCAGTAAGTTTCAGCAGGAACCACAACACAACAAAATAACTGCTTCCAAGCTGATAGATTCTGTAGAAGGAGTTGTATTCGTAATCGAGCCGGTCCACCTTCAGATCTTGTGAAGTGATAAAATCGATGGTGTCGAAGAATATATCCTTGAAATTTTCCAGATAAAAATAGTGGTGACCGAAGACCATTATCAGACCGGCGCAAATAGCCAGGAGAGGGTCTTTTGTTTCACGGTATATCAGACGGGAGGCGAACACCATGGCTAACGCAACAAAAAATGGCGCCATATAAAACGGTATGTTCAGGTTGCCGGTCAGCTTTATCACAGTCCCGAATACCACCGTCAACAAAGCCTCTGGAATCGCGTTCACATACCAGGCGTCGGGAAAGTCAGGGGTCGATACATGACCTGTCAATCTGCCATGCCTGGCAAAATTCATCGCCCCGAGGAGTTTTGATACGTCGTCATACCTGGTCCAGTTATGGTTAAGGTGAACTGGTGTGTATATAAGAGGTGTCCCCTCCTTCGCCTGCAATTGCATCACCGCAATATGCGGCCACAGAGCCAGGAGAAAAGTGACCAGAGCGGCCACAGCAAGGCCGTATTTGAAAAATGTGTCCGACGACTTACATAAATCTGATTTCATCTTTTATGCGTATGGAATTTTAAGGGAGTATAAGACAATGCCATCAAGCCCACCAAGGAATCATTTCCCGAATCACTTTCATGGAGTTTCCGGGTAAGTCTCCAGGACGGCGTCAACGATCCGTTCTGCGCTTTTACCATCGGCCGGATCGTTGAATCTGGCGCCGGCTTTCTTTATTTTCTCCATAGCTTCGGCCTGTAACTCCGGGTCGTTGAGTAGACCTCGCATCTTTTCGATACACTCATCAGCCGAAGACGCTCCGATCCCCACCCCCTCCTCTACAAAATCGAGCATGTATGGGTTCGATTCGGTGAACCTGATGATTATCGACGGCACACCCATCATGGCCGCCTCTATAATCAGGTTGCTCTGCATGGTGATTACTGCCTCACAGACGTTTATAAGGGAACTGACATCTATATTCTTCACGATAATCACGTTCGCCGGAGACCCGATTCTTTTCCATTCTTTCGTAAATTCCCCCTCCATGTCGTAGGGGTGAAGTTTTACGATCAGGAAAAGGTCGTCTGTACGGCTTACACTCTCCATCACAGGGCCGATCTCCGCCATCTGGTTCGACCGGTTCTCTGTAGCCAGGACGAAATATCGTTTTCCTTTTGTCATCGGAAGTTTTTCGTTTATATATTCCCGGCTCTCATCTTTCAGCCCCTTTTTGCGCATCGACTGGTCATAATGTTCGCTACCAACACAGGTAATCCGTGTGGGGGCAACTCCCGCCGAGACAAGAACGTCTCTGGCCTGACCGCCATAGACAAGATGATGATCGGCCAGCCACAACTTGTAGGTTGGATGGTCGCTTACAAGGATCGGGAAAACTCCCGCACAGGTAACACAGTGGTTTCCAAGCCGCTCCATAGCGTTGACCATGTTCGTTTCCCCCACGGCCACCGCAGTCTTGATCCCGTACCGTTTGATAGCCAGATCAAGCACACTTGATGACTGAATAGAGTATTTGAAAGAGCCGAGGGAACTCTTTACAAGAGCGCGGAATACTGACTCAAGAAACAAGGGGCGTTCCTGTTCTATAATAAAATGACCAATCAGGCGATTTAAACTGATCACGCCGATTATTGAGCGGAATTTTGTCATTACAGCCTGTTTCAGTCCAAGATTGATTCTCCATTCACACGAATCGGGAAAGCTTTTTCTGACAAAAGGAGACGAAGTATACAGCGCAACGTTCACTCCGCTTGCTCCCAGAAGTTCGATTATGGCTTTGGCGCTCTTCATGTTCACACCGGTACCGGAATCCTCCACCAGCGCCAATATCGTTCGCCCGGTTTTCGATTCGTTCGCAGGATGCGCTTTGACAAACGCTACTCCTGCAAGGGAGCTTTCCAATGCCAGATGTTTCTGGAACAGATGTTGATATACTCCAAAAAACCTGAAGACCATAATGACTTCATAATAAATCGCCGTATATATTTCGAAAAACGCGTTCCATATACGTTTGGTTACAACAAGTTTTGCTTCATAATAAATATTCTCGTAGCTTTCCTTAAGCGCGTTGAGTATAAAGCGGAGTGTAATCGGATGGGGGCGTTCTTCCAGAAGTGTGCGGAACCAGTCGATTGAAGGATAGACATATAGTTTTGCAGGACGCTTAACCAGCAATTTATAGGGCCAGACCAGTAGAATGGTCAAAAGATGACGGAAAAACCCGTATATCGTGTCTCGTAACCAGATAACAACTTTTACGAGGATAAACGCCACGACAGAGAAAGGCCCGTAACTTTTTCCTTCCAACGGCTCTTTTACAAATACTTTCGGGAAGTCGTAGGCGTGCATTACCGCCACCAGACTCGAGCATCTCTTTAACTGCGACTCACCAATACGCCTGAACGCCAGGTAGAGTACCAGTTTCCTTCCCCAGAAATGATAGTTCATCAGGAACGTCTCTATTACGTCGCTCCGTGTGGCCTCGTTTACGGATTTGTCGTCCCTGATAAAGCGGTTAAGGTCATCCAATAACCTGTACGCATCTTCAAAGAAACCCACCTCCTCGTCGGCGATTATGTCCCGGAAGTTTTTCACATCCCACACTTCTTTAAGGGGGCCGTCGATTTCGTGGAACATGTTGACCACGAGCCGGTCCTCGGCTGGATTGGCTGTAAGCCAGTCAATAATGGTGTCCCGTTCCTCCAGGATGTCGGCGCCCGATTCGACTTCCAGTATATGAACGCCGCTATTTCGACCATTCGTGGCCGATTCAACGAAAAGAGAGTCAGGGATGGTATGTATCTTCAACTCATTCAACCTTTTGGAAATGCCACGCGCCGAGTAAATTTATCTATGCTATCATTTTTTACCCGAATTGACGGGTAATGAATCGAGAATAGAAGAGCTACAACAAGTGAATGAAGCGGGAAAAAAAAAGAACGTCAAGTGGACCGAGATAACGCCTAAGGGTATCAGGAAAAGTCCTCGATCCTTCGACGAGACGATCACACTCCTGAAAGATAGCCTCACACGCGCGCGATTTATCGTGACCTCCGAGATCAAGGCGCGGGTATTCGGCAAATCCCTTGGCTGGGGCTGGCTTGTGGTGGAACCTCTGATGATGGCCTGGATCTACTATTTTATATCGGCGGTCATCTTTGCCTTCCGCCCGACCGATATGAACCAGTTTCTGTTCATCCTGGTGGCGGTAATGTTCTGGCGCTGGTTTTCAAAGATCGTGGACGGATCACCCAACGTAATAACCAGCCACTCCGCCGCCTTGACCCAGACCAACTTTCCGGTGACGCTCCTTTTCGTAATTTTCATTGGCGCCGAGACCGCTCTTTTCTGCGTAAACCTCGGGGTATTGGCCGTTTTTCTCATTATTTTCCAGGTCTACCCCGGAACAGCCCTCGTGGCGTTGCCCCTTGTAATGTTGTCTCAGTTATCGCTGGCGGTAATGCTGGCCATACCCCTGTCGGTTCTTGGTGTATTCTTCAAGGACGCATCAGGGTTTCTGGTGGCCATTACAGCCATCTGGTGGTATGTATCGCCCGGCATGTACCCTGTGGAGCTTGTCGAAAAAAACGCGCCGAACATTGTATGGATCTACAACTTAAACCCGTTCGCTCACTATCTGGTGGCCTACAGACAGATATTCCTCGATAACACAATCCCTTCTCTTGGTCCGATATTAGCCATACTGGTGGTCTGTTCCACCATATCGTGGCTGGAACTCTCGTTTTTCCAGAAGGCCAGATATTTCTACTTTAAGTACCTTTAGCAGGGGATTGCATAAGGCATGAGTTCCGACAAGGATTTGCAGGCAAAGATTCTGGCGGCGGCTTTTCAACAGGCCGATAACGGGGGTTTCGTCAAGGCCACCAAACTGCTGAAAAGCTCCGGGCAATTCGACCCGCTGGCTGTACAGTTTTTCGGTTCTCTGGATCAGCTATTGGTGAACGAGCCGGATAGTTCGGCCATGTGGAGGGAGACCATGGCCCGGATCGCCGCATGTCACAACGCCATAAAACTTGGCGGTACATTCGACAAGGCGGACGCGATTAGCTCCGAAGGTTTCAGGGAAAATTTCACAGAAGCGGGACCGGGCCTTAAATACAGCCCCAGATCAATATCCCTTATCACCATGGGCGATCATAGGCTGACGTTGCGCAGTGATTTTGAAATGAAGCCATGTAATACTATTATAATCAACGCATTGCTTCATTTCCCAACCAACGTGATGGACCACTTCTATCTGCGGGCCGAAGGTGTGAGCCGGGTGGATGCGCTCCGTTTTTCCAATTCCGGTGTCTCCTACGGCTCCGATGAGTCTATCTACCCCTGCGACACCTCATCCCCCAAGCTCTACACCATGGTCATCAGCCGGGAGAGTGTATCTGTATTCATAAACGGAATTCTCCGGATTCGCCGTGATTATAAAACCGGGCGAAACGAACATCCCGGCGATATTAAAAATGTGGCGCTGGAGCTGATCGGCGAACCGGGAGTTGACCTGGAAGGGTTGGCGCTCGGCATTGAAGTGTGGGGATGCGACAAACAGGTCGAAAGTTTCTTCGGTGAAAGCCACAGTCTGCACAATCTTCTTCTCTCAGCTGATCTGGAGAACATGAACGTTGACGGGGTTTACGATACCGTGACCCTGATCGAAGGCATTGCAACCGACGATTACGAAAATCGCCTGGTGGCGCTTCTCGACGAGCAGGTTGGCAAAACTCCCTTTAACGACTGGATATGTAAAGCGTTGTTAGGTTGCCTCACCGGAACACGCGCCGAAAAATGGAATGAGGAGAACGCTCACAAGATCCCCGATCCGGTCATCTCGGTCGAAAACGTAAGCATACGTTTCTCCCGCACTCCGCAAAAAGCCTTGTCGATAGCAAGGCTGTTCAAAAAAATTGATATGGACATGTTTCACGCGCTGACAAAGGTTGATCTAAAAGTCTATCAGGGGGATATCATCGGTATTATCGGGGCCAACGGCGCCGGGAAATCTACCTTGCTAAAGGCGATGGCCGGTCTTGTACCGATTAAAACCGGCAGGATCTATCTCGAAGGGGACCACCTTCTGCTCTCGTCCGGGTTAGGCATTCGTGACGAGATGACGGGCCGTGAGAATATTTATCTGGGCGGTTGTTATATGCAACTTACCCCAAAAGAGATCGATGAGCTGTACGACGATATAGTCAGTTTCTCCGAGCTTGGCGAAGCTATCGACAGGCCGTTCAAATACTATTCGGACGGCATGAAAACCAGGCTTACATTCTCCCTGGCTACAAGCCTTTCGCCCGACATACTTATGCTCGATGAACTGCTCAACGCAGGGGACGTGAAATTTCAGAAAAAAGCGGCGGAAAGGTTGCGTAACCTGATAACCCGCTCAAGAGTTGTGGTTGTAGTGACCCACAGTATCCATTTCGTCCGGGAATACTGCACAAAAGCGCTCTATATTCGGGACGGCGAGGCGATTTTCTCCGGCTCACCCCAGGCGGCGGTAACAAAATACCTCAACGACCTGCATCTGCCAGCGGAGAAACCGGGCAAAGACGGCGGACTGGAGAAAGCCCTGTCGAAAGAGGAGTCACTATTCACTCCCTGACATGAGTGATCTATAACAACCGGATACTTTACCTGTCGGCGCGCTTCCCATTTAACGCTATTGCGGTGTATCCACTAATAGCGTTAAACTGCCTATTTTCTTATACTTAGAGATTCCTTAATTGAATCAAAGACTCCCTTATGCCTTAAATAGGGTGCGCAAAATATTTTAAACTTGCGTATCAAGTCATCCACCTTTTTCGCTATTTCATCGTCAGGAGAATGGCGCCCCCAGCCGTATAAAACCTTTTCGCATTCGGCCATTTTTTCGGCCATTTCGTTGGCTCGTTCAATCGAGTCCTTTTTTCTTTGAGATTCCTCCGATTTAACTACACAGGTTGGCTTGATCTACATAAGAATCAAACCGTTCGGAAGCTGATATATAATTTCTGATAGCTCTTCGAATCTCAGCCAAAATATCAAGGTAATCATTAATAAATTGAATACCTTCTTCACCGAACAGAGATCTGAATTGATGGCGAATGGACTCTAACTGTGAAAATAGTTCAAGACGCCTGTCGTGTTTAACTATTATGTGCTGAACGGATTCAATGGCCCTTGTTCTGCTTTCTTTTTCGCCAAGAGGATGCACCCTTTTTTCTATTGGCTCCAGGAGTCTGCCGGACTTGGGATGATTCTGCTACAAAGTGGTGCGACCACAGCGATGTGGCCCAGTTTTGGCCAGATTATCCCAAGTCCGACAGACTCCTGGAATCGAAGGTAGTAGGTGTAATCAAGGTGGGGCGCCCACTCAGCGCCCTATCGTAATCTGGTAAACCGACTGACCTCTTTGCACAAATAGTACGGCGCCGCCTCTCAGGTATGTTTCCGTCACGGCTTTGCGGAGGTCGTCTACGGTTTTTGCGTCTGTCCGGTTCATTCTTATTAAGTAATCGCCGGGGCGAAGGCCTATCTGGTCCAGTTCGCTGTTTTTCTTTACCCAGGTCACCACTACACCTTTATCCTCTTTATCCGACACTTTTACGCCGAGCCAGTCGCGGATGATTGAATCGGCCAGTTTCGCTGTGATCTGTTCCGGCGCAAAAGATATATCGAGCGGTTTGCTCCCGGACCTTGCGACTGTTGCGGTTATGGTGTCGTTATCGGTAAAGGTTCCGATCCGGTCGATAAAATCCTCGATGTCGTCGATCTTCTTGCCGTTGATATGAGTCACGATATCACCCGGCATAAGTCCCGCTCTGCCAGCTGGTCCCCCCTCGAATATTTCGGTTATGACGACTCCGCCTTTTCCTTTATACCCCAACTGCCAGCGTAGATCTCTCGTAAGCCCGTCGGCGATCATTCCGGTCCAGCCTCTTGCAACGGAACCGTGGCTGACGAGCGCATCGAAGATCTTTATCGCCCTGCCGATCGGGATGGCAAAACCGATACCCTCAGCCTGCTGGTAAATTGCTGTGGTGACGCCGATCAGTTCGCCGTTGATGTTTAACAGGGCGCCACCTGAGTTACCCGGATTGATCGATGCGTCGATCTGAATAAAATCGAGAAGAAGTTTCCCGTCATCCCCCTTGATATCGCGCCCCTCTGCGGAGACCACTCCTGTGGTAACGGTGTGAGTCAGGCCGAACGGGTTGCCGATGGCGATGACTGTCTCTCCGATCATCAGGTCGTCCGACCTGCCAAGGTCCGCAAACGGTAAATCCTTATCCGATTCGATCTTTATAACAGCCAGGTCCGACCTCCTGTCCGCGCCGATAACCTGCGCCTCAAAAACCCGTTCGTCTGACAGCGTAACCGATATGGCGGTGGCGCCGTCTATTACATGGTTGTTGGTGAGGATATATCCGTCTTTCCTGATAATGACACCGGAGCCGAGGGATCGGCGTTCGACTTTTCGTTTGCGGGAGGAGCCGCCTCTGAAGAATGGATTGAATGATCGAAAAGGGTTTACCACCTCAACGAAGGAGGTGTTGATGTTCACAACCGCAGGGCTGACTTTCTCTACCGCAATAACCACGGGAGTCCGGCGGTCCGCCGCTCCGGCTGAGCAGGCGGCGATAATGATAGTGACGGACAAAACCGCCAGAGCTAAAGGTTTTTTCATTCGTGTAAAAAAAGGGACCGGTCCACAGCAATAGCCTATGGACCGGTCCATAAAACGCTATTCCTTCTCAGGTATCTTGATGGCGAGGAACACTGTGTGGTTCTCCCGCTTGATGAAAAGGAGCAACGACTCGCCCGGTTTGGTTTTCCCGAGTATGTCGTTGTAGACGTTGAGGTCATTTACCGTGACCCTGTTCGCCCCGACGATGATATCACCCGGTCGCACTCCGGCTGTCCACGCCGGACTCTCCGGGACGACATTCACTACGATAACTCCGTCATCTTTCTTGATGGAAAAACGTCTGGCTATCTCGACGCTGTTCTGCGCCACGGTCATGCCGAGCAGGTCGGAGACATTCTCCTCTTTGGACTCAGCCGACTTTTCTTCATCGCCATCCTTCGGCATGTTCCCGAGCTTGAGGCTTATGGTCATCTTATCCCCGTTCCGGATTATGTTGACTTCCACCTCGGTTCCGGGTCTTCTCTTGGCGACTATACTGGGGAGTTGGTCGGAGCTTTGCACCTCTTCTCCGTCGAACTCGATAATGATATCGCCCGGTAACATTCCAACCTCTTTGGCGGGAGAACCGTCAAAAACATCCCCCACCAGCGCGCCAAACTTATCCGCCAGTTCCAGCGCTTTCTGTATCTCCGGGGTGATCGGCTGGATCATTACACCTAGCCATCCCCGTTTCACCGCGCCCTCTTTCAGGTCGTCGTATATCTGTTTGACGGAGTTTATCGGCGTGGCGAAACCGATACCGATATTACCCTGGGAGGCTCCACCCGTAAAGATGGCGGTGCTGATGCCAACGACTTCCCCTTTAACGTTGAGCAGGGGGCCGCCTGAGTTACCCGGATTAATTGAGGCGTCGGTCTGGATAAAAGCGTCGTATGGCCCTGCTCCAATTACCCTCCCTTTTGCCGAGACAACTCCAACCGTTACCGACTGGGAGAAACCGAACGGGTTGCCTATAGCCATGACCCACTCACCGACCTGCAATTTTTCTGAATTGCCAAGTTTCAAGGTGGGAAAGGGTCTGTCGCCCTCTATTTTGATAAGGGCGATATCGGTTTTCGGATCGGAGGCCACGATTTTCGCGCTGAACTCCTTGGTGTTGATCTGGTCAGATCCGTCCCCGAAAGTCACAACGATTTCATCCGCTTTTTCGACCACATGGTTATTGGTGAGGATGTATCCATCCGCCTCCACCACGAATCCGGATCCAAGGCTCTGGCGAACCTGCTCCTTTGGCATCTCTCTGTGTTTCGGGAAGTAGCGCTCGTAGAATTCGCGTAACCTTTCATCTTCAGCTCCGGGATGAGAGCGTGGTTTCACCTTCTGTTTGGTCGAGATATTCACCACCGCCGGAGTCTGCTCCTTGGCGATATTTACAAATGTGTTGGTCGGCAGGTTATCTGTATGGGCAAAGGCTGGACTGCCGAGCAAAGATTCCTCAGAATTTGTGGATACCAGGCCGGACCCGACGGCGGCGCCTATGAGGAGAAGGGAAAGTCCCAGCAAGAACGGCTTAAGAGATGGCGTAAAGTGTTTCAAAACAGCCTCATAAAAGAAGATTTGGTGATATTTCATGTCAAACCGTAATCGATTATAACATAAAGGTTTTTACTCATAGACGGAGTGCAATTATTAATTATTCCAATTATAGCTGTTTGAATAATTAAAAAGTAGTTGACAGTTTATGGATTTATGTCAAAATATTCATTAAGCAAATGGAATGATTATATTCGCTTTTACATAGAAATATTTTATATATGTGCGCAGAGCTGGCTTCCGAAAAAAAAGTACCCGTTACGACACATCTGTATCAAAGGCAGATCGACAAACTGAACAAAGTCGCAAAGGAACTGAGAGTTACCAAAGCTGTGCTCTTCAGGGAAGCTATCGAACAACTTCTGAAACGATACGAAGAGAAACAACTCGATATCGGAATTAAATAGCCAGGCAAGGAGCCCGGAATGAACAAAAGTTTTTACCATTACGAATGTAATGTTGATGGAATTGGCATCACCTTGGACGTTGGCCGAAACAAGACCACCACTTCTCAGACCACCTCACTTCGGATGGCTTTCCCAAGCCATCTCCCTCAGACCACCACTTTTGGCCGAGTTCAAGTGAAACCCTCTCCGTAAGGGGGGGAGTTTCAATGCATAGCCGGCCCCTGACGACGCCACAGGTCGGGGGCCGGTATTTTTTATAACCTCATTGTTATAAAAGACCTTCCTCTTAACCTCTCGAATATATCCACCAGACTGGAGGGTTGTTATTCACCTTGAATAACAACGTAAATTGTGGTATTAAAAGTAGTAGAAACGTGAGAGCTGAACTTACACCCATACGATATGCGGATTCCCCTGTCGCGTTCGAGAGGGTTGGCTTTTGTTTGAACCAATATTTTTGTTGAAGGGCGCCAAAAACCGGCTGTGGTGAGCAGATCCGGGTGAGAAAAAGAGCGGGGTCTCGTTAAGACACTCCAATCTTCTTGCCCGGAAAGCCTGAAACCGCCGACCCGGCGCCCACCTTGTTACCCAGGTTCAAAAATATCGCCTCCTCACGGCGCATGGCGGGGGAAACTTTTTAGTTGAGAAATTATAACGGACGTTGATTGAGCTTTTTATCAGGCGTCTGTCGGCAATGAAAAGGAAAATATTGGCTATTCTATTCCATCCTGGCGCTATTATTGCCCCGCTTTTGTGGGTGATGGACGTTATCAGTATCTCGTCTGTGAGGCCGGATGTAATTGTTGGGAAACCGCAATACCGCTATTCGTCATACTCAAGCTATCGGGGATCGGGCTTTATAGCCCGTATATATTCACCGGCGGCAGGTTTTGCACAAACCGGAACCACTTTATATACGTCAGGTCCGCGCATAAAACGCCTCCAGCCTACGCGAAAAAGTTCCGTTTTTCCCCTTTGACCATATAGCCTCACCCTTTTCCCTGTTTCATTGCGGCTGGCTCCTTAAAGGGCGCGACTGTATCCCGAGGTTTGTAACGGAAAACCGACACCCGGGATCCTGCGCCCGATATATATCTTTATCCAGGGAAATTGAAAAATGGAAATTCTCCTCTACATAATAGTCGGTCTTGTTCTTGGACTGGCAAGTGGTTACGGCCTGTTGCAGGTACTGAACACGAGGAAGATGTCGCTCCTGAATGACAAGGCCAACGAGGCCCTCGACGACGCAAGAAAAGAAGCCGCGACCATCATAAAAGAAGCCAGGCTCGAAGCCAAAGAAGAGCTGTTAAAAGCATGGGCTGAGTTTGAACGGAAGGCCGAAGAGCGGAAAAAAGAGTTCATTGAGAGCGAAAACCGGTTTCTGACCCGGGAGAAAGGGCTTGACCGAAAAATTGAACAGGCGGAACGGCGAGAAAGAGAAATCTACAATAAAGAGCGGCAAATCTCTGAAACCCGGAAAGAATTCGACGAAAAAGCCATTGAGATAGAAAAACTTAAAAGGGAACAGACTGCCAAACTTGAGGAAATCGCGTGCATGACCCGCGACGAGGCGAAAAACGTCATCAAGGAACAGATTTTTGGCGAAGCCAGGATGGAGTCGTTAAGCCAGGTCAAAAGGATAGAAGAAGAGGCGAAAAACAACGCTACCGAAAAAGCCAACTACATCATAGCAGGCGCCATACAGCGTTGCGCAAACGACCATGTCGCTGAAAACACAGTCTCTGTGGTCGATCTGCCCAACGACGAGATGAAAGGGCGAATCATTGGCCGGGAAGGGCGAAACATCAGGGCCCTCGAAGTTGCAACCGGTGTTGATCTTATTATCGACGACACCCCGAACGCCGTGATCCTCTCCTGTTTCGACCCGATAAAACGTGAGGTCGCACGGCAAACCCTTGAGAAGCTGATCGGCGACGGGCGTATTCACCCAGGCAGGATCGAGGATACGGTCGATAAAATCACAAAAAAACTGAACAACCAGTTACGCGAAACTGGTGAAAAAGCCTGCTTCGAGCTTGGAATCGAAGGGGTGCATCCAGAGATTGCGAAGATTTTAGGCAAGTTGAAATACAGGACCAGTTATTCCCAGAACGTCCTGCACCACTCCATTGAGGTCAGTTACCTTTGCGGAATGATGGCCGGGGAGTTAAAACAGGATGTTAAACTCGCCCGTAGAGCCGGTCTTTTTCACGATATCGGCAAGGCCATCGACCAGACCATGGAAGGAACACACACCCAAATCGGCGTGGAACTTGCCCGAAGGTATAACGAACCGAAAGTTGTGCTTAACAGTATCGCTTCGCATCACGAAGACGTGCCGCCAGAATCGGTCATTGCTGTCCTTGTGGCCGCCGCCGACGCCCTTTCCGCCTCCCGACCAGGAGCGAGACGGGAGATGTTGCAAAACTACATCAACAGAATGGAGAAGCTCGAAGCGATCGGCTCCTCTTTCAAGGGTGTGTCGAGAACCTACGCCATCCAGGCCGGACGGGAAGTTCGGGTGGTTGTCACTCCGGACGCCATTCGGGATAGCGAAGCTTTCTTTCTTGCCAAGGATATTGCCAAAAAGATCGAAGGTGAGCTTGCCTATCCGGGTGAAATTAAAGTTACGGTGATCCGGGAAACCCGTGTTACCGACTTCGCCAGGTAGAGCATGATCGTTCTAACCATTGGTGATGTATTCGGCAAGGTCGGCAGACGTGTCCTTAAAAACAGCCTGCCCGGCCTGATTGAGATGACGAAGGCGGATTTTACAATCGCCAATTGCGAAAATCTTGCCGGCGGGTTTGGTTTTACCCGTGAGACATTGGACGAGGTTTTTTCAGCCGGTGTCGATATGGCCACCACAGGTAACCATGTGTGGGATAAAAAAGAGGCTCTTAACATCGTCGAGACCGAAAAACGGGTTTTACGCCCGGCCAACTATCCCGAGACTGCGCCCGGAAAGGGGAGCGGTGTATATGAGAAAAATGGCGTGCGAGTCGGTGTATTAAACCTCATGGGGCGTGTTTTCATGGATGCGGTCGATTGCCCGTTCAGGAGAGCGGATGAAGAGCTTGAAAAAATGGATGGAATAACCGATGTCGCGCTCGTTGATATGCACGCCGAGGCCACCAGCGAAAAGCAGGCTCTTGCTTATTACCTCGATGGTCGAGTCAGCGCTATTGTCGGCACTCACACCCATGTGCAGACCGCCGACGAACGTATCCTCCCCCGTGGTACCGCTTTCATATCCGACCTTGGCATGACCGGCCCATCCCACTCGATCATAGGGATCCGCCCGGAGATAATACTGAAACGCTTCACCAGGAAACTACCGCAAAGATTCGAGGAAGCGCACGGCCCCGGCCAGTTGAACGCCGCCATAATAGAGATCAATGAACAGACAGGAAACGCAAAATCTATCAAACGCCTCGTGACCGCCGAAGAGTGAGACCAGGCCAAAGTGCATTACCTCGGGTAAAAAGCCGTTGCTTTTTTCAATAATCCGCAAGACGATTATATAAACGTCACAACCGGGGGGAGGACGGTAACCAGCCATTAAAAGAATGTTTTATTTCTGGTCAATCACAATGGAAGGGTTCGATGATAGACCCGTACAGAAAAGGTTAACGTTCAGGCTTTGCTACATAGTCGCCCCTGAAAAAGCAGAAATAGCCCTATAAACGTTGGTTATTCTCAACTTGAGCAGTGTATAATATTGCCATGTAATCACCAATACCTCTCAAAACCTGGAGATTATTCATTGAAATCCAAACCTGAATCTGACC
>JAJDBK010000057.1 GCA_029261405.1 Nitrospinaceae bacterium
ATTTAGAACGGCGGCGATTTTCCGATATGGATGGTCAGCGCGCAACAGTGACTCGCAGGTGGTATTGGTAAGCATGAGTTGTTCTCTTTTCAGGATCGACATAGCGATGATCAATAATACAAGCTTGGTATGGGCAAGAAATGTACAGTATGAACATTATGCCACACTCAAAGACGAATAGCTATTCGGCGACAGGCCCTTATAATACAGTCGCTTGGGTATTTGTCCCATGCAAGATTTGAAGCTATGATTGCAAAAGCTGGACTTCCCACGGAACCGGGGGAAGTCCACACCATTAGAAAAGTTTCCGAGAAAATAGGGAAAGTCCAGTTGTAGATATAAAGAGGTGACTGGGTACACCCATTGCCGCTATCGCCAGAAACCTACTGGTTGTTTACTTTTGTGTCGTGGGGCCGAGCCACCAGCGGTAGTCGCACCACTCTTCAACATACCCCTGAATTTTGCAAACTCCTAATCGCAGGCGTTATTCTCACCGCAGGGCCAGAGTGAACATAAAGCCTGCTCCTCCTCGAATATCAGATACTCCGCCGGTAAGGAGCCTGCAAAGGTGTTGTTCTCAATAACGTTCCCGCTGAAGTTAAGGATGGGGGCGGCAGGATAGGGGCATACACCGAAATTATAGGTGTAGATGGCCCAGTAGTTGCCAGTAATCTCGTTATTCTCCACAAGATATCCGTAAGATGAACTCGGGTACTGGGCGCCTTCATCGCTCACCTCTATCGCAGGCCCAAAATTGTTCCGGATCACGTTGTTCCGCACGGTAATGTTGGTTCCGCCATCGATCCATACACCAGCGTCCCACCACCCATCGGCGCTTGCGTCGAGGTCGTTTCCTTCGATGGTATTGTTTTCAACCACGATATTGGTCCCATCCTCCACCAAAACTCCACCGCCGATATTTCCAGAGGAGATGTTGCCCCGGATAACGCCGCCATTGACTGCGAAAGTGTCGATACCTGTTCCCATAATTGTTTTCGCCCTCCGGTCCGGCCCCGGCCCGTTACCCGTAAACGAGCTGTTTTCGATGACGATGGACCTTGTGTCCGAGACCTGAATCCCGAAACCTTCCCCTTGAAAGTCGGGGTCGATTGAGGCGAAACCGTTGTTTTTGATTTCGCAGTTGCTCAACGTGAAACTGGAGCCTGATACGACGTAGACACCTTCGTCGGTAAAGTTTCTGAATTCAAGGTTCGCAATGACAATATTGTTGCTCTCCGCAACCGCGATCCCCATGGTCAGCGACCCGTTCCCATCCATGACCGGCCTTGACCCAGCCGAAGTGTCTCCACTTATGGTGATCGGAGCCGAGTCGTTACCGAATGCGTAGATGATTACCGACTCCATGTAGGCGCCCGGTCCAATCTTTATCGTCTGACCGGGGCTGGCGTTACATATCGCCTTCGTAATGCTTTTCAAGGGCGCCGAAACGTCGTTGCCCACATTCTCATCGGAACCTGCGGGTGATACATATACGGTAGCTCCAGTTATGGGAGTGGCTTCTTCGGCGATGCACTCCGTGCCTCCCTTATGGTAAAGACCGGACCACTCCGCCTCCTGAACAGAGCCATCGGGTGGCTCCGGTGTTGACCCAGTGGCGCCCATCGGAGCCTGTGATGGCGTCTCCTGAGCTATCGCTCCCCGCGCTACAAGCCACAAACGGCACACAAAGAATTATTAAAGCAAGCAATGTTCTGGTTCTATTTAGCATCTTTTCCCTCGCTCCTAATGCGTCTGTCAAGTTCCCTTAATACCTGGCCTATTTCGTCCTGCAATATTCTGAACGATTCATCCGCCTCCAGTTTCTCTTCGATCAGTTTTGAGAAAGCGTCACTCCTGATCTGGAATACTCTTCGCCGCAGGTCCCTGAGTTCATCCAGGCCACGATCAACCGACAACGTCCCGTAGATATCGTTCACACGGCTGAAAAAGTTGTCCAGGAGATTTTTTGAACGGCGGCGCATTATTCTGACAAAAGCGATCAAGAGCGAAACAAGACCGGTCAACGCTGTCAGACAGAGGGCGATCACCTCGGCGTATCGTTCCAGAAATCCGGGGTGACGGCGGTCAAAAAAACCTGCGGCGCCTTCATGTAGCGGAAGTGAGAACGCTCCGGGATTGAGGTTGTCGTTCGATATCACGTTTACCCCACTCTCAAGGGAGATAGACCCCCAGTTGTGGTAGACAAGTCGCGCAAGCTCATAAGCGATATCTTCCGGCAGATCGCCTTTCGAAATGAGCGTGGTCTGGACGGAAATTGTCGAAACCGGTTTAGTAGGTCTTTCGCCGAAGAGTCGTTTGGGAATCTGGAACGGTTTGTAATAAGGGTACCTTATCGACAGGCTCTCGGTTTCAGAACCGGGGCCAGAATCCCCGATGGATACATACCGTACATCGCCGGAACGGACAGCTTTCCCCACAGCGGGTGAAAAAACTCCGGTTACCAGCATGATCGCATCGACCTTGCCATCAGAGAGCATGTTGATACTTTCTGTGAATGGGGTGTCGCACAGAGTGTACGAGTCTGGCCCGATCCCGAAATGGGCGAGTACCCTGCCGTTGGTCCTGGCCATACCGCTCCCGGAACTCCCGATACAGACTTTATGCCCTTTGAAATCATCAATTGATTCGACACCGGAATCGCTTCGCACAAGAATATGTAAAACCTCCCGGAAAAGTTGTGTCACGCTCCGTTCGTTACCAGAGCTGAACACGTCACCCTGGATAATGGCAAGGTCCGCCTTTCCCTCCTGGATAAGTTTCAGGTTTTGAACCGAGCCTTCCCCTGCAAGGACCGAAACATCGTAACGGCCTGTAGCGTTCATTACTCGGGCCAAACTCTGCCCGGCTTTGTAAAATGAACCAGACTTCGATCCGGTTGCGATAGTCAGCTTTTCGGAAGCGTTTTTACCGCAAGAGACAGTGGCGAGGCAGAGTAGAAGAGCGGCCAACAAGAGCGGATACCTTCGGAACGTAAAAATCATCTATGGAGCCTCCATGGCATGATTATAATACCTTATCCGTTTTTTTTCCCTTCATTCAGAATCCATTTCATGCTTACGGAATCTGAAAGGGGAAGTTACATAAATGAAAAAGAGTAAAAACACGTTTCTCAGGGGGAAGACATGAATGTTGACAATAGTATAGATTGCAAGGGGCTGGCGTGTCCGGAACCGATTCTTCATACAAAAATGGCGATCAACAAGATGGAATCGGGTCAGATACTTGAGGTTTTTACCACAGACCCTGGCTCGATAAACGATATGGCCGCCTGGTCTCGCAGGACCAAAAACCCGATAGTGGATAAATCTGAAGATGGTGACGTGTTCCGTTTCCTGATTCAAAAAGCGTAAGCGCAGGTAAGGAAATATGTCTGAAGAAACAAAAAGTATAGCTCTGGTCGCCTCCAAGGGAACGCTGGATCAGGCTTACCCCCCATTGATTCTCGCCTCCACAGGCGCCGCAATGGATATGGAAGCGGCGATCTTTTTCACCTTCTACGGTCTCGATATCATCCACAAGGATAAATACAAGAACCTCAAGGTAGCGCCTCTGGCTAACCCGGCGGCGCCAATGCCTGTTCCCAATATCGTAGGTGTTCTGCCAGGTATGACCTACGCCGCCACCTGGATGATGAACGACTGGATGAGCAAAGCGAACGTCGCCACCATTCCGAAACTGATAGAGCAGTGCCAGATGGCCGGAGTCAGGATGATCGGGTGCCAGATGACAATGGATGTCATGGGAGTAAAAAGATCGGACCTGATAGATGGCATAGAGCTGGGTGGAGCCGCCATGTTTCTAGACTTCGCCGCCGACTCCGACATAAACATGTTCATCTAGGTGCGTGGCGCACTGCCAGCTACGCTAGGAGCCGATAGGCTGATTACGTTCGTTCGCCGGGGCCGGATGGCCCGGGCTTCGGTCAGTGGCAGGGCTTGCATGATAGTGATTAGGAGAAAATGAACCGGGGCGGAGGGACATAGTTACCCGGACAAACAGCGATAACAATCCCCCGCTAACGCCATGCAGGCCGTCCCGGCTCTCTCCTGTCTTACCGTAAAGGACGAATTGGTCATAGCGTTTGCCGACAAGTCACGCCCGGTCGAATATGTTCCGAACAAAGAAGCTGATATTAAAAAGTGGCTCACAAAGATAGAGATCGGTTCGTTGGTGGCGATGGGGTCTGCCGGGTCGTATCACGAACTATTGATGGATTGTTGCCACTCCCACGGTTTGACACCATACCTGATCAACCAGCAAGACAGACGCAACTACGCTAAGAGCCTTGGAGCGCGGGGAAAAACAGATAGCGCCGATGACGACGCGCTAGCCCATATAAAATCTGGAGCGTTGCAAAAGATAACCTATTGAAAACATGGTGGGCGGTGAGGGGATCGAACCCCCGACATCCTGCGTGTAAAGCAGGCGCTCTCCCAGCTGAGCTAACCGCCCACGTATGAGAAGAGGGAGCATACCATATACCCCGAGGCAAAGTCCACGCACTCTCTATTCATCATTTTTCTTCAGGAAATCGAGAATTGCTAAAATCTCATCTGGAGTCAATTGCTCGATCTTCATTGCTGTCTCTTTCTTCTTATCTTTCCCCTTCATCCACTTCTTCAGTTCAGTGGTCTCGGAATGATCCCCCTCCCAAACCTTTTGTGGATTACTCAGCCATTCGTAAAGCCACTCTGCGCTATGTCGCTTGCTGACTCCAAGGAGTCCGGGGCCTACCTTCTTCTTTACTGTGAGGTTGTGACAATTCATGCATTTCTTGGTTCTGAAAAGCTCTTCCCCTTTGCCGACTTCCGCTCCGTGGGAAACCAGGGCGCTACAAACTACAACTAACGCCATAGCTACGAAGTTACTGACTATTTTATCCATTACCTTATTTGCTTTGTATATCTTGCGCTATCACTGGGAAAACCATAAATCACCAGCCCGGATAAGATATTACGCATAAATAGCAAGCCTGAAAGTGAATATGCAATCAATTTTCAATCCGACAATATTCTCTTGGGTAGAAGTACGGTGGCCAGACAGGCGACAGAATCGATCTTTAACCAGAACGATGTTAAAGCGACCTTGCGAGCCGTGTCAACAGATAATGAGTTTAACTGAAAAAAGCCCATATCGTTTCAAATTATAAACCACACAACACTTATTTCAATCACTGTACTATGCTTCATTTGCCACATGCCAACATTGTTTTCAAATGCAGGACGAAAGTAGCAACATCGTCACATTAGTTTAGATATTGCAACATGGGAAAAACGAGGAACTAACATCCGCAAACTACTTCAATTAATGAACTATATTCGACACTCAGATGAGATAACCGAGATCTGGCAAAACTGAAACCGAGCAAAAAACATCGTCCGCAAGAGGTTCGCCACACACATTACTGCAGTTTCTGCATTTTCTAAAGATTAATTATTCAATGAATTAAAAAGAAGCGTTGACTATCTACAAATCAAAAACAGTATAGTTCTAAATCACCTGCTGGATGCGGCTGAAAGAATTGATCGCTCCACAAGGAGGGCCGCCCACGCGCCCACGCGAACCGTATCGGCTCTCTTGTCTCCAGTCGATACTACGAATATCATATCTCCGTCGTAGGGTGTATGTGAGGGTTCCACAGCCCTTGCTATTCCGTCGTGAGCCATGATTGCGATACGTTTCGCCTCGGCTTTCGTAAGTTGCGCGTCTGTGACCACCACACCAATCACGGTAGCGCCAAAACCTGGAGGTTGAACCGGTTTATCGAGATAATGGACGGGAGAGCCGTTCTCATCGCGCGCAACGGCAACGCAATTGCCATTAAAACGGTCAGTCACGGCTCCAAAACAGTTCGCCACCATCAAGGCTCCGACCGAAACGCCCTCTTCAATTACAGACCGTGACGCCAAACCACCCGGTGAGCTTTTTGTCGGGCCGAGATATTTCGCGACGGTCGCTCCAGTTCCAGCTCCGATCCGCCCTTCATCCCCGACACTCTTCTTATCCGCATTTTTACACGCCAGGTACCCTTCCTGCGGGCCCGGTCTGACATCAGATGCGCCCACCGCCAGGTCGTATATAACCGCAACCGGAGCAATAGGGACAATATGATCGCCTGCCTGGAAACCTTTCCCTTGCTCCTCAAGGTATCGCCGCGCGCCATCTCCTGTAGCCAGCCCGAAAGCCGAACCACCCGACAAGAGAATAGCGTTAACCCCTCTGACCAGCGCTGATGGGTCCAGCAGATCTGTCTCCGATGCGCCGGGAGCGCCACCTGCGACATGCACACTTGCGGTGGAGAGTTGATCGAAGAGGATGGCGGTGCAACCTGTCTGGGCATTATGGTTTGACCAGTGCCCTACGCTAACACCTGGAACATCAACAAGTCTGGATACGGGGTTAATGGATATCATTCTTTCGTGAGTTCCTTGCAACATTAAACCGCTAGGAGTCTGTCGAACTTAGGGGTTCGTTAGCGAGTAGTGCGACTACCCCGGGTGGCTCGACCACAGCAAGTGGTCGCACCACTTTGTAGCAGAATCATCATAAGTCCAACAGACTCCCAGGGCGCTTTATTTAAGTTCGACCAGCAGTATGGCCACATCATCATTGAAGCTGTCTTCAGAGTTAAAACCGGCCACTTCTTCAAGGATTTCATTAAGAAGAGCTTCAGGGTCAACCTCAAGACCGGCTTTGAGTTTATCCACCAGCCTTTTTTCGCCATACTGGTTCCCATCAGCGTCCATAACTTCGGTAATACCATCGGAGTAGGTTACGATCCGGTCGCCTTTATTTATTTGAACAGATTTTTCCTCAACGAAGAACTCGTCATCGAGTCCAACCACGTCTCCTGCGGCTGTAAGGTTCTCCACACTCCCCGATTCCCGTTTAACGAGGATCGGGTATGGGTGTCCAGCTCTTACATAGGTCATGACACCTGTATTTGTATCGAGCGATCCGAAAAACATGGTCAGATATTCAGGTTCAGGGGTAACTTTCAACAGTTTGATGTTAAGTTCGCTTACGATTTTCACTATAGAACTCTCGGTCGCCGTAATTTCGTTTATCATCGCTTTGGCCAGGGCGGCGATCATGGCGCCAGATGGTCCGTGTCCCGACACGTCCGCCATGATTATCCCGACCTTGCCGTCGCCAAGATCGATGACGTCATAATAGTCGCCACCGATTGATCTGGCCGCTTCGTACCTACTTGCGAAAGTAACCTTTTCTTCGTACGGGAAATGGGTTGGCAACAACGCCCTTTGCACTTCAATCGCCGTATGAAGGTCTTCTTCCATGCTTTTGTTTGCGCTGGCCACCTGGTCGTAGAGCTGTTTCATACGAAGCATGGAGTTCACCCTGGCGGCAAGCTCCGTTTCGTGGAAAGGTTTTGTCAGGTACTCCTCCGCTCCGGCGGCAAGGCCCTTGACGATATCTTCAACATCAATTTTGTTGGCGGTAAGCAGGATAATCGGTATGTGATGGGTATTCGGATCTTTCTTAAGAGTTTCGGCAACTTCAAGACCACTGATTCCTGGCATCATTACATCAAGAAGCAGAAGATCGACATGTTCGGTCCTGGCTTTTTCAATTGCGTCTTTCCCGTTGTAGGCCGAAACCACCTCATGCTCCATCCGCTCCAGAATAAGCTGTAGCAGAAAGACGTTATCTTCTATGTCGTCAACAACCAGTATTCTCGCCACTTCTATTCACCGCAATAATATTCGGATTTAACGCCGCCTGCGCTTGAGTTGGTATTTTCTCACTGCACGGTTATGTTCCGCAAGTGTCAAAGAGAAATGATGCTCCCCGTTCTCCTTTTTGGCGACGAAATAGAGGTATTTCGTATCGGCGGGCTCCGCTACGGCCAGGAGCGATAAAAATCCGGGATTTGCGATAGGACCGGGTGGTAAACCTCTGTGGACATATGTGTTGTAGGGAGATTTATTGAGCAGGTCTTTTTTGGTAATGTTCCCGTCAAAATCGGGGAGGGAGTATATGACCGTCGGATCGCATTGCAGAAGCATTTTACGTTTCAACCGGTTGTAGAAGACTGACGCCACCAGTTTTCTCTCTTTTGCAACAGAGGTCTCCTTCTCCACCAGGGAAGCCATGGTCACCATCTTGTGAAGTTCATCCCGGTTTTCGGTGGATGAGGGTGGCAGTTTTTTTACCTTCTCAAAGAAGAGTTTTGTCATGGTGTTTGCGATCTCCTTTTCCGGAACTCCTTTGCGAAACATATACGTCTCCGGAAAAAGGTATCCTTCCAGCGAATCGGCGGGAATACGGTAATGATCGATAAGCCCTTTATCTCTTCCGGCTTTGACGAACTCCGCCGAATCGGCGAGACCGTTTTTTTCGAGCAATTCGGCTATCTCAAATATGGTCAGACCTTCCGGGACGGTTACGGAGTGTAAAAGCGTCTCGCCTCTTGCAAGTTTTTGTACGGCTGACCGGATACTGCTATCCTTGCTGAACCTGTACTCCCCCGCTTTGAGGGCGCCTGTGTTTCCGGTAAGTCTGGCTTCGATTTCAAACAGGACCGGGTTACCGATAACCCCTGCGGACGATAGTTTTTGGGCGACACTGCGCAGAGAGGAGCCTTTTTCGATCTGAACCACAATCTCCCCCGGACCGGTTTTACCCGTAGCCGTAACTTGCTTTTCAAACCATCCGTATAATGCTCCCCCCAGAACGACCGCCAGGAAGAGAAGTTTTAAATAGACGCCTGCTTTCATCATGTTGCGGGGCGGGATTGGAGCCAGCTTGAGAGTATCAGTTGGGCCGCCATCTGGTCCTTGAAGTTTTTTCTCTTTTTCCTCGATACGTTCGCTTCGATCAGAACCCTCTCGGCCATGGCGGTGGTGAGACGTTCATCCCAGGTCGCAACCGGTATGTCGAGATCCTTCTCCAGTTTTTTGGCGATATTCCCGCATAATGTCGCCATCTCGCCGTAAGAACCGTCCATGTTGCGAGGGATACCGACCACAACCGATTCGACAGTCTCATACTCTTCGATGAGGCGGATGACGTTGCGCAGGTCGTCTTTATACCCTTTCCGGCTCCATGAACCAGCGGGTTGGGCGGTAATACCGAGTTCATCGCTTATAGCGGCGCCTGTGCGGACCGTGCCGAGATCGAGAGCCAGAGTTCTTGCCATGTCAGTTTCCGGTTATAGCCACAATAGATTGATGCAAAATATCGGTCATCCTGTTTAGCTCCGACTCAGTGACCACTGGCGCCGGGAACAGGACCAGGACATCTCCCAAAGGCCGAACAAGAAGCCCTCTTCTCTTCGCCTCTTCACAAACCTTGTGGCCGGTTCTGTCTGCAGAATCGAATGGCTCTTTGGTTAAGCGATCCTGCACAAGTTCGATCCCCGCAATAAGCCCTCTTTGCCTGATATCCCCCACATGATGCAGGTCGACAAACCGGACAAGAGCCGAGGAGAGGTCCGCCCCTCTCTCCTGAAAGGTAGCGACGATATTACGCTCTTTGTAAAGTTTCAGATTTTCAAGAGCCACTGCGGCGCCCACCTGGTTGGCGGTATATGTATGACCGTGAAAAAAAGTCTTGCCATCTTTATGTTCGCCATCAAAAGCGTTGTAGATCATATCGGTGGTCAAGGTTGCGGCAAATGGAAGAATACCTCCGGTTATCGATTTTGAGAGGGCCATGATATCGGGTGTTACCTCTTCATGGTTACAGGCGAACATCTCACCAGTTCGACCAAAGCCGACCGCCACCTCGTCGGCGATCAGGAGCGTGTTGTGTCTACGCAATATTTCGGCTATTTTCTTAAGATACCCGTGGGGCGCGGTGATGATACCACCGGGACACTGCACCAGCGGCTCAACGATCATGGCGGCGTATCTATCCTTGTTGGCAGTCAGTTTTTCACCCACAACATCAGCGCACGCAATGGCGCAATCGGGGTAGCTTTTGCCGAGGGGGCAACGGTAACAATAAGGGGCGGGAACAAAATCGGTAGCAAATAGAATATCCCGGAATTCGGCGTGGTACAGATCAACACCTCCCACCGCCATGGCGCCGACCGTATCGCCATGATACGCCATGTCGAGGGCGAGAAACTTCGTCCGGTTCGATTCAGGCTCAACCCGTTTCCAGTATTGGTACGCCATTTTCAACCCCACCTCCACCGCCGTGGAGCCGTTGTCCGAATAGAAGACCTTTTTCATGCCTTCCGGGGCTATCTCTATCAATCTTTCCGCAAGCTCTATGGCCGGAACGTTCGAGAGGCCGAGAAATGTCGAGTGGGCGATTTTTCCAAGCTGGGCGTGGGCGGCGTGAATCAGGCGCGGTTCGCCATGCCCGTGGATGTTGCACCAGTAGCTTGAAAATCCGTCAAGAAACTGATCGCCGGTGACATCGCGCACCTTAACACCGTGGCCCGATTCGATAACAGTCACCCGATCCTTGCGCCACTGTTTCATCTGGGTAAACGGATGCCAGATATACTTTTTGTCCCGCTCCTCATAATAGTTCCGACGGCTGGATGAGTATCCGGTTTCAAGAGCTGTGATCAAACGGTCAACATCCACACCTTTCAGGAAATTTTCCAGCAGTTCATCGGGGTTGTCGGGATCGCTTATATGCTGTACCAGCCCGAAAACCGGGACACCACCCCGCTTCTCTATAAAGTCGAAATCGGGAACCGGGTATACCTTTTTTTTATGTTGGGAGAAAATAACTCCCAGTACATTCACACCCTGAGTCCTCACAGCCTGAATCGTCGAAAGTGTATGGTTTATCGAACCCAGAAAGGGATGGGCGACTATTAGCGCCGGAACTCCCATCAGCCGGGCGAGGTCTCCGATATCGAGTTTGTCCGTCAGTGGCGCCAGTGGCCCCCCCGCCCCTTCCACAAGCGTAATGTCGTGGCTTGTGGAAAGATGTTTATAGGCGGCTCTGATCTTTTCCGGGTCGATAACCAGATCTTCGGCCAGAGCGGCGTGATAAGGGGAGAGCGGCTTTTTGAGAACATAAGGCGCCACAAGGTTTTCCGGGTCGTCTGTTCCGGTCATCTTTTTCAGATACTTTGTGTCCTTGCCCTGTTCAGTTTTTGCGCCCGACTCGACCGGTTTCATGACACCAACGTCGTAGCCGTTTTTTATTAGCGTCAGAGCAAGCGCGCCGGTAATAGTGGTCTTCCCTATCCCGGTATCAACACCTGTCACAAACAGCCCTGTTGTTATCATCTCTATATTTTCACCGCTCTTATATATATCACCTCGTAGGTTATCCCTACACCACCTTCGACGGCAAACTTTTGATGGTATTTCTCCATGAAGGCGCACATAACCGAACGTCTGCCGAGTCCGAGGAACGAAAGCCCCGGATTGTTCTGAACACCGCTTTTTTTCAGGGTTCGCAGTAGCTCCTTAACATCCGCATATACCTTGCGAACGGTAACGCTGGTGGTCTCTATGGCAAACAGGGAACGGCCCGCCAATTCGATTTCATCGGCGGAGAGAAAATTTACGAATGTGTCATCCGGTATCTTTTTCCCACAAACCTCAAACCCAGCGATCATCGCATCCCTTATTTCGTGGAAAGTATTTTTACCCAGTGTCGTTGCCATGAAAACGCCGCCGGGTATTAAAACCCTTGCCGACTCGGCAAAAACATCGCCAAGGTCAGGCGCCCACTGCAACATCAGATTGGAGGTAACAAGATCGACAGAACCCCTCTTTACTGGAAGAGATACAGCGTCAGCCTGAGCGATGTGCAAAGCTCCACCCTTCTCTTTCGCAAGCAACGCCATCTTCATGGAGGTGTCCAACGCCACAGTTGTGTGGAACGATCCCGATTGCGCCAGTCTTTGCGTCAGCCATCCGGGGCCACATCCGAGATCGAGGCATACACCCGATGTTCCACTGGTGGCGACTCTCCTTGCAAGGGTGTCGGCTGTCTCTTTCTGGAAAATGGCGTACCGTTCGTAGCTCTTTGCGTTCAGATCAAAAGAACTGCGAACCGCCGCACCTACAGCGGGGGGCATTCACTCACCTTTTGTGACATTGTAATAGACCGAATCGGCCACATCCGAAATCTTTGTAAGGTGTGGAGCGTGTCCAGATCCTTTAATGCTCTGCTCGCTCACGCCAGGGAAGATGCGTCTCCAGAGAGACTGGCCTCCGGGTGGCGTGATCGAATCCATATCCCCGCAGATGGCTGTTACCACGCCTTTGTAGGACGACCTTGCCCCGGTAAGATCGACGCTTGCAAGCTCTCGAAGAGTGTCTAACATCGCTTCCCCGCACGGGGTCAAACCGGGGGGCAGAAGGAGCCGTTCGATCTCGTTTTTCGCAAGCTCCCCCAAAGCCTCGCCGGTGGCGAAGAACATTCCGATAAACGCTTTTAACCCCGCTTCCGGGTCCGCTGACATCATGGAGAGCATTCTTCGCACCTTCGCCCCACTCTGCCCGGTGGCCCTCTCCTTGCCGGGAGCGACAAAACGGGCGGAGGCGGAGAGGAGCGTCAGTGAGAGAGGCGCCGGACCTTTCATATTGATGCAATACTTCGCCGCCACCGTTCCACCCATCGACCATCCGAGAAGATGAAACCGTGGGATATCGAGTTTTTTTACAATGGTGGCGATATCGAGGGTGTAACGGTCGAAAGTGTATGGCCCCGGTACGTTTTTCGCCGAGCCGTGTCCCGCCAGGTCGGTTGCCACAACCCGCAATCGGTCTTTCAACCGCCCGGCAAGGGGCGCAAAGCTCTCTTTTGTCTGCCCCCAACCGTGGATCATCAGGATAACCGGCGCGTTCTTTGGGCCTTGATCGTCGATGTAATGCAAAATACCTTCACTCATAATCAATTAGCCATTTTATCAGGATAAGATCATCATTTTGGAAAAAGTCTATGCCATCATGTAGAATTGTATCCGTTAAACAATCGGAGAATAAATTCAGATGAATCTTGAAGATATAGATAAAAGGATCCTCAATATAATCCAGACCGGGTTTCCCATAACCCACGCGCCTTACACCGAGATCGGTGAAAAGGTAGGAGTGGATGAGGATGAGGCCTTCAATCGGGTCAAAGCGATGTTCGACGGAGGTGTCATTCGACGCATTGGCGGTAGTTTCGACTCGCGTGGTCTCGGCTGGACATCAACATTGTGCGCATTAAAAGTCCCTTCCGACAAGATCGAGGAGGCGGCCAAAGTCGTAAGCCGATATGCGAATGTAACCCATAACTACGAACGGAACCACGAATACAACCTCTGGTTCACCGTAATAGCTCCCGACACCGACGAAGTTGACCGAATTTTGAAAGAGATCCACCGCGACTCAGGTTTCGGACCGGTAAGGAACATGCCGCTTATCAAAAAGTTCAAGATCAAGGTCGATTTCCAGTTCAAGGAAAAGAAGGAGGCGACAGCATGAAAAAAGAGATCAAAGCTTCCGATGTAGCGATCATGAAAGAGTTGCAGGGCCATCTGCCGATGGTGAAAAACCCGTTTGCCGCTATAGCCGAAAAGCTGGGAATCGCCGAGGATGAAGTGATAAACAAAACCCGCGAGTATGGCGAAAAAAAATATTACAGAAGATTCGGCGCCACCCTGCGTCACCACAAGGCCGGGTTCACCGCCAACGGCATGGGCATATGGAGCGTTCCGAAAGAAGAGGAACGAGCGCCCATGGGTGAGCTTCTTTCAAACCGACCGGAAGTTAGCCACGCATACGAACGTCCTTCGTTCCCCGATTGGCCTTACCACCTATTCACCATGATCCACGGTGAGTCGGAGGAGGAGGTGCTAAAAATCGCAAAAGGGATGAGTGAAGAGACGGGTATAACTGAATACGACGTGCTTTTCTCCACACGCGAATTCAAAAAAAGCTCCATGAGATATTTCGACGCCTGGCCTCTGCCGGACAATGAACAATAATTTTATTCTGGAAGGATTACGATGAGTCTTCTTGTTGTTGGCACTATGGCGTATGACAGTGTTAAAACGCCGTTTGGCGAAAAAGAGCGCGCCCTCGGCGGTTCCGCCACATATTTTTCTTTATCCGCAGGTTTCTTTACCGATGTAAAACTTTGCGCTGTTATCGGTGAGGATTTCGAAGATGCGGATATGGACCTCCTGCATAAGCGGGGCGTTGATACCGAAGGGGTGATAAAACTTCCCGGCAAATCGTTTCACTGGAAAGGTGAATACGGTTACGACCTTAACGAAGCGAAAACCCTCGACACACAGTTAAATGTGCTGGCCGATTTCGATCCGGTACTGCCAGAGTCTTACAAGGATGCGGAGTATGTATTCCTCGCCAACATCGACCCTGCGTTACAGGGCAAGGTTCTCGATCAGGTAAAAAACCCGAAACTCGTGGCGTGCGACACCATGAACTTCTGGATTGATGGCGCCATTGAGGAGCTTAAAAAAACTATGGCGCGTATCGACCTTCTGATAATAAACGAAGGCGAAGCGCGGCAGTTGGCCGGGACACCGAATCTCGTACAGGCGGCCAGAACGATCCGCGACATGGGTCCGCACACCCTGATAATAAAACAGGGGGAGTATGGCGCCCTCCTTTTCAGTGGCGATAATGTCTTCTCCGCTCCTGCGTATCCGTTGGAGGAGGTGTTCGACCCGACAGGCGCGGGAGACACATTTGCTGGTGGTGTCATGGGGCATCTTGCACGGCGTAACGAATCGGATATCGACGAAAAGGTTTTGCGGCAAGCCATCATAATGGGTTCTGTTATGGCGTCTTTTACAGTGGAGAAATTTTCGGTGGAGTCGCTTGTGGACCTGGAGCGAAAAGAAGTCGCCCAGCGGTTCCGGCAGTTTCACGCAATGACACGATTCGAAGAAGTCACGGATATAGCGTGAGAGCAGGGGGGTTAGCATGATTGACTTTAAGCGGAATTCCGATCCCGCGCCGATTGGCATTCTTATAGTATTGTCCACGGTCTTTCCGGGGGCGGGACAACTTGCCAACGGGCAGAACTCTAAAGGGATCGGTTTTATCGCCGCCGCCGGAATCCTGCTCGCCCTCTTTTTCGTATACCTCGCTTTCACCATCGGGCCGATACTCGGAACGATAAGCGCTGGCAAGGAACCTGTCATGACCGATGATTTAATGAGCGGCGTAAAGACCCTGGCGGCGATATTCGGCGCAGGTTTCATCGTCTGGATCTGGGCGACTATCGACGCTGTGATCGTGGGGAAGAAGAGGCTTGCCGGTAAGAAGTGAGGATTATAGGAGGCGAATTTAAAGGCGCCAACATTTACGGCCCTAAAGGTAAGGAGACCCGCCCTACCGCTTCGAGAACGCGGGAGTCGCTCTTTAACATCCTTGGCGCCGCGGTGATGGGATCGAGGTTTCTCGATCTTTTCGCAGGAGCCGGAGCTGTGGGGTTTGAGGCGTATTCGCGCGGGGCGAAACGGGTTGTGATGGTGGATAACAAACAGATCGACCTGATCGCCCGGAACTGCGCTAAGTTGAGGATCAAAACCGACGACAGGTTCCACGCCATCCGGGGCGACGCGCTTGTGTCTATGAACGCGCTGATTTCACGGTCGGAAAAATTCGATTACGTCTTCGCCGACCCTCCGTGGGGTGAGGGGTATGAGAACATCATTCTGGAAGGCGCCCTTCTCCTGCTTGATGACAATGGAACGTTGATTCTGGAGGAGGACTCGAAGATGGATGCGCCGAAACAAAACTCGGACGGCAGTCTTGTCCTGACGAAGAGCAGACGGTACGGTTCGGCTACCCTGAATTTTTATTCCGCTCCGTAATGCTTTTGAGGAACGGCCCGATAAAATCCATCGGTAACGGCACAATGTTGTTGGTGGTCCCCTCCGAAGATATCTCCCGAATGGTCTGAAGGTAACGCAGGGTGAGGGCCGCCGGGTTACGCGCCATTATCGCCGCCGCGTCAGCCAGTTTTTCCGATGCCTGAAACTCTCCTTCGGCGTTGATGATTTTTGCTCTTCGCTCTCTCTCGGCTTCGGCCTGTTTAGCCATGGCTCTCTGCATCTCGGTCGGCAGATCGACATGTTTTATCTCGACGTTTGCGACCTTGATGCCCCACGGGTCTGTCCGTGTGTCGAGGATCGTCTGTAACTCGTTGTTGATCTTTTCCCGTTCACAGAGCAGTTCGTCGAGTTCCACCTGTCCGAGTACGGATCTAAGGGATGTCTGGGCGAGCTGGCTAGTGGCGAATAAAAAATCCTCCACCTGTACCACCGCGCGATCCGGATCGAAGACGCGGAAATAGACAACGGCGTTTACTTTGACGGAGACGTTATCCTTGGTGATGATGTCCTGGGATGGAACGTCGAGCACGATAAGGCGCAGGGAGACCTTGACCATCTTATCGATGATGGGCCACACAATAACCAGCCCCGGCCCCTTGATAGCCAGCACCCGCCCCAGCCGAAACACCACCCCCCGTTCGTATTCGTTGAGCACACGAAGCGCGGAGAGAATAACAAGAAGAATCGCAATGAAGACAAACGCGCCGCCAGACATAACCGCCTCCTGTTTTTGTCGAGAGTTTTACACGTTGATGATACACCAATTGGGGCGAGGGGATATATAAGGATTCATCAGTTAATACAATCAGTAAATAATCGTGTTAAAATGCTCACTTATTCTGTACATAACGAAACAGGCTGACAATGGACAGTTCTTACACCGATGAAGGGATCACCTCATTATCCGTTCGCGGATTTAAATCTATCGCTGACGAAAGTCGGATTGAGTTACGTCCGCTGACAATTCTTGCGGGGGCAAACAGTTCGGGTAAATCGAGCATAATACAGCCGCTTCTTTTAATGAAACAGACTTTGGAAGCTACATACGACCCAGGCGCACTATATTCGGATGGTCCGTTACTTCAATTTACATCATCAGACCAGTTGCTATCAAGCAAACCTGTTAAATCAAAATCGTTTAGTCTCTCTCTTGAGTTGTCCAATTCAGATCGTTTGGAGATTGAATTTGGCCAGGATAAGAAGGTTGCCTTTGTTGTCAATAAAATGAAATTTACCAGAAACAATAATACTTTAGATCTGAAGGTAAATATGACATCAGAGGAAATCAAAAACATCACTGCTCCTTATTTGGAAAAGGGCATTTTTTCTCTTCTTTCTGGTAATTACAATGTAATTGAAGAAATGGAAAAAGACAAAACTACGAATTGCAAAATAAAGAGGGATAGATGTTTCTTAACTGTTTTCTTTGTCGTACCAAAAGATAACTCCGAGCTTGAAAAAGAAAGGATGATGAGATGGATTAGCTGGATACCAACCACTATCGGAGCAGACTTGAACATTTTTCAACATAATATTACAAATCTTATCCATCTACCAGCATGGAGAGGTTCACCAAAACGGATATATAACAAAACGGCGGTTGGAGATGTTTTCCCAGGCAGGTTTACTGAATATTTTCCTGGAATTATCGTGGACTGGTATGAGAAAGACAAACTCTATAAATTAAATGCTTGCCTGAAACAATTAGGTCTTACTTGGAAAGTAATGCCGAAAATAATTAATGAAACCCAAGTGGAACTACATGTTGGACGAACATGCAAAAGTGTGCGAGGTGGAGGAAGTGATACTGTCAATATCGCTGATGTTGGATTTGGAGTTTCACAGGTATTGCCAATACTAGTAGCGTTACTTGTCGCTAGGAAAGGTCAAACTGTACATATAGAAGAGCCGGAGATTCATTTACATCCTGCCGCCCAGCGTGATCTGGCGAAGATTATCACGACAGCCGTTAACCGAGGTGTAAGGGTCATCATGGAAACTCACAGTTCCATTCTACTCCTTGGAGTGCAGACATTGGTGGCTAAAGGTGAAATGGCGGCTGACGATGTAAAATTACACTGGTTTTCCAGAAACAAAAAAGACGGAACCGCTAAAATTGAACCGGGTGATCTTGACAAAAATGGAGCATACGGGGATTGGCCTGTGGATTTTGATGATGTCTCTCTCGAACAAGAGGAAGAGTATCTCGACACTGTTCAGCGATAAAAGCTCCTGTTGTGAAAAAGAAAATATCAGAGTTCGTAGTTGACGCTTCAGTAATGAGATCGGCTGGCGATGAAAATGCTATAAAGGAAGGTTCCAAAAATTGCAGGGACTTTCTTAAGGCAATGAGAGAGACAAAGTGTAAAGTTGTCCTGACTTCAGAGATTAAGGTTGAATGGAAAAAGAACCTATCAAAATATGCTCGGAAATGGTGGTCTTTCATGACAAAGTCCGGGCGAATAACTTACCGTAAAAATACTGTTAATGATGACTTACGAAAAACAATAGAGAATAGCGAAAAGCTTAAAACAGACAAACGAAGAAATGCGGCGTTGAAAGACGCAATTCTAATCGAAGCGGCTTTGGCTACCGACGAAGCTGTAGTGTCACAAGACGATCATGCAAGGCGGGATTTCAAGGTTATCGCAGGTGAATATAAACGAATTAAATCCATTCTATGGATTAATCCTGTAAGCGAAGAAGATAACGCGCTTGAGTGGTTAAATAACGGCGCGAGAAAAGAAGATAAACTTCTACTTGGATTCCAAAACTAACTAACCGGCGGCAGTGGTCCCGCTGTTTTGCCCGGTTGCAGGATCGGGTTTTTTCCATTTTTATCTACGAACCTGCCGTAGTATAGATTCTGGACGTGGTTGCCTTGCACGAAAAATAACCATCGTTCCGCGAGGCCACCTATCAGCATCGATAGCGCCGCCAACACTCCCCATGTCGAGGGGTGACCGTTGAATACCGCCACATAATCGAGCGTTAACATTGAGAGGGGCAGGATAAACAAAACCGTCATCACAAACCAGATCATGGCTCGTTCAATTTTCTTCCCCGATTTGTGGAAATATTCCCGCGTGTTGTAATTCTCATACGCGCATCCTGTATCCATCAGCACGATGTCCGACCGCCACGCGCCAATTGCGCTTTGCAATGTTGTGGAGCTGTAGGCCGTTGAATTGTAGAGGTACGACATACCTTTGGCTGTCATGGCTATCACCGTTACCGGAATCGCCATCCTCAGCAGTATCATTATCAGGTCGTGATCCGCCTTGACCAGCTCCAGCGTCGCCAACAGAATCACCGACCCACCAGCCAGACCAATCACCACAAAGTTGATCGGTGTGTACGGGTTCGCCCACTCCCTGATATATCGAACACTGCAATAGATCATGCCGGAGCTTATCCCCAACGCCAGCCCAACAAAAACTCCCGCCAGTCCGCTCAAAAGCCTCAGCCATGTAGCTACGCCGATGATGGCGCATATTCCGTATACAACGGTTAATCCAATAAAGAGGGGAAGTAGTAAGACTTCGCGTGATAGCCAGGAGAAACGCCATCTTTTAATCGCTTTGATTCCCCGGCTTTTATGATGCAGATGGAAAAACGAAGCCATCGTGCCCAATCCCGCCAGAGCCACCGATAAAATCACGCCGTAGAGCATGATATCAAATGAGACCGCGCCCCCCTTCAGCAATGTAATCGCGTCGGCGCCTACCAGAAAAAAGAGGACTCCCTCCGCCATTCCGGCAAGGACCGTAAGCAGTATGATCGAGAATTCAGGTTTCATATCGGTTATCCCGCGAAATCGAAATATTCGGGGTCTTGTGGTCGGTCTGTTTTCTCCGCCTCTTCCACGAACTGATGTTTTTTAACAATAACCCGCTCTTCGTCCAGCGCGGTTTTCACCGGGCGATGCGCCAGATAGCGGTTCGACGGGTTCGCCCCCGATTCGGGCATCGGCATATACCCGGCTCCATCCCTGACTTTCACCGAAGCCGCTGAATCGGGATCATCGATATCTCCGAAGGTCCTGGCGCTTGACGGGCATGTCTTGACACAAGCGGGAACCCGTTCCTCTTCGGGAAGTTTTTCGTCGTAGATACGATCCACACAGAGGGTGCATTTTTTCATCACCCCGGCGTATTCGTCGAACTCCCGGCAACCGTAGGGGCAAGCCCACGAGCAGTATTTGCACCCGATGCACTCGTCGTAATCGACCAGCACAATGCCATCCTCCGCCCGTTTGTGAGAGGCGTTTGTCGGACAGACTTTTACGCATGGCGCGTCTTTGCAATGCATACACGATTTCGGGAAGTAGAAGACCTCGACATCAGGGTACGAGCCGACTTCATACGTCTGCACCCGGTTAAACCAGACACCATCCGGCTCTTTTCCGTATGGCTCCCCGTCCGGCAAGGGGCCGAATGTGCCCGATGTGTTCCACTCCTTGCAGTTAACCGCGCAGGCGTGGCATCCAACGCATTTGGCAAGATCAATAACAAGAGCTAACTGTGTCATTTTCCGTCAGCCTTATACGAAACAACGTTCGGGCGCTCCATCACCTGTTTCGGCGGTTTGAGTGGTTTAAACTGCGGCAATGAACCGGCTTTATCCGCTTTGTAGATTTTTACCCGCAGGTCAAACCATCCGGCTTGCCCTGTTATCGGATCGGAGTTTGATATCCGCTCTTCCATATTGTCCGGGTTGCCTATCTCTTCACTTATCAGGTGGTTGAGCAGAAATCCTTTCTGTACCTCGTCCACTTTCGGATCAAGGTTCCACGCGCCAGCCATCTTGCCAATGCCGTTCCAGGTCCATACCGTGTCGGGCTGGACTGCGTTGGAGAGTTTTATCTGGACCCTGATTTTCTTGTCGTGAGCCGATTCGACCCAGACCCAATCCATATCGACAAGCCCCAGTTCTTTAGCCTTGATCGGGTTTATATAGAGAAAATTCTGGCCGATTATCTGCCGTAACCATGCGTTTTGCGAGTCCCACGAATGATACATCGGCATAGGTCTCTGGGTAATGGCGTGGATCGGGTACTCTTCGGTGTCGATAGACTTGTCTTCCAGCGGTTTGTACCAGAAGGGTAACGGATCGAAATAACGGCTGACTCTCTTGCGTTGCGCGTCAGTGGCCGGTTGACGACCGGGCCTTTGACCCTTGGCGGCCAGACGAAACCTTTGCAGAACCTCCGAGTAGACCTTCATGATAATCGGCTCGTTGTAACGGATCAGCTTATGGTCGAGCGCCCAGTTGAGGTATCCCCGGTTGATGTTCCTGTTCCACTGCAACGCCTCTTCTAACTCAAACTGGAAAAAACAGTCGTTCTTGATATACATATCCCACTGTTTTTCGTTCGGCTCGCCTACGATATGATCGGTTCCATCACCTCTCCAGCCAGCCAGGAAGCCTACAGGAGTATCGGGCGCAACGGTCCAATTGGTTATCATGTCCTTATACCCGCTAAACTTCGGATTCCCTTTGTCGTCGCAAAAACCTTGCAATTTCAGCCTGTTGGCAAGTTTAATCAACGTCTCCTGAAAAGGTTCGCACCCTTCCGGTGGATCGATAATCGGTTGCCTTATAGCGTCCACCACGCTGTTGTAATCGGAGATTGGCCGGTCGAGCAGGCTGATTACATCGTATCTTTCGAGATATGTAGTGTCGGGAAGTACCAGATCCGCATACGCCACCTGCTCGGAAAAGAAAGCGTCCGAGACAATGATGAACGGTATCTTATACTCACCATTAAAATCCTTGGCTCCGAGCATGTCGATGGTTTTGCTTGTATTCATCGACGAGTTCCACGCCATGTTGGCCATAAAAAGGATCAGCGTGTCGATTTTGTACGGATCACCCTTATATGCGTTGGTAATGACATTTTGCAACATGCCGTGAGCCGTCAATGGGAAATCCCACGAAAACGCCTTGTCGATTCTGACCGGCGAGCCATCCGGGTATACCATCAGGTTTTCAGGTTTTGTGGGGAAACCGAGTTCAGGGTTTGGCAACGGTGTGTTCGGTTTTATAAGGTCGGGGTCGTCAATCGGTTTAGGACAGGGGGGAATCGGTTTCGGAAAGGGTGGTTTATGCCGGAACCCGCCCGGTCTGTCGATAATTCCAAGAATCATCATCAGCGAAGAGAGGGCGCGAACGGCCTGGAAACCGTTGGAGTGGGCGGCCAATCCCCTCATGGCATGGACCGAAACCGGGTTTCCGGTCACGGTTTTGTGCTGTTTACCCCATGCGTCGGTCCATTCTATAGGGAGGGTGACACTTTCGTCCCTTGCCGTCACACCCAACTCAAAAGCGAGTCTTTCTATAGTCTCTTTCGGGATAGTGGTGATTTTGGAAACCTTATCGATGTTGTATTCGGCCAGAACGCGCTCTTTTAATAACTGGAACGATGGTTTTACATGTTTGCCATCCGGCGTTTTATACGAGCCTGTCAGAGCCGGTTTCACACCCTTGGCCCCGAACGGTTTTACGCTTTGCGTAACCTCGTCCCATACGAAGTTACCGCCCAGATCGTCATCCTTCACCCCGTCTTCCCGCCAGAAAAGACCTTCATCCTCTCCGCCCTGATCGGTAACCACCAGTTGTGCGGAGTTTGTGCGGGTCAGCAGGAACTCGTCGTCGTAAAGACCGTTTTTTATCAATACGTTGAGTATTCCCATGATGAATGCGCCATCGGTTCCCGGTTTGATCGGGACCCACTCGTCCGCCACGGCGCCGTAACCCGACCTGACCGGGTTTATCACTACGACCTTGGCGCCCCGCTCCTTGAGTTTACCCAAGCCTATCTTGAATGGGTTGGAGTCGTGATCCTCCGCAACACCAAATAAAATCAGGTATTTAGTCCGGTCCCAATCGGGGCCACCAAACTCCCAACCAGTCCCGCCGACCGAATAGATCATGCCGGTTGCCATGTTCACAGAGCAGAAACCTCCGTGCGCCGCGAAGTTGGGGGTTCCGAACTGCTTGGCCCAATAAGATGTGAGCGCCTGCATCTGGTCGCGCCCGGTGAAAAACGCCAGTTTTTTCGGATCTTCGTTTCGGATCTTTTTCAGACGTTCGGTCATGATGTCGTAGGCGCGTTCCCACGATATCTCCTCGAACTGGCTATCTCCCCGGTCGGTCCCTTTTTTTCGAAGGAGCGGTTTGGTCAGTCGGGCGGGGCTTGCCTGTTTCATGATTCCGGCGGAGCCTTTGGCGCAAAGGACACCACGATTAGTCGGGTGAGCCGGGTTCCCTTCTATATAACGTATCTTTCCGTTTCTGAGGGTAACCCTGATGCCGCATCGGCAGGCGCACATATAACAGGTGGAGTATTTTACCTCCTCGACATCATCCGCTGTATCTTTTTCAGTTGTCACTTTTCACACCGGGGGGGGGAGGTCAACATTGCCTGCAACCTGAGCATAGATTATTATTTATGCTAATGTTAGAGGTGAAATTGGTAAATTTCCAATAGTTTTTTTTTATATACTCATAATCGGTCGGGTTTAAAGAACCTGCGAGATTCTGGGGAAAAAGGTGAAAAAGGATCATTTTTCTCTAATGCTCCTTTCTCCTGATACCGATAAAGAACCAACAAGCGGATAGAATAAGAAAAAAAGAGATTCTTTTCCGGTTTCCCTAAAGTCTGGAGAGGGAAATGCCGATAGGATTAGCAAGGAGTGGCTTGGAGCCCGCCCGGAATGTATAATCCGGGTTGACGTTACCACATTTGCATGGTGAAAGGAGGCGATATCAGATGATTAAGGTTACGGGATCGGATCACAACCTGAATCAGAACAAGGTTGATGAATCCAGGCGACGTGATAGCGCCGTAACAAAGAACACGGCGAAAGCGGCCACCAACCCGACTGCCGCAAAAACAGCGGAGACTGTTGCAGTATCGGGAATGGCGCGCGAAGTTGGCAAAGTAAGCGCCCAGGTAAAGAACGTACCTGATGTCAGGCGTGAGAAAGTTCAGGCTATCAAGGAGAAGATCGACAGCGGAAAGTATTTCGTATCGAGCAACGACATAGCCGGCAAGATGATCGAGGATATCGTGCGGCAGGGCAAATAATTGTTTAGATTACAATTTTGCCGCCGCACGAGGTTTTCTTGCCCCAAGAACAGGTTTAGTTCAGACTTTCAGCGATAATTCGCTCGTTCTCGTCCGAGATCGGCCCCACCGCCAATAACGAGCATCCTTTTCCCGCAATTTCAAGTTCTTCCGATAAATCCTTCACGCTCTTGACCGTTACCGCTTTTATCTCGTCCAGACTCTCCTGGAGAGACATAATCGCGCCGAAATAGATTTTTTGCTCCGCCAGATCGTACATTCTCGATGCGGGTGACTCGTGCGACATGATTATATTGTCGGTCTCCATAGTGATTGCCCGCTTGATCTCTTCAGGTGTGGGTCCGATGGAGCGGATAATGGCCATCTCTTTTCTAATGGTCTTTATCATAGGTATCAGCTTCTCCTTTGAGCAGGCTGAATAGATGGAGAAAAAACCAGCGCTCCGGTACTGTTCGTAAAAGGAGGAGATCATATAAGCCAGTCCCATCTCCTCACGAATCCGTTGGAATAGCCTTGAAGAGACACTGGAGCCTAAGATGTTATCTAGAATCGCAATCTCACCTCGCCTTGAGTCAGCTATGGGAGGGGCGGGTCCGGCCAGAAGAAGATGGACCTGCTCCAAATCTTTGCGGAAGATTTTAACAGACTGTTTATATTCCGGTTTTCCGGGTGAATCGGTAACAGGCTTTTGTGACAGGTTTCCGAAACAACGTTCAACAGCCTTTACGAGCCTGTTTGTGTCGATACCGCCACATGCTGTGATTATTATTCCGGGTGGTTTATAAAAACGTTCGCGGGCTGAGATAAGGTCGTCCCATCCGATATTCTCAACTGTCTCTTTTGTGCCTGTAATGCTGTTTCCGAGGGGATGACCGGCCCATATGGCCTCATACGTCTGGTCCTGAATGAATTCTGAAGGGTTGTCCTGACTCATCCTGATCTCTTCGAGGATTACACTCCTCTCCCGCTCCATCTCGTTTTCGGGGAATGTGGAGTTCAACACAATATCAGCCACGAGGTCGAAGGCTGTGCCAAACCTTTCCGAAACCACATGGCCGGAGTAACAGGTCGCCTCACGGCTGGTAAAAGCGTTAATGTGGCCCCCCAACTGGTCAATGGCGACTGCGACTTCACGTTGCCCCATCCGGTCGGTCCCTTTGAAGGCCATATGCTCAATGAAATGGAAGAGTCCAGACTTCTCTTTTTCTTCGTTGACGGAACCTGCGGTGAACCAGATCCCGAAAGAGACCGATTGGAAAAAGGGGATCGTCTCACAGATCACGGATATACCGTTGACCTGTTCGGCCCTTACGACTCTGTCTGTCATTCCGGATTATTCACGTTGAAGAATAACCCGGAACAGATCAGATTCACTATTTGTTAACGTCTGCGGTGGTCTCTGTCTCCACCACCCGGGCCACGCCCACCGCCGGGGCGTCCTCCACCAGGGCGTCCTCCACCGGGGCCACCGGGACGTCCGCCGCCGCGCGGCCTGCCGCCATCTTCACTACCTGGACGAGGAGCGCCCTCACCACCTTCGGGCGGCTGTCTTCTCGAAGAGCCACCCTCCTGGGCTTCCTTTCGAGAGAGTCTGATCTTGCCCTGCGGGTCTATCGATAGGACTTTAACCAGAACCTCGTCGCCCAGAGCCAGTTCGTCTTCTACCTTGTTGACCCTGTAATCGGCCAGTTCACTGATATGGCACAGGCCGTCGGTTCCGGGGAAAATTTCCAGGAATGCGCCAAAATCGACGATCCTGCGGACTGTACCGACATAGATCTTGCCCGGTTCAGCCTCCTGGACAATGGCGTTGATTATGTTGAGCGCCTCCTCCATCTTGGCGCGGTCAGACGAGAAGACGCGTACCACACCCTCGTCGTTAACATCGACCTGACAACCGGTCTCGGCAACTATGCCTTTGATCACTTTTCCGCCGGGTCCGATGAGAGCTCCGATCTTCTCCGAGTTTATCTTGATGGTCTCAATTCTGGGAGCGTGTTCTGAAAGGTCGGTACGATGGGATTCGAGAGCTGTGGCCATGGTGTCCAGAATGCTCAGACGTCCCTCTTTAGCCTGGGTAAGCGCGGCGCTGAGAAGTTCGACCTTCAGCCCGCCTTTAAGTTTGATGTCCATCTGGACAGCTGTAATGCCATCTTTTGTGCCAGCAACCTTAAAATCCATATCGCCCAGCGCGTCTTCCAACCCCAGAATGTCGGTAAGGATAGCGACCCTGTCACCATCCTGAACCATTCCCATGGCGACTCCGGCGACAGCCGATTTTATCGGCACACCCGCATCCATAAGGGAGAGGGAGCCGCCGCATACGGAAGCCATCGACGAAGAGCCGTTCGACTCAAGGATCTCTGACACAATACGAATTGTGTAGGGGAAATCTTCATTTTTCGGAAGTACAGGCTCTAACGCCCGCTCCGCCAATGCGCCATGACCAATCTCCCTCCGGCTAACGCCCATCATGCGCTTGACTTCACCGACACAGAAGGGGGGGAAGTTGTAGTGCAACATGAATTGCCTGTTCACTCTTCCTTCGAGCTTGTCCTGAATCAGCTCATCCTTGCTGGCGCCCAGAGTGGTGGTGACCAGAGCCTGAGTCTCGCCCCGTGTAAAGAGCGACGAACCGTGAGTCCGGGGAAGAGCGTCTACCGCTATGGTGATATCCCTGATTTCGTTGGTTTTTCTCCCGTCGGCCCTGATCCCTTCGCTTAAGATCATCTCCCGGATAACCTTTTTCTGGGCTGTACCGTAAGCCTCTTTTAAAACCGATTTCCTCGAATCGTCGTCATCATCTCCGAGCAGTCCGGCGATGATCTCATCCCTGCAAGCTTTCTGGGCGGCTGAACGCTCAAATTTGCCTGTGGTGAGGGAAGCTGTGCGAATGGCGTCTTTACCCTTTTCGAGGATTGTGGCGACATCGGCGCCGTGGTCTGCAACCGGAACCGCCATTTTCGGTTTTCCCACCTTGTCGGCAAGCTCCCGTTGCATGGCGCATATCTTCTTTACATATTCATGTCCGAATTCCAGAGCGGCGACCAGATCCTCTTCCGATATTTCGTTTCCGCCACCCTCCACCATGGTCAGAGACTCTTCAGTTCCGGCCAGGATCAGCATGAGATCAGACTCTTCAATCTGCTCCAACGTCGGGAAGACCACGAATTCGCCATCGACTCTTCCGACCTTCACACCGCCTATGGCTTTGGTAAACGGAATTTGTGAGATCAGAAGTGAGGCGGAAGCGCCGTTCAAGGCCAGGATCTCGGTCTCGTTCTCGTAGTCGAAAGAGAGCGGATTGACTATGATCTGCGTCTCGTGGGCGTATCCCTCCGCAAACATCGGCCTGAGGGATCTGTCGATAAGCCGGGAGAGGAGAGTCTCACGATCAGAAGGACGGGCCTCCCGTTTTAAGAAGCCGCCCGGTATTCTTCCTGCGGAGGCTGTTTTGTCACGGTAATCTATGGTCAGGGGAAGAAAGTCGGCGCCTTCTCTCGGTTTGTCGTCACATGCCGCCGTAGCCAGCACCATCGACTCCTCAAGGCCAACAACAGTGGCTCCAGCGGCCTGACGCGCCAACACGCCTGTTTCTATAAAGAAGGTTTTTTCACCTATTGCTAATTCAACTCGTTCTGGTTGCATCGAAGATTCCCTTAATATTTGGATGGCGCTCCGGCCTTGGTTGGCCGTGAGTCGGGTAGAGCGTGATGGTCGAAGACCCCGGGCACAGGTTAACGCCTGATGCCGAGGGCCTCGATGATGGTTTTATAACGACCAAACTCCTTGCCACGAACGAAGTCGAGGAGGCGGCGGCGTCTGCTGACAAGTTTTAACAGGCCGCGCCGGGAGTGATAATCTTTTTTATGTGATTTGAAGTGTTCTGTAAGCTGTGTGATCCGCTCGGTCAACAGGGCAATCTGCACTTCTGGCGAACCTGTGTCGCTTTCAGTGTTCCTGTTTTTCTCGATGATTTCCGTTTTTCGCTCTTTAACGAGAGCCATGTTTTTCCACCTTCTATCGTCGGAACCTGTCAAAGGTCCGCTTTATATATATCGGACTGCCCCTTCAAAAGGACTCAGCCCCGCAAGAAGCCCTATGCCCCTTACCCAACTTTTCTGTTTTCCATTCGGAAGATGAGATTTTTACCAGATTCTAAAGATAATTGCAAAGGTTTTCGACTAATGCGCGTTCATGAAGACTCCGGTTTCATCCTCTCCCCTGCGAAAATGGTCACGTCATGATCCACAGTGTGGGTGATGAACCAGATCTTCACGAACTCGATTATCTCTTCCAGGGAAATGGCGCCGACTATAGCGCGCTGGATCTTGTGGTTCAGTTCCAGTTTCAGGGCGGGATGGGGCTTCTTGCTCTTCAAGCCCGATCAACCCGGTCTTGTGGATGATGTTCTCCTCCGACAATCAGACCTTCACACTATTCTACTCTCTCGGGTCGATTATATCCCTTAATCCATCGCCCAGGAAGTTAACTCCCAAAACCGCCACCATAATGGCTAGACCGGGAAAGGTGGTCATGTGTGGCGCTATCAGCAAAAACTGCCGACCCTCGGCCAGCATTGCGCCCCAACTCGGTGTGGGTGGTTGCACTCCCAGCCCCAGAAAACTGAGACCAGCTTCGGCTATGATTGCCGACGCAACCCCGAAGGTCGCCTCCACTGTGACAGGCGCCACTACATTCGGAAGAATATGAAAAACCACGATTCTCAGATCACTCGCGCCAAGACTCCGGGCCGCCAGAACAAACTCCCGTTCCCGTAGCGATAAGACCTGCCCACGCACAAGGCGGGCGAAACCGGTCCAACCCATAATAGACAGGGCGATAATCACGTTATTAAGGCTCGGCCCCAGAATCGCCATCACCGCAATTGCCAGCAGGATGCCGGGAAAAGCCAGAAATATGTCGGTAACCCGCATCACCACCTCGTCAACCTTGCCACCCGCATACCCGGCAAAAGCCCCGATAAACGTTCCAACAACAACCGACACCGTCACAGTGACGAACCCGACGGTGAGCGAGACCCGTGCGCCGTGGATTATTCGGCTAAGGATGTCCCGCCCCAGCCGATCCCGGCCCATGATATGTTCCGTACCCGGATCTTCGAGTCCGGCGTACAACTCCTGCTCCAGAGGTGAATAGGGCGAAACCAGAGGCGCCAACATTGCCGTGAAGATAAATAGCAGAGTCACTACGACGCCAAAGATAAAAGTTGTCGGCAATCGGCTCATCGCAGTCTCACTCTCGGATCGACAAACGAATAGAGGATATCAACAACGATATTGACAAAAGTGTACGACAACGCGATGGCAAGAACACACCCTTGCACAAGTGGATAGTCCCGGGCGTTTATCGCCTGAATAGTCAGCCGCCCAATACCGGGCCACGAAAAAATCGTCTCAGTGATAATAGCGCCGGCGAGGAGGGCGCCGAGTTGTAATCCGGCCACAGTCACTACAGGCAGAAGGGCGTTTCTCAATGCGTGTTTGAACAGGACGACGTAATTTTCCAGCCCTTTGGCGCGGGCTGTGGTTATGTAATCTTCACCGAGCGTATCAATCATGGTCGCTCTCGTCAGTCGTGACAAAATAGCGGCCATGGCCGTACCCAGCGTTATAGCGGGCAATACCAGACTCTCAACACCTCCCCGGCCCGATACCGGAAACCATTTCAGGTCGATGGCGAAAAAGATTATCAGAAGGGGGCCGATCCAGAAACTCGGCATGGAGACCCCGATCAACGAAAGGGCCATACCTACACGATCAACTACAGTATCCTTTCTCGCCGCCGCCATTACGCCGAGGGGAATAGCGAGCAGGATGGCAAGAGCCATCGACGCCAAGGCCAGCTCCACTGTCGCCCCGTACCGTGTACTTATCGATTCCGCCACTGAACGGCCTGTGTATATAGAATTCCCCAGATCAAACGAGACCACGTTCAGAAGAAATTTTGCGTACTGCTCCAGGACAGGCTTATCAAGCCCCAACTCACTGCGCAAAGACTCCATGTCGGCAATGGTCGCCGACTCGCCCAGCATGATCGCCACCGGATCACCCGGTGTCATGTGGATAATCAGGAACACCATGGTCACCACGCCCCACGCCACAGGAACAGCCAGCAGAAGTCTCCGGGTTATGTATGCTTTCATCGCTTTATCCGTGTGGTGTGTAACGAGCCCAGGCTCTCGTCCGGGGCCACGGTAAAACCGGTCACCTTGCGATCAGATACAGCCACGTTAACCGAATGCCAGAGCGATACATAAGGAATGTCTGAGGCGATAATTTTCTGCGCCTTCGCATAGGCCGATTCGCGTTCCTTGCCCGTTACAACCCGGCCTTTATCGAGGAGTTTGTCGATTTCGCCGCTGATGTATCTTCCCCGGTTGGCGCCACCTGGCGGAAACGATGCGGAGTGAAAGATATAGTGGAATATATCGGGATCGGATATGCCGACCCATGTAAGTGAGAAGAGCTGGAATCGCCCCTTCTTGATATTGGCGTAGAACGTACCCCACTCGTATGAGCGGATATCGAGGCCAATTCCAACCTTCTGTAACTGCCACTGGAAAACCTCGGCGATCCTTTTACGCAACTCGTTCCGGGAAGTCGAGTATTCTACCCTGAACCGCACCTTCGGCCCGTCACCATCCGGGTCGGGAAATCCCGCCTCGTCGAGAATCGATTTCGCCTTTTCAGGATCGTATTCGTAAGTCTCAACGTCCGGTTCATAAAACCTGTTGGCCACAGAGAGGGGACCAGTGGCGGGTTTCGCCAACCCCTTCAGGATATATCGCACAACACTCTCCCGGTCGATGGCGTGGGCGATAGCAAGCCTTATATCGTGTCTCCCCACCAGTTCATCCTCAAGGTTGAACCCCAGATAGGAATAGTTCGTGCCAAGCTTTTTAAACACCTTTAATTGTTCGTTCTTCGCAAGCCGTGGCAGAAGATCGGGTGTAATCGGATTCATGATAAGGTGAACCGAACCGCTCTCAAGCTCCAGGGTACGCACAGTCTCGTCAGGTATGATCCTGAACAGTAGAGAGTTAAGTTTCGGGGGGCCGTCGAAATAGGCGCCGTTGGCCGTCAACAGAAGTTTTTCGTCCCGACTGTATTCCGCAAGTTTGAAAAAACCGGTCCCTACAGGATTTTCGGTAATTTCTTTCCCGCTACCCGATGGAACAATCCCCATAGTCAGGTTTCCGAGAAAAGGGGCGTTTGGCTGGCGCAGGTTGTAGACCACCGTATAGTCGTCCGGGGCCTCGACCGATTCGACCATCAGCATGGAGCTTCGGTGAGGCGATTTGTTGGCCGGATCAATCAGGAACTTGTATTGCGCGATAACATCCGCCGAGGTGAACTCTTTTCCGTTGTGGAATTTTACATTGCGACGCAGGTTGAGCCGGTATTGGAGAGGTGTCGCAAGCTCCCAGCTTATGGCGAGGTCTGGGCCTATCGATGTGTCATCGTTCCTTTTGACCAGCCCGTTATATATAAGATCGAAAATTTTAACCGACGTTGCGTCGGTGGCGAGACGGGGGTCGAGAGTTCGTGGACCCGACTCTATAGCGATGACCAGGGCGCCGGGAGGTGTTTTCTGCCTCTCCACGCACGACACGCACAAAAAGGCCAACAAAAGTATGCGGGTGACGAAAAGGATCACCTGTCGATGGCCTTGCGACCGATATCCTTCCGGTAATACGCGCCATCCCATTCTATTTTCGCCACACCAGAGTATGCTTTTTCGATGGCGTCGGCTACGGTGGCCCCTGTAGCGGTCACACCCAGAACACGCCCACCTGTGGTAACTACTCCGTTATCTCCAAGCGCAGTCCCGGCGTGAAACACCTTTACACTCGCCAACTCTTCGGCTGATTCGATTCCGGTAATGACCTTACCCTTCTCGTAAGAGCCGGGATAACCTTCCGAGGCCATCACCACACAGACAGCCGCCTCTTCTCTCCATTCAGAAGCGACACCTTTCAGCTCCCCTTTGGCGCAAGCTAGCAGTATAGGGACAATATCGCTCTCAAGACGCATCAGGATCGGTTGGCACTCCGGGTCACCGAACCGGCAGTTAAACTCCAGAACTTTCGGGCCATCTTCTGTAATCATCAACCCGGCGTAGAGAATCCCCCTGTATGGCGCCCCTTCAGCCCGCATGGTCTCAAGGGTTTTGCGCATGACGTTATCGAAGATCCAGGCCGACATCTCCTCCGTCACCACCGGCGCAGGGGAGTAGGCGCCCATGCCACCTGTATTGGGGCCGGTGTCGTTCTCACCTATCCGCTTATGGTCCTGGGAGGATGGCATCATCATTACATCATTGCCATCGCAAAAAGCCAGGATAGAGGCCTCCTCACCGTCGAGGGTTTCTTCGAGAATAATGTTCGAGCCAGCGGCGCCAAAAGTGTTCTGAACCAGCATTGAGTCGATAGCCTCGACAGCCTCCGCGCGGGACGTAGCCACTACTACACCCTTGCCGGCGGCAAGCCCATCGGCTTTCACCACCACCCGCTCACCGAATTTTTCGAGGGCCAAAACAGCCTTGTCCCGGTCGTCATGGACCTCATATCTGGCTGTGGGCACACCAGCTTTTACAAGGATATCTTTCATGAACGCTTTTGACGCCTCGAGCCGGGCGGATTTCATCGAAGGGCCAAACGCCACCAGACCTTCCGCCTCGAACCTGTCTACAATACCAGCCGCCAATGGCGCCTCCGGACCCACGACAGTCAGGCCGATTTTTTTATCTTTCGCAAATGCAACGAGTCCGTCGATATCTTCGGCGGCGATGGCGACATTGTTATTCGTTCCGGCGTTTCCGGGGGCGCAATAAAGCTCCCCCACCATATCGCTTTGACCTATCTTCCATACCAGCGCGCTCTCCCGCCCGCCAGACCCGACCACCAACACGTTAAGCACTTTTAATCTCCTCAACGAACTTTTTAACCTCTTCCATCAGCGCGTCCCGCATTTCATCCTCCCTGACTCTCTTCACCGTCACACCCTTTCGGAATATCAGTCCGACACCATCGCCTCCGGCAAGCCCGACATCCGCCTCCCGCGCTTCTCCCGGACCGTTGACCACACAACCCATAATTGCCACGGTTATTTTATCTTTCATCCCGCCGAGCGCCTCCTCCACATCGGCGGCTATATTTACAAGATCGATCTTGCATCTGCCGCATGTGGGGCAGGAAACAATTTCAGGGCCAGCGTCACGCAGTCTTAACGATTTTAATATCTCAAAGGCGACCTTGATCTCCTGCACAGGGTCACCCGTGAGCGATACCCGCATGGTGTCGCCAAGCCCTGAATAGAGAAGAACGCCGATTCCGACAGCCGACTTTACCGTACCCGCCACACCGGCGCCAGCTTCCGAAATACCGATATGAAAAGGGTAATCGACCTTTTCGGCCAGCAGGTGGTACGCCTCCACCGTAACAGGAACATTCGACGCTTTAAGCGACACCTTTATCTCGCGATAATCAAGCTCCTCCAGGATTCGGATGTGATCCAGACCCGACTCGACCATCGCCTCCGCCGTGGGCCCACCATATTTGGAGAGTAGCTCCGGGGTGAGCGATCCGGCGTTTACACCTATGCGGATCGGAATATTTTTTTCGCTGGCGGCTTTTACCACCTCTTCCACCCTGTACCGGGCGCCTATATTTCCCGGATTGAGCCGCAACCCGTCCGCTCCCTCCTCTATCGCTTTTATTGCAAGCCGGTAATCGAAATGGATATCGGCGATCAGGGGAATTTTCGTTCTTTTCTTTATCTCGCCAAGACAGTTCGCCGCTCTCATATCAGGTACGGCTACGCGCACGATCTCACATCCCGCTTCGGTCAAAGCCTCGATCTGGGAAACCGTGCTGTCTATATCAGAGGTGTCGGTGTTGGTCATCGACTGGACGCTGACCCTCTCACCACCCCCTATCGCAACACCTCCTACGGTTATCTTTCTTGTTGAGCGCATGAGAGGATTCTACCGTTTCGAGAAAAACGCCAGCTGTTTACCGGTCTTCTTGTTCTCGTTCTTCCAGAAAGCTATCAGGTTCTTTTCGTCCTGGTATTCGATGACAGCCTTCGGTTCGCCGTCAAGCCACTTCGCTATGTTGCTGTGCAGGGAGACCGCCCCTTCATACTCACCCTTCTTAACCATACTGCAAAGCCTGGCCATCTTCAGACCGTAAGATACATCCGGGTATTTTTTATCCGACAGATCTTTCTTCTTGTTGATCGCCTCTATCTCACTGAACCATTTGGTCGCGTCGTCGCAACGACGCTCCACCAGGGCGACACGCCCCAAAACCCAACGCGAGATGGTGTCCCGCGTAAACTTCTCTTCCATGATGGTAGCCAGTCTCTTGGCCTCAGAGTATTTCCTGTCGTAAAGACGAATCCACATCAGGGCGGAGACCGCGTAATCATCGGAGAGGGCGTTTCTGCCGATGGCGCGTTCTATCAGACTAATACCCTCCTTGCGCATATCCTTCCCCTTGGTGATGAATTTCGTTATTATCCATCCAAGAATTCCACCCTCCTCCCGGCTTTTGCGACTGGCGAAATAGTAGACCATGCCAAGACCGAAATAGGTGTCGGGGATGTCGGGACGCTCTTTTGCCACCTGTTCGAGGTTGTCCCTCGCCTTGATGGCTTGCCGAAACGCGCTTATAAGGTTTCGCTGTTTAGCGTCGAGCAGACCAGTGTATCCGTGGATCGCGCCCAGGTACATCCGCGCCACAGAGTCTTTTTTATTCTTTACGAGCCGTCGTTTGCAGATATCGGAAAGTTTGGTTGAGTATTTACGATAACGGGATAGCTCGGTCAGGTCGTTATATTTCTGGATCTTCTCCTGTACCCCGACGGCGTAAAAGAAATAACCTTCGGGAGCTTTTCTGTGACTGTCTATATACTCCTGGAAAATCGTGAGCCCCTCTTCGAAATCTGTATCGGCGATCTTGAAGATTCCCTCCCTGATCCGACTCTCCCAGGCCGGGTCCATCAGGTCCGTGGCGCACCACGCCTGTTTCGCTCCGGAGATGACTGTCAGAGCGACCAACACGATTATCAGGACAGCATTTTTACAAGAGGACATACAAACACACTATAAAGCCGTAGACGTTGACGCGCAACCTGTCCCGGCGGGATAATGGATGAAGAAAAGTTATATATTTAACCATATTTGATCGAAAACCATGTCAGTTTCCTCCTTTCCGACATTGATGAAAGCGCGTAGCCGCCTGATATTTAACAATGCCACGGCGGGAGGTTATAAAAACGTCTGGAAATACACTTTTGTAGCTCTACTCGCTCTTGGGTTCGTGACAGGTGACTATCTGTTTTTCCGGCGGCTCTTTGTCTATTTCAACGATCTTCCGATGGACGTGGGGGAGATTCTGATAATTCAGCTGGTAAACACCCTCTGCCTCACTTTTTTTTCGATGCTGATTTTCTCCAATATTATCGCATCAATCTCCACCCTTTTCCTCTCAAGGGATCTTGATCTGCTACATTCATCCCCAATTCCGATATTCAGCCTCTTCATTTCAAGACTGATCCAGACGTTGGTTAATTCATCCTGGATGGCGCTCCTCTTCGCCTTGCCGGTATTTGTGGCCTATGGAGAGCTCTATTATGCAAGTTTTGCTTATTACATCTCTCTCCCGTTTCTTTTTCTTCCGTTTCTCATTATCGCCTGCTCGTCTGGTGTAACCCTGACGTTATGCCTGATGCGGTTTTTCCCGGCCAAACGGACATACCAGATCATGTCTTTTATCGGGGTGGTATTCATCGGCGCTCTGGTTATGTTTTTTCGTTTCCTGCAACCTGAAAAATATGTCGGCAAGGATGTGCCGAAAGAGATGATTATCTCATTCGTAGAACAACTCAAGACACCCGATTATCCGTGGCTCCCCTCTTCTACTCTCGCAAGCGCCCTCAAGGCCGGGGCATTCTCCGACTGGTCAGTATTTCTCGGCAAATTCTCCCTGCTGTGGGGTATTGCGCTTATTGCCACCACAATAGCGTCTCTGGTGGCTGTAAAAATCTACTACGCCGGATGGTCCGGGACATCAGGATCGGGGGAGATCGCCACTCCGGGAAAAGAGCGGCTACTCTATCGTGTTACCCGGATATTCCTTTCGACAATAAAAACTCCCCCCGACATGCGAGCGATCCTGATGAAGGATATGAAACTGTTCTGGCGGGAGACGAGTCAGTGGTCCCAGCTTTTCATGCTGGGAGCGCTGGTGGTGGTATATCTATTCAACATAAGAAACCTCCCCTTGGAGACGTTCTACCTTCGTAACATCGTTTCGGTGATGAACATCGGTCTTGCCGGCATAGTTCTGGCCGCGGTGGCGGCGAGGTTCGTATTCGCAACCACAAGCGTCGAGGGGAGAAGTTTTTGGGCGGTCCATTCGGCTCCGATCAGTTTCACCCGATTCCTGTGGGCGAAATTTTTTCTTTACGTCATACCGTTGCTTGTTATGGCCGAAGCCCTTGTGGTGATATCGAACATCTTCCTTGGTGTGGACGCTTTTGTCATTTCGATCTCAGCCGGGGCTATCGCATTGATGACTCTCGGCCTTACGGGGCTTGGGGTAGGTCTTGGAGCGACCTGGCCAAGGTTTGATTTCGAGAACGTAGCCGAGATTGGCGCATCCACCGGCGCTATCGTATATATGATTATCTCCCTCATATACGCTGGCGTATCGGTCAGTCTGGTGGCAAAACCGGTTCAGGCCCATCTGATGTGGATCTTCATGCAACGCGACATAATGGGACCTGCGGTATATCTCTCCTACATCGGATTCATTTTATTGACTATACTGTTCGTTATCGTTCCGATGCGTATCGGAGTGCGAAGTCTTGATAATATGGAAACTTAGGAAGTAGAGACCATGAAGTATAACGAGGCGGACAAAGAGCGGTGGGTGCGCCTTCTGATGGGGATCAATTTCTTCTCCGGACTAAACAAGGAACAACTCGAGACTTTCCTGCTGGCCGGAGAGATTATGCGGTTCAAGTTTCACGAATATATTTTCAAGGAGGGGGAGGAGCGTTACTGTTTTTATGTGATTCTGAAAGGCGCCGTCAAGCTATTGAAACTAGGCACCATGAACGTGATAAAGGATATCGGCACACTGCCCGCCGGAACCTGTTTAGGTGAGATGGGCCTGTTATTGGGAGAAAAGCGGACCGCATCGGCCCTGGCGGCGGACGAATGTTATATCTACAAGGTCAACCGGGAAGAGATCGAACTTATGCCTGAAGAGCTCAAAGCGATCCTGTATTACCGGTTCGCGGTGATGCTTGCCGAGCGATTGAAAACCACCACGGAATCGCTCATCAAACCGTATACGGGATAAAGTTCAGGCTGACGAGGTTTTCCGGATCCGTAGCTGTAATGATTTCGGTATCGATGTAAAGTCCGGCAACGTATAAAACCCTCGATCCGCTGGCGACAAGCGGGATGGCGTCCCTTGATGGTCGCGGAACCTTTTTTTCTATCAGGAGTTTTTTGAGCTTCTTTCTCTTCTTGCTGTTCGGCAAGTAAAGAAAATCCCCCTCCCTCCTGCCTCTGACCTGTGTCTCTTCCGGGATCTTTCTGGTGTCAATGGTGATCCCTTCGGAAACTCCACCATTGGTAACCATCAGGGTTCCTGCGGAGGTGGTCACCGTCATAGGGCATGAGAAGGGACTCGCCGTTATGCGGTCCACCTGAATGTCGGCCCCTATGGATAGCCCCGCATGATCGAGACGGATCACAATACCACCCGGACCCTCGATGACTCTCCCTAACCGGTTATTTGCGAGCATGTTGTCGATGGCCTCAATCCGCTCCATCGACATTACAGATGGATCGAACCCGGCTTTTGTTATAGCCTGCCGGTATATCTCGTATCTGATGGCCGCTGGCTCGCAGAAGAGCAGGTCGGGAATTAACGTAACCTTGTTCGATACGTCTGAACGCAGAACGACAGACGGAAATTTCCGTTCCGCAATGCTGGTAATAACCTTACCCTGCTCACGGCATAAGAGCGCAAGCCGGGCCACGGAATCTATCGAACCTTTGGAAAGCCCTTTCATTACCGGGATGAGCCTTCGCCGTATCCGGTTTCTCATGTAAAGATCGGTCTCGTTTGTCGGGTCGGCGCTGAATTCAACGCCTGTAGTATCGAGCCAGCGTAAAATCCAGGCTTTACTGACATCGATCAACGGTCTGATGTAGATGTCCCGCACAGGAGCGATACCGCCGAAAGCTGAAGGCCCGGCGCCCCTCAACATCCACATCAGGGATGTTTCGACACTATCATCTTTCGTATGACCTGTGGCGATGATGTCGCAATACCGCTCCTCCTTGAGACGGTCGAAGAAACGATATCGCATTTTTCGACCCTTCTCCTGTGCGCCGCTGGCCGGTTTACCATCGTTATTTCTCTCGGAAATGAATGGCGCTTCGATCTTTTCCGCAGTCTGTCGGGCGAATGTTTCGTCTTTGTCCGAGTCATCCCGGAAAGCGTGATCGAAATGGCAGGTTTTAACACTGAATCCGAGATGTGGCGCCAGTTTATGGAGGATCGCAAGTAGAGCTGTGGAATCGGGTCCGCCGGAGAGAGCCACGCAAACAACGCCCCCTTCCGGAATCATCTGGTGGCGCGTAATGGTCTCCCTGACCTTTTGTACGACCTTATCCATCGGTCATTTAAGACTTCTCCTCGCTCCAGTCGAATGTGACACGTTCGGATTCGTACCAGACACACGAATTGTTCATACCCGGATTTTTCCGTCCGATATCGACAGGAATAGAGCTTATCGGCGTTCTTGCCATCTGAAGGAACAGGTCGGCGCGCTCGTCACGACGCTCCAGGTACTCCTCCACTATTTCGATGGCCTCTCTTCGTGAATGGGCGTTTACGAAAAGGGAGGAATAAAAACCTTTCGCCACCTTGTTCGTATAGGTTACAGGAGAGCATCCTCTCAACTCCACACTCCAGCACTCCATTATGAGAGGGGAACTGGCTGAATCGGGGTCGTCCCCTTCATCCTCATCCAGATAGAGGTCGTAGGTGTCGGCCATATCCTCGAAAGCCGTGAGATAATCGACACCAGACTCCCCCTCTATCGGAAGCGGTTCGTGGTAGTGCGGTTTGTCCCAGAAGACCTCATGGATGAACATGAAAGGTATTGCGAGTTTTTCAAGCGCCTTCTCCACCTTCTCCGGGTCCTGGTGGTAGACATTAATGGTTTTGTGCTCGTCGAGAAAAACTTCGCTCGCCTGCCCTTCGGAGAACAGGCCTATACCTAAAAAGCCATCGTCGGTTACCACGTCCTTCCACTCGTATATCCACGACAACACTTTTTCGCGGGGTGAAGTGGTTTCGGAGAGGTAGGTGTCGCTTTCCCGGTAATAGTCGCCGGAATGGACTCTGGCCACGAGATATATATCTTTCGGAAGAAGCCTTGATAAGGTGGTGAACAGATCCATGATCCGCTCGTGGGAGACTGTGATCTGGTAATGAAAGCAGGTCTCATCCCGAAGGTACCTTGAGTCGTATCCCTCTTTTTGGGAAAAATGACTCTCCGGGTAAACCCCGAACGGATACACAAAACCGCCCTCGGTTTTCCGGTGGAACAGGCCCTCGACCGGTTGCGCCCTCTCTTTACTCGGTTTCCTCTCTTCCATACCTACTATTATCTGAGTTTATCCGCCTTTTGACAACCACGGAATATTAATAGCCACGCCACTCATCCTGGTGGCGCCACCATATCACCGTGGTCGCGCCACCATATCGCTGTGACCGCGCCACTCGCCGTGGCCGCGCCACTCGCTGTGGCCGCGCCACTTAGCCGATATTCTCCGGCAGTTCCACCTTGATACTCTTTATCAGCGTATCCAGTAACGCCTTGTCGTAGGAGTCGATATCCCTGAACTGAACGGCTACCAGGATAAAATTACGCACGTTCGGATTATCCTTGTCCCGTTCGATCCGGACCAGTTCACCTTTCAGCCGCATGTCACCGGTTTCGACCGATATGGCAACGCTTACTTCGTCGTATATGAGAATGCCATCCTGTTTGTTGAAATGAGGGGTTCTGACCATGCAACCTCCATCCGAGATATCTACGAGGGTTGCGGTCTGGACCTTGTTTCCGCCATCAAAAGAGAGTTGGGCCGGAAGGTCGTTACACGACTTGAAACGCTCTAAAATTCTCCGTTCGCAAGAGAGAAATATTTTCCTTATTTTCTGGATCAGCGTTGATGCGGAGAAAGGTTTTATCAATACGTCCGAAACCCCGGCCTGAACCGCCGATACCAGAGTGTATTTGTCGTCCCGGCTTGTCATTATCATGAAGGGAATATCTGTGAGATCGGGATGATTGCGGACCTTCAGGAGAAATTCGTCGCCGGTCATACCCGGCATCTCCCAGTCGCTTATGATCCAGTCGATCTTCTCGCCCGACTCGATCAGATCCCACGCCTCCTCGCCGGTCCTTGCCTCCACAACCTTTCGGCAGTTAAGCTGGTCAATGAGGATTTTTTTCGCTACAGTCCTGGGGGTGGGGTGGTGAGCGGCGATCAGAACGGTTGTATGTCTTAACATGATAATTTCACTTTAAAGTTTCCAGGAGCCTTTTGGACTCCTTGTATTTACGCCCGTCAGCCAATCTTGTCAGGTAACTTAACCTTGACACTCTCTATCAGCTTGAATAACTTTTCCCTGTTCCCGGGAGCCACTTCATTAAACTGGAAGCCGGCCATTACAAAATCCTTCGATTTCAGATTATCCCTGTCCCTCTCTACACGAACAAGCTCCCCATCGAGGCGAATTTCGTACTGGTCTACCTCGATTACAATGTCAACGGTATCATAAACGTTGACGCTCTCACCTTTTCCGAAATGAGGCGTTTTGACCATGCAACCCCCGATGGAAACGTCCACCAGCGAAGCTGACCGGGGTTCCCCGGCGCCTTCAAAAAAAAGTTGAACCGGATACCTGCTCGAAGCCTTGAAACGCTCCAGCAACCTGCGTTCGCAAGAAAGGAATATCTTCCTCACCTTCTGTATAAGCGTTGCGGCGGAGAACGGTTTTATCAGAAAATCGGATACTCCAGCCTGGGCCGCCGTAATAAGAGCGTCCTTGTCGTTCCGGCTCGACATCATCATGAATGGTATGTCGGCTGTTTTCGGGTTGTTGCGGATTTTTAGCAGGAATTCGTCTCCGGTCATGCCCGGCATCTCCCAATCGCTTATTATCCAGTCAACCCTTTCCCCCTTCTCGATCATTCTCCACGCCTCGTCGGCGGTCTTTGTTTCGATCACTTCTCCGCAGTTAAGCTGGTCTACCAGAATCTTCTTCGCTATTTTCCTTGGTGTGGGGTGATCGTCAGCGATCAGCACAACCGTATGTCGCAACATTCAGTACAACCATTATTTTGAACATTCAATATCCCCCCTCATTATATATTTTTATCGGGCTGGCTGGCAAACTTCAGAGTCAATCCATTTGAAGGCTGTAGGGTTGTGATGTACCATATCGGCTTTTGACAAAGTTTTAGGAACATCATGGTTTTTGATCGAAAAAGTGGCGCTACCGCATGGCTCGGAATTGCGGTGGTCTCTGTGGCTTTCATGGGCGTCTACGCCTTCTTTGTGGCCTTGGCCCGCACACCAGTGATCGGCGCAATGTTCGGCGACCCCGATTTTTTCCGTACCGCCCTCGTAACCCATGTGGTGTTGGCGGTGGTTATCTGGTTTCTGGCGTTTATCCTCTTTACCATGCATTACATTACCGCCTCAGTTCCCACCGGCAAGGGGGAGTTTCGGGCGGTGGACGGGGCGGCTATCGGAGTTGCCCTGATAGTTGCGACACCATTCACAGGCCCTGCGCATCCGATATTAAATAACTATGTTCCGGTACTCGACCGGTGGCTTTACCTGCTGGGAGTGGCGATATTTTTCATCGCTGTGGCTGTGGCGTTTTTGCTCAGGGCAAGAGCCACCCTCGACTCAGGCGCAAACGGTAATGGCCCGGCGTTGATTACCAGAGGTTCCCTGCTTACTGCCGGACTTGCCCTGATTTCGGCTATTCTCTGTTTTGTTATCTCCTGGTACGGACTTTCGACAGGTCCTGTTATGGAAGAGTCACAAAGGCGGTTTTATTTCGAGGTTCTCTTCTGGGGAGGCGGGCACACACTTCAGTTCGCTAATGGTCTGGGGCTTATGGCTGTCTGGTCGATCCTTGCAAGTAAACTTACCAGCGAGAACATTCTGGACGACAAGGTGACAAAAGGTCTGCTGGCCGTAATCGCCCTCTTCATAATATCGGCGCCCCTCCAATATTTTATTTACGATCACGATTCGGTAGAGTTAAGGTCGTTATTTACTTCACTTAAAGGATGGGGACTCTCATTCGGGCCGATCATTCTCGGAGCTGCAATTTTCGTGAAGCGAAAGAACCTGAGCGAAAACCCGGTGGCGAGCCGGGGTCTTTTTCTTTCGATGTTCCTGTTCGCTCTGGGTGGGGCAATCGCCCTTACTCTAAGCGGTAGCGATACCAGAGTGCCTGCCCACTACCATGGGGTCATAGGTGGTGTGACCCTCTGTTTCATGACCCTTGCACAGCTTGCGGTAACAGAAAACGGCTGGCTTACCGTATCGGAAAAATGGAAAAAAATTCAGATCACCCTCTACGGAATGGGCCAATCCCTCTTCGTTATCGGACTTTACATCGGTGGAACCCGTGGAGCGCAAAGGAAGACATTCGGCACGTCCCAGCAACTCGACGACGCCATGAAATATTTCGGTATGAGTGTCATGGGGATCGGTGGATTGATGGCGGTGACAAGTGGTGTGTTTTTTGTCATTTTCATGCTCAAATCGTTTAACGCCGGAAGAAAAAAGGCGTTATGAAAGGTTGGCCTCTTGTCGTAGCGATAGTTCTGGTCACCCCCACAGCAGGATTAACGATGGAATCTTACCAGACGTGTATAAAATGCCACGATGAACCGGGTGAAGGCGGATCGCAGTTCGCCCCAGATCTCTCGGAAACGAAATACAGCCTTGAACAGTTCACGAAACAGGTCATGAATGGTTCAAAGTGGGCGGGTAAACCTGTCAGAAAATGGAAATACCGTAAAAGAGAGATGCCGGGTGTTGTCGGTCTTGACGAAAAAGAGGTGCGACTCCTTTACGATTACATTTTATCGAAAAAACCGGACTGAAAAATCTCTTTTTCCCCTTTTCGTAATTTGGCTGTATCCTATTAACAAGTATGAAAATTGTGGCGTTTTTGCGCCACGGGTTGTTACTTTTACGAAGGAGATTTTGTTATGAGGAAATTGATGGTGGCTATCTTGTTTGCGGTGATCGCCGTTGCGTTTACCGCTCCTCCTCTCTTTGCGGGAGACGCTCCGGCCATATATAAAAAATGCAAGATGTGCCACGGCGACGCGGGAAGCGGAAAAGGTAAATCCGGCCCTGATCTAGCCAAGAGTAGCTGGACCCTGGAACAGTGGACGCAAATTGTGGAACTCGGTAGAAAAGGGTACGCCGACGGTCCCGCACAGATGGCCGAATACGAGAACAAGAAGATGATGAAACAGAAGGAGGTCACAGCCGACGACGTAAAAGCCATCTTCGATTATGTGCACTCCGTTAAGTAGACACATTTTCAGGAAAAACCGCTGGTTGTGAAATCTGGCGGTTTTTTTTCTGACATAAATGAATATCAAGTTAAAACAGCGAGCCTTTCTGGTTGTCGCCCCGGCGCTTATGGTGTTGGCGGCGTTGTTGATCTTTCCCGAAGCTCTATTTTCACCAGGTGAGATCAACCGTAAACATAAGGAGATAAAAAACTGTTTCACCTGCCATATCCCCTTTGTCAAGCCGGATAGCGGGACGTGCGGAACTGGTGGATGTCACACCCCTGAAAAGTGGAAAGAGAAAAAAGCGGCGTCGCGGAGCCATATAACAGATGAGGCTTGCACAAAATGCCATACCGAACATCAAGGCGCCAGAAGATTGATCACCGTGGTCCCCGCCCACACAACGGATATTGATATAAAGAGTGATTGCACAAAATGCCATGTCATCGGCAAAAGCCATCTGCCGGTAAAAAAAGAGGCGTGTGAGTTATGCCATTCACTCGACGCATGGAGACCGGTACCCAAATTCGATCACAAGGCGCTGAAGGGGAAAGGCAAATGCGCCGACTGCCATAAACCATCGAAGTTTCATTTTACGACCAAAAAAGAGTGTGAGACCTGCCACACCTCAAAGAGATGGTCACCTTCCTCCATGCGCCACCGGTTCCCTGTGCAACACAGATCGCGCAAGGGGAAGCGGAAATGCGATACATGCCACCCGGTTTCGCTTGCGGCGTATGACTGCTATACAGGTTGTCACAAACACAAGCCGAAAAAGGTTAAGCGAAAACATGTCAAACACAAGATCAAGGATTTCGCCGACTGTGTAAAATGCCACCCCACCGGCAGAGAGAAGGAAGGAAAGTACCGTAAGAAAAGACGGAAAAAGAGATGATTACCGTCACAAAAGTCTTTGGAAAGTTGTCGCTGTTATTCGTCATTGTCGTCCTGACTGTTGTAATAACAATCGTTACGGAGCTTCTCATCGACAACCTGACACTTCAGGCCAGAGAGTTTCGTCACCTGATGAAACACTCCATGGGCAATATCGGAGTTTTATTCATCCTTGTTTCGATAGCGGGATATTCCCTTAAAAAACGGTTCGGTATTGGTCGTTTCAGGATCAACGAATGGCTCGATATCCACCAATGGCTAGCCGTGACCGGGGTGGTTCTGGCGGGTATCCATTCCGGCGCTCATTTCAACGCGCTACTTCCCCGATTGACATCGATAGCCACTATCGTATGTCTCGTAAGCGGATTTGTCGGTCGGCATATATACATCAACACCAAAAAGGAGATCGCAACAAGGAGGGTCACGATGGTGGAGGATGGATTATCCGAAGCGGTGATCGCCGAAAAACTTACATACGCCGCAGTGACCGCCGACGCCTTGTCCAACTGGCGCTACATACACAGAATATTCTCGGTCACCTTCGCAACCCTGGTGGTGGCCCATGCTGTAACCGCCCTGCTCTTCGGAGGATAAGCCAGGCGCGATACCAGGAACTAAAAGTCGTCGAAATCATCATCCATAGGGATTATCGAATCGACATCTTTTGACTTTTGTCTTGAAGCCGGGATAACGACCGGGGTGGATCTTCGTATCGTCTCACGGGGCGGAGAAATCGTGCGAACCGATGAACCTGCGCCGGGAGGTTGACCTCCGGCCGTGCCTACCCTTGACGCGGCTCCATCCACAAGCCTGTAGAGGTCACTGACCACAGCCTTGAGCGCTTCGGCCTGCGCGGAAAGCTCTTCAGACGATGCGGCCGACTCTTCAGCTGTGGCGGCGTTTTGCTGTGTAACCTTGTCCATTCGGGAAACGGAACCACTGGCCTGATCCACCCCCTGAGCCTGAAGTTGCGACGACTTATTGATATTGTTGACAATATCAGCGATGGCGCCAACCTTGCCTAAAATCTCATTTAACACCTTGCCAGACTGATCCGCCATTTCACCCCCTGTGGCCGCCTTATTTACGGCGTTATCGATCAGGACAGCAGTGTCTTTCGCCGCATTCGACGAGCGTTGAGCCAGGTTACGAACCTCCTCGGCGACAACGGCAAACCCTTTGCCATGTTCTCCGGCCCGGGCCGCCTCCACAGCGGCGTTTAACGCCAGCAGGTTCGTCTGGAACGCTATAGCCTCAATAACCTTGATAATATTGGAGATCTCCTTTGAAGAGTGGTTGATCTCATGCATCGCCTCAATCATGCCCTCAACGACACGGCTCCCCCCTTCGGCGGACCTGAGTGTGTCGCTGACCAACGTATTGGCTTTATTAGCGTTGTTGGCGTTATCTCTCGACTGGGAGGCTATTTCCGTGAGAGTCGCGGTTGTCTCCTCAAGGGAAGAAGCCTGTTCCATCGCGCCTTTGGCCATTGACTGGGATGATGAGGATATTTCGCTGGCGGCTATCCCCAACTGTACGCCCCCTTCATCCAGACGTTTGATAATCCCGGAGATAGGGAGTGTAATACCTCTGACCACAACAACCGCCACCGACACCAATGCCGCAAGAATCAGAACTGTAACGTACAAGGCGGTGGTTTTCGAGTTCTCGGCTTCCGCAAGGGTATTTTGGGAGACCGTCGATATCCCCAAAGCCTTCTCTTGCGCGTCGCTGGCGGTTTCGACGAAGGAGTTGAGCTTCCGCTGAAACTCTGAAAGACCGGTTGTGACAAACTTGAGTTCAACCGCCGCCTTGTCCGCCCCCTCCTTTACAGTCCGTACAATGGGCAGGGCTTCCCGTTTGACACTCTCCAGTATGTCATCTACCTCAAAGAGCAGGGTGTCGAGGTCCATATCCTCCTCTTCACTCAGTTCGGCAAACTTTGTCACAATCTCCTCGAATGTAATTTCGAGTATCTTCATATCCTGGGCGGTCGATTTCATGGCCGGAGCGAGTTTCTCCTCCGTAGAAGTCGAAAGGGCTATCGCTTCGTTGGACGCTTCCGAGGTATTGTTCGCCACCCGCTCCATCAGCTTTTTCACCTGACCGGAACTTGTGTCGATATCGGAAACACCGTCCGATAATCTTGTCAGCGAAACATACAGAATGGCGGCCAGAGCTATGTTGGCGAGGATCGAAAATCCGAAACCGATTATAAGCAGTTTTTTTACGCCAAGACGGCTTATAAACGAACTGTCACCCCCGGCGCCCGCCGATGCGTTTACGCTCATCGGACTATTTAACAGATTGCTCAAACATCTTGACGGCGGTGTTCATCTCGCTGAGCAGAGGAAGATTCAATTTCGCGGCGCTTTCTATGTCAGCGGTCGGGATCGTAGCCGATGAAGACGCCACTACCTTGTCCAGCAGTGGTTTGTACGATTGCCACAGACTGCCAACCGTCCCGAGCTGGTTTCGTATATCGGCGTCCCGGGTTCCTGGCAACTCCAGGTCGGGGTCTCCATCCAAAAGACCTTTAAGGGTTCTGTCAAACAACGACGCTGTCTTCTTGAGGTTAAGCCTGTTTTTATCCCCATCGATAGCCAACGCCACAAGCAGTAGCTCCTTGGTCATTTTCTGGGTCAGCATTCTCTGTTTACCTGCAAGGTTGATAACTACCGCCATACCCGGTTTCATGGTGGAGCCGCCAGTGACTTTCGCCGCGTTTTCAAACATCTTCACACATCGGTTCATGTTTTTGAGTAGTGGCAGGTTTTCCGCCGCAATCTTTCCCAGGATCTCAGGGGATGTATCCCCTCCGAGTACCGCCTCTATATATCTACGGAACCCGGTCCAGAGGGTTTTAACTTTTTTGAGTTGTTTGACTATTTTCGGTTTCCCCGACGCCACGAGTCCGAGGTCCGCGTCTCCTGCGATAAGACCTTTCAACGTTTTGTCAAAGAGGGTGGCGGTTTTGAATAGACTCTCCTTGTTCCCCTCAACATTGATCCCTTTGGCGATAAGGAAAGACTCTTTACTCATCTTCTGGGTCAACATCCGCTGTTTACCGGAGAGGTTGAGTATGACAGCGAATTCCTGATCGGTAACCGACCAGGCGTTCCGCCCTAAAGCCGGTATCAACAACATTGTAAATAGAGTTGTAAGAATTGTCAGTTTGACCGGTTTCATGGGAACCTCTCCTTTTATGGTGTCAGGGGTTTAGCCCGGATATTTCGTGAAGGTTCTATTACAGGTGGCTCGGCCACAGCCATAAACTTGCCACTGCGCCACTTCATTACAAACTTTCATGAAATATCGAACCGATGTAATTATGACACAAAATCGTTGTATATACATTCAGCCTGGCTGGATTATGATGACTTTAACCCCGTTGGGGTTAGATAATACGTTTAATCGATAGATAACCGGCGGAGCGCAGGAATCAACGCCCCGCTGGTTATCTTTTTACCGAGTCAATCAATCCGTAATATAAGTGACTCGATATATATCATTAACGGTGGTGAGGTGGAGGAGGAACCCTGTTGGCCGCAGGTGGAGCCGGCTTCCCGCCGTGTCCCCCATGCCCATGATGCAAAAAAAGGCAAGATGAAGTCATCGCAAAAACAGAGGCAAGCGATATGGCTAACGCCATTTTTATAATACCCATAACATTCTCCTTATTTTTCTTTTACCAGGCCTTTATTTCAAACGCCCTGTTGAGCGTTGACACCGTTTTCCGCCGATGTTAGTTTACCCCGGTACGGAACAAGAGATTCTGGAAATAGACGTATTTTTTCAGTACTGTAAGTTGAATTGCTCAATTTCATCTAACACATTATCAGGAAACCTCCATATATCCATGGCAAGCGATAACGTTGTATGGCATCACGCCACAGTCACAAGAACCCGTCGAGGTGATTTGAACGGACACAAGAGTGTAATTTTATGGTTCACCGGGCTTTCCGGAGCGGGCAAGTCTACCGTGGCGCACGCCCTCGAAGAGCGGCTTTATAACTCGAAACGAAGGACATTCGTCCTGGATGGCGACAACGTTCGTCATGGCCTGAATTCGGACCTCGGTTTTTCCAATCAGGACCGGGAGGAAAATATAAGACGTATAGGCGAGGTGTCGAAGCTTTTTCTTGAAGCCGGGGTAATCGTTCTTACCGCATTCATCTCACCTTTCAGATCGGACCGGAAGAAGGTTCGTGGCCTTGCGCCCCACGGTGATTTCATCGAAATTTACTGCAAATGCCCCCTCGAAATATGCGAGGAGAGGGATGTCAAGGGACTATACAAAAAGGCCAGGGAGGGAAAGATACCTGAGTTTACCGGGATATCATCCCCGTACGAAGAGCCAACCAACCCGGAGCTTACGCTGGACACGAGTAAACTTTCAGTGGAAGAGTCGGTTCAGACGGTTATCCAACTCCTGATTGAACGCTCCATCCTTCCGGACGCGCCCTGAAAAGACCGCCCGAAACCTGGCTCAAGAGGCGGATACGGTGCGCATAATAATAGTTGACGATATGGGGCCGATGCGCAAGACCGTCAAAAGGGCGCTGGGCTTCCTTGGTTTCACCGATACTGTCGAGGCAAAAAACGGGAAGGATGGATACGACCTGCTGATCGCCAACCATGGTGTTCCCGGCAAGGATATAGGACTTGGCGTCATAGACTGGAACATGGTTCCAACTTCAGGGCTTGACCTGCTCAACATGGTGCGAAGCGATCCAAGGCTCGACGGTTTTGTCTTCATCATGCTTACAGCAGAGCAGGATCGTGACAACATTGTGCTTGCCATCCAGGGTGGAGTTGACGACTACATCATTAAACCGTTCACGCCGGAGACGTTAAAGACAAAGCTTGAAAACGTACTGAAACTGAAATTGTCGAGGGTAAAAAAGGAGATTGACGCTTATTTCAGGGACCTCGAATCGAGTTGGTCCGATCCGGGTGTCGTGGAGTTTAGAAATTTCGACAGCCGTGTGGAGGCTCTTGAAGGACTGGCGCCCTGGAGTCACATGGGTCCTCTGTTTCGCGCCAGGGTAAATATTCGTTTTGAGCGGTTTAATGAAGCGGAAAAACATCTGAAAAAAGTTATCGCCACAAATTTCGGGATAGCCGACGCACACCAGCTGTTATCAAAGGTTTTCAAGGAGAAGGGGAAAACTGAAGAGTCACTCAAGGAGCTTGAGATCGCCGTTGTGGAACGCCCGGGACACCACCCTTTCAAACAACAACTTGGGGAAAGTTATATGTTGCGGGGCAGATACAACGACGCCGTACGCCTCTTTTCGGAGGCCCTTGCGCTGATGCCAGCAGGTGTCTCCAACGATGAGACCTACCCTGACCTAATATCGACCCTCTACAACATCATGACCGCCTCCAACAAGACTGGCAGGCAAGAAGAGGCCAATCGGGCGTTGCGACGGGTGCAATCGCTGGAGCCAAAAGAGGCCACCGGGTGGGTAAATCTGGGAAGGGTTTATCTGGGTCGCCATGAGCTTTCCAAAGCTCTCTTCGCCTTCGGCAAGGGAGAGGAGATGGCGAAAGACAAGTATGTGTTTCTAAAAGAGATCGCTATAGCTCTTTTCAAGGCCAGGGCGTTCGATTCCGCTCTCGAAAGTCTCAACAAGGCGAAAAACCTTAAACCGTCCGATCCGTTCCCTTGCAACCTGAGCGGTATGATCGGCGGCAGGATAAATCTTGACGAAAAGGCGATGGCTGAGTTCAAAGAGGCTTTCCGGCTCGATCCCACCAACGGCAAAATACTTTTCAACCTTGCGGTGGCGTACGGTAACACTGGTCAAAAAGATAAAGGTCTGGCATGTTTCATCAAAGCCAGGCAACTCGCCCCAGAGCTTACCGAAGGTGATGACTATATAAACAGCGCTGAAATCTAGCCCGGATTATTCATGAGGTTTTGAGCCGACGATATGTTCTGTTTTTTTATTCTCAATAGATTTAATGCTGAAATCTAGCCCGGATTATTCATGAGGTTTTGAGGGTTCACCAGGAAGATCATCAGACGCGTGGCATCATCAGACGCGTAGCATCAGCAGATGCGCGGCATCAGCAGATGCGCGGCAACAGTTCACCTTCTAGTCGTGAAACTATTCTCAAGCCACCTACTGTGGACCTTATTGTCACCCGTCCTTCGATCCCTTCGACGACCTCTCCGATAATCGCCGAGTCTTCTCCCTCCGGGTGGGATCGCATGATGGAGAGCGTTTTTTCCGTCTCCCGAGCCGGGACAAAAACCGTCATCTTCCCTTCGTTTGCCACCATCAACGGATCGAGGCCAAGGATTTCACACGCCGCCATCACCTCCCGTTTCACCGGTATCGCCGACTCGTCCAGCCGGATCGACACCTTTGAACTTTCGGCAATTTCAACCATTGATGTCGCCAGCCCACCACGGGTCGGATCGCGCATGACATGAATATTAATCCCGGCTGAAACGAGGTTTGCAACCATATGGTTGAGGGAAGCGGTATCACTTCTGACGAGGGATGTCAGTCTGAAATCCTCCCTCGCAAGCATTACCGCTGAACCGTGATCGCCAACAGCGCCGTTGATTATCACCACATCCCCCACCGTCGCGTTTGTAGCGGAAATATTCAGATCGGAGCGAGCCACACCTATTCCGGCTGTGTTGATGAAAATTTTATCGCACGATCCACGAGGCGTTACTTTCGTATCTCCGCAGACGATTTTTACCCCCGCTTTTATGGCCGCTTTGCCTGCGGATGTGACCACTTTTGCGAGGTCGTCCATCGGCAGACCCTCCTCCAGTATCAGGGCGAGGCTGAGCGCCACCGGTTGCGCCCCGCGCATGGCCAGATCGTTCACTGTGCCATTCACCGAAAGGTCGCCGATGTCACCCCCCGGAAAAATGATCGGATCAACAACATAACTGTCGGTGGAAAAGAACATCTCACCATCAACCTGCGCGATGGAACTTGCGTCCTCCAGCGCGCCTTCAACAATACTATCTCCGAGAGCCGGAATAACGACCTTTTCGATAAGGCGCTGACTCATGCGACCGCCGGAGCCGTGCCCCAGCAGAACCATCTCGTCCCGTTGTTTCATACAGTCTGGTGTCCATATTTGTAGGCCGCCGAGCAGGTTCCTTCGGAGGAGACCATACAGGCGCCTATAGGGGTTTCAGGGGTGCAGGCGTTTCCGAATATCCTGCAATCGGCTGGTTCTTTAAGCCCTCTGAGGATTTCACCGCAAAGGCACGCCTTGTTCTCTTTTACATCGGGGAAGGTGATGGAGAATTTTATTGCCGCATCGTATCGGGAGTAGGCGGGAGCGATGGAAAGGCCGCTATCGGGAATATCTCCCAGACCGCGCCAGCGGGCGGACGATTTGACAAAAACAGTATTAAGTGTCTCCTGAGCTTTCCGGTTCCCCTCCGGTCGCACGACCCTGCGATATTGATTCTCCACCTCCGCCCGTCCATCCACAATCTGTTTACAGAGCATGGTCACACCTTGCAGGATGTCGAGCGGTTCAAAACCTGTAATAACACACGGGATCTTCCGTTTGGCCACCAGTGGTCGATACCCCTCCTCCCCTATGATAGCCGAGACGTGGGCGGGGCAGATGTAACCGTCTATCTTAAGCTCCCCTTCGGTAAGGGCGTCCATCGGTTCAGGCATGACCTTGTGCGCTGTCAGCGCTGAAAAGTTTTTTACACCATCCCGCTCGGCTGTGAGGATAGCCACAGCCACCGTCGGCGCTGTTGTCTCGAATCCGACACCCAGAAAGACAAACTCCCGACCATGCTCCTTTTCGGCCATGGCAACTGCGTCGATCGGGGAGTATACGATCCTGATATCGGCGCCCTTCGCCCGTTCTCTGGCCAGCGTGGAGTTCGACCCGGGAACTCTGGCCATGTCTCCGAAGGTCACGATAACGATATCATTCCTGTGAGAGAGAGATATGGCGGCATCGACGTAACCCATGGGGGTGACACATACGGGACAGCCTGGTCCCGACACCAGCCTTACGTTATCGGGAACATAAGCCGATTTAAGACCATGCCTGTATATGGCCATGGTGTGGGTGCCACACACCTCCATTAATGTTATGGGACGAGGCAGTTTTTTCGATGTCAATCGCAACTTTACCGCCAGGCTTTCAGCAAGTTCCCGGTCCCGGAAAGCGTCAAGATATTTCATCGTCTGTCTTCTCTAAAATCTCCCGCATGAGCGAAAGAGTCTTCTCCGCCTCCGCCCCGTCCATCCGGGCGATGGCAAGGCCAGCGTGGGCCATGATGTAGTCGCCGATCTTCACGTCATCGAGAGCCATGAGGCTGACCGATTTACGGACTCCATCGATCTCGGCTACGCAGGAAAATTCCGATATCCCTACAACTTTCATCGGTACCGCGACACACATTTTTTTATTTCCTCTTGTTTACATTCGTCGGGCGGCGACAATAGCCTGTCCAAGACTTATCCCGCCATCGTTCGGAGGCACTCTTCCGTGCCGCAACACTTTAAATCCGCTATTTGTGAGACGTGAACCGAGCGTATCGGAAAGATACCTGTTCTGGAAACATCCGCCACTTAAAACCAGACGCGACAGACCACTTGCGCCACGAATCTGTTGCGCCATTCTGAACGCGCCTTCCACAACGGTATTGTGGAAACGGGTAGCCATCACACCTGGTGGGGTTTTGGCAAGTATGTCGGCTATCACGCCTCTGAAAGCTGGACGGAACGAGAGATTCATCCTGTTACCTTTTTCCTCGATGTCTACAGGGTAACCGCATTCCACCTCCGGCTCAACGAGAGCTTCAAGGGCCATGACCGGCTGGCCTTCAAAACCGGCATTGACACATAATCCCATAAGGACCGCCGCCACATCAAAAACCCTTCCGGCGCCGTGCGAAAGAGGGGTGTTGATCCCCTTGTGGTACATTCTCAAAACAGCCCGCCTCGTCTCTTCCGGTATCGACTGAACCCAGGGGGCGTTTTGCAGTGGATGGTCTTCGCCGTAAAGCTCGTCAATAAGAGCGATGGCGATCCGCCACGGTTCTTTTATCGCCCGGTCACCACCCGGCAGGGGGAGCGGATCAATTGCGCCAGCCCGGACAAAACCTTCGGCGCTACCTGTAAGAAATTCACCACCCCATATGGCGCCATCGTCTCCGTAACCTGTGCCGTCGAAGACAATGCCGATACTCTCGCCCTCAAGCGCCCCTCTTTCAACCAATGCGGAGACGAAGTGGGCGTGATGATGCTGAACCGGAACAAGAACCGCCGACCCGTATCTCTCCTTCGCCAACCTCCCCCCCGCCGAATCGGGATGTTTGTCGAAAGCGACCACCTGCGGCTGACCTGCGTCGATCAGTTTCATAAATCGATCCAGTGAAGACTCAAGATAGGTAATGGACCGCTCCCACGAAAGGTCGCCGATATGCTGGCTGATAAAAGCCTGGTCGTCCTTGATGACGCAGAATGTGTTTTTCAGGTCCCCCCCCATGGCAAGCGTCGGAGGGTAGGCCTTGTCGAGCAGAATAGGCGTTGGTGTATAACCGCGCGACCTCCGTATTATCACAGGACCGTGGGTCATCGGCAGTTCCACCGAATCGTCGGTTCTGTGTTCTATCGCCCGGTCGTGGGTAAGGTAAGCGTCGGCAATACCGGAAAGACCAGCCCTCGCCTCCTCTTCGGTATGTACGATCGGATCGTCAGAAAGGTTCGCCGATGTCATGACAAGAGCGGTAAAACCCCCCTCCCGCAATATCAGGTGATGAAGAGGTGTGTAGGGGAGCATGATACCGAACCGTCCGCAACCGGGGGCCACTCCGGGCAAAGAGAACGTGTCGAGTTTTTCAGCAAGAACAATCGGATGGGGAACAGATTCCATCAGCCCGGCGGTAAAAGTGTCGATCCTTGCGATGGTTTTTGCTGTGGCGAGGTCAGAAACCATTAGCGCGAACGGTTTTTCGTCCCGTTTTTTCCGGCGACGCAATCGGTTTACCGCAGATTCGTTGTTGGCGTCTACCGCAAGGTGATATCCGCCGATCCCTTTTGTCGCCACAATACCGCCATCGGCAATGGCTGTTACGCCAGCTTTAACAGAATCGACTCCCGCGACCGGTTCAAACCTCTCATCCCGGAATACCAGTGTCGGCCCGCACTCCGGGCAAGCTACAGGCTGAGCGTGGAACCGGCGCTCCTCCGGGTTCTCATACTCCTCCCGGCACTTCTTGCACAGCTTGAAGTCAGCCATAGTTGTATTCGGACGATCATAAGGAACATCGAGGACAATGCTGTAACGGGGACCGCAGTTGGCGCAGTTTGTAAAGGGGTAGCGATAGCGGCGGTCCGAAGGGTCAAAAAGCTCAGTCAGGCAATCGGGGCATACATCGCAGTCGGGTGATATCAGAGCCGACCTCTCCACGCTTGATTCGCTTTTTTCGATAATAAAACCGCTCTCCCCACGCTCCTCTTTATCTTCTGACTCTACGGAAACGATATGAGCCAACGGAGGGGTTTTTGTGACGAGATCGTTCCCGAATCTGTCGATAGCCTCCGCCGACCCCTCGACATGAATAAAAACTCCCCTGCCGTTATTTAAAACTCCCCCCGACAGATTCCTCTCCCTGGCGATCCGGTAGACAAACGGACGAAACCCGACCCCCTGCACAATACCGGTAACAGAAAACTCCCTACGAGCCATTTGTCAAATCCCGCAGGAACTGATACCACTCCTCCAGCCCGGCGCCGCTTTTAGCCGACAGCCTGAAACGTTTCTGCGCAGGGTTAACCTTGCGGGCGTACTCCATAGCCTGATCCGGATCGAAATCGAGATAAGGTAAAAGATCGGTTTTGGTGAGAACCATTGCGTCGGCCACCCGGAACGCTTTCGGATATTTTACCGGTTTGTCCTCCCCTTCCGTTACCGACAGGAGAGTTATCTTCATCTGTTCACCCAGATCGTAAGAAGCCGGACAAACAAGGTTGCCGACATTTTCGATGAAGAGCATATCGACCGATCCGAGATCGAGAGTATCGAGCGCCTGAAACGTCATTCCGGCGTCGAGATGGCACGCGCTTTGTGTGTTTATCTGTGTAACGGGAACACCGGTCTCCATGATCCTCCGGGCGTCATTATCGGTCCGCTGATCCCCTTCAATCACCGCAAACTTTATTTCAGACTTCAGGTCGGTGAGAGTTTTTACCAGCAGGGTGGTTTTCCCGGCGCCCGGCGAGCTTAGAAGGTTTACGACGATAACCCCCGACTCCTTAAATATCAATTGGTTATTAGCCGCCAGCGCGTCATTCTTCGCCAGAATATCCTTCTTGACCGTAATAACTCTTGGATCGTTCATGAAAGCTCCACACTACGCACCGAAAGCTCCTCCCCTTGCAACAAGCCGGCGGGGCCGCCACAGCCGGGACAGAGAAAATAGCGATCCTTCGGCGAAAAGGAATTTTCACATGAGGGACAAGACGCCACCGCTTCTATACTGTTCACCACGAGTTCGCTCCCCGCCACTATTTCGCTGGTGGCGCAAGCCTCGTAACAGAAGAGTACCGAATCACTCATAACCCCCGAAAGCTCCCCTATATCGACATTGACCTTAAAAACCTTGTCGGCGTTCGCCTCTCTCGCCGTCTCCTCGGCTATCTCCACAATGCTCATGGCGATCGACATTTCGTGCATTATCCACCGGAAACAGGCAAGTAGTGTAGCTGTACCATACCACCACCAAAACTGTGGTGGCTCACAAACTCCAGGGAATGACGTTTTGTGACCCCGGCGAAAAGCGGGCGCCCTGAGCCGAGGAGAACCGGCGCCATAGTCACTATCATCTGATCGATGAGACCAGCATCCATAGCCTGACGAATCAGGTCACCCCCATCAATGTAGACATCCTTTTCACCAGCCGCCTCACGAGCCTTGGCTACCATTGACGAGATATCACCCGTAACGGGCGCCACCGAGGATGGCGTCGGATCAAGCGGACGGTGGGTTGCCACCAGAACGGGACGATCACCGTATGGCCATGCGCCTCCAAATCCTTGTACCACATCGCAGGTTCGCCGCCCCATAAGTAGCGCCCCTACATCACTCATGAATTCCTCGAAGCCAACAACGCCTCTATCCTGATCGGTCCGCTCACGCTCATTTGCCGATTCAGCCCCGGCTCCGGGTAACCAGGAGAGGTCATCTCCCGGACCGGCGATGAAACCGTCCAGGGAGCATGCGATATAAACCCGTACACGAGAATTTTCACTCATGGATACCATTTTACCAAAACAGTTATTTAAATAATCAAAATAAGTCAAAAATTTCATCCTGTTTTATTGCTCAATTATTTAAAAGAGCCTATATTCTAACTAAAGAAGGAAGTTTCATAAAAACAATACGTTATGCAAGGATAGACGATCCTGTATATCGGGGGGCGGAAAGAGACCCTCCCCCGGATGATACGAAGCGCTGGTCATTTGCAATAAAAGGCGATGGGAATCGGTAATATGACTTCACACACAGCGTCTGAAAAAGAAGTTTACGTCTTCGTGCGGGTTCGTTCGATATTTGCCTGCGCAATGCACTGGGTTCTTTTCGTCGCCATCACTGTTCTTATCGTCACAGGGTTTTATATCGGATACCCCCTTCTTCTCCATGAACATGGGGAGGCTGTGGATATTACGCTCATGGCCGATATAAGGTTTATCCATTTCATGGCCGCCTGGGCGCTCTTTATCGGGTCGTTGGTAAGGCTCTACCTCTCTTTCACTGTGTCGTGCAACAAGGACTTTCTGCAGTTTATCCCCACTCCCCACAACGTAATATCCGCAATCAAGCTGGCCTGGTTCTACGTTACGTTGCGTGGTCCGCACGAACATTACCGATTCGTAAACCCGCTTGGCGGAGGGGTGGGCATCTTTACCATGTGTGTTCTCTTCGCGGTTCAGATGGTGACAGGTCTTGCCATGTATCTTGAAGGCGCCGACCCGTCTATCTGGGGGTGGGCCTTTTTCGTGCGGAACCTTAGTGAAGATCTGATGGGTGGGAATCAGGGAGTGCGGGTAATACATCATGTTGCGATGTACGCCCTTATGGCGGTTATCGTTATCCATGTCTACATGCAGATATGGAAAAACTCGTTTTTCACAGAAGCTGATATCTCCTCCATCGTCGGAGGTTACAAGATTTTCCCGTACAGTCAGATCGGGCATTTTTCCGACTGGTACGGCCTGAACATAAACGAACCCCCGCCGTCAAAAGAAGAGATGACACGGGCGTCCACAGAATCGACAGAGATAAAAATATAACCGAAATTGGAGAAGAGGAAGGGAGGATCGCATGTGCCGGACCAGTAACGGGCTGATGTCAGCCACACCCGATAACCGGTTGGGTGAGCTAAACAGACTCGACCGACGAGGTTTCATGGTTTTCTGCGCCCAGATAGCGGCTATTCTAGGTCTGGCTCCATCGTTCATCCCGAAAATCGCGGAAGCTATCGAAGGGGGAGCGCGCAGACCATCGGTGATCTGGTTGCACTTTGCAGAGTGTACCGGCGACTCGGAGGCGTTTATCCGCTCCACCTACCCCTCCATCGAAGATCTTGTTTTAAACATCCTCTCCATCGATTATCACGAAACGATAATGACAACGTCGGGACACGCCGCCGAGGCGGCCCTTGCGCAGGCCATGAAAGATAACAAGGGGAAATATATCGTTGTCTGCGAAGGCGCCATACCGACCGGGACACCTCCGGGTCCGGCGGGAAAACCGGGCGACTTTCTGACCATCGGCGGCAAGACCGGAATCGACCTTGCCCGTGAGGTCTGCGCCGACGCCGGGGCCGTGGTCTGCGTAGGAACATGCTCAAGTTTCGGTGGTGTTCAGGCTCAAAGACCAAACCCGACAGGCGCCAAGGGAGTAGAAGACGCTATCGGAGTTCCAACCCTAAAGATTCCCGGTTGCCCGCACAACGTTGTCAACTCTGTTGCGACGATAGTCAACTTCCTCCTGCTCGGTTCCTTGCCGAAGACCGACAGGCTCGGTCGTCCCCTCTTTGCATACGGGAAGAGGATTCACGACAACTGTCCCCGCAGAGCCCACTTTGACGCAGGTCAGTTTGTTGAAAAATTTGGCGACAAAGCCTCTCAGGATAAATGGTGTCTCTACAAGGTCGGTTGCAAAGGCCCACAGACCTACCACAACTGCGCCTGGGTCGAATATAACGACAACACCTCCTGGCCCATCAAGGGGGGGCATGGTTGCATCGGCTGTTCGGAGCCACAGTTCTGGGACAACATGCAACCGTTCTACGAGCGTCTGCCGAACGTGACTCTGCCGGGGGTGGAGACCACAGCGGATAGACTCGGTTTCGGACTGGTGGGAGCCGCCACAGCCGGAGTGGCCGCCCACGCGGCTTACACTTTCATCAACCGGAAAAAATTCGACGACACCCTTAAAGAAGAAGGTGAATGATCATGGGCGAACGGCACGTTATCGATCCGATTACCCGGATCGAAGGACACCTCAGAATCGAAGTGGAGCTTGAAAACGGGAAGGTGAAAGACGCCTGGAGTAGCGGCACGTTGTGGCGCGGATTCGAGGTCTTTCTGCAAGGTCGTGATCCGCGTGACGCATGGATAATCACTCAGCGGGTCTGTGGTGTATGCACCACCGTTCATGCGCTGGCGTCGGTAAAATGTGTCGAGAACGCCGCTGGAATTCAGATACCCGATAACGCCCGGTTGATCCGCAATCTGATTATGGGCGCACAGTATCTGCACGATCATCCTGTCCATTTCTACCACCTGCACGCCCTCGATTGGGTCGATGTGGTCTCCTCTCTATCGGCGGACCCGAAAGCCACAAGCGCCCTTGCCAACAAGATGAATCCGAACGCTCCGAAAAGTGGTCCGGGCGACTTTAAAGTGGTTCAGGAGAAGATCAAAAAGTTCGTACAGTCGGGACAGCTCGGTCCGTTCACCAACGGATACTGGGGGCATAAGGCGTACAAACTGCCGCCGGAAGCGAACCTTATGGCGGTCTCCCACTACCTCGACGCCCTTGCCATGCAGAGCGGGATAGCGAGGATGCAGGCCGTTTTCGGCGCCAAGAATCCGCATATACAGACCTACACCGTAGGGGGCGTCACCTGCATAAACGACCTTAACGCCAATCGGATCAGTGAGTTTCTCTTTATCCTGAAAGAAGCTAAAGAGTTTATCGACAACGTCTATATCCCCGATGTCCTGGCGGTAGCGCCATTCTATCTCGACTGGGCCTCCATCGGTGGAGGTTTGTCCGACTACCTCTCCTACGGCATGTTCCCGCAGAACGGCGGAGCGGAGCCTGATAATCTCTGGTTCCCGCGAGGTATAGTTCGTAACCGCGACCTGTCACAGGTCCACCCTGTGGATGAGAAGAAAATCACAGAAGATGTCACCCACTCCTGGTACAAGTATGACGGAGTGAATCCTTTGCATCCGGGTAAAGGTGAGACAAAACCCTGGTTTACAGGTATCGAAACGGCCAATAACGGCAAATATAGCTGGCTCAAAACACCTCGCTACGAAGGAAGCGCCATGGAAGTTGGCCCCCTTGCGAGGATGCTGGTCAACTATGCGTCGGGACACAAATCGACCAAAGCCAATGTCGGCTGGTTGTTAGGTCAGCTCGGTGTAGGGCCAGAGGTTCTCTTCTCCACCCTCGGACGGACAGCGGCCCGCGCTGTGGAGACAAAAATCATCGCAGACCAGATGGAGTCGTGGATTATTGAACTGCTCGGCAACCTCAAAAAAGGCGACCTTGATATCTGCGTAGACTATCCCGCTCCACAGTCGGCAAAAGGATTCGGCATGACCGAAGCGCCTCGTGGCGCGTTGGGTCATTGGATCGAAATCGAGGGGGGCAAGATCAAGAATTATCAACTTGTGGTGCCGACCACCTGGAACGGATCGCCCCGGGACAAGAGCGGTCAACGCTCCTCTTTCGAGCAGGCGCTTATCGGCACTCCGGTGGAAGATCCGAAACAGCCGGTGGAGATTCTGCGGACGATCCACTCATTTGATCCGTGTCTCGCCTGCGCTGTCCATATTTTCGATCCGGAGCAAAAAGAGACTTATACGGTCAAGGCGGTTTAACGAGAGGGAGTAAACCTGATGAAGTCCCATGCGATCTCGTTGCAGAAAAAAGAACTCTATTATGTCAGGAATTTCAGCAACCGTTTCCTGCACTGGCTGATGTTCTTTTCTGTCCTGGTCCTGATTCCGACCGGATGGTACATAGGCGACCCCACAGCTTTCTACGGGCAAGGAGAGGCTTGGGACAGTTATGTTATGGGTTACATTCGGCTGGCCCATTTTCTCGCCGCCATGACCCTCGACATATCAATTATGGTCAGGTTCTACCTCGCTTTTTTCAGCCTCTACCATCGGGACTGGTACGAGATTCTCCCCACCCCCAGAAATATCATCGGCGCTTTAAAAGTGGCGGGAAGCTACATAACTTTCAGGAAACCCCCTTTCTATCGTCATGTCGATCCGTTCGACGGCATACTTTTTCTGCTGTTGCATCTGCTGATGGTTTTCCAGTTGGTAACCGGGTTCCAGCTCTACGTCCACGCCCTCTCCCCCGACTACTGGTGGGCGCAGATGATACACCTCGGCACCGACTGGATAGAGTGGGTTCTAGGCGGTAACCAGATGGTTCGCCTGACCCATCACATATCGCTCTGGATAATGATCGCGGGTATCATCGTTCATATATATATACAGGTCGCCAAGACCATCATCTGGCGGGACGGGCATATCACCAGCATCGTGGGCGGCTATAAATACCGGGACACCAAATGAACGAACCTCCTGTCGTAGTTCTCCTCGGTATCGGCAATATCCTGCTGACGGACGAAGGCGCCGGGGTACACGCCATTAACATGCTAATGGAGAAGTACACCTTCCCCGAAAACGTGGAGTTGTACGATGGCGGAGTCACCGGTATGGCGGGTCTGTTGCCAATTATAGAAGACGCGGATCATCTGGTAATACTCGATGCCGCCAATGGTCCCGACGAACCGGGAACAGTACGACGATACAATCTGGATGATTTCAGGCTTACGGTACCGAAAAAACTGTCGAGCCACGATATCGGCCTGATCGATTGCCTGTCGGTCGCGGAAACCATCGGAAAAAGCCCCGAATCGGTCACAATCATCGGGATTCAACCAGAGAACATCACTACCTACGCCATGACCCCCTCCCCTACCATCGCGAAAAATCTTGAGAAGATGGTCACGATGGTCATTGATGAGCTATGCGCCCTTGGCGTTACTCCGCTATCTGTAACCATCTGATAGCGGAAACCGATAACGATTTTTCGACCAGACCCTCCCCTTTTTTCCGCTTACGGACCCCATATTATATGTAGGTAAATAGAAGGAGATTGTCATGCAAAGACTCTCAAACAACATGGATATGCTTAACAGCGTAGAGTTCGTTCCGTTGGCTATTGGATTCCTCTGGGTGTCCCTCTGCATCACGGGGTTGTTCTTCTCGGTAGGGTGGATCGTCTACCTGTTGGTCATCTGACCACTGTATGAGACTGAGCGGGGTGTGCTGACCCTGTTTCGGTCAGTATGGGGGGAGGTTTGCGCTCCTGATCGAAAATAAAACCACATATCAAATCATAATTATCTTTACAACCGTAATTGTGGTATCATTTTCCCTGTGCTCGATTTTGGCTGAAACTGACGCTAGACTACCCGCCTCAGGTTTTCCTCCCAAGATTAGCTTAACAAGCCAAAGCCCTTTTGGGGAAAGGCTAAACAGGACGCGTCCCTTTCGCAAGAAAGTTCGCGCCGAAAACTTTTTTTTTATTTTTGAGGACAACAGTCGACTATGAATATCTTTGTGGGTAATCTCCCCTTTACAGTTTCAGAAGAAGATTTACGTGCGGTTTTTGAAGAATATGGTGCAGTAGAATCCGCCAAGTTAATTACAGATCGTGAAACTGGGCGATCCCGTGGTTTCGGCTTTGTAGAGATGGAAAACTCCAACGCTGATACAGCCATCAAGGCTCTCAACGAAACCGATCTTAAAGGACGCAACATAAAAGTCAATCAGGCTGAGCCTCGCAAACCGAGAGCGCCAAGACGTTCCTGGTAAATTAATTACGCCGATCCGGTGGCGACGCTGGATCGCGTTTTTTTCTATTCAAGTGAATATCTGACGCAAAGCGGGTTCCGGCCCGCTGGTCCGACAGAGACTCGATTCGATAGCGAAGAAGAGCGGTTATCAGACAGGTTTATCGCTGATTTGAGGTGAATATTATTGTTCACTGATGATGAGCGGTAAGCAGTGTGGATGCCGCTCTTTTTAGCTTAATCGTTATCAAGATGGCGGACCATATCGAAATAATTCCCCGACAACAGGTGGTTACCGACACTATCCGTATTGGACCGATCATAGTTTCTCTAATATAATTCTGATTTAGAGACATTCTTAAAGGAAATAAACGATGAAGGCAAAGACCTTCGGCATTCTGGTAGGTGGTGGACCGGCGCCCGGAATAAACAGTGTAATCAGGGCGGCCACGATAAAGCTCAAAAACCATGGCGCCAGGGTTATCGGCATCTACGATGGTTTCTCTCACCTTATCAAGGGGGATACCTCCCATGTGAAGGAGCTTTTCATCAATGACGTAACGGTAATCCACTTCGAGGGTGGATCAATCCTGCGCACAAGCCGAGCCAACCCTACACGCAAAGCGGAAGATATCGAATCGGTTGTGACCAGCCTGCGGAAGATCGGGATCGACTGCCTGATCACCATTGGTGGTGACGATACCTGTTTCTCCGCCCACAAAATCTCCCAGGCCGCCGATGGCAAAATACGGGTGATTCATGTACCGAAAACTATCGACAACGACTTGAACCTGCCCCACGGAATCAGGACGTTCGGATTCGCCAGCGCCCGGCATTACGGTGTCCAGATAGTCAAAAGCATCATGAACGACGCCAAATGCACCCAGCGCTGGTATTTTCTGGTGGCTATGGGAAGAAAAGCGGGGCACCTTGCGCTCGGCATAGGAAAGGCCGCCGGCGCCACCTTGACCATTATTCCGGAAGAGTGCAAATCCGAAACCCTTGATTTCTCATGGCTGGTCGATACCCTGATTGGCGCAATAGTAAAAAGAGAAGCCTCCGGTCGCAGTCAGGGGGTCGCTATTCTGGCGGAAGGATTGGCGGAAAAACTGACGGTTGCCGAGCTTGAGAAGATGGGCCACATGGAGTATGACGACCATGGACATCCCAGACTTGCGGAGATCGACTTCGGCAAGATGGTAAAACTCGCCGTCAGAGCCGAACTCGAAAAACTTGGAATGTCGAACACAATAGTCGATAAGAACGTCGGTTACGAACTCCGATGCGTGGAACCTGTTCCATTCGATATGGAATATACGAAAGAACTCGGATTCGCGGCGGCGAAACACGCCCTCCTTGGAGGGTCAGGTGACATGGTGACCATTCAGACCGGGCGATTCGTACCGATGCCATTTTACAGCATCATGGACCCGGCTACCGGTAAAACCGAAGTTCGACTGGTGGATATCAATACCGAAACATACGAGATGGCGCTCGAATATATGATCCGTCTTAAGAAAGATGACTTCACGAACCAGGCTTATGTGGAGAAACTTGCCAGCGTAACGAATCTGTCACCAGACGAATTCAGGGAGCGGTTCGAGCGGGTAGCGGTAAGTTTTGAGGGACCCGGCACATATATGCCCTACTACCAGCCGACTTTCGATACCCAGTAAGATCAACTTTCCCTTATTTGCGCCGATAAGTCGAATAAGGATAGTTAACACCATTAGGTCTAGGACGATATGCCCGCAGTAAATATTACTGATTTCAGTGGAAAACACCCGGCGGTTCCAATGAAACCGAAAGGCGCCGCTGGCATGAAGGAAGTAAAAACCGAATCGGGCGACCCTCAGAGAGCCGCATTGGCCCAAACCGTAAGGGATGCGGTACCAAGCATCCCCTACGGAGGAAAAGTCTCAATTCTCGCCTAGTGCGTGGCGCACGGCCTGTTACGCTAGTGCGTGGCGCACGGCCTGTTACGCTAGTGCGTGGCGCACAGCCTGTTACGCTAGTGCGTGGCGCACAGCCTGTTACGCTACCGCGCCGTTTGAAAGCCTTATTCAATTCGCACTGGTAGCGGGGGCTTCGCCCCCTTCCATCGGGTTTATAACGGCTGGTAAAGAAGGTGCGTGGTACCCTCTGGGGCACAGGCGTTGACGAGACATTCTGGAATTCCTTTGCCAGGGTTCCGGTAATGGCGCCGCTGTATCGCTGTGGTCGCACCACCTTAAGAATTATCCTGATTAATGTCGTGGAGGGTATATAATTCCGGTGTCTTGATCGTAAGGCAGTTTGCGCAACTAATCAGACCAATTTCTTTTTATGGCTCAAGAAAAAAACGACACCGCTCCTTCCGTGGACCCTCTGGAGCCATTCAGGGGAGAGGAATTCAGGCTACTGATAAGCGACCGTACCATGCTCCAGCAGGTCGATGTCATGTTCAGCAAACTTCTCGGTTTTACAGCTGTCAAAACCTTACCGCCTGGGACATCCAGAAACGACTCCATCGAAAAACTGGCAAAAGTATTGCTCACCACAGAGGTTCATGCGCTCGTGGACCCGACAGGTCTGCTGAAAGCTGGCGAGAACAAAAGCAAAAACGAGGCGTGGCGCGATTTTCTGGTCAGCGTCAAGGCGCGAATCGGCCAGACAAAGAGCGACGAAGAGAAGGTTTTCTCCTGTTTGTCGAGAATAGTTCCGGTCCTGGTGGAGGCCAGCAACTATCAGATAAGGGAGAAGTATGTCCGGACCTTCGCCCATTTCAGGATTCCGGGCGCTTTCATATTTCCACACGCGGAGAGTAACAAGCTAAACGAGCAGATCAAGGAACGTCTGCCGATCCTGCGGGAGTTTCTCGAAGAACTGCTCACCGGCAAGGATACCGCCCTCGAAAAGATAAAAAACCGGGAGCGAGACGAAAAGTTAAGCGAGCGGAAAGCCAAAGCGGACAAGCTGATGGCGGAGGGCGTAAAGTTAAAGAATTCGGGTAACTTTGAAGAGGCCATTATCCGTTTCAACAAGGCGATCGAGCTTTTCCCGGAGAATCCTGACGCATTTATGGAGAGTGGTCGCGGTTACAACAAGATCCGTAAATATACCAAAGCGATCCAACGGTTCACCGAAGCTGAAGAGGTGGCAAGAGACCTGCCAGCGCCAAACCAGGAGATCGCCGGCGCAAGGGTTTTGCAGATTAAAGAGATGATCGATAACGGCTCCGATCCTGAAAGTCCGGAGGTGAGCAAGCTTGTGGGCGAAGTGATCAGCAACTTTAATGCGGCCTTGAAAAAAGCGGAAAGCGTCACCCCTGTTAGCGAAGATGACTCCCCGGACGGGAAGGAGGAGGCGGTTGCCCGTATAGCCGGCTCCATATTCAAAACAGGTTTGGGCGAACAGTTGGGCCACCGCCACAAGGCTGTCCAGGAGCTTGGCGTGCTGGCTCGCGGCTACCTGGAAAAGACTCTGAAGACCGACAGCGACAACATGCCCGGATCGCAGATGATCTGTCTCGGGCTGGCCGCATCAGACGAAGGGGATTATCAGGAGGCGGAACGACTCTTGTTCCAGGCGGCGGAGAGAAAAGAGTGTTTTATGGACGCATGCCGGGAGATCAACTATGTTGGCGCCCAGTTGCGAAAAAAGAGCGGACCAAACGAATCGCTAAGGCTCTACACAAAACTGCTAGATTTAAATCCTCCCAACAAAGCGGCGGTGTTATACAACATGGCGGTGGCCACCATGGCCAAGAATAAAAGAATCGACGCCGCTGGTTATATCGTGCAGTCGGTCTACACCGACCCATCCTTGCCAAAAGAGAGAATGTTCTACGAAAACCAGGAGATCAGGGAGCTACTGCCGGGGTTGATAACATCGTTCGAGAAGATAGGAGAAAACAGCGACACCATGGCGCCGGTTAAACCTCAGGAGCCGACACCACTGACCCCATCGGATGCGACATTTCCAGCGTTAAAAAATCGTCTGGAGCAGATGATTCGGCAGGACAAGAATTCCGCTATCAAGACGATGTTCGTACTGGGCCAGAAAGCTCCGCGATTCCTAATAAGCGAAGAGGCGCTGGGTAGCGAACTTATCATGGCGATGTCGGCCCATGCGCACAAGAGTTATAAAAGCTCCAACAACCCCCAGATCGTCCGGTTCGTAAAACTTCTGGCCCACGGTCAGGACGAGAAAAAGAGAAGGGAACAACCGGTGATCCCTTTTGCGGAAGAGCTAGTAAACCTTGAAACAGCGATAAGTAAAGGCTCCGCCAACTCCTTAGGTATGTTTTTGGCTTATCTGAATGAAAAACCAGATTTTTTCCGATCCGGCGCCGCTCTCAAAAGCGAAAGCGTCGCCCTTCTCGCAAGTAAAATAATGAAAAAACAGTCGGCGGGTGGGAATATCAAGGGTTTGAAAAGTATTGCACCGGTTGGTGATTATCTCGCGGAACGGACGCGTTACGTAACTTTCGTGAAATGTATAGAGTCCGCAGTGAACGCCCTGGCCCAGGCGGATCAACGTCTCACCGCAAGATATATCGCCCAGGCCATCACCGTGGCGCCAGAATCGGTGGATCGCCACTATTTCTACGAAGAACGGGATATAGTGGCGATCTCCAAAGAGATTCTGATGAAACTCGGAGCGGTAAACAAAGCCGAACTTAATTGATTCGGGTTCAACCCCGTTTTCACGGACACTTTCAAGAAGGCGCATAATGTGCCAAAGGAGTGTTTATGTCGAATCGAAGAAAGTATGACGTTGAGTTTAAGCGTGAAGCGGTAGCATTGACCCGACAGCCAGGGGTGAGCTGTCGTCAAGTA
>JAJDBK010000058.1 GCA_029261405.1 Nitrospinaceae bacterium
ACTGGTGGATCGAATATTACAACACTCGCCGACCCCACTCTACGTTCGATGGGGCTACGCCGAATGAAGTGTATAATGGGCTTTGGAAAAAACCTTTGGCGGCATGAACTTAACCACGGGTATCAACCTTAAATATGCCGCACAGATGTCCAGCAAATGGGGGCCACCTCTAAACTTCCTGGCATTGAATAGTCAAACGGCTCCGATCAGGGACTGACTATCGAGAGTGGTGATCGGTTCTTAACCTTCCGTAACAGACCGGAGGCAGTGAGCGAAGCGAGCGCTACCGGAGCGAACGTAATCAGATCATCAGTTCCCAGCGGTAGTGGAACAGGCAGTGGCCCAGCCACTAGGGGATGGTTAGGACTTTTAGCATGTCGGTTGTTCCTGATTGTAGTGATGGGTAGCCTGATGTGAGGATTACCCGGTCGCCCGATTTTCCGAGTTTGTTTTCCACTATAAATTCGAGAGCCAGATCGGCGAGTTCGGTTGGTTTCTTTTTCTCCTTCTCCAGTAGTGGTGCAACTCCCCAGAAGAGGGACATCTGTCTGTAGGTTTTTTCTTCGCTGGTAATCCCCACAATCGTAGCTTGAGGCCTGAACCGGGCGACTTTACGGGCTGTTTTGCCCGATTTGGATGTGACGACGATACAGGTGGCGGAAAGTTTTCTTGCCAGGTAGCAGGCCGCTTTGGTTATGGACGATCCTATGAGGCTCAAGGCGGCTGAATCGGGTTCTTTGAGCAGTAGTTTGGAGTTGATATGCGGTTCGGTGGCTTTTGCGATCTGGTGAAGTGTCCTTACAGCTTCCACCGGGTATGATCCGATGGCGGTCTCCTCGGACAACATAACGGCGCCGGTCCCGTCGAGGATGGCGTTAGCCGTATCGGTGGCCTCGGCCCTTGTGGGGCGAGGATTGTCGATCATCGACCGGAGCATCTGTGTGGCTGTGATTACAGGTTTGGCGGCGCGGCGCGCGGCGGCGATTATTTTCTTTTGCATTATCGGAAGCTCTTCGAACGGCATCTCCACACCGAGATCACCCCGGGCGACCATCAGACCATCGACAAACGCTAGTATCTCGTCAAGTTTATCTATCGCCTCAGGTTTCTCCACTTTGGCAAGAAGCAAAGGGGGATGGTCCATTTTCGTGAGTATCTCCATAATCGGAACCAGGTCTTCGACGCTCCTGACAAACGACATGGCGACAAAATCGATACCTTCGTTCAGGCCGAATTCGAGGTCCCTTCTATCCTTATCGGTAAACGACGGAATGCGAAGTTTGGTTAGCGGCAGATTTAATCCTTTATGGGATGAAATCTCACCTTCATTCAGCACGGTGCAATATAATCTGCCCAATTCGATCTTATCGACCCGAAGTTCCACCAGACCATCGGCCAGCAATATCCGGGCGCCGGGGGAGAGATCTTCCGCGATATGCGCGTATTGGACCGGGATGATACCGTCCTCCGCTTTATCCCCTGCTTGAAGAACGACATTTTGACCATGATTAAGTTTTAATACAGCCTGATTTAATTCTCCCAGCCTGATTTTCGGGCCGCTTAAGTCGAGCAGGATCCCGACCTGTCTACCCGCTTCCTTACTGGCTGACCTGATTAATTCCAGAATTTTTTTATGGTTCTCGTGCGATCCGTGGGAAAAGTTTAGCCGAGCGACATCCATGCCGGCGTTTATCATTTTTACCAACGTTTCACGGTTGGCGGAAGCCGGACCGATTGTGCAGATAATCTTTGTGCTTCTATATGCTTTCATTTTCTGTAAATTTCCTTGTAATTATCGTCGGCGAAAAATTATGGCGTTTGTATAAAGTATCCGTCGATGCCGGACAGGATAAATTCCACCCCCATGGCCATCAGTATAAGCCCCATTGCCCGAACAAGTACCCTTACTCCGGTTTCGCCGAGCAACTTTGTCAGCGTCGAGCAGTTTTTCAATATAAGGTATGTCAGGTATATCGACGCTGTGACCGCCATGATGAGCATAACCCACATGCCTATGTTATCTGATTTGTTTGCGCAGATCGAAACCGTGGTTATGGCCGCTGGTCCCGCCATTATCGGAATGGCAAGGGGTATGATAGCGATATCCTCTTTCTTCTCACCTTCTTCTTGTTCAGGTCTTGTGCTTCTATAAGTAAGCGATTGCCCCTCCAGCATCCTGAACGCAACCTGGAGAAGAATCAGGCCGCCTGCGATGAGCAACGCATGGATCGAAACACCGAACAACGCGAAAATATATCCACCGACAAAAGTGAAGAAGAGAAGAATCAGGAGTGAAGCTCTCGATGCGCGATACGCCTGACTTGCTCTGCTCTCTTCGGTGTCGTCGTGGGTGAGCGCCAGCATGGTGACCGCCGCTCCGAAAGGATCAAGGACCGAAAAGAGGGTAATGAAACAGCTCACAAAAAAAAGGCCAAGCTCAAGCATGACTACGTTCCCTCTTTGCATTCTCGCCGAACAGTTCTCCCGCATGGTAGGAGGATCGCACATAGGGTCCTGCGTTAACCACTGTAAAGCCGAGAGCAAGCCCTTTCTCCTTTAACGAGTCGAAGGTTTCGGGGGGAACATACTCGGTCACCTCAAGGCTCTTGCGATCGGGTTGAAGGTATTGGCCGATGGTAACGATATCGCAACCGACTGAGCGCAGGTCGTTCATTACGGCGAGAACCTCATCAATCCGCTCTCCGAATCCTAGCATCAACCCGCTTTTGGTTTTCATATCCGCGCCAGATTTTTTTTTCACCTGTTCGAGAAGGTTAAGTGATCGTCTGTAACTTGCCTGGGGCCGAACTTTTCTATAAAGTGAAGGTACGGTTTCTATATTGTGATTAAAACAGTCGGGTTCGGCGTCTATTACCGTGTCGATAGAATTATCAACGCCCTGAAAATCGGGGGTCAGGACTTCTATGGTCGAATCGGGGAGTCGGGCACGAAGGGCCTTTATAGTCTGCGCAAAAACCCCTGCGCCACCGTCGGGAAGATCGTCCCGGGTGACCGATGTTATAACCACATGGGAAAGTTTCATCAGAAACGCCGTTTCAGCCACTCTTTCCGGCTCTTCAGGGTCGATACCGACTGTGGCTCCACGCTCCACTGCGCAAAACCGGCACGCCCTGGAACATAACTCGCCAAGAATCATGAAGGTCGCCACCCCGGCGGAATAACACTCACCCAGGTTCGGGCATCGGGCGGATTTGCAGACGGTGTTAAGACCCCCTGTGTCTATAAGGTTGCGGACCGCAAAAGTTTCTTTCGAGAAGCCAACGCGTTTTTGCAACCAGGGCGGTTTTCTCATCCAACAGCCTCAGTCCTCTCCAACGCTCCTAACAACACAAGCAGGATGTAGATCGATATTGCCAACGCCACAAATACATAGATCGCACAACCCGCTATGGTCAACACCCGGAAACCTTTTTTCGGGTCGGGCGCCAACCTTTTTAAAAAATTATCGAAGTGGTCTCCGAATAACGCATACAGGACGCTCAACACTATCCCTACGGTTATCGAGACCCATAATGATGATATCGGCTCGCCGTTCATCTTATCGGCTCATCCCGATGGCGCAACGACCACCTCTTTTTCAAAGAGTGTGTGCAGTACCGGCTCTTCATTTTCGTATCCAATTTTTACGCGCCTGTTTTCATGGAGCAGTCCATATCTTACAACAACGGAGAGGAGATACTCACTCTTCCCTGTGGGGGCCGGAAAACTGAAATAATAATCCGCGCTCTCTTTAAACTTCAGGCGGGTATCCCAAATGTCGATGATGAACGGTCGCCAGATCATCACCCTGTGGATGTAATTTTTCGATTCTTTCACAATTTGCCCGGCGCCATCCTTCAGAAGGAATGAAATTTCGAGCAGTCTGTCGGGAGAGCCGGTGGGAACTTTATGTTCCGAGCCTCTGTTTGTAATTCTCAGTTGAAATTTCTTCTCCGCGCTGACCGGGTCGCTCCGGTCGTCAAGCTCTATGGTCAATGCTCTTTTTACCATTTTATTGTCGTGACCACCTCGCCAGTAGTGCCTGCTCCCTCTCCTGACGGGGCCACCCTCCACGAGTTCCCTTTCGATCTTTTCCATATGGCATTTTGCGCAATTGACAGTGTCGGAGCTATCGAAAACCTCATTGACCGTGCCACAAAGCGAAGCGCCCTGGAATATTTCGGATCTGTCGGGTGGCACATTATGACACGGGTCACAGACACTTTCACCGTCGGTCAACCGGTCATCTTTTTTGCTGGGATGCGCGTCGGTCTTTACACCGTAAGGACCGAGGATGACTCCATCCTTGATATGACATACTGCGCAAGTGATCCCTTCATCTTGTAGCTCCCGGCTGAATTTCGGGTTCGGAACCGTGACCGGTTCAAATTTATCCTTGTCCCGGTGGCCTGTAACCAGCCTCCTCTGCTGATTTTCCAACGGGGTGTGGCAATTCAGGCAGACCGGTTGCCCGCCATCGTACTGAAAATCCTTCTGGAAATATGGATCAGTCCACGCTTTTGCGTGCATACTCGATTTCCACTCGTCGTAGATCACACGGTGGCAGGAGCCGCACACTTCGGCGCTTATACCTGAAAGCCCATCGGGGGTTTTTACCGACATCGGTTTTTCCAGCCATTTTGTGACGGTGAAAAATCGCATTTCACGGGTGAACCGGTACCCCAGGAAAAGGGTGATCACCACCAAAATGGTGATTACGACCGTTCGGGGCAGTCCGCTATTTGACATTTGTCTCCAATGGGGTAAAATATTCGCTTCGATTGAATCGCGTAATGCGGGTGTAACTCAGTGGTAGAGTACAACCTTGCCAAGGTTGGAGTCGTGGGTTCGAATCCCATCACCCGCTCCATCCCCCCCTTAGAATCCTGTACGGCTACCGAGCGCCACGGGAGCCTTGGAACCTGTAACGGATAAGAGGTTCAGGCGCTCCCCTTTTTCCGAATAGTAGGCCAGGAGAGCCATCAAAGCCCCCTCCACAGCCTGAGCGGGGAAACCTGCGTTATCCGAAGTTATCACCTCTATTGCAGGGCCGGTCAGATCATCTATCCGGTTCAGCAAATAACGGTTTTTCGAGCCGCCTCCGCAGATTACCACTCTGCCCCCCTCATTTCTATCCTTGAAAAGCCTGTTGGCTTCCTTGACAATAGTGACGGCGGTAAGTTCTGTCAAGGTCGCAACCGTGTCAGCGTTATATTTATAACCTTGAGAATCAAGCCTGAACCGGGCGCCAAAAACCTCCCGACCAGTCGATTTAGGTGGACGTTTCCTGAAATATGGGTGGGACAGAAATTCTTTTAACAAACTATCGTCCACTTTCCCTGATGAGGCGATTTCCCCTCCTCTATCGTATGCGCCTTTCCCCATAGCGCCGACCGCATGGTCGATAAGCATGTTTCCGGGGCCGGTGTCGTAGGCCACGATACCATCCAGAGTTTCCGCGCCCGCCGGAATAGAGGTGATGTTGGCTATGCCACCAATATTAACCACGGCGACATTCTTTTTCTTATCGCCGAAAAGTGGCAGATGAATCACCGGGGCGAGGGGCGCGCCCTCCCCCCCTTTTGCCATGTCAGCGGAGCGGAAATCGCTCCATACGCAGGCGCCGGTCCTTTCGGCGATTATGGCCGGATCGCCTATCTGCAATGTTCTTTTTTTCCGGGGAAGATGGTGGATTGTCTGTCCGTGGGAACCGATCAGATCGATCCGTTTTTCCTGCATGGATTGTGAGCGAAGCAGTTTATTGACCGCCTTGGCAAAAAATTCTCCGATCACTCCGTCAAGTTCGCAGACCTCCCCGGTCGATCCATTCTCACCACTGACACGCAAAAGCCGTTCTTTAAGTCTCCCCGGATAAGATAGAAAGGCGGTGGCAAGCGGGTTGATCTCTATTCTTCCCCGAACCTTGTTTATTTCACACGCGACAGCGTCCACACCATCGAGGGAAGTGCCGGACATCAGCCCCACTATTATCAATCGGCAAAACTTTTTTTTACACGGACCATCAACTTTGCGTCTGTCAACAGGTCGTAAACCGTCATTGCCATAGCCTTGGTCATGCCGATCATCCCCTTTTCACCCTTTTCGCTCATAACAGCTTTAAGGAAATCGCGGGAGTGATTCACCTCATGAGGGCCTCCGATAGCGTATTCAGGGTGGAGTGTAGGAACCACCTGAGAAAGATTACCGATGTCGGATGAGCCGATCTCTTCGGTTTCGCTGAAATTTCCCTCCGTTATGCCGAGCGTGGCAATGTTTTCCCTGAACGCCTCCCCCATTACACGGTTCGGATAGAGGGGTAGATAAGTCAGCCCTTTGGTGGCGACCTTGAGTTTGCACCCTGTGGATTTTGCGGCGCCTCTGGCGGCGTTGATAACCTTTTCTTTCAACTCTTCAAAATAATCGACATGCAACGCCCGTATGTAGAACCGAAGCACAGCTTTTTCAGGGATGATATTAGGCGCCTCACCGCCGTGGGTAAAGATACCATGGACCCTGGCTTCATCTTTCATCTGCTGTCGCAGGCACGATACCGCATTATAAAAGAGGACTCCCGCGTCCAGAGCGTTAACCCCTCTGTCCGGGAACGCCGCCGCATGAGCGGCTTTGCCGGTAAAGGTGAACTCGATGTCTGTGATGGCGTACATCCTGGCCACCACCCTTGTTTTGTTGGAAGGATGCACCATGATGGCGGCGTCCACATCGTTAAATACACCCGATTTAATCATCTTTATCTTGCCACCGCCCCCCTCTTCGGCGGGGGTTCCGATAACGGTTATCGTACCGGGATGGCCTCTGAACGCATTTTTTAACGCCACTGCGGCGATGCAAGAAGAGGCGGCTATCATGCTGTGCCCACATGCGTGTCCGATTTCCGGCAAGGCGTCGTACTCGGCGATAATGGCAATGTTCGGGCCTTTTCGTCTACCTCTGCTCACTGCGGTAAAAGCTGTCTTCAGTTTCGAGGTTTTAAGCGTCACGCTGTAACCGTTCTTCTCCAGATACCCGCTGGTCAGTTCGGTGGCAAACACCTCTTCGTAACAAAGCTCCGGATTCTCAAAAAGCTCCCGGTTGATTTGACGCATGTCGGGGAGAAGGCGGTCCACCTCGTTTGCGATACTGTTTTTGATCTCCATGGCGTTCTTTGCCATCAGAGGTTTCTGCTTATTCTGAGGTATCTCAACTCTCGTGGCACCTCCTGGTCTTCGCAATAGTTATGCTCCGAAAGAATGGCTATATCAGCCAAAACCCTGTCGTCCCCTTCAAAGACCACATGCGTCGCCCCGGAGTCGGCCAGGGCGCCACCCGCCTCCATCATTGAAAGCACAGACCGGCAGTCGTACCGCTCACCTTCGGCCACCATGAAGACATCGGTGCCATGCTCCTGAACTATCAGCGAAACGTAGGTGGAGGGTCTGGCGTGCATACCTTGCGGTTGCGGCAGGGGAAGTTTCATCGCCACCGGGTTGACGAAAGAGGAGAGAATCCGCTCAGCCGCGGTATTTCCTTCCACCAGGAAACGTCCGCAGAATTTCAGACCATAACCGACTATACATTCGTAAAGTTTTGCGTCGTCTACCAGTTCCGATATCCGGTCCTTGGCCTCCGATTGCCTCAAAGAACTCTCGTGTCGTTCGTAAAAATGGGTGAGCCACTGCAACGATTCAAAAAGGTGCATCGGAATCGCCGTCAGACCGCGCAACTGGCGGGTGTGCGGGTTCTCCTTTTCGATATCCCCACCCCTGATATAGGAGTCGTATTCGCTCTGGATGTTGTGCAACAGACTCTCCACCTGAGCCATCATGGTTTCATTTATTACACACGGCACAAGTTCGGTCATGGTGGTGGCCTTCAGCTTTCCTTGCAACTTGTTCTGCCGGAAATTTTTAAAAATACGCCGGTAAGACTGGGCGACGGAGATAAGCCTCTCCTCCTCTGCGGAAGTTGCGCTCCCTTCTATGGTATAGGGAAGCTGGGGAGTGACCGTCATGCTCCATTTTTTGGTCGGGTCCTCAGAAAACTCCGCCTCAATTCCCTCAAATCCCGCCTCCTTTAAAAGCTCTTCGTAAAAATTTATCAATACCGAAGCGAAATAATCGAGGGTTTCGTGAGTCTTCCGTGTGAACGATTTACGCAAGAAATCGTTCTCCGCCCCCAGGTACTCCGGGTAACGATCAAGAATATGGAATAGATGGAACCCCGCCATGGCAAAGTTCCGGACACACGCCACAAGCTCAACGAAATAGAGCCAGGAGAGGTTGCCTCTGGCGCCATGGTCGTCGAGAAACTCCTCCAGTTTTTCCGCCTCCTGCAATAGCGTGAAATAGAAGAGGCGGTTGACCGGGCTGTCGTTTCGCTTTAGCACAGACAGAACGGAGATAATATCCCTCGACTTCTCTTTCACCAGAGGCAGGAATTCATTCTCACTGATAATCGGTGTGAGGGATGGCGCATAACCCATTAGCGACCCTTATTCATACTACAGAAGGCCGAGGGCCAGTTTCAGGTCGTTCTCGTCAAACATGATTCCGGCGCCGACAAGCCAGGTCTTGTAAGGCTCGTTGAGCAGTTCGTCGCCGCCTGCGTAGAGGAACATGTAGTCGAGAAAGTTCCACTGTAACCTCGCTTTCAATTGAGGTTTATCGACGGTCCCGTCGTAGCCTGAGATGTTGAATATATCAGCCGATAGAGTGACCGAATCGGAAAAAGCGTGATATTCGACTCCGGCCCCTGCGGACGATTCGATAAGACCACCCCTTATTGTCACGTCAGAATACCTTTTTGCAATCAGGATTGTGTAGAGCAGTGAGTTCAGAGTGTTCCTTGTAGTGCTCAGGTCGGTTCTTCGGGTATCCTCCGAAACCTCAAGCAGGTAGTATTTGTCTTCCCTCGGCATAATCTTCAGGGAGGCGTAGGCGTTGTTGTTATCCCTGTCTGTCTGGGACTCACCTCTGAATCCGAGAGCGAGCCTTATATTGTCAGCCTTGTTCAGGAAACTGTTGGCGCCGGACAACGCGCTGTTGAGGTTGTCGTAAACCTCCTCGTCGCTTATCAGCTTACCGATCGTCCCTTCGCCGCTTTCCACCTTGTTGCTCACCCGCTCGATCGACCCGCTCATATTTTTTATCGACTCTATGGCCGTGTCGATATTGCCGGATGCGGAGGCTATATTGGTCATGGTGGTTTTCAGGCTCTGCCGGTTCTCTTTCAGGATTTCCTTGAACTCGGCGGTAAGCTCTTCAAGGTTGCTGATACCCGCCCTGAGGCTCTCTTTGTTCTCGCCGATCATTTCTTTCAAGCCGATGGTTATATCATCCAGGTTTTTGGCCATAGCGGGCGCCTTGTCGGCGAAAGCCCCCGATATTTCAGAAAAATTGCTGATGGTGGCTGTCAGCGTATCCCGGTTTTCATCCAGAAGCAGTTTTATGTTCTTTGCCGCCTCGTTGATGTTGGCGATGGTGGCGGATAGAGCCTCCCTGTTTTCTTTCAGGATCAGCTTGATATTTTCGGAGGAGTCGTCGATATTGGCCAGGATGTTTTTCATCCTCTCTTTCCCTTCGACGGTGCCGAAGACATCCTGAAACGATCCGGTTACCGCCTTTACATCGTCCAGGGCGGATCCGAGCTTGTTGAGCATGTCGCTTATATCGGCGGGATCCTGGGTTTTTGCCAGAGTCTGACCATCCTTCAGGGCGGGCGCATCGGCTGTTCCCTGAACTATTTCGATATATTTTTCACCCAGCAGACCTTCTGTCCTGATGGTGGCGATGGCGTTGGTCCTGATGCTGGTCTTTTTGTTAAGCTTTCCCACCACCCTGGCGAAGTTTTCCTTAAGCTCAACATCGTCCACATAACCTATCTCTACACCCGACAGTCTGATTTTCGATTTCAGCTCGACTCCGGCGACGGTGTTGAAGTTCATGTAGAAGGTCATCTGCGAACCGTTACCAAACAGGGGTACGCCCGCTGTTTTCATGGAGAGGTATACCAGCGCCAATATTGTCAATAAGGTCAACATGCCGACCCTGGTTTCCGGTGTCAGGATATTCATCTGCTCCTGTCCTGTATTCCCTGTGTATTTCTTATGATCTTGCCTATATAACAGAATTCGACCACTTCAGGTATCGTCGAGTCGAAAACTTCATCCGGTTTGCCTACCGCCAGGAATTTCCCTTTGTATAACATGGCTATACGATCAGCGATTCTGTTGGCGGAGACCATATCGTGGGTTATTGTAACAGCAGTGGCGCCGATTTTATCCTGCAGATCGACGATTAATTCGTTAATCTGGTCGGCTGTGACCGGATCAAGACCGGTGGTCGGTTCGTCGTAGAGGATGATTTCCGGGTCCATGGCGATAGCTCTGGCAAGGCCGGCCCGTTTTTTCATGCCACCTGACAGTTCGTCCGGTTTAAGGTTTTCAACGTCGAAAAGCCCGACCACATTCAGTTTGTTAGTAACTATCTTTTCCCGATCCGCTTTCGGGATATCGGTATGTTCCTTTATGGCGAAGCCGACGTTTTCACCGATGGTGAGGGAGTCGAAGAGAGCGGCCCCCTGAAACAGCATCCCGAACTTTTTCCGCAGTTCGTTAAGTTCGTTCTTGCCAAGTTTAGCCACTTCGTTTCCATCGACAAAGACTTTCCCTTTGTCGGGAGTCAACAGGCCGATCATATGTTTGATAAGAACCGATTTGCCGGTCCCCGATCCACCGATAATCACCATCGATTCGCCGCGCCTGATCTTGAGGTTAGCCCCGCTGAGCACAACCTTCGGACCGAACGACTTGTGAACGTCCACGGCGTCGATGATTATGTCTTCAGCCATCAGAAGAGTATCGCCGTCATAATGTAGTCCGTTACCAGGATGAGAATGGCGGAGATGACCACGGACCGGGTTGTGGCGATACCGACCCCTTCTGCGCCACCTTGGGTGTTAAACCCCTGATAACAGCAGGTTATAGATATAATGCCGCCAAAAACCACAGATTTTATCAGCCCGCTGTAAATATCATTCAACTCAAGAAAATCGTAGGTCTTTTTCCAGTAAACGACAGAGTTTGACTCCAGCACTCCAACACCCACAAGAGCGCCACCGATAATTCCTACAATGTCCGCCACCACCACAAGGACTGGCAACATTAATACTCCGGCGAGAAAACGTGGCACTATCAGGTATTTCACGGGATTGGCGGAGAGGGTGTAGAGGGCGTCGATCTGCTCGGTCACCCGCATGGTTCCAAGTTCGGCGGCCATGGCCGATCCGGCCCGACCAGCCACCATGATTCCCGTCAGCACCGGCCCAAGCTCCCTTGTCATAGAGAGGGCGACCACAGTTCCAACCATGCTCTCGGCGCCGAACCTCTTGAAACCGACATAACTTTGAAGAGCCAGAACACCGCCTGTTGAGAGGGCCGTCAACGCCACCACCGGAACGGAGTTGTAACCAATCTCCTCCATCTGCTCGAAAATGGCCCGAAAGCGGTACGGTCTTCTGGGCAACCACATTATTATGTCAAATACGAAAAAGACCGCCCTCCCTGTGGAGTGGGAGGCCCAGAGAACCCACTCCCCGACAACCTCGATGAAGTGGAGCGGATTAAAAAAGTTCAGCATTTCAAGTCACCAGCCCGCCAGACAGGTAGTCGGCCATACAATAAATTTTGCCATTTTTCCGATAAACTCTGGTTACCCGCCGTCCGATTCCACACAATACCTCGTAGGCGATTGTGTCCAGAAGTTTCGCTACGGACAAGGTGGTTACTCTTCGGCCCCCCTCTTCACCTATGAGGGTCATAACGTCACCCATTTTGGCATTAAGTCCGGTTACGTCGAAGAGGCAGTTATCCATGCATATGGTTCCTATTTGACGGACAGTTTTCCCGTTAATAATAGCACGGGCTTTATTCGACAGGTTTCTGGGGTAACCATCGGCGTATCCTGTGGGGAGCAGAGCCACTTCCCTTGCGCCCGGACTCTTCCAGGTTCCCCCATAAGAGACACTGCTCCCCCTTGAAATTTTCCGCACAAGGGATATGCGCGATTTCAGACTCAGCGCGGGTAAAAGACCACGATCTCTACCTCCGAACGGCTGGATTCCGTATATTCCGATGCCGGGTCTGACGTAATCCAGCCTTGATTCGGGGTGGAGGAATATCGCCGAGGTGTTGGCGGCGCTCATGGCCGGGATGGAATGCCCGGAGTCCCTGATGGCGGAGACGGTTTCGCTGAAGAGGCCGGTCTGTTCCCTGGTGGTTGTAGCGTCAGCAAAGTGGGTCATAATTCCGGCTAAACTGATTCCGCGCAACTTTGCTACCTTGGCGAACAGTGATACAGCCATCTCAGGGTCGGCTCCCAGACGGGTCATACCTGTGTTGATCTTGAAGTGGACACTGACCCGCTCCCCCTTTTTCGACCTTCGCGACAACGCCCTGGCCGAATCAAGGTCGCTTAACACAGCCTCCAGTCCATATTCAACCACCGTTCCCGCCTGCTCCGGCACGATTCCACCCAACGTGAAAATTCTTTTTTTTATGCCCGCTGACCGAAGCTCCACCCCTTCAGCCACAGTGGCCACACAGCAGGCGATAACATCCCTCCTCTGTTCAAGCTCTCTTGCGATTATCACGGCGCCATGTCCATAGGCGTTCGCCTTTATCACAGGCGCCATCGGAACCTTTGCAACGGAGCTTATCAGGTCGAGGTTGGCGTTTATCCGGTCAAGATCGACTTCGGCAAAAGTCTGCGGGCTAGAGATCTTCCCCATACCCGCCGCCCGGCCCACCCGTGGCCATATCCTCGAACCGGGTGAAATCTTTCTGGAATGTGAGGCGGATATCGCCGAGGGGGCCGTTTCTCTGTTTGCCGATAATGAGATCGGCCACGTTCTGGGCCTCCGGTTTTTCGGGATGATAAAACTCCTCGCGGTAAACGAAGAGGACCAGATCGGCGTCCTGCTCTATGGAGCCTGATTCGCGCAGATCGGCCAGTTGTGGTCTTTTTACCTGACGGTCCTCGACTTTTCTCGATAGCTGTGAAATGGCTATTACAGGTGTAGAAAGCTCTTTGGCTAGTTGTTTTAGTGATCTGGTGATTTCAGAAACCTCCAGAACCCGCGACTCCACTTTCCCCCTCGAACTCATGAGCTGGAGGTAGTCGATGATGATAAGGTCGAGCCGACCCGATTCGGCTTGTAACCTTCTGGCTTTGGCGCGGATATCGAGCACGTTGACACCCGGCGTATCATCTATATAGATGTTGCAGTTATGGAGTCTGCCAGCGGCGGCGGTCAGTTTCGGCCAGTCGCTCTGCGCAAAATAACCGGTCCGTAACCGCTGACTCGATACCCTCGCCTCGGAGCAGAGCATCCTTAACACTAATTGTTCAGACGACATCTCGAGCGAAAAGATCGCCACCACCCGTTTTTCGTCGTTTACCGCGAGATTCTGGGCGATATTCATCGTGATGGCGGTTTTTCCCATGGAGGGTCGCCCGGCGATGATAATCAGATCGGACGGATGCAGGCCGGCTGTTTTTTCGTCCAGATCCTTAAACCCTGTGGGGACACCTGTAACCAACTGCTTGGATGCGTAGAGACTTTCGATGGTTTTTACGCTCTCTTTTACGATATCCCTGATCTTGACGAGAGACTTTCTGGCCCTCTCCTGGGATATCTCCATAACCATACGCTCCACCTGGTCGAGGACCGTATCGACATCCTCCGTATCTTCGTAAGCCAGGGTTACAACCTCGCCAGCAACGGTGATAAGTTTCCTTAAAGTCGATTTCTCCTTGATGATCTTCGAGTGGATTCTTACGTTGGCCGAGGTTGCGGAAAAATCCATCAACTCTGCCAGGTATTCGATACTGGCGCTGTCTATATTCCCTTTTTTCCGCAACTCTTCGGCGACGGTCATCATATCGACCGGCTCGTTTTTTTCGTAAAGAGAGAGCATCGCATCGAAAATGTTCCGGTGTTTCGGGTTGTAGAAATCGTCCGGGTCGGAGATTGTTTCGATGGCTTTCGGGAGGGCTTCATTGTCGAGAAGAATGGCGCCTAAAACAGAGCGTTCTATATCTTGCGATTGAGGCGGAACCCTGGTTTTGGAACCGGTCATTGACGCTTTTGTGGTTTGGGAGTAGTTTTCGTTCATCCGTAGTTTGGTCTGTTTAAATTAAGAGCTGAATTATATCTTATAGAACCTCATCCGTACGGGTATTTTACGCGACCTTACCGCACCAGGAGTCAAAGGGGTATGTGGAATGGAAATTTAATCATTCGCAATAGACCCAACGACAGGCTCCTACGATGATTCATTACAAATCTTCATGAATTATCCGGGTTAATCATCCAAAAAAAGGATCGAAGGCAGGGCGCAAAGCGCCCGCTACCGGAGCGACCGTAAATAGACTATAGATTCCTAGCGATAGCGTTAATCGCCGTGGCCGCGCCACTTATTCCTGGGAGCCGTCGAGGGTTGGGGCGCTTTCAGGTTTGTCGTCTATTGATTGGGAGTGGACTGGCTGAGAGGTGGCGTTTTGTGATTTTATGAGAAGCTCCTGCGACTTGCGCCAGTCAACCATGTATATGTCGTACCTGAATCCGGGCAGACCTTTAAGTTCTGACCATCCGATTTCCCGGCAGACGAGACGTTGATCGTCTTTGAGCGCGTTGTAGACAATATACGTCGCAAAAATCCTCGACTGTTCGGGAAACTCCGATTCGTCGATAAGCAGGGATTTGAACGCATCGAGTTTTATCGACTCAAGCCTCGATGCGGCTGTAACCGAAATTCCGATCCGGTCGTTATCGCTGGTCACCCTGGTTTCCCCGGCGTCCATGCCGACTCTGATGTTGAACCGATATTTTTCGTAAGCGGTTTTGTTGTATTTTTCAAGCTCCGCCATCATGCCTACCGCCGCAATGACGGCGTTGAGACTGTTTTCGAAAACCGCCATAAACCCGTCACCGAGTCCTTTACGATAAACACATCCCCGGTTTTTCGCGGTTTCGGTGAAAATATTGTCGAGGAGCTGAAAAAGGGAGAAGAAATGGTATGCGCCATGCTCGTTCATCAGGAGGGTGCTGTTACACATATCGACGAAGAGAGTGGTTTCGCTTCTGGTATCCTTGAAAGGGGAGACCGGCAGGGCGGGCGACGCGGCGGAGTCGATATCGGGGCTTTGGCGGATCTCCTCTTTCAGGAACTCTGTGGGCTTCCCTTCGTTTTTCGCCTTTTTGTATTCATTGACAAAATCGAGGTTTCGTTTTGCCACATGGGCGAGGGATTCATCGGCTATTTTGATAAACTCCTCGAAATCCTCAATCGCCTCTTCTTCCATGCCGATGGCGAACCGGGCTTTACCGCGATTGTGGTAGACGGTTGATCGGTCCGGGGCGAGTCTTAACGCTTCGTCGTAATCGAGCAGAGCTTCTGTATTCCTGTTCATGGCCGACAGGATATTCGCCCGGTTGTTGTAGGCGGAGACCATATTCGGATCGAGGGAGAGCGCCTGGTCGAAATCGGATTTGGCTTCTTCTTTCATGCCGAGATCAGATTTGGCGTTTCCACGGTTGTAATAAGCTGGAGCCAGACCGGGAGACCTCTTGAGAGCCTCGTTGTAATCGTCTATCGATTCCTTTTTCAGGTTCAGGTTATATTTGACGTTGGCCCGGTTGTAATAAGCCTCGGAGAAGTCGGGCGACTGTTTCACCGCATTGTCGTAATGCTTTAATGCCTCCGCATGCATTCCAAGCCTGTCCTTGGTGTTGCCGAGGTTGTTATGAGCTTCGGCGAAAGAGGGATCGTGTCTTATGGCGGAGGAGAAATCATCGACTGCGCCTTTTTCGTCTCCCATGCTGAATCTGGCGTTTGCCCGGTTGTAATACGCCATGGAATATCGCGGATTCAGGCGAATAGCCTCGTTATAGTCTTCGATAGCCTCGTTGTTCAAGCCGAGGTCGGTCCTGGCGTTCCCGCGATTGTTGAAGGCTCTGGCGAAACCGGGATTGAGGCGGATGGCCTCAGTATAGTCTTCGATGGCGTGTTCTTTACGGCCAAGGGTAGACTTGGAGCCACCCCGATTGTGGTATGTGATGGCGGCGTTCGGGTCCAGTTCGACTGCGGTATCGTAATCCTCTATAGCTTCCTCAAGCATTCCGAGGGAGGATTTGGAGTTACCCCGATTGTTGTAGGCGTTGGCGTATTTCGGTTCGAGTTCGATAGCCTTGTTATAATCGGATATCGCCTCTTCCCTCATATTAAGGGCGTCCTTGGCGTTACCCCTATTGTTGTAGGCCACGGCGTATTTCGGTTTGATCCTTATAGCCGCATTGAAGTCCTGGATGGCTTCTTCCTTGTGGCCCAGCGCGGACTTGGCGCTACCCCGGTTATTAAAGGCGTTGGCATGGCCCGGGTCGAGGTTGATAGCTTCGGAGAAATCCTCGATAGCCTCGGCTAACTGACCTTTCCGGTACTTATCGACCCCTTGTTCGAAAAGCGCTTTTGCTCTCTTTTTCTTCCCCGGTTTACCCGTCATCGTTTTACCTTTTGCCGCCTGGAACGAAAATATCTATAATATTCGCTAATTCAATATTGTACAGTTATCCAGGTTAATGGTCGGATTTTAATTCTAACACCTATCATGAATCTTTTCGAGCAAGCCTTTACATCAACGCTAAAGACCTCAATTGCAGGTGAGGTTGAGATTCGCCTGACCAACAACAGAAGGGCGATGATCTCCGTTAAAAGGACTCCCGGCATGATGTTCGTCAGGGTGGCAAGGTATTTCGCGCTGGCCGACCGGGATGTAACGGAAGGGCTGGTAGCCTACATAAATAATGAAATAAAAAAACCTCCACCATGCGTGATGCGGTTTGCAGAGAGTCACAGGTCACCGGATACTCTCATTAAACAGGAAAAAAGAAGAGCGAACCCGAAGGGCAAGGTCTACAACCTCAAGGAGATAACAGACGATCTTGACCGGAGCTGTTTTAACGGAGAGTTAAAAGCGGTGATCGGGTGGCGGAATAGCCGTGTGGTCAAGGGTTTACGTTTTAAAACAAGACGGGTCACCCTGGGGTTTTACGATGGAAGTCTCGACCTTATCATGATTAACTCTGTTCTCGACAATCGACTGGTCCCCATTGAATATCTCAGGTTGGTCGTCTACCATGAAATGTTACACAAATATCTTGGAGTAAAAACATCCCCGACAGGTCGGCGGATGGCCCACACACCCGAGTTCAGGAGGCTTGAAAGATCGTTCGAAGGTTTCGGGGATCTGATTAAATGGGAGAAACGAAACCTTCACAAACTGTTATCGGGTTAACCAGGAATATTGTTCAATGTTTGATATAGTCGCGACACTTAAGGCCGTGAGACGGGAGGTGAAAAAGCACAAGGTTCCGATTGTAACCATGTATAGCAGAAATAATAAACGCCCCGCCTTCAAGGTGTTGATAAGTTGTCTTTTATCGTTGCGCACAAGGGATGAGCAGACATCACAGGCGTCGAAACGACTCTTCGAGGTGGCGGATACCGCAGAAAAAATCGCCGGAACACCAGTGGAAAAGATCGAGGCGCTTATCTACCCGGTCGGTTTTTACCGGAACAAGGCAATAACCGTAAGGAACGTCTGTAAAACCCTGGTAGAGGAGTATGACGGAAAGGTACCCGACAGCATAGATGAACTGGTAAGTCTCAAGGGTGTGGGGAGGAAAACCGCCAATCTTGTAGTTACTCTCGGTTTCGGCAAACCGGGTATCTGTGTCGATACGCATGTCCATCGGATAAGCAACCTGTGGGGTTATGTGAATACCAAAACACCCGACTTGACCGAGATAGCCCTGCGAAAAATCCTTCCCCGTCGTTACTGGATCGAGTTCAACGACTTGCTGGTAACTTACGGTCAGAATGTATGTAAACCCGTATCCCCTTTTTGTAGCAGATGTCCCCTTGACGATAAATGCGAAAAAATCGGAGTAAAAAGATCGCGATGAATATATGGCGCGGGTCGGCCTGTGATACAATCGAAGCCCGATTGGGGTGTATTTAGTGTTTGCTTGAGGATTTAATGAACGTCAAGGATCAATCTCTTTGTCTCTACTTTTCTGACGAAAAGGGTGGGAGCAAAATCTATCCGTTGGACAAGGAAAAACTTGTTATCGGACGGGATCATAACTGCGATATCGTTCTTTTCGACCAGTCGATCTCCCGGAGGCACGCTGTAGTCCGGGTGGACGAGAAGGGCGCTACCACCATTTCGGATGGCGTAACAGGTGAACTTAGCGCCAACGGTGTATTTGTAGGCGACAAGAAGGTAAAAATAGAGTCCCGGCTTCATGTGGGTGATGTGGTCCGTATGGGCGTTTTTCGTTTTGAGGTAAGAAGAACCGCATCCCTTAAGGAGCCTATCGGAATAGACGAAATCGACTCGTTATTCGATTTCGAAGCGTATCTTCAAAGGGGTGACACAGCCTTGATGAAAGACTCGGCGGTTCTTGCGATAATGGACAAGCTTGGCATAGACACTCAGGAGCGGGAGCGGGTTTTCGATATCTGTCTCGATTACGCCATGCGGGAGAATCAATTACAACGGGTGGCGATTCTTTCACGACTGAAAGGTCTTGCCTTGAAGGATAATACGGGACTTGATGAGGATATCAACGCCACACAGGAATTTTTTAATTACGAAGGGATTCCTCTCAGGAAGGGGAGCGATTCCAACCGATTGATGCTGGTCGCTTTTGTACTGGCGGTTACGGTTCTTCTTTTTGTTCTCGGTTGGAGCCTCTTTTTATAGGAAAAGCGCATGACTGAAGAGTTATTTGACGATATTTACAACAACGAGGCGTACCGCAGACTAAAGAGCCAGGAGAAGAGGGTCTACGACCTTCTGTCACAGGCTGTCGGGTTGAAGGAATCGTTTGCCCAGTTGGAGAAGGAGTATCGGGACTCCCTGCTCGGAATAGCCCAGGAGGTTGGCCGGACGGAGGTTTCTTTCAAGATATACCCCAACCTCGCCGAGGAGATGCTGTTGATTCACGCGGACCGTCAGGGCGAGCTGATGGAAAAAATCAAAAATCTGCGCCACCAGGTGCGGCTCAACAAGTCCCGTTACAATCTTGGCGAGTATGAAAAGGATGAGTTTGCAAGGCGCCGCGAAGCCCTGATGGAGAAGCTGAAGGACAGGCTCGCCGAAAGGGCCTGGCTTGAGGATATTCACGGTCTCCTGAGAAGAATCAGGAATCGCTCGGAAAAGGTGCTCATCTCTCGCCCTCAGTCCCCGCAAAAGGAGCCGGTTTCTCCCCCGGAAGAGGAGAATGAAGGTCTCGTGGGAGGAACCCACGAGATAACTGAGCCAACCCCCAATGAGTCCTCCTGTAATCCTGGCGAGGAGGAAGAGGAGGTTGGCGCTATCGATACCTCTATAACAGGGGAGGAAGAGCCGGCGGATGAAGTGTTTGACGGTGATCAGACGGCGGTAATTCCACTGGAGCTTGTGGGTGGAGACCCGGATCGCCTGCTGGAGCCAGCTCTTCTGGTCCAGAGTGAACAAGGGTGGGAGCGTTACCCGCTACGGCATGGCGAGATCAGTATAGGGAATATCAGAAACCCGGAGAACGATATCGCGCTCTACGACACCCAGGTCTCCCGCCGTCACGTCAAAGTGATTTTCGACAACGTGACCGAATCGTGGTATTTCGTCGATACCAACAGCACCAACGGATCGTCTGTGAACGGTAAAAATATAGAACCTCACCATCCGCTGAAACTGAGCGACAAGGATACTGTAACCCTGGGTGACACCAAGATTATCGTATACCTTCCCTGACCCCGACAATTCATGAAGGTTCCGCTACACCGTTGGCATGGTCACTGCCAGGATTTACCACTGCGCCACTTGTAAACCTTCATGAATTATCAGGGTTAAGAGCCGTTTTTCCAATTCCTTGACTTTAACCTTCACGAATCCCATATAGTGGGTGGAGTTGTGGACTTCTCTTTTATTTTCGGACGAGATGGATAAGGATATGGCTGGTAACTATTACGACATTCTTGGCGTTGACAGAAACGCCGGAGACAAAGAGATAAAAAAAGCGTACAGGGACCTTGCAAAGATCCACCACCCGGACAAAAATCAGGATAACAAAGACTCCGAAAAGAAATTCAAGGAGATAAGCGAAGCCTACGCGGTCCTCTCCGACAAGAAAAAGCGAGCCAGCTACGACCGTTTCGGGCACGAGCAGTTCCGAAGCTCCCACAGCTCCGAAGATATCTTTTCCGGTTTCGACTTTGAGGACACGATAAAAGACCTCGGTCTCGGAAACGATATTTTCAGCTCCTTTTTTGGCAGAGGCGGCGGTGGAGGTGGCAGACGGGTAAGGTTTGATTTCGGTGGTCAGGGGGGCAACCCTTTCGGCGGCGGATTCGGTGGAGGTCAGGCGGTCTCCCGTGGAGCGGATCTTCAGACCGAATTGAGCATATCTTTTATCGAATCGGTTAAAGGGGGAGAGCGAAAGCTTACCTTGAGAACCGGGATCGGAAGCAAAAGCGTCAACGTAAAAATTCCGCCGGGTGTAATCACAGGTAAAAAGTTAAGACTGCGTGGTGAAGGGGGCGCAGGTTCCAACGGGGCGCCATCCGGCGATCTTTATGTGCTTGTCAAAGTCGAACCACACAGGCTATTTACCCGCAGTGGTGATAATATCAGGGTTAACGCCCCGGTCCCGTATTCCACTATAATTCTCGGAGGTTCCGTGGATGTGGAGACGTTGGACGGGACAAGGTCGGTTATGGTGGCTCCAGGAACGGATCCGGGAAAAACGATACGGATAAAGTCCGCTGGTGTTCCCGCGCTCAAGGATGGCGTTCGGGGTGATCTTTATGTGACTTTGCAAATAACGGCGCCAACAAACCCGACCGCCGAGCAGAAGAGAGTTGCGGAACAACTCAGGGAGTCGGGACTCTGACGATTCAGTAGGGGTGAAATAACATGACGGACGTTCTGGAAGAGAGGCTGTTTAAGGATTTCTCCGCCCTGATAGCGTCCGTCTCCGACCCGGAGGCGTTTCTCAATGTTCTGACCACTACAGCCACCCGTATTCTCGCCGTCAAGGCGTGTTCACTGATTCTTCGTCAGGAGAATGAAGGGACCCTCTATTTCCATATCACCGCAGGTAGTGGTGAAGAGGATGTGAAAAAGTTCGAGCTTGCGGAGGGTGAGGGCATTGTAGGTTGGGTGATCGAACATGGCGAACCTGTTCTGGCGCCCGATGTAAAACTCGACCACCGATGGTCGCCGAGGGTCTCTGAATCGATAGGTGTCAATGTCAAATCGATCGCCTGCGCTCCCCTCGAAGTTGAAGGGCGAGTAATCGGCGCTCTTGAGATTATCGACCGGCTCGATGGTCTGCCCCTCGACGAAAAAGACCTCCGCTTTCTCTCCGCTTTCTCCGAAATCGCCGTGGCGGCCCTGCATAAAATGGGCAAACTGGGCAGAGCCGAGCGGGAGATTAAATCGCTCAAGGAGAAGTTGAGGGGCGGTTGTAAGATAATCGGCAGTTCGGCCCCGTTGATGGCCTCCATGGAGAGTTGCCGGAAGGTGGCTGTATCGAAAACGACCACCCTGCTTACCGGAGAGTCTGGCACAGGGAAAGAGCTTTTCGCCCGGTTGATTCACGACCTCTCTCCCAGAAGCGATAAACAGCTCGTTTGTGTCAACTGTGGCGCCCTGCCGGAGGGTTTGCTCGAAAGGGAGCTTTTCGGGCATGAAAAGGGAGCTTTTACGGGCGCTATCGGAATGTCGCCCGGCCTGTTCGAGACAGCCGACGGTGGAACCATTTTTCTCGACGAGATCGGGGAGGTGATCCCGGCCTTGCAGGTCAAGCTTTTGCGAGTCTTGCAGGAAGGGGCCTTCATGAGGATCGGAGGTCAGGAGCTTATAAAGGTCGATGTTCGCATCGTTGCGGCTACGAATAAAGATCTGAAAAAGATGGTGGAGGAGAAGAAGTTCAGGGAAGACCTCTACTACAGGCTCAACGTGATAGAAATAAAACTGCCACCATTAAGGGACCGCCGTGAGGATATCCCGCTACTGGTAGAGTGTTTTCTGGGGAAAATATCGGAAAAAATGAATCGGCGGAAAAAAGGGATCACAGAAAGCGCAATGATGGCTCTGATAAACGCCGATTGGCCAGGTAATATCCGCCAACTGGAAAACTCTATCGAACGGGCGTTTATCATGAGCGAATCGGAAACTATCGAAGTGAAGGATCTGCAACCTGAAATCGCCAGCGCAGGGGGCGCAATCCACGACCATGGTGTGGTCTACATCGGCCAAACCCTGAAAACAGCGCAAAATGAGTTCAGGAAACAGTATATTTCACAGGTCTTGCGCCAGCATGGATCAAGTCAGGTGAAAACCGCCAGGGCGCTCGGTGTTCAACGGACGTACCTCTCCAGGCTAATCCGTGAACTGGGCATAAAAGAGAAAGAGACCCTTTCAGAATCAGGGTGATTTTCCCTCTCCTCCGGTCCCTACATTTGATTTCATAACAAAAACGTGCAAAATAATCGCGATGATAAATATTTAAAGGAAACTTTGATTCGATCCATGAACGCAGTTTCGGTTATAGCTATCGGTATTGTGGCGGCTATCCTCTATTTTGCCCGACGCGGCAATACCATCTCTCCGGGTGAGGGGAGATATGCTGGTGGCGATCGAACCGTATTGGCAAAAGAATCGGCCACCGGCCTGTTCACGGTAAAAGTCGTTGCGCTGGAGTTTGACGAAACCGGCCCGATGATATTCGTCAATGGACAGTACAAGAACCTGGGTGGCGAGTTTATGGAGATCGATTTTGTTAGCGGCTCTCTCTCCGCCCGTGGAGTGGATGTCGAGTTGGAGCCGTTTCAACCGATAGGTCGGGAGAGTGGATGTTGCGGCGGGGAGACAAGGTTTGGTCAGCTCGTCAGTCTATTCGCTCCGGTGACCTTCTCACCGAACGAGTCGGGGCTTTTCCGGATACCGTTACACAGCGTGGCTCTGAGCGAGGATATGGCCCAGCTTTGCAAGGATCTTAAGGGGCTGGCTGGCATGAAGGTGTATGAATTCGACAAGAAGCTGGGCGAATATTCTGTTGAGGGTGAATCGCTCGAAAAGCTGATGAACGAATACCTGGACGAACCTGAAGTCCGCAGGATAACTGATAAGATGGACAACCTCTTCCCCTGGAGAAGAGGCTCTACCTCTCTACTACTTGAGTTTCACGATAGCCTTGAAGATGTGATCGATAAAATTGAGTTTAACCTTCAGCTTACCGAGGAGGAGGAGCGGATCCTGCGTGAAAATGTCGATACGGTGATAAGGAACGCTCTTCGTGAAAAACTCGACCTGGAACCTGTGCATGTTAGGGCGGTGGTGACTGAGCATTGATACGAGCATTACCGGCGATTATTTTTGCATCCACCGTTTTTCAACTCTTGTTTACAGGTAACGCCCTCGCCCGCCCGGGAGACATCGATAACGGAAAAATCCTCTACGACACCCACTGTGTCTTGTGCCACGGCCTGAAAGGGGAGGGGGACGGCGTGGCCGCTGAGCGACTGGCGCGAAAACCGCGTGATTTCACCCAGGGCGTTTTCAAGCTGAAAACCACTCCTCCCGAAGAGTTGTTGTCCCGCGACGAGGATATATTCATGGCCATAACATCTGGAAGCCCCTCTTCGGGGATGCCGGCGTGGGAAAAAGTTTTGTCGGAGAAGGAGAGATGGGATCTTGTCGCTTATGTAAAATCCCTCTCCGACCTTTACGAAGATGAGGAGAACCCGGCCCCGCTCGATTATTCCGGCCAGATAACAACCTCTCCCGGGAGCATTGCACGGGGGAAAGAGGCGTTTTTCTACTTCAGGTGTCACGAGTGCCACGGAGCCAACGGCGACGACTCCCCTCCAGACAAAGTTTTAAAAGACGATTACGGCAGAAGAATCTGGCCGGAAGATCTGACCAAACCGTGGAGGTTTCTCGGTCCCAACGATCAGGTCGGAATCTATTCACGGGTTACTGTCGGGATTCCGCTGACACCGATGCGCTCTTTTGTGAAGGATGGTGATGATATCGCCAAAGAGGAGAAGAAGAGGTGGGATCTGGCCAACTACGTATTCTGGCTGGCCGAAGAGGCTGAGAAACGACGCATGGAGACCTACAAGATGGTCGCCGTGGTTATTCTGGTGTTGTTATTGGCCGGAGGCGCCATAATGGTTTTACGGCGCAGAAAATAATAACCGACCGGAGCGTAGAAAATGACCAGACCGGTAGTATTGCTCATCCTGGACGGATGGGGAATCTCTGATGATACCGAATGGAACGCCATCCATAAAGGGGAAACCCCGGTCTTCGACCGGCTCAACACCGAACACCCGCCAGTTCCGATAGACGCCTCCGGGGAGGAGGTCGGACTGCCTGCAGGGCAGATGGGAAACAGCGAGGTCGGGCATCTTAACATCGGCGCGGGCCGTGTGATAATGCAGGATCTACAGCTCATCAGCCACTCCATAAAGGAGGGCGCCTTCTACAGCAACCGGGCGCTATTGGATGCGGTCCACCGGGCGGGCGAAAAAGGAACGGCGTTGCACCTGCTGGGGCTGGTCTCCGATGGTGGTGTTCACAGCCATATCGACCATATCTCCGCACTGTTACGGCTGGCGAAAGATAATGGCCTTGCGAAAGTTTTCATTCACGCCCTGACAGATGGAAGGGATACACCCCCCGATTCGGCCCTCCGGTATATTAAACAGCTCGAAAACGAGATCAAATCCATAGGGGTGGGAGCGATAGCCACGGTGATGGGTCGATTCTACGGCATGGACCGGGACAAACGGTGGGATCGTGTCGAAAAAGCTTACAGGGCCCTCGTCCTTGGCGAGGGTAACCGTTGTGACGACTCCGTTACAGCCGTTAAGGAGAGCTACGAGCGGGAGGTATTCGACGAGTTCATCGACCCTTGCGTCATAACCGGCGCCGATGACTCTCCTCGCGCTTTATTGGCTCCCGATGACGAAGTTATTTTCTTTAATTTCAGGGCCGACCGGATGCGGGAGATAGTACGGGTTCTGACGGCTCCCGATTTTACAGAGTTCGACGTTCACCACCGTCCCCGGATGGGTGTTACATGTATGACCGAATACCATCCCGGTTTCACGTTCCCGGTGGCTTTCGGTTCAGAGCCTCTCGTAAATGTTCTTGGGGAGGTTCTGGCTAACAACGGAATAAAACAGTTCCGCACCGCCGAGACGGAAAAATACGCCCATGTAACTTTCTTTTTCAACGGCGGGCAGGAGAAAAAGTTTGAAGGGGAGGAGCGCAGGCTGGTTTCGTCGCCTAATGTGCGAACCTACGATCTGCAACCCTCCATGAGTTGTGAAGATGTGACCGATGGTCTGATCGAGGCTATCGAGGCTGGATTGCACGGCATGATAATCGTAAACCTCGCCAATGGTGACATGGTGGGGCATACCGGAATATGGGAGGCGGCCTTAAAAGCGGTGGAAACCATCGACACCGCTGTGGGTCGTGTTATTACAGCCTGCGCAAAGGTTAACGCCCATCTGCTAATCACCTCCGATCACGGCAATATCGAAACCATGAAAGAGAACGGAAACCCGATGACGGCCCATACAACAAATCAGGCGCCGATCTATTACATTGGTGATAATTCACTCAGGCTGGTCAAAGGGGGGAGGCTTGCCGATATCGCCCCGACGATTCTCCACCTGCTCGGAGTTAAACAGCCGACGGAGATGACCGGAAAAACGCTTCTGGAGGAGCAATAAAGTGGGGAACAGGTTCTGTTTCGAGTCGTTGAGAGATTTCATCGCGCACCTTGAGGTGGCCGGCGAGCTTGAAAGAATAAAAGCGTCGGTCTCATCGGAGCTTGAGATAACCGAAATCACCGACCGGGTAAGTAAATCGGCAGGGGGCGGAAAGGCGCTCCTGTTTGAAAATGTCGATAGCGGTAAAACGCCGGTCCTGATAAACGCTTTTGGTAGCGAACGACGAATGGCTACAGCTCTTGGCGTTGAGAATTTAGATGAGATAGGCGCCGACATACAGGCTCTTCTCGACATGAAACCGCCGACAACATTTGGGGAGAAACTCGGTTTTCTGCCGGAGCTGTTGCGGCTCTCTAAATGCGCCCCGAAATTAGTGGACGACCGGCGCGCTCCGTGTCAGGAGGTGGTTCTGCTCGGTGAAGATATCGACCTGGGAAAGTGGCCGATATTAAAATGCTGGCCCGACGATGGTGGCCGGTTCATCACATTGCCCTCTGTATTCACGAAGTCTGTCGATGGCAAACGGAACGTCGGAGTCTACCGGTTACAGGTGTTCAACGCCCGGACCACCGGAATGCACTGGCATATCCACAAGGATTCGGCCCTGTTTTACGATGAATATAAAAAACAGAACCGGAATATGGAGGTGGCCATCGCCATAGGGTGCGACCCGGCTACTGTATACGCCGCCACAGCGCCCCTTCCCCCCGGTCTCGACGAACTTTTGCTCGCCGGGTTTATAAGGGGAAAAAGTGTCGAACTCGTAAAATGCCAAACCATCGACATGGAGGTTCCCCGCACGGCGGAGATTGTCATAGAGGGATATGTAACGCCGGGGGAGAGCCGCACCGAAGGGCCGTTCGGAGACCATACCGGTTATTATTCGTTAAGTGGTCAATACCCGGTATTTCACGTCACCGCCATAACACACCGGAAAAACCCGATCTACCTGACAACCATCGTTGGCAAACCTCCCATGGAGGATTGTTATATGGGGAAAGCTACGGAGCGCATATTTCTGCCCCTGCTCAGGACGGTTAACCCGGAGATAGTCGATTACGATCTGCCGTGGGAGGGGGTGTTCCACAACTGTGTCATTGTGTCGTTTAACAAACGGTACCCGGCGCAGGCGAACAAACTGATGAGTTCCCTTTGGGGAGCGGGCCAGATGTCGTTCGCCAAGATGATTCTGGCCGTAGACGCTGATATTGATGCGCACAACTACGATCTTGTGGCGAGGACCGCCCTTAACCGACTCGACGTTGATGGGGGGTATATCGTACCGGAGGGAACTCTCGACGTTCTCGATCATTCCGCCCCGAAACCGCTACATGGCTCCAAACTCGGTATCGACGCCACCAAACCTGTGATAGGGGAGGAACGGGAAAAACCTGAATCGTGGGCCAACCGTGATCTGGCGCCTTTCACCAAAGCGGCTTCCGAAAATAAAAAAGTTGTCGCCCACGCCGTTCCTTATACCGACGTTGCCAATCCGTTGGCGATTATCGCGGTGGATAAACAAGAAGCGTTTGATGGCCGCAAAACCGCCCAGGCCGTTGCCGTGGGGGATACCGCCAATGCGATCAGAATATATCTGGTGGTGGACGGCGATGTCGATCCGAAAGAGTATCGTGTGGCCCTCTGGAAATTTTTCAACAATGTCGATCCTTCCCGCGATATTTTTCATGAAAACCAGAGGCTGTTTATCGACGCCACCAAAAAATTGCCGGAAGAGGGGCATAAGCGGGAGTGGCCCGACGAGCTTGTTATGAGCGACGAGGTAGTTGAAAAAGTGGATACGATATGGCCCGGACTCGGCCTGTAGACGCTAATTACTCTTTTTTGTTAAGCTCTTCCTTGAAATTTTTCACCGCCTGTTTTGCGTTGGCGGAGACATGACCTGCAATACCACGGGCGAGGTCGGAGGCGGCCCTGATCTCCGTTTCATGATCGATAACAAACTTCCGGGCTGATTTCATAGTCTCTTTCCCCTTGTCGGAGGCGGCCCATTTAGCCACGGCGCCGATGGCGGTTACGATTTTCGGATTTGCCATTTATTCATTCCTTTTTACAGCTATTATACGCCAACCGTCCTTCTTTGATATCATATTTGGCCTATGAACGCATATGTAATCAGACGGCTGTTGTTAATGATCCCGATGATGATCGGTGTGACACTGATCTCGTTTACCATCATCCACCTGGCCCCGGGCGAACCGATGGCGCAACAGACCGACCTGAACCCGAACGCCTCCCCTGAATCACTAAAACGGCTAAGAGAGCTATACCACCTCGACAAACCACTCTATGTTCAATATTACATCTGGGTGAAAAAGATCGTCGTGCTCGATTTCGGGGATTCTTTTTCGATTGACGCCCGTCCGGTCCTCGACAAGATAGCCGAGCGGATTCCGATAACCCTGACGCTCAACGCTCTCTCGCTTATCATAGTGCTGGTGGTCTCGATCCCTATTGGAGTATATTCGGCTATCAGGCCCTATTCGCTCTTTGACAAGATAGCCACCTTCTTTGTCTTCTTCGGGTTTTCGATGCCGACCTTCTGGCTGGCTCTCCTGCTGATGCTCTTTTTCGGTGTCTGGCTCGAATGGCTCCCCATATCGGGAATTGAATCGTATAACCACGACTCCCTCTCACCAGTCGGCAGGTTTATCGACTATACAGAACACCTGCTCATGCCGGCGCTTGTGGCGGGGCTGACCAGCCTTGCGGGTCTCTCGAGGTTCACCCGCCAGAACATGCTGGAAGTTATCAGGCAAGATTATGTGGTGACAGCGAGAGCGAAAGGTTTGAATGAAAACGTGGTGGTCTATAAACATTGCCTCAAAAACGCCATGTTGCCGGTGGTGACCATTCTGGCCCTTTCGATTCCGGGTCTTATCGGCGGCTCCGTTATCTTCGAGACGATCTACGCGATTCCGGGGATGGGCCAGCTTTTTTTCCAGTCTGTGATGTCACGCGACTATCCCCTTATCATGGGCATTCTGGTGATAGGCTCTTTCCTGACCCTGCTTGCAAACCTGCTTGCTGATATCGCCTACGCTTTCGTCGATCCGAGGATAGCGTATGAATAACGTAGCGGTACCCAAAACGTTTTCAGAGCTTTTCATATATAAATTCAAGCGCAACGTCATGGCGGTGGCGGGGGCTGTGGTGGTGTTTATTCTTTTTGTGGTAGCCGCCTTTGCTCCGGTGATAGCTCCCTACGACCCTTCGGAGATAAATACGAAGATCATTCTGCTTGCCCCGTCGATAGATCATCTTTGCGGCACCGATGATCTGGGGCGGGATGTCTTCTCGCGCATGGTATTCGGTTCGCGTATATCACTTACCGTCGGTTTCGTTGCGGTGGGGATCGCTACCCTGATAGGCGTATTTATCGGCGCCGTATCGGGTTATTTCGGAGGATGGGTCGATTCTGCGCTGATGAGATTCGTCGATCTGATGCTCACTATTCCAAGTTTCTTTCTGATCCTGGCGGTGATAGCCTTCATGGAGCCATCCATCTATAACATTATGATCGTCATAGGTGTTACTGGCTGGATGAGTGTGGCCAGACTCGTCCGGGCGGAGTTTCTGGCGTTAAAAGAGCGCGATTTTGTCACTTCGGCAAAGGCTCTCGGCGCCACCAACAGCGTTATCATTATTCGTCATATCCTGCCGAACGCCATGTCGCCCGTCCTCGTCTCCGCCACCCTCGGAGTAGCCGGAGCGATCCTGACCGAATCGTCTCTCTCGTTTCTCGGTATCGGGGTTCAGCCTCCCACGCCAAGCTGGGGTAACATTCTGACCCTCGGCAAGGACAACATCGAATACGCCTGGTGGCTGTCGGTTTACCCCGGCATGGCCATACTGGTTACCGTCCTCGGATATAACCTTCTGGGGGAGGGTGTTCGCGACGCTCTCGATCCGAGGATAGTCATTCACTCAGAATTAGAGTAAACTGATCGTTTATATACAATCTAAACCAGGAACGGATATAACGGGAGTTTCCATGGATACCTACTACAACCCGGAAGACCTTGGCAAATTCGGAGATATGGGGAAAGACGCGCCGGAACTCGCCAAAAAGTTTTTCGAATATTACAGTAAGGTGTTTGAAGAGGGGGCGCTTACCCAGAGAGAGAAATCCCTTATCGCCCTCGCGGTGGCCCACGCCGTTCAGTGCCCTTACTGCATAGACGCCTACACAAAAGACAGCCTTGAAAAAGGCTCCAACAAAGAGGAGATGACCGAGGCGGTCCATGTGGCGGTGGCTATCCGTGGAGGCGCTTCGCTGGTGCATGGTGTACAGATGCGAAACGTCGCCGATAAACTCTCCATGTAAGAGTTTTGAGGAATATACAGAGTGGACACATTGAGGGGTATTGAGGAGATCGAAAGCGAAGCCGGGTATCTCCCCTTCGGGCGGGCGCTGGTCGAAAACGGCCTGACCCTTATCAGGGAAAAGACAGTAACCTGCCAGGTGAACTTGGGTTACCTGTGCAACCTGACTTGCCACCATTGTCATGTCGAAGCTGGTCCGCACCGGACGGAGCTTATGGATGAGACCACGGTAAGACAGGTTACAGCCTACATAAAACGATCCGGTTTCACCACCCTTGATATCACGGGCGGCGCTCCTGAGATGAACCCCAACCTTCCGACCCTGATTGAGCTTGTCCGGCCATTTGTCAAGACCATAATGGTCCGCTCGAACCTGACCCTTCTCACCGGCGCGAAAAAAGAGTTGCTTGAGACTTTCCAGGCGAACAAGGTGGCGATAGTGGCCTCCCTTCCTTCATTAAGCAAGGCGCAGACCGAGGCGCAAAGAGGGGGCGGAGTATTTGCAAAGAGTGTATCGGCCATTAAAATGCTTAACGAACTCGGATACGCAAAGGAAGGGAGCGGACTGGAGCTAAACCTCGTGGCCAACCCGGCCGGGGCGTTCCTGTCGGCGCCGCAGGAGAATGTGGAAAGAAGGTTTCGGACAGAACTGAAACGGAAATGGGGAGTTATATTTAACAACCTGTTCGCCCTCTCTAACGTTCCGATAGGAAGGTTTGAAAAGTGGCTACACGATTCGGGAAACCTCGATAACTATCTCCAGAGACTCGCCGAGAGTTTTAACCCGAAAGCCATATCGGGTGTAATGTGCAAAAGCCAGATTTCAGTGGCGTGGGACGGCAGTATCTACGATTGCGATTTTCATCTGGCCAAGGGGATCGACCCGCCATCTGGAAAGACTCACGTTGGTGACACGGAAGGCCCACCACCGCCAGGATCGCCCATCGCTGTGGCGGACCATTGTTACACATGCACCGCCGGAGCCGGTTTCACCTGCGGCGGGGCGATAGAATCGTAGAAAAATGGCGAAACTTTGTGTAAATGTCGATCATGTCGCCACAGTGCGGCAGGCCAGGATGATAACCAACCCCGATCCGCTCGAGGCGGCGTTATTGGCTGAATCGGCCGGAGCGGTCGGCATTACCATACACCTGCGGGAAGACCGTCGTCATATTCAAGACAAAGATGTGCCGAGAATTAAAAAGGGTATAAATACAAAACTCAACCTCGAAATGGCGTTGGCGAATGAGATCGTGGAAATCGCCCACAAGGTAAAACCTCATCAGGTCACCTTCGTACCTGAAAAACGGAGGGAGATTACAACAGAGGGTGGTCTTGATATCACTAAAGGCCGACGTAAAACAAAAAAAATCATTGATGGTTTCAAAGATCGAAAGATCGTGGTCTCCCTATTTATCGACCCGGACGAAGATCAGATCAGGGTGGCGCATGACCTTTCAGCGGACGCCATCGAGATCAATACCGGGGCCTATTCAGAGGCTGGAACTAAAAGAGAGATAAAATCACGGCTGAGAAAAATCGAGAAGGGGGCTATACTTGCGAACAACCTTGGACTGGCTACCCACGCCGGACATGGTCTGAACGTTAACAACGTCGGAGCGATAGCCGCAATTTCCACTGTGGAAGAGCTCAATATCGGTCACAGTATTGTTAGTCGAGCCATAATGATCGGGTTTTCCTCCGCCGTGAAGGAAATGATCGGCGCTATTACAACCAGAATAGGATGACGGAGAGAACGAAATGAATCATCAGGACGTTGAAATTCTATTAAAATCGGCCGAGGACAAGGACGGAAACGTCCGGAAAGCCACAGCGATAGCCCTCAAAGGGGCGGAAGACTCACCCTACGCGAAAAACGCTCTTATCAAGATGCTCAAGGACAAGGTGTGGCAGGTCCGTGAGTCGGCCATAACGTCCCTCGGCGCTCTTCGTGTATCTGAAGCCGGTGATTACCTTATGGGAGTTCTTTTGGCCGAGGACGAAGGCTCCGCCAGAAAAGCGATTCTGACGTGGGCGGTGGCCAAGGGTGATCCGGCGGCGGCCAATGAGAAGAAACCGGGAGCTGTCCCCGGACTGGGCGGTTCGGCTCCGAAGCCGAAAAAGGAGGGGGAGCCGTGGCAGATAAAAAAAGCGGCGGCTCTGGCCTTGAGCAGAATCAGGCCCGATATAGCCGCTGAACCACTTATGGGCGCCTTGGGGACCGATAATGTTCCGGCCAAGACAGCCTCCATGATCGGCCTTGCCAACATAAACGCTGAGGAGGCGATTGATCCCATTATCGAAATCCTCGGTTCCGAAGACTCCAACTTGAGAAAGGTAGCCGCCACCACCCTTGGCAGACTAAAAGCTGTTACGGCTACCGAAAAGCTGATAGGGCTTCTCGAAGACGAGAAACAATATGTCAGGATTGAGGCTGTTATCGCTCTTAACCATATCAAACCACCTGAAGCCTTGGAGGCTCTGGGAAAGATGTTCGAGTCTGAAGCGAGTTACGAGGTGCGGAAGGTGTGCGCAACGGCGCTGGGCAACCTGCGTGACCCCGCCGCCATGGAGCCGCTCTCAAAGGCGTTGAAGGACAGCAACTGGATGGTGCAAAAGGCGGCGGTGGACGCTCTTATCAACCTGCGAAACCCCGATGTTATCGCGATCCTGTCGCCAGTCCTGACCGATGAGCACGAAGAGGTAAGGGGCTCTGCGGCTGTCGGCATTATTCGCCTGAGTACACTGGCATAACTTATGTTAAACTAAGCGCCAACTGATGTAGTATCATAAAAAAAGCTTAAATTACTGGTAAAGAACATGGTGGCCCCCAAGCCGAATTATGACTTCAAGGGCATGTCTGTCCTCATCGTAGACGATATGGCCAATATGCGCCGTACCGTTAAGGGAATGCTCCGCTTTCTCGGTTTTGAGAAAATATCAGAAGCCACAAACGGAAAAGAAGCGCTCGACAAGGCCATTGCCGCCAAGTTCGACTTGATTATAGCGGACTGGAATATGCCGACCATGCACGGTCTGGAACTTCTGCAACATGTGCGAGCCGATTCGGCTAACAGGACCACACCTTTTGTGATGATTACAGCCGAGATGTCGGAAGCGAAAATAGTCGCCGCCGCAGAATCGGAGGTGGACGGTTATATGCTAAAACCGTTTGTAGCCAAACAGCTGGAGGAAAAGATCAAATCCATACTCCAGCACAGGGCCGATCCTTCTCCGTTTGAAAAGCATATGCACGCGGGACAGATGCTCATGGAGGCCAATTCACCTGAACACGCCATTGACGAATTCGAGGCGGCTCTGGAATTAAGGCCTGAATCGGCGAGAGCGCAACAGGCTGTTGGTGACGCCTACCGAAGTATGGGAGATTCGCATAAGGCGGAAAGATGCTACATGGAATCGACGAGGATCAATCCTCAATTCACAAAGGGGTACGAGGCTCTGGGAGATGTTTACGCCGAACGAGGTGAGGACGCCAAAGCGATAGAGAACCTCGAAAAAGCGACAAGAATCAGCCCCAGCAACGCCACACGTCAGATGGCCCTGGGCAAACTTTACATGAAAACCGGTGAGACGGAGAAAGCGAACGCCGCTCTGGACATCGCCATCAAGAACTCCAGATATAACGCCGCCCTCCATACAGAGATCGGGGAGATCTTCCTGAAACAAGGGGATGATTCGAGAGCCGCTGAGGCTTTTTCAAGCTCCCTGGGCATAGACGAAAGCGCCCACGTCTGCAACCGCCTCGGAATAGCCTTGAGAAAGAAGAAAAAGTTTGACGAAGCGCTTAACGTTTACAATAAGGCAATAAAACTGGAACCGGAAAACGAGGTTATTCATTACAACATGTCCCGGCTTCATATCGAAATGGGTAACATGAAACTTGCAAGGGAGTCCCTGAGAACCGCTCTCGAAATCGATCCTGGTTTTACCGAGGCGAGGGCTCTTCTGGACAAGGTAGAGATGATCTGATCCCCCTTGTAACGTTGGCCTCCAATATTTCGTTGGGCTACGTTTATATGGGCGAGATTTCCCCTGTTGTACCTCGCCACCATTGATGAACCATAATTTTCTTAACTGACGTGGCGGAAAAGAAAAAACAGAGAACAGAACTCGATATCGACGATGTCGATTTTCCGGTCCCGTCAGCCCCCACCCCGGAGCCGGTCGCTCCTGCGCCGGAGGAGAAGGTCGCCCTTGTCGAAGAGGAACCTACCGAACCGAAGGAACCGTTCAAAATCACATTGGTTCAGATTCTGATCGGAATCATCGTTGTCATAGTTTTAGGGCTGATCTGGCTGATATTTATTTCCGAACCACCGGCGCCGGTCGTTATAGTTCCTGAAAAGACAGAGACTCCGGTAACCGCCAAGCCAGCGCCCGTGGAGGAGGTCATCCCCGACGCCGTAATAAAACCGGTCTACCTCTTCGAGCCATTCATCCTTCCACTAAAAGGATCAAAAGGGAAAGAGAAATATCTCAAGATCAGTTTTGCGGCGGAGATGAGCGGCGAGGAGGTGAAAAGTGAAATCGAACGAAACCTGGTTCTTGTCCGGGAGAATATCTATCTGTTGCTGCGAGGTCTCTCCGAACGCGACTTTAACAATGAGGAGAAGAGGAAAGCGACCCTGATAAACGTAGCCATCGCCGTTAACCTCTCCATTCAGTCCGGCGCCATTACAAGAGCATTGGTTACTGAGATAACAATATTCTAGAAGCCGTATACGAGAGTTACCGAAGTTTTTGTATCGGTCGCCTCCACTCCTTCTTTCGGTTTCGAATCGTTCCTGACCTCAAGCGCCAATCCCACGGCGACCTGCCCGACCAGCAGAGCCTTGACTGAAGTTATGGCGTCAGTGACCGTCCCCTTCTCGCCGCTTACACTTTTTATCGATTGAGAAAATTTGACACTTCCGTTTATTTTCCAGGAGAAATCGACGGCGCCGCGGAGAATTAACTCGTCCTCCACCGGCCCCGCATCCGGCTTGCTGTGTCGTCCTCCCGGACCAGCTTCAAGGAGAAACTCCATCGTTTCAGATTTGAAAAGATGTCTACCATAACCTATAACTTCATAATACCGGTATTTGTATCCGCTCTGCCGGTCGTTCTCATAAGAGAGACTCAGCAAGAGATAGTCCTTTTCGGCGATTTTGTAGTGTTCATCCAGGTTAGCGTTGAATTTTTGGGCGTTATCACCGCTATCGCTCTCCCCTGTGGAGTGATATAGCTTTGTTGCTCCTTTATGGGTCCAATTATCCGTTTCTTTTTGAACCGTAAGCCCGGCGTTGAAGTTTGTTGTGGAACTGTTTCCGCTGGTCGATATGGCGCCTAACTCCGCTTCGCTCTTCAAATCGTCAGCTGACTCTGCGAAGACAATCTGCGGGAATGCCAGAATCATGACAAAAACCGCAATCTGGAACATTTTAAGCCCTGAATTCTTTTGCATAAAGCTGTCTATGATAAACTATTTTCCATGGTCATGCAGAACGGCAAAAAAACAGTGGTTTCCAACATCCCATTCACCATAGAACCGTTGCGGGTGATGAGGGAGATGAAAATTCCACACTTGAAAAGCCTCGAGGAGATACCGGAAAAACCACTGGCGGATTCGATCAGAAAAGCTATTGATACCGGTTATTCGCTTATTCACGGCAAAGGTGTATACGCCACCTACAGCCTCTCCCCGGAAGGTGACGAACCAGACCTGACTGGCCTGTTCAGCGGCGAGAAGATCGTAAAGCTGATGACCGAATGCGACTACGTCACTTTACTGGTCTGCACCATTGGTCCCGATCTTGAAACAGAGGTTGAGAAACTTCAGGAAAAAGACGGAATGTCGAGCGCCTACTCCCTTGAGATGGTAGGTGGATGGATGGCCGACTACATGGCTGACCGACTCGACGAGCGAATCGAGCGGGACATCGTAAAAGCCGGATACGGGCGTACCATGCGTTTCTCGCCCGGATACGGGAGCTGGGACCTGTCCAGCCAACCGATGCTACTAAACCTCGCAGGGGCGGAGAAGATCGGCGTCGCCCTTACCGACACCAACATAATGATTCCCCGAAAATCGGTCTCAGCCGTCATCGGATGGCAGAGAAAAAGCTGATATAATCCTTCGCTTACCCTATTTTTACACTGCATAAAGAACGACGATAATGACTCTACTTTCCGACCTGCAAAAGAGGATACATATACTTGACGGCTCCGCCGGGGCCTTGTTGCAAGACAGGGGGCTTCCCTCCGGGCATGCGCCAGACCTGTGGAACCTCGAAAATCCGCAGGCTATCGAGTCGATGCACAGGGAGTACGCGGAAGCCGGAGCCGATATCGTCATCACCAACACTTTCGGCGCGTCCCGCCTGCGCCTTGCGGAGTATGGCGCCGAGGGGAGACTTAAGGATATAAACAGGGCGGCGGTCAGGCTTGCCAGAAGAGGCGCTCCTGGTCGTTACGTCGCCGGAGACGTGGGGCCGCTCGGAGGAATCATGGCGCCATCGGGGGAGATATCCTTCGATGAGGGGGTTTCCATATTTCGCGAACAGATATCAGTGTTGGTCTCCGAAGGTGTGGACCTTATCGTCATAGAGACGATGTTTGATCTGATGGAGATGAAAGCCGCCGTCATAGCGGCCAACGATGTGAGGGGATCAATTCCTCTCATGGCTTCCATGACTTTCACCGCCGATGGATTGACAGATACGGGTACCGACCCTGTTACCGCGGCTATCACCCTGGAGGGGTTGCAGGTCGATATAGTGGCGGCAAACTGCTCTATAGGTCCGGGACCGATGGTCGAGGTGGTGGAGCGTCTCGCAACGGCCACACACCTTCCGGTCGCCGTTCAGCCGAACGCCGGTCTGCCGAAAAATATCGCTGGCAAAACGGTCTTCGAGATGGGGATGGGTGAACTGGCTTCGTTCGGACCCTCCTTCGTCAAGGCTGGCGCGAATATCGTGGGTGGCTGTTGCGGCTCCACTCCCGATTACATACGTCAGATCGCAGGCGAACTGAAAGGCCTCAAACCAGAATCAAGAGTGGTCCGGACCTCCAGCATGGCCTTCACTTCGGCAACCATGGTTGTGTACGCCGGGGAGGGGGAGAGTTTTGTCAAGGTTGGCGAGAAGATAAACCCGACTGGCCGAAAGAAGTTTGCCGAATCGATCAAGGAAGGTCGCCTGGATATGGTGCTGGCCGAAGCCAGAAAACAGATGGAACATGGCGCCACCGCCCTCGACGTGAACGTCGGTGTGCCGATGACCGACGAAGCCATGAACATGGGTCGAGCTATCACATCCTTGCAGAACGTCGTTCCGTTACCGCTGGTGATCGACAGCTCATATGTCTCTGCCCTGGAAGCGGGGTTGCAAGTCTATCCCGGCAAGGCCCTTGTCAACTCCATCAACGCCGAGCAGGAGCGGCTCGATGAAATAACACCGATAATAAAACGGTACGGCGCATCTGTGATTGCTCTTCTGGCAGGAGACTTTATCCCGGAAAAAGCTATCGACAGGGTAAAGGTGGCTGAAAAGATCCTGCGTCATCTGGAGGATAACGGCGTCCCGAAGGAGAGGGTTATCTTCGATTGTCTCGCTCTGGTGGTCTCCGCCATGCAGGAGGGGGCAAGACAGACCCTCGATACCATCAGGATGGTGAAGCAGGAGTTCGACGCGCCTACTATTGCGGGTATATCCAACGTCTCCTTCGGGCTTCCGGAACGAAAACTTATAAACAACTCGTTTCTCGGAATAGCCATAGGCGCCGGTCTCGACGCCGGTATCGTCAATCCGTACGATCCAGACATGACACACGCTGTCGCCGCCGCTTCCCTCTTCTCCGGGCGAGACCCTTCCTGCCGATCCTTCATAGATATGATGGAGACAAAAGAGGAGGATTCACAAGAGAAGAAAACAGGACCGGTAACGACCCGCGAAAAGGTGAACCACTGCATACTCGAAGGTGACAAAGAGTCGATAGTAGCCCTCACCCAACAGGCTCTCGATGAGGGGATCGACGCTATGGAGCTATTCGTTGACGTAATGACACCGGCCATAAGACACCTTGGAGAGCTCTTTGCGCAGAGGAAAAAGTTTATACCCCACCTCGTCTCCGCCGCCGACACCATGAAAAGAGGTGTAGCGGTTCTCGATCCGATCCTGAAAGCGGGCCGGGGCGGGAAAGAGGATAAAGGAACCATAATATTCGCCACAGTAAAGGGTGACATCCACGATATCGGCAAGAATGTCTGTGTAATAATGTTGGAAAACTTCGGGTTCAACGTCATAGATCTCGGCAGAAGCGTTCCGATGGAGGATATTCTGGAATCGGCGAAAGAGAACAACGCTTCCATCATCGCCCTCTCCGCCCTGATGACCACAACCATGATGCAGATGAAAAAGGTTGTGGATGAGGTTAAAGCGGAAAACCTTCCTTGCAAGGTGATGGTGGGAGGAGCGGTCGTAACCCGTGGGTTCGCCGCCGAGATAGGGGCGGATGTTTACGTTAAGGATGTCGGGGGTGTGGTCCCCGCGACAGAAGATCTGATGAAACTGTGCCGGGTATGAATATGAAATCGAGGTCGATGGCTCATGTCACCCAACTGATCGTGGCGGTGGTTGTAATGTTTATATTCCCGGCTTGCTCAGGAATATCGACCTATCGCTACATCAACATCTACTCCATCGTTAGCCCTAAAGAGTCCGCCGAAAAAGTCTACCAGGATCGCGTAATTAACGTTCGCTTCTGGATAGACGAAAAAAAGGTCCATTTCGAACTTGAAAACCTTTCTGATGAACAGATCATAATCCACTGGAACAAAGCGGCCTACGTCAACGTGGACGAGAAGAAATACTCCCTGTCAAACTCCGAATATGTCTTTACAAAAGACCGGTTCAACCCGCCATCCAAGGCAGTCCCGGCGGGCGAATCGATAATCGATTATGTTGTTCCTGTAAATAACGTAGAAAAACTCGAAGAGTGGACCTGGTACATCTATCCCCTCTTTAACCTCTCTGATAAACGAGCCATCGATAACAGAGGAAAAGTTATCGGAGTCGATCTGCCAGTGGAATACGCGGGAGAAATCAGAACATACACCTTCCGATTCAAGGTAACAAACGTGACCCCACACCTCCACAAAACCCAATAGGCGCGTGGCGCACGATGACCGGCCCGTATTTATTGATCCACCTTCGGTGTTAGTTCAGGCTTTTTTTCCCAATTGGCAATGGCCTCTTGTGGTGTTCGATAATCCAGGTTGCTCTGGAGCCTGTAGCGGTTATATTCACTCCTTCATTGTTAATTAATGACAATCGGTTATCCTTGGCAACACCACCCCAACAGCCAGCGCGGCCAGGTAAATGTCGCTCCAGCAATGCCCATACCCTTATCAGATATATCGTGCCGCCTATGTGAGGCTGTCATATCAACCCTCCTGTTGGCCTGATATGATTCTACACTATACTATTTCGCACCTCGTGACGACACTGTCTGGCGCCATATTATTTCTTCCGGCATATTTTTCTCTTCTAATTCAGATTTAAATCACTTCGTCAGGTTCTTGATCCACGTTTAAAAATTACCGCGAAGAAAAACAGCGTGGTGGCGCAAAGGACTATGGAGGCGCCCGATGCGAAATCGAAATAGTAAGAAAGCGTCAGGCCGCAGACTACCGATACAAAAGCCGTTACCACAGACACTACGAACTGTTTGTAATAATCATCCACCGCCACAAGGGCCACCGCGCCCGGTATTACCAGAAGGGCGGAGACGAGAACTATGCCCATAAGTTTGATCGACACCACCACTGTGATGGCGATAGTGGCCATTAGCAGGTCTTGAAGCCGATCAACGTTGACTCCCGATACCCTGGCCCACTCCTCGTCGAAGCAGTAAGCGAAAAACTCCTTGAATAAAAGGGCGATGGTCAGGATCACAACAGCGCAGGCTGTCAAGGCGACATAAAGGTCACCCGTCGATACGGCGAGAATCGAACCGAACAGGTATGAAAACAGATCGACACCGCCTCCTTCTTTCATGCCGAGGCATATAACTCCGATCGACATGGAGAAGGCAAAGATTATTCCCACCGTAACATCTTCGTGTAAACGGTCCTTGCGGGAGAGCCATCCTATCAACAGCCCAACCATTAACGAAAAAACCAGCGCCGACAATGTCAGGTCGATTCCAAGCAACGCTCCAATGGCCACCCCGCCGAATGCGGAATGAGAGACTCCCACGCCTATAAAGGATAGCTTCTTTAATACAACGATCACGGAGAGGACCGCCAGAGTCACACCGACGATAATCCCTACCGCCATGGCGCGAACAATGAACCCGTGTTCAAACATTTCCGGCATCAGGTCGATTATCACCCTTCGTCGTGAGGTTTTAGCGTCCGGTGGGGGACATCGTGGTGGTGCATGATAAGTTCCATCTCTTCCCCATACGATTTCCCGATCAATGCGTCAGCCACCACCTTCTCTGGTGAGTCGTGGCAGACAAGTCTCTGGTTTAAACAGAGAAGGTCGTCCACATGGGACGAGATTACACCTATATCGTGAGATACGAGGATGATGGTGATGTTGAGTTCCTTTTGCAACCGATGCAGGAGTGAATAGAATCTGTCCTGTGAGAGAGCGTCTATTCCTGTGGTCGGTTCGTCTAAAAGGAGTAGCTCCGGGTTTCCTACCAAAGCCCTTCCAATCAACGCTTTCTGTCGTTCTCCGCCTGAGAGAGAACCGAAATGCCGGTCTGCAAGATCGGTTATTCCGAGCCGGTCAGAAACGTTTCTGACGGCGATCCGGTCTTTTTCGCCCGGAAAACGGAAAAGTCCGAGGTTCGCTAACCTCCCCATCATTACAACGTCGGAGGTTTTTATCGGAAAGTTGTAATCGGCTCTAATAGACTGTGGCACGTATCCGATGGCGCTCCGGTTCACCCCCGGTTGATTTCCGCAGATAAGGATGGAACCGATATCCGTCTTCGCAAGTCCGATCAACGCTTTAAGAAGGGTTGTTTTTCCGGCTCCGTTCGGTCCCACAAGCCCGGTAAAACTCCCCTTTCTGACAGAAAAGGTGATGTCGTCGAGGACCAGGCGCCCTGAAATGGAGATAGTAAGACCTGAGACTTCAATAGCGTTATCCCCCGACACCATCAGATCCCGCTTTTGACAAAGGATTTTTCATCAGCGTTCCAGGTGAAGATGGCAACATCCTTTACCTCCCCCTCCTTGATCGAAATCACCACGTTGGAGGCCTCCGGGAATGATGGCTCGTCGGTGCCGGCCCACATGGCGGCTTTGTGGTCTTCATCCGACCAATAAGCGTCGTGATCGGGGTGGGAGTGGTAGAAGCCTATCACTTCAAGACCCATCGAATTCGCATCCTCGAACGCCAGGCGCACATCTTTCGGGTCCATGAAATATCCGGTATCGGCGCCCCGTTCGTAGGTGTCGGGATATTTTTCTTTCAGCTTGTTCTGAATGTTGGCGCAGGGGCGCACCCGGTTTTTCGCTGGATCGTCAAGATCACCGATTATCACTCCGCAACTCTCGCTCGGATATTCACTTTTGGCGTGTTTGAACATCGCATCAAGGTCGCGCCGCAGAAGTTTTACAGGTTTCATCCCATTTCCGTTAGCTTTTCATATCAGGCTCTTATACCATAATGGAGATCGATATTTCGCTCAATTAATTTTATAACAACAAACCATACCTCCATGAAAACTGTAAAACTCTCCTCCCTTGACATCACACCGATCACCCTCGGAACCTGGGGTATAGGCGGTCCTCCTTTCTGGGGTGAGACCACGGAAGCTGTGGCGGTCGATACGATTCAGACCGCTATAGATTCCGGCGTGAACTGTATCGATATGGCCCCTGTCTACGGCTTCGGAAGGTCTGAAGAGATCGTAGGGAGAGCTATCAAAGGGAAACGGGATAAGGTTGTAATCGCCACAAAATTCGGGTTGCGCTGGAAATCCCCCAAACTTGCGCACCTGTATAAGGATACTTCGGAGAACTCGATCAGGGAGGAGCTTGAGAACTCTCTGCAAAGGCTGGGTACAGACTACATCGACCTTTATCAACTCCATTGGCCCAACCCTGATACATCGCCTGAAGAATCGATGGAGACTCTGGTCAAGCTGAAGGATGAAGGAAAAATTCGTGAAATCGGTGTCAGCAACCTCGACAGCGCCTCTCTTGAACGTGTTTTACAATACGCTCCGGTAGCATCCTTGCAACCTTGTTACAACATGCTTCAAAGAGAGGTTGAAGATGAAACCCTTCCGTTTTGCAAAGAGAATAGAATCGGCGTTCTGGCCTACAGCCCTCTAGCTTCCGGGTTGTTAACCGGAAAATATAACGCGACAAGCGATTTTGACGATTGGCGTGGCAAAAAAAACTTCGGTCTGTTCGTAAAAGAGAAATGGGAGCCTGCCATGAAAAAAATCTCACGACTCAATAACATCGCCGACAGGAGCAATATGCCCTTAAACCATATAGCCATAAGGTGGTTAACAAGGCAAGCCGGGGTGACCTCCGTTATCGTAGGCGCCAACAGTGGTGAGCAGATAAAAGAGAACCTGAAAGCATTCGATTCAACTATAAGGGAAGAGGCGTGGAGCGAGATAGAGGCTATATTATAATTCCGGCGTCCATTGACCATCTTTCGATTTTCTGAAAAAACCGACGAACCGTAAAGCCTCATCACTGATCACCGCTACCGCTGAGGCGTGTTTCTCATCAGGCAGACTGAGGGCCATCTGGCACGACGAGCTTATCACTCTCGGTTTCATGATTGCCCTGACTTTAATTCTTCTCTCCTTGAACGCCCGTTCCGCACGCATGGTTTCGTGGGTCGATTCAAATACGGCGATCAGCTCCCCTTTTATACTCATCGGTTTTTCAGAATAGAGTCGAGCGCAGTAAAAAAAGACTTGATATCTGTTTTCGTTGTGGTGGGTCCGGGACTCACCCGTACGGCTCCTTCAGGAAATGTTCCGAGAAATCTGTGGGCCGATGGAGCGCAGTGCAGGCCGGCTCTCAACGCTATACCCTGGCGTGAAAATTTTTCCGCAACCTCCGACGGGTCTTCCCCCTTTATGTTGAACGTGACAAGGCTGGCACGGGCCGACAGGTCGAATGGAGGATAGAGAATAATAGAGGAGTCGTTCGCCAGACGTTCGATAATCATGGCGCACAGAACCTTCTCTTTCTCCCTTATCGCTTCAATTCCCCGCCGCGCAATATACTCCACCCCGGCCTTCAAACCTGCAATCCCGGGGGTGTTGGGTGTTCCGGCTTCAAACCGGTCGGGCCAGTATGAAGGGAGATGGTCGCTGGCCGATTCCGACCCGGTTCCACCTTCAATCAGTGGTATTGGATCAACCCCTTCGGCGAACCAGACGAACCCGGTTCCCTGAGGTCCGAGCAACCCTTTATGCCCGGCGCAGATGAGCGCGTCCACCCCTGCGGTATCAAATGGTATTGAACCTGCGGTCTGGGCGGCGTCAACTATCAGGAGTGTTTTTTTATTGCCGAACCTCTTGCCTAACGACCTAATGTCGGCAACCGCCCCGGTCACGTTGCTGGCGCCGGTGGTTACCAGAGCCGACACATCGGGAATCCGGGCGGGGTCGGGCAGACCGTATCTGTCGGCGGGGGCGTGGAGCGCCCCGATACCACGACTCTCCTCAAGCGATTTTAACGGGCGAATTACCGAATTATGCTCCAGATGGGAAATGGCTACATTGTCCATCTCCCTGAGCAATCCTTTAAGGGCGATATTCATCCCTTCTGTTGCGTTTTTTGTGAAAACTATCCGTTCAGGATTTTTTAACCCCAGCAGTTCGGCTATGGCCATTCTGGCTGAAAAGAGGGTGCGACTGGCTGTGAGGGCCATTTTGTGGCCTCCCCTGCCGGGACTGCCGCCGATATTCTCAAGAGCGTTTTGTATCGCTTTGATTACCGCTCTGGGTTTAGGGAAGGATGTGGCGGCGTTATCGAGATATACGGGCCTTTTCATTGGCCGGCTTTATATACAGGGTCGGCGATCACAGTTCCTGTTTGCTGATTAACTGTACGAAAGTGCCGAATACATGTTTATCGAAATCGGATTCGTTCTTCGATATCAGAGAGAGAGCCTCAAACGGGGTCATAGCTTTTTTGTACGACCTTTTGGTGGTGAGGGCGTCATAGATATCCATGATGGCCGATATCCTTCCGAACAGATGGATCTGATCCGGCTGAAGTTTATTGGGATAACCACGACCGGAGAGTTTTTCATGGTGTTGCAAGAGGGGGTAGAAAGCTCTTTCTGGAATATCCTTGTTCCCCTTGAGCATCTCGTAACCGAGGGTCACATGATTTTGCATCGCCCTAAACTCTGAATCGCTCAGTTTCCCCGGTTTATTGATTATGTCTGATCCGACCTTTGCTTTTCCCAGATCGTGCATGATTGACCCAAGCCCGATATCGGCCAAATCCGCTTTGTCGGTAATCCCGTGCGCCATGGCTAAAGCCAAAGACATGGTGGAGACGTTTACCGAATGGGTAAAGGTGTAGTAGTCGTGGTTGTTGATCTTCATCAGACCGTAAAATGTGTTCGGATTTTCCATGATCGACTGTGTGAGATCGGTAACGCTCTCTTTCGTTTCAGCCATGATTTTTTCCGATCGTGGATCTGCGGCCAGATCACCGACTATCATCATGGAGTTTTCCCTGACGAATCCCGCTCGAACATGAGGGTCTTTCGATTCTTTCGACGCTGAGTGCAGATAAGCCTTGTAGAGTTCATGGTCGCTACTTTTTATAAGCAGGTTGGCGTTCTTTTCTATCCAGGCTTTTTTGAACTCCTCTTCGAGCGCCTTGTCTTTTTCAAGAGCGGATCTGATCTCGTCGTTGACCTTGATGAATAGCGGGAACGGTATTTTTACGCCAGGTACGAGGGCGTTGCAGTTGATGGCTTCGTATTCTTTTAAAAAGCGGTGTTGTTCCGCCCTTTTTGCGGGGTCGGTATACTTGCCATCGTATATCCGGGCCTTTTCACTGCCTGGGCCGTCAGCAAAGATATCCCGGTAAGTCGCGTAGAGTAGCCTTTGGCTCTCAGGAATCGTGACCTGCCGTATCTCACTGCCCCTGATCACCTCCGCCACTGTGTCGGTAAGGTTGATCCCTTTTTTGATTATGAGAGTCTGTTTCTCCCCGTTTTCGCCCCAGTAAACATCGACCGGCAGGTCTCCACCCACCACGAAATTCTTGATGTCGACCTGGAATCCCGGCTCACCTAAATATTCTACTTTATCTACAAAGGAACCTACCTTCGCGGTTTTTGGCCCGGACTCCCTTTTTTGTACAAAGATATCCTTTCTCCCCATTTGACGGATAGCTGAGATATCGTCACTCGACAGAGGAATCAGGGGTTTTATTCCAGCGGGCAGTGTCTGCCCGGAGACATTGGCGGCTTTCATCCCCGGCGCCAATTTGTCCACGCTTATTTCATAAAAAGACATATCACAAGAGTACTCTATTTGCTCTCATTTTATAAGCGATTTTTTTCGGGAAATGGAATCTTCTATTCCGATAAGTAGTTGAAAAACCATATGTTTTTACTTTTCGGTCGAAATTCAACATTAATGATCAATTTCAACTATGCGCCATTGCGTTACATTCTTTGCACGGCCATAGGAAAATATGCTATAATGCGAGGTTTGGAGGTTTGGTCGGTTGACGCTGGCTGTGACAGCTATTCCACGTTTTTATCTTGCTAACTGGCCTGGCGGCGAACTTGTCCGACGAAATGAGATGTTTTTGAGATCGCGCGAACGTGGCGGTGAAAGCGACGCTATATGAATAATGACGTAACCGGGAAAGATATGAACCCTGAAGAGAAAGACGACAAGCTCGAAACCCTCCTTATATTTGAAACGGAGAAAGAGGATGAGGTGAGGTTGCGGGATGATCTGGTCATGCCCACGGCAAACACAGACTACGGAATTTGCCTCGAATGTGGAGACCAGATTCCGAAAAGTCTGCTTGACGATCACCCGGACTCGAAATTTTGCCCCGAATGCCGGGACAAAATGGGAAACCATACCGACTAGAACATTAACGATTTACCATTAAAACAGGGAAATATCATGTTTAACACAGCGCTTTACGCCTCCGCCCTCGAAAAGGTATCGCAGAAATATCTTCTGACTAAAATCGTCGCCATGCGCACTCGCCAACTTGACGAAGGCGCCGAGCCGTTGGTCGATAGTGAAGGAATGAGCAGTATGGATGTGGCTCTACTGGAAATCACGAACGGTTTCATTGTTGTCCAGACCCCGGAAGAGACGAATAGCGAAGAGATATTCGGTTAGGAAATCGTCGAAATGAATGAACACGAGGAGGAAAAATCGTTCTCATTTGTCGATAAACGCCGTCGGAACGATGAACCCGGGGAGGAAACAATGGGCGAAATAGTGGACGACAAGCCTCAAAGCGAGCCTGCCCCGGAAGAGGGCAAAACCTCACCGGCTACCGATGTCGATACCGCAGACCAGCCCTCCCAAAAGGCTCCCCCGCTCGATTTCGGGGGTTTCATCATCTCCTTGTACTCAACTGCGATTTACCATCTTGGTGGTTTTCAAGACCCTGTTTCGGGTAAAACATCTTTAAACCTCGACCTTGCCAAGCAGAATATAGACATAATCGGAATTATTGAAGAGAAAACCAGGGGCAACCTCACGCAAGATGAGGAGAGGTTGGTGAAACAAACCCTGTACGATCTCAGAATGAAATTTATCGAAGCTCAAAAAGGCGCCAAAGCAATATAACGAACCACCGCTATGGCGGCATGTCGCGCCCCTTTTCGCACACCCTCATAAACCTGACGGCCACGAAAAACAATGTCATTAACCGAAGGAAAAATAAGTGTCGTAGGAGCGGGAGCGTTCGGAACCGCCCTTGCGATCACTCTTGAAGCAAAGGGTGGAGAGGTTTGCCTCTGGTCCAACTCTCCTGCTGATGTCGCAACAATAAACGATACTCACGAAAACAGTCATTACCTTCCCGGGGCTCCCTTATCGGAAAGGATCGTCGCAACCCTGGATCTGGAATTTGCTGTTGAAGCGACTTCACTTCTGGTTTTTGCCGTGCCATCACACTACATGAGATGGGTGATGGAGCGGATAGGCGAATGTGTCAGTGAAAATACCGTTATAGTCACGGCTACCAAAGGGATAGAAAACAAAAGTCTCGCCCTTCCCCTCGATGTAATAAACGAAACCATGCCCGAAAAGGTTTTTTCGAGAGCCTGTGTACTGGCTGGTCCCTCCTTTGCCAGCGAGCTTTGGAAAAAGACTCCGACCGCCGTGACCATCGCCTCCGCATCGGAAGAGACGGCGGCGTTTGTACAAAAACAGATGTCTACCCCCTGGTTCCGCCTGTACGCTCATAACGACGTTATCGGCGCTGAAATAGGAGGAGCGGTCAAAAACGTCATTGCAATCGCCGCCGGAGTGGCTGACGGCCTTGGATACGGGCGAAACACCCGCGCCGCCATTATCACAAGAGGACTCTCGGAGATGACCCGTCTCGGAGTCTCCATGGGCGCGAAAATTGAAACCTTTATGGGCCTTTCGGGTGTGGGTGACCTGGTGCTGACGGCCACCGGCGATCTTTCCAGAAACCGATCGGTGGGGTTGCGGCTCGGCAAAGGGGAGAGTCTGGATATAATCACCAAATCGATGACCGCTGTGGCCGAAGGCGTTACCACCACGCTCTCCGTCAAACTGCTGGCTGAAAAACATGGGGTTGATATGCCGATAGTCGAAGAAGTCTACAAGATTCTCTATGAAGGCAAAGGGGCTAAGGAAGCGGTAAGCGATCTTATGAACAGGCGGTTGACCACGGAATTTGAATGAACCAAAAAACGCTCGAAAAACTGCTGAATGATCTGCACAAGGGAAAAATCAGACCAGAAACCGCCATTAAAAAACTTAAAAACTTCCCTTCGCAAAACCTGGGATTCGCCAATATCGATCATCACCGGACCTTGCGACAAGGTTTCCCCGAAGTAATTTATTGCGAAGGGAAGAGTGACCGTGAGGTTGTGACCATCGCAAGGAAACTGATCGCCACGGGCGCTCCACTGCTTGCCACCAGAGCTTCAAAAGAGCAGTACCTGAAGATTAAGAAATTCGCCACCACAGCCGTGTTCCACGAGAAGTCCCGCGCCATTACCATGGAGCCGGACGAGAAAGAAAAACAGCGCAAATCTGGCAACGTGCTTGTGATTTCCGCTGGTACATCCGACATACCTGTAGCCGAAGAGGCCTCTGTTACAGCTAACGTCATGGGTTCAAAGGTCAAGACGATCTACGACATTGGTGTAGCAGGAATTCATCGCCTCTTCGAACACTCCCAGGAGATAGAAAACGCAAGGGTTATAGTCGTCGTGGCGGGTATGGACGGCGCCCTGACCTCGGTAGTGGGCGGGTTGGCCCGTTGCCCAACTATAGCGGTTCCGACATCAGTCGGGTACGGGGCGTCGTTTGGCGGTCTATCCGCTCTGCTTGCGATGTTAAACTCCTGCGCCGCCGGCGTAGCGGTGATGAATATCGATAACGGTTTCGGAGCCGGAACGCTGGCCCATAAAATAAACAGCATGGAGGGAGTTTAACCCGGAAAAAGAGGAGGTAGACGCTTATTTGTTTTCCCGAATCCACACCTCGATGGCTTTTGCCCGGCGCAACCGGGTCTTGTTTTCTCTCTTCTTCTTGACCTCCTCCTCATCTCCAGCTTTTCGTTGCTCACTCATTTCGCGAATCACCTGGTCTCCCGCCTTGTACCGTTCTTTCGGGTCACTGAAGTCGAAATCGGAATACTCTCTGGTTTCGGTAATTTTGTTCATCTTTACCATGTCGGTTCTCGCCGGTTTTTTCACAAGGGGATCACCTTCATAGATAGACATATCACTCTCATTCAGGATAGCGACACCGTCTTCCGGCAACGCATCTGGATCGGTTGGAACTTCAGGGTCTTTTTTTTCCTCCTCATCCTCTTCCGCCGAAGCGGTTTTCTCGGTTCCTTCCGGATCGATAGTCTCCTCGGTCGCTCCCATAGGTATATAGCCGAGGTATACTCCGGCCCCGGCGCCTCCGAGCAGGACTATTACCACCACCAGGAGAATTATGAAGATCTTCATATGTTGCTTTTAATCTTTAGTGTACTTCTTCTCGTTTAACTTTATATTACAGGAGTTTGCTCGATTTTTTATGATTCTGGTTTAAAAGAGCGGTTTGGGCCTGATTTCCACTCTTTTTACGGCTGATATAGAGTCGCTAAATATGCCGAACACTATAAAAAATGGTATCTTTTTGGCCAAAACAGGACAATTAATTGTCATTTATTAGACATAAATAACCACTGTTTTTTACCCTGAATTCCAAAAGTTTTATTAAAAGCCTGCATTTACAACATCTTACATAGACACGGAACTGATTCTTCTATATGGCGCCAACATTGCTACCCTTATAAACAAGGGTTATCAAAACCTTCTGCGGCGCCGATAATATAATTAAAATAAACACCACGCAGGGAGGTGTGGACAATGAGTAGCAATGAACGAGACAAAGATTTAAAAGTACTGTCCCACGCAATAGTGGACGCCTTGGCAAGAAATGACGATGTTATGTCGATGCTTTCGGACCTGAAGGAGCGTAACGTTATCGACTCTTCAACATTACTGGGGCTTGCGCTGAAAATTAATGATCTGCTCGAAATTTCTGGAACCGCCTTTACCAACGAGAGTCTACGGGCCGACAGTGACGACAACGAGGAAGTCAGCCTGACAAAACCGACAGATGTGGCCCGAAAACCGGTTCAGGCCGTAAGCGAAAACCTCGAAAGTAAGACAGTGGGTATGATCGACGGAAGAAAGCTCTCCAAAAACGAAGTGGCTTTTCAGGAATGGGTGAACGGCCAATTCGACGAGAAGGGCTGGCTCTCAAGTTCCGGTCTGATCTGGTAATATCACGACACGCTTATTCGGTCCCCAGAGTGGGAGAGCGCACACCCCCCTACCCCTCCAGTTCTCCTGCGCTGGGAGCCGATTTTTTAATTGCTTTATACCCTCGCTATTATATACAATGCCCGATTGAACGTACGCAAAGGTGGCGTGCGTTTACTCCTTGCTCCAGAGACTTTTATTCGCTCCGCTTCATTCGGCAACGTTTGAACAGGGTCAAAAGTCGTCCGGGGCTTGTCTATAACCCGTAAGGAGGAAATATGGTTACAAAAGATTACGAAATCCTGTTCATTCTCAAACCCGACCTGACCGAGGAGGAGGTAACGGCTCAGATAAAAGGTCTGACCGATTTTATCACTTCCAAAGAAGGAGTCGTAACAGGAGAGGACAGATGGGGCAAACGCAGGTTGGCGTATCCGATGCGAAAACAGCGCTACGGATATTACACGCTCCTCCTGTTCACGCTGAAATCGGGTTTCATTCCCGAATTTGAACGTAGCTTCCAGTTTAACGAAAACTTTCTGAAGAGCCTTGTGACTATTTTTGTCCCCGTCCCTGAGAGAAAAGAGAATTCTAACGACGATGACCGAGACAGGGACAGAGACAGAACACCGGCCAATCAAGAAGAAAAAGTAGCGGTAGCTGAGACTGTACCCGCAGAGGCTCCCGTCGAAACTTCCGATGAGTAGTTTGAACAAGGTCATCCTTATCGGTAACCTTACCCGCGATCCCGAACTCAGGTACACACCTTCCGGGACCGCCATGGCAAAATTCGGTCTTGCCATGAACCGTAAGTTCAAGAAGGGGGATGAATGGACAGAAGAAGTCACGTTTGTTGATATTGTCGTATGGGCAAAACAGGCGGAGACAGCCTCCGAATACCTTTCCAAAGGCAGACAGGTCTGTATCGAAGGAAGACTCTCTCTCAACCAGTGGCAGAATGACGCAGGTGAGAAACGGAGCAAACTCGAAGTTGTGGCCGAGCGTGTCACTTTTCTGGGCAGTGGTGGCGGACAACGTGACTCTGGCGGATCCAGAGACCAGTCGTTCGATAAATCAGGCCCTTCCGACGATGACGTGCCGTTCTAGTAATAAAAACAATCGGTAATCTGTAAAGAAACCGGAGAATAGAGGATAAATATGAAGAGACCAACAAGAAACGCAAGTAGCAGGCCTAAACGGAAAACCTTCTACCAGAAGAAGATTTGCAGATTTTGCGCCGATGCGATCGATGTCATCGATTATAAGGATGTGAAACTGATAAAAAACCTGCTCACAGACCGGGGCAAGATTATACCGAGCAGGATCTCTGGCAACTGCTCCCGGCACCAGAGGAAACTGACAGTTGCCATCAAGAGGGCCAGACATATGGCTCTGGTTCCGTTTACCATTTCCTGATCCAGACATCATGACCGACAAGGAGAGAACGCTTAACCCAATATCCGTTATTGGACCGGCCTTGCTCTCCGTGTTTCTTTTTATAGGGTCAATGATTTTGCCCCCCACAGGGCTAATCGCTCCGGCGCCCCTTTATTACGTTACAGCGATGCACGGCATGGTTATCGGTTTGATGGCTCTGCTCCTGGGGAGCGCCGTTGTGTCGGTCTCCATAGGGTTTGGGGAGAGTATTTTTTACATCGTTACCTGCGGACTGATTCCGTTGGCTTTGGCCCAGGGGTTTCTGTCGGGAATGAACCGGCAACCCGCAATCCTGAGAGCGACCATGATCTCTCTTGCAGGTGGAGCTATTGCACTGGTTCTTGCCGGTTCTTTTCTTGGCCAGAGCTCAGGTGGGCTGTTGACAGGATGGGCGGACAGTACCGTCGATATTGTGATCGAGTCGTACAAAACAGCCGGGGTGGAGAAGGAAGTAACGGCTTGGGTTGTTACGAGCAGGGATAAGCTGGTTAAAGATTTCGTTGATATCATACCGGCTCTTTTCACTATCAGCATGTTCTTTACCGCCGTTATCAACGTACTTGTCATCAGGGTTTTTTCGTTAAAGTACGGGTGGAATATACATTTTGACCATGAGAAATTCACTTTGTGGCAGGCGCCCGACCAGATGGTGTGGGGTTTTGTCGCCGGTGGAGTCGGGCTTGTGTTGTTTGAAGGCAATGCGGCGACCATCGCCTTTAACCTGACCCTTGTTGTATGCGCCGTCTATTTCATTCAGGGTGTGGCCTTGGCTCACTTTTTTATGACTCGATGGAAAACACCGATTATTTTCAGGGCGGTGGTCTATTTCTTTATCTTTTCGCAACCGATGCTGATGCTGGTTGCATGTTTTTTTGGCCTGACAGACGTTTGGGCCGATTTCAGAAAAATACGAGCTTATGAAACCACTGGAGAACTATGAATCCCGTTGCGGATGAATGGTTACCTGGAGAATTAAGCGGAAAATATATGGAGGAAAAATGAAAAGCACTATAAAGGTTGTTTTGAACGATTTCGTGGAGCATCTTGGCGCCCCGGGAGATCAGGTGGAAGTGGCCAGGGGTTACGCCCGCAACTACCTCTTACCGAAGAAACTGGCGTTTGAAGCTACTGCCGCCAATATGAAAACCTTCGAAAACAACCTGAAACAGAGAGCTCGCAAACTGGCGCAGTTCCAGAGTCAGGCTGAAGCGATGAAACAAAAACTTGAGGCTCTTGATACTCTTACCTTTGAGAGAAAATCTGGCGATGAGGGTAAACTTTTCGGTTCGGTTACCAACGCCGACATCGAAACCTCCCTCAAGGAGAAAGGTTTTCAGATCGAAAGAAAACAGATCGTCCTGAAACATCCGATCAAATCGATCACCCTTCAGGAAGTTCCGGTGAAGATTCACTCAAAGGTTACCGCTTTGATCAAGGTCGAAGTTGTCGCCGAGAAGAGTGAACAAGCGCCGGAGGAGGTTGTGGAGACAGAGGTTGTAGCCGATCCTTCCAAGGAAGAATATACTTCAGCGGATCTGGAAAAGGCTATCGAGACTGAATAGCGGACTGCCTTCTCCAGTGTAACCATGGCCCCGATATCCCTTTGCGCCCTTAACCGATCAAACCGGTTGTTGCGGAAAGGGGATAAGGGGCGTGCGGTTGCCGAGTTAACCGCCGCCATTGAGGCCTCCAGTAAAGACCCTCGCCTTCTCATTCAACGTGGACTCGTTACAGGTAACAGTGACGATCTTCGTAACGCTGTGGAAATCGCCCCCGATCACGCCGCCACGCATATCTTTCTGGCCCTCTCCGCCCTTGCAACTGATGATTATACAACCGCTCGGAAAGAGGCTATTCTCTGTGCGGGTATCGATAAAGGTAACGTATCCGCCCCGGCGCTTATCGCGCTCCTCGATGTTATTGAGGAGAAGTGTGAACCGGCGGATTGCATTACTAACCTTCTGAACCTGTCTCCGGGTGTCATAACTCCTGTTCGGGCCAGATCCCTTTATGAAATCGAGAAACGGATCGCATCCCTCGACCCGAGCGATACCGGCGCCAAAGAACATGATGGAGGCTTGAAAGGCCCGATAGGCTGGATTCTGGACAGGATAGATGACGTTGCAGTCTGGATATACTGGTTTTTGCACAGGGCTATTAACCGGGTGTGGAATTTTACAAACGAAGTCAAACGAGAAACGAACCGCTATCTTCTCGACGGAATGCGCTATGAGGCTTTCGGACAGACGGAAATCTCGGCGGAGTATTTCAGGAAAGCGCTCTTGATAGACCCCACCAACCACACAGCCCTCGAATACCTGACCCGCCACCACCTCGAAACCGGCGACCCTGACAAAGCGGAAGAATATCTGAATCGACTCGAACCGGAACCGGGAGAAGATGGCTCCCAATATACCCGGTGGAGAGCTGATATTCTTTTCGCCAAAAATGATCGATCTGCGGCGGCTCCGTTATATCGTGAATCTACAGAAGAAACAAAACTAGACTACTTTCCACCATACCGCCTCGGCCTCTGCCTTCTCGAAACGGGTGATAAAACCGGTGCGGTAAACGCCTTCGCAACAGCCCTATCAAGGGTAAGCCCCCGCCTTTTTGAGGAGAGAGCTAATAAACTTTAGATAGTGTCGTCATGAGATTGCCGCCCAGAGCGCAATGCACCTAATTTGAACAGCAACGAGGAATGAGGCTCTATTCCTGGCGTATCGCATTGCAATGCCGCGCCACCGCTTGAGGTGGAGAAAGACGTTTTCCACCAAATGGCGGAGCTTGTATAGATCCTCATCATAAGCTCTTTGTATTATGCGGTTTTTTCGGGGCGGGATAACAGCCGTCATCCCCTGCGCCATGGCCTGCACGATAATTGCCTCACTGTCATAGCCGCGATCAGCCAAAAGATACTCCGCTTCGATCCCTTCGATCAAGCGGCCAGCTTTCCGCTCCGGTACCTTCCGTGATAATGACTCTGACCGGCATACCATCCACGGTCAGATCTATTTTGGTGTTGAGCCCCCTTTTGTGCGGCTCATATCCTGATTGCCACCTCGCGCGCCTGTGGCATGGGGGTGGACTTTGCAATGGCTGGCGTCGATCATCAGCCATTCATAATCGGGGTCATCAATAAGAGTTTCCAGGAGTTTTTTCCACATACCCTTCTCCCGCCAACGGCAAAAACACCTCTGGACATTCTTCCAATGCCCGTAATCAGGCGGTAAATCACGCCACGGAGCGCCGGTGCGCAATATCCAGAAAATTGCATTGATAAACAATCGGTTATCCTTGGCAACTCCACCCCAACAGCCAGCGCGGCCAGGTAAATGTCGCTCCAGTAACGCCCATACCTTATCCGATATATCGTGTCGCCTATATGATGCTGTCGTACCAACCCTCCTGTTGGCTGATATAATTCAGCGCTATTTCTCATCTCGTGACGACACTATTTA
>JAJDBK010000059.1 GCA_029261405.1 Nitrospinaceae bacterium
AATGGCGACAGCTACCGCCTCGGCCAGAGCAAAAAGAAGAAAAAACGCTAATCAAAAGGAACACAATAAGGAAATTATCTGTAAACAGAGTGGCTCACTATTGCGGCGCCACACTGGTACATTTTTGCGGTGCCATTGACACAGCGTTTCCGTAGACGAAAATCGAGCTTTGTATTGTGCATATGGTGCGAAATTCACTCAAGTTCGTATCGTGGAAGGATCGCAAGGCTGTAGCGGCGGACCTGAAGAAAATTTATCAGTCTGTGACCGTGGCCGAGTCCGAACTTGAGTCGTTCGAAAATAATTGGGATGGCAAATACCCGACCATCGCCAAATCGTGGCGCAAGAACTGGCCCAACCTTATAACACTCTTCGATTATCCCGACGAGATCAGGCGTGTGATTTACACGACAAACGCCATCGAGTCATTGAACAGCGTTATTCGCAAGGCGATCAATAATCGTAAAATCTTTCCACACGATCAATCGGCGCTGAAAGCTGTATACCTCGCCATCAACGCGGCGGCGAAAAGGTGGACCCTGCCAATCAGAAACTGGAAACCGGCGCTGAACAGGTTTATGATCGAGTTTGAAAACAGGATGCCAACAAATATGTAAAAGGGCAGTTACACAGAATTATTTACAGGGTCCAAGGCTCTTCCACCACCATCTATCAACCAAAAGACGCTCGATTATACCCCTGTTTGAAGGGTGAGGTTGACTCGACGCTTACTCTGTAAACGCCCGTTTTGTCACGACGTTTACAGGCGGTAGAATCCCTTGCCGCTTGTAACAGGAGGAGAAAAGCGGTGATGGATCAGGTCACAAGGTCGGTAACCCTGTCGTGCGCTTCGGGGCGTTCCACACCTTTGGCGACAGCTTCGCTGACACCTGCGGCAACCGCTCTTTCAGCGTCACCCTTTGGGGCGGCCTCTTTTGGCTCTGCGGAGGAGGTTTCGCTCTCTGGAGCTTTCTTTTCATCCGCCACGGCGGTCTTCCGCTGATCCTCTGTGACCACGTTGTTGCTCTCTTCTGCGTATTTGGCAATGGCCTGTCTGATCCTGCGAAGTTCTTCAGATGGAATCTCTTTTACCACCTTGTCCGCGCCACCTTTATCGACAACCTTCATGACGAGATCGCCGTTGTCGAGGCTATACGACCTTCTCAGTTTCGTAACGTCTGGAGGTATCTCTTCTCCGTTGACTCCTCGAATCTTCGGCGCATCCTCAGCCCTGACCGCTTGCCCACCAGTGAGAGTAACGACATCCTCCGTTGGTTTCGGAGAATCTGCGGAGACTTCCGGTTTTTTATGATTAAATTCCTGTCCTGCCGCAACACTGGGGTGGGCTCCTTCCCTCCCGGCGAATTGCGCCACTGCCGATGGGTCCTGGACATCCATTTTATGTCTCCTTTCAGACTCTAAGTACGGTTTCTCCACCTGAACGGTCTAAAAGTGCCTTTTTAAGCTCCTTTGCATAGATATATGTATCTATCCGCTTCCTTTATCGGAGAAATAGGCTTGAACTTTAGGTTTTGTTGAAAAAAAATGGAGTTAATTTGTTTGGCTTTAAAACAGAAGCGGTCTGTTTTTTATAATCCGGGTTAAATCCCGGGCAACTTTCGTTGTACGGTCTCATCAATCTGTGGCAGTTCAAAATAGAAGAGGCTCCCCTTTCCCGGATTGCTTTCAACCCCGTTGGCTCCATCGTGCGCTGTAACTACTTCGGTCATGGCGAAAAGCCCCAGCCCCAGTCCATCCGGGTGAGTTCTTTTCGAATCAGCGCCCTGATAGAACCTGTCGAATACTTTTTCGATCTCCTCGGGTGTTATCCCTGTTCCGGTGTCACGGACTTCGAACCTGATATTACTGCCAGACTCCCGCAGTTTCACTGTCACATTGCCATCTTTTTCGGTAAAAAGCAGGGCGTTATCCACCAGACATGCCATAGCGGCCCCAAGACTCGATTTATCTCCCATTGTTTTGCTCTTCCGGGTGTCGTTTATCAACTCCAGTGTAATGTTCTTTTTTATGGCGTTTTCTTTGAAATAATTGACTACTTCAGCGGCCAGATCGACCAGATCGACCGGTTTGAATGAGGCGGGGTCCGGTTTTTTCATGCCAGCCAAGGTAGAACATTCAAGATCGAGCTTCTGATCGAGTTCATATAAGGTCCTCTCAAGACCGGAGAGTTTGCTCTGTCTGGCGGTCTTGATAGCCGAATCGAGTTTCTCCTTCACTCGTGGCCATACTTCCACCACGAAGCGTCTTTTTTCACCTTCGGCTACTTCAAGCCTCTTTGCCGACTTTTGCAGAGACGCTTTTAATTGCGCCACCTCGTTTCGCTGGAGTTTCACCTTACTCGATAGTTCTCCGGCGGTCTCTTCGCTCTTCTCCACCGATTCTTTCCACTCGTAAGCGACTTTATCCTTTTGTGAGGCGCTACTCTCCAGGGACTCGGTGTATTTGTGTAGCGCCTCAATTTTGGAGTTATAATCCTCTACCGTTCTTGTGATCCTGTTCTCAACATCGTTTAATTGCTCTAAAAGCGCCCCTTCAAGGTCCGATTCGCCATGGTTTACGAGCAATTTTCCGGTGGAGCCGGTTTGAGCCAGGGAACGGACCGTGGCTGATATCTTTTCGAGAACATCCTTTAACCGCTGTGTATAAAGAAGACTGATAGCAAAGGCCACTGCTAACGACAGTAACAAGGTTATCAGCAAACCTGAATATATTTCAGAATCGCCTGCACTCTCGCTTATGTTACGGGCGGAGGCTATTAACGTGAACTCTTGTCCGGCCAGAGCCATTGGGGTAAATGCGGCCACAAAATCCGTGTCACCGGCGCTGTAGCGGATGACTCCGGCGTTCCCCTCGATAGCTTTTCGGGTCAACTCAGGCGTAACGGATATGCTGGCTGTCTCCGCAAAAGAGATCGATACGCCAGTCGAATCGATCATCCACAAACCTGCGTCGATTTTTGGGTGACGAATCGGATCGGCAAGTTTCTTTATGATTGCGCCAGGTATGGAAAAAACCATTGCCCCGACCACCTCGCCATCGACAACCACAGGAGCTGAAACATACGTCTCTCCTGTCGAACTCAATGCGCCGGAGAAGAACGTTTCGCCTTCGGAAAGCTCCATTCCGGCCCTTGCGGCCTGAGCCATCGGGTTGCCTTTGAGCTTGTCTCCGAAAACCGATTCCCCAAAATACCCTTTTTTGTTCACCGAATAGAGAACATATCCCCCTTCACCCTCGACCAGAACCAGATCGGAGAGAAAAAGAGCTTTGGAAAGCTGTTTGAAAAACTGGTGATGCTGTCTATGAGTGTCGTCGTACTGGAGTTTTGCCGAACTGCGGTTCAATAATGACCGGTCATCCTCAGGGTGCGGATTTTCCTCTACATAAAGCCTGCGGAGAGTCGCCGCCGCACTGCTTATATCGGAATCTATAAGATACGCCGCCTCCTCAAACTCCCGCAAAGCGGTTTTGATGGTGGGGGATGCGGCCTGGATATTCAGTTCCGCATTCATCCTCCTGAATGTGGTCTCAAGAGACGACTTTAAAAAATTCCTGGCGGTTACCAGATAATCTTCAGGCCCCTCGTTACTTTTGCCTCGCTGAAAGGCTGTAAAGAAGATCACAACAATCAGCCAGGATATCAGGGCCGCAGAAACGACGCATGCCAACGCCTTCTTATTCAGGGTATTAAAGCTACTCATTATCCATAGTGGAACCGAAGGCAGGTGGCGTAGCCACCGCTACCGGAGCGCATGTAATTAGACTCTCGAATCCCGGCGTCAGCGAAGTTGGCAGTGGCCCAGCCACTGGCAGGGAGTTTATGCCCCAGAGGGTACCACGCACCTAGTCGTTTTCGGCTCCTGTGCTGTGGGCGTAGAAAAGTTTTGCTCTCATTTTGGAGAAATCCTTTAACGAATCTATGAAAGCTTCAAAATCTTTTGCGGGTAACTGGTTTAAAACGATATCCATCTCACTCTCGCCACCTCCGTTCCATAGATCCCACGCAATCCGAATTAACGTGTTGCCAGGTTCGATCAGATCAAGTTCGTCTGGATAGGCGGCTGGATTTAGCCCCGATCCGTCTTTTGTAGTAATCATATCCACCAATACGGGATGGTTCCGAAGTAACGTCCTGATGGCGTCCATACGCATGGAGATACTTATATTTAAAATTTCGCTCATTTCAGTTTCGCCTTTTTATCTTTTCTCAGGTAATGATCGATCGTTCGTGGACGTATATTGCAGGAACATCATTCCGATGTTGAAGCGTAACACGATTCAGGCCCGTTTCGCCATGCAGGCGTTATGTATATAACAAAAACCGTTGAATTCTATCCGTCAAATGGTATCATCATCGGTTTTAACAAGTATTTTGGAGCGATAGTATGGCCAAATCAACTGCGGATAAGATAAAGAACTTCTCGGAGAAGGTAACGAGCCTCAAAAACGCCGACACTTTAGCGCTGAGAAAAGCCAGAAAACAACTGAAAAGGGCTCAACGCCTTGGCAGATTGGAAAACCGGACAGCCGCAAAACGGGATGACATGGTAAAACGCCAGGAGGCGAACGCGGAGAAAGCCAAGGAGCGGGCGTTAAAGAAAAAAGGTGGGCAGGATAAAGCGTTATCAGCCGCCGCAGAAGAGCAGGTCGGGTAGAGCTGCAATAGCTCACGGTCCGCTTTTATCGTGACCGTATGGGGAACCAGGCCAATACCGTTCGTCCTCATCTTGACCGATTGCTTGCGCGGTTCGACCGTTCGTTTCTGGAGCCGGACCCGTTAGCGGTTGCTTTAAAATATCGTGGGAACAGGGCGGATCTTGAAGTCGCTCTGCTGATATCGGCGCTTTTCGCGTATGGACGGGCCGACCTGATACAAAAAACGGTATCGTGGATTTTAGATTCGATGGAAGGCGCGCCGGCGCGGTTCTGTGTCGATTTCACGAAAGATAACGGTTCCTGGAACCGAAGTTTTAAATACAGGTTCAACGACCGATCCGACCTTGTGGCTTTGGTTAAAGCTATCGGGACAGCGATAAGGGAATACGGGTCGCTTGAAAAGCTGTTTTTAGCAGGGGATGACCCGGCTGAAGAGAGAGTAAAACTCTCATTTATGGCCGACTCGTTGAGAAGATATAGCGGTAGACAGACCCGCTCCTTCTCGCACCTTGTATCCGATCCATCAGGTGGCGGCGCATGCAAACGATGGAACCTTTTTATGCGTTGGGCGGTAAGAAAAGATGAAGTCGACCCGGGACCGTGGAGCGGATCGGTATCGAAATCGAGGCTGGTGATGCCGCTGGACACCCATGTGGCCCGTATCTCCCGCCAACTCGGTCTACTGGAACGAAAACAGGACGATTACAAAGCGGCTCTGGAACTGACCCGGTTCCTGCGTGAACTCGACCGGAACGATCCTGTGAAATACGATTTTGCCATCTGCTCATATGGCAAACTTGGCTATTGCGAAAAAAAAATCAGCCCGGAAAAATGCTTCTCATGCGAGCTGTCGTCGATATGCAATAAAGCGATAAAAGAATAGATGGAGATATACCAGACAATGTCGGATCGGAAAAACCATCGTCCGTGGGGTTATTACGAGAACCTGGATGAATGTGCGGATCACAAGGTGAAAAGGATCGTGGTGGACCCCGGAAAACGACTGAGCTTACAGAAACATAAACGTCGCGCCGAACACTGGTTTATCGTAAGTGGGGAGGGAATAATGACTCTTGGCGACACGGAGATGACTGTGACTAACGGTCAGTCTATCGACATAGCCGTTGGCGCCATCCACAGAATCATGAATCCGGGTTCGGCGCCTCTTGTGTTTGTCGAGGTGCAGATGGGTGATTATTTTGGGGAGGATGACATAATCAGGCTGGAAGACGATTTTGGAAGGACACTGTAACGCTGGTCCAATTTCGACGAATGCGACATGGAGCCTTTCATCTCTGTTTAAGTAGACTGAATAATCATAGTTGGACCAGAAAAAATTATGAACGACATAACTTTTCATCCCCTCTTTGAGCTTGAGGAGGGCTCCTTTCACTTCTTTTCGTTGCTCGGATGCGCTCCCTACACTGCAAATTATCTCGAAATGAACTGTCGAGATAATTTGCCGGTCTTCTCCGCATTCGCTCTCTTATGCTTTTATGGACGCTTGCGCACTAGCCCAACGGCCCCTATACCTAATAGCTTTGCCGGATCAGGTCAATGTTGCTAAGATGGCAACAATACTTTCAGGGGATCGGTTATTAACAACATCCGCTTTGTAGCCAATTTTTTCAATAGGGCGTTGCAAAGTCTGTATGCGGATTGAAATGAAAAAGGGTAATGTAGTAGCGGTCGCCATTATCGCACTTGCTGTAGTTTGCGAATATTTCGATATATTCAAGGCGATGTGGGGGCTAACCGACGCGCAGGAGATATCCTGTGCGATACTGCTGATCGTTGCAACGCTTTGGGTCAGCGAACTTGTTCCCCTGTTTGTGACCAGCTTTATCGTCATCCTGCTTCAGACCATATGGCTCTTGCCGGAAATTGTCATAGAGGGTCGCGCAATCACAAAACAGGCGTTTCTGTCACCATTCTTCTCAGACATCATCCTGCTCTTTATGGGTGGGTTCGTTCTCTCGTCGATGTTGCACAAATATCAACTCGATCAGCGCATGGCAAGATGGATTCTGGGCAGGACGGAGGGTAGTCCTGATCGGCTTCTGCTCGCTGTCATATTGATCTCGGCATTCCTCTCCATGTGGATGAGTAACACCGCCACCGCCGCTATGATGTTCGCCATCATTCTTCCAATAATATACAAACTACCGGAAGGATCCCCATTTGCATTATCGCTGACGCTGGCTATACCCTTCGCCTGCAACCTCGGCGGACTCGGCACACCTATCGGCACTCCGCCAAACGCCATCGCAATATCTTATCTGGCCGAAAACGGCATAAAGATAAGTTTCGCCCAATGGATGCTCCTGGCCATGCCGCTGGTGGTGGTTCTCCTTGCGTTATTATGGAGGTTTCTGCTTCTGGCATACCCGGCGAACGAGATTCATATAGAGTTTGAAGGGGATAATGGTTACAAACTCTCGACGCAAAGCTACTTCATTATAGCCATTTTTCTGGTGACATGCGTTGGCTGGTTGTCCGCCGACCTTCACGGCATGTCCACCGGCACAGTGAGCCTTATCCCTATAATCCTCTGCTTTGGATTGGGATTATTAAACACGCAGGATTTCAAGTCCCTGTCGTGGGACGTGCTGTTCATGCTAGGCGGCGGACTCTCCCTCGGAGTGGGCCTGAAAGCCAGCGGGCTGACAGACGAGTTGATTCAGGTTATCCCTACGGGAACTGATCTGTGGATAATAGTTGCTGTAATGGCGGGACTTGGGGCTTTGATGTCCACCTTCATAAGCAACACCGCTACGGCCAACCTGATGATACCGATCGCCGTATCTCTGGAACCGGGCGCCGCGCTGGTGGTAATGACTGTGGCCATATCGTGTTCGTCCGCCATGGCCCTGCCGGTAAGCACCCCGCCCAACGCTATCGCGTTTGGCTCTGGAATTGTGAGTTCAAGGGATATGATGGGGGCGGGCGCTGTAGTGACGCTGGTCGCATTGGCTCTGACGCTTACAGTTGGGGAACTTTACTGGAGCATCCTGGGCATACTGTAGTCTGGATCGCCGCGAATCTTATTTCATCAGGAGAATGTGAGTGTTATGGAAGTTCATCGTCAGACCTGCCAGAATTGCCAAAGCCGTGAGTTGCATAATATTTTGAAGCGTGAGCCGGGAGAGAGCGACAAGGTGTATGTGCAGTGCGCCAGGTGCGGTGAGATGGTGTCGCGATATATTATCGCCCAGGGCGGCTATTACCACCATGGCAAGGGGTTCGAGTCTTACCTCAGGGGGCTGAACCGTGGAGGGGCTTATGAAAGCGCCAAGGAGATCCTGGGCGATTTCGGAAAGATACAGAACGTTTGCCTGGCTGAATTCGAGGAGATCAAAAAAAAGGTAGAGGAGAAGGGGGAAGAGGGATAGCTTGAATCCATGGCTTCTGAACTTCCAGTATTGTAGCAGGCAGATCAAGCGCTTCACTCACCTTTTCAGACTCAAAGGCGACAATACTTACTTCGTCGCTCCTGAAAAAGCGCCATAATCCTATAAACATTGAATATTCTCAACTTCATTAGGGTTATAATATTGCCATGTAATCATCAATATCTCTCAAAACCTGTAGATTATTCATTGAAATCCAAACTTGAATCTGACCATATTTTCTCCATCCCCATCGAATAGATAACCAACCTGTCCCATTCTCTTTGCAAACTGGCAAATGAGATAAAATAAGTTTGGTAAGGGCCAGAAATGTACAGTATGAATATTATGCCACACTCAAAGGCGAATAGCTATTCTGCGACAGACCCCATACTGAAAAAACTTCCTTCTGGAAGCAACATTACTTTTCACGACTACTCCGAAATTAAGGTTAGTTCTTTTAGATGCCTGTCCGCCGAATCGATTCCGTTATTTATCGATAGGACGGACAGGCCTGCCGTGATCTGACCGCACAATGCGTTCCAGGCGCGCGTGGGCATGTCCGCCATCTTCCCAAGCGTCACATAGTCTTAGCTCACCCATGTGTACAAATACTTCTAATAAATGCTATCTGCTTTAGTTCACCATTGAACCGCATCGTGAAGTGAGATTCGCGACGAGCCCGCTTCCTTGGCGATGTACGCGGTTTGTAACGGGCGGTCTCGGTTTTAATGACGGCGCCCGACTCATCAAGGAAGGCAATAGTTATTCGCCCCGAACCGGCCCGTCGTAGCGGGCTATGGCGTTTCAATTTGGCATGCAGCACCACGCTATCACCCCGCTGTCGAATGACAGGCTTGACCACCATCAGGTCATTGCAGTGATCCCCGACAATCTTCACACGATCCACTTTTGTCGAATGCGCTTCTGCGCTGGAACTCACCGAAACGGTGAAGCACAAGGTCGCGGCGAGAATGAATAAGGTTCCTGAAAGAGATTTCATCAGTTTTCTCCTTAATAGAGTTTCTCTGTAAGGGGTGTTTCTTCCTGCGCCACATCCAACGCAAACCAGCGATAAATGGCGGGAATGACGAGAAGGGTCAAGGCGGTCGATGTAACCAGCCCGCCGATGACCACCGTCGCCAGTGGACGTTGCACTTCGCTCCCGGCGCCCGTGGCAAACAACAAAGGAATAAGACCGAGCGCCGTGGTGACCGCCGTCATCACAACCGGGCGTAGCCGCATCAGCGCGCCTTCCAAAGCCGCTTCCTCAATGGAGAGCCCCTGTCGAACCAGATAATTTATGTAGGTCACCAGCACCATTCCGTTTTCGAGGGCGATCCCGAAGAGGGCAATGAATCCGACCGACGCCGGAACCGAAAGGTTCTGTCCGGTCAACAGCAGGGCCAGAATGCCGCCGACCAGCGCCAACGGGATATTCATAATGATCAACAACGAATTACGAAGCGACTGGAAGTTCGAATAGAGCAAGCCGAAGATCAGGAGCAACGTGACAGGCGCCACCAGCATCAAGCGTCGGTTCGCCTCCTGTTGAAGCCGGAACTGCCCGCCCCACGTCACCAGATAACCGGGCGGTAACTCCACCGTTTCGCTGATAGCGTCGCCCGCCTCTTCGACGAACGATCCGATATCACGTTCCTCGACGTTCAACTGAATGGTGATGAACCGTTGCCCTTGCTCGCGGGTGATCTGCCGCGGCCCGATCAACTCCTCGATGGTCGCCACTTCTCCGAGAGGAAATACGATCCCCTCATCGGTCCGAATCATGAGCCGTTCGATATCTGAAACTTCGCTCCGCGCTTCTTTTGCATAGCGAACATAGATCGGGAATCGGCGGACACCTTCGAAGACCTGCCCAGCTTCGGCTCCACCGATGGCGGCGCTGATGGTCTCTTGTACATCGGCCACATTGATCCCGAACCGGGCGATGGCTACCCTATCGATATGTATGATCAACTGCGGCGTCCCGGTCACTTGATCGACCTGAACGTCGGTGGCGCCTTCGACCTTGCCGACAACCTTGGCGATCTCGTCTGCCTTCTTTAACAGGAGGTCAAGGTCTTCGCCGTAAAGCTTGATGGCAAGCTCCGCTCGTACTCCTTCAAGCAGTTCATCCACCGTCATGGCGATGGGTTGCGTCAGGTTCACCATCACGCCGGGTGTGTCGGCCAGCCGTTCCCGAATGACTCCTTCAAGCTCTTCTTGAGAATCGACGCTTTCCCACTCCGATTCATCTTTCAGGATCAGAAACATCTCGGCGCTGTTAATGGGATCAGTATGGGCTCCCACCTCTCCCCGACCGATACGGCTGACCACCGTTTCGATCTCCGGAATGGTCAGGAGCTTCTTCTCGACCAGCATGGTGGTCTTCTTGCTCTCGTTCAGCGATATGGAAGGCGCCATGGTGATACGGACAACCACTGTCCCTTCGCTCAGTTTCGGTGTGAACTCAGAACCGAGGAACGGGAACGAAAGAAGACCGACCGTCAGTAGCGCCAGCGAAAAGAAGACCGGCTTGCGATACTCTGCAATGGCTGTTTTCGCCAACGGAAGATACCATTCCTTCATCTTTCGAACGACCAACTCATCCAGTGTCTCCTTCTCTTTCTCCTCCCGCGACGGGGCACGCATCAGAAGGGAAGATACAGCCGGAGCGATAAGGAGCGCATAGAGGAGCGAACCGCCCATGGCGATGGCCACAGTGTAGGCGAGAGGCCGAAACGTTTTCCCCTCCACCCCTTGGAGAGTGAATAGGGGAAGGAAGACCACAATTATGATAAAAATGGCGAAGGCCACAGGACGGGCCACCTCGGCGCAAGCGCGGAGTACCACGGCCATACTTGCCTTTTCATCCCCCTGCTCGTCGAGACGCCTATCGATGTTCTCCACCATGACGATGGCGCCGTCCACCATCATTCCGATGGCGATTGCCAGCCCGCCAAGAGACATGAGGTTGGCGGAAATACCGAAATAGTCCATCCAGACAAAAGCGAAAAGGATGGAGAAAGGAATGGCGAGAGCCACCACAACGCTGGGACGAATCGATCCCATAAATACGAGCAACACCAGCGCCACCAGAACCACACCTTGTACAAGGGCGTTGGTGATGGTGCTGACACACGCCTCCACCAGAGTTTTCTGGTCGTAATAAGGACGGATGGCCACTCCTTCGGGCAACATATCGTTAATCTTTGCCAGCCGTTGCTCCACAGCGGAAATGACCGTCGAGGAGTTTGCCCCAAAGAGCTTCACCACCATTCCGGCCACCACCTCATCGGTTCCGTTCTTGGTCTGCAGACCACGCCGGATGGCGCCGCCAAGAGTGATATCGGCCACGTCGCGCAGAAAGACCGCTGTTCCGTCCACCGTCTTGAGAACGATACGGCCAAGATCGTCGATCCCTTTCGCCAATCCGACCGACCGAACGACGAATTCTTCTCGATTCTTCTCGATGAACTGGGCGCCGACGTTCAGATTATTCGCTTCGATAGTTTCGATTATGTCGCCAATGGTCAGTCCGTATCGGAGGAGCGCTTCCTGCTTGACCACTACCTGATACTGCTTTTCGTAGCCGCCAATTCCGAGAACCTCGGTGACACCCGGAACGTTTTGCAGGTGAAATTTGACGATCCAGTCCTGAATTGTGCGCAGTTCCTCAAGGCTTCGCTTGCCGGTGGTGTCTTCAAGATAGTAGAAGAGTATAAGTCCCATGCCGGTGGAGATGGGCCCCATCACCGGTTCGCCGAAGCCAGCCGGAATCGCCTCCCGCGCTTCATTGATACGCTCGCCCACCAGTTGGCGGGCAAAATAGATGTCGGTCTCGTCGGTAAAATAGATGTTCACCACCGAGAGTCCGAAATTCGAAACCGAGCGAATATGATCGACGCCGGGAAGACCGTTCATCGACACCTCCACCGGGTAGGTGACATATTTCTCGATCTCTTCGGGCGCCAATCCTTCGGTGACGGTAAATATCTGGACAAGGTTCGGGGAGACGTCGGGAAAGGCGTCGATGGGGAGCGACCGGTAGGAGGCGTATCCCCATCCCATTACCAGCAGTCCGAGTGCAAGGACAATAAGCCGGTTGCCGAGGCTGAATCGTACAAGTGCGTCAGTCATGACTCCTCCTTAATGATTGTGACCGTCGCCGCCGAACGATTCCTTTTCGGATTCGGCTTTGACGACAAAGGAGCCCTTGGACACGTAGGTAGCCCCTACCTGAAGACCTTTCACTATCTCCACGGAGACACCGTCGCTCCGCCCCGTTTCGACAACCTGCGGAAATAGGTCGCCGTCCAGCGTTTCGACGAACACGACGCTCATCCCCTCCTTCTTTTGAACAGCCGACGTATGGACGGCTATCGGTACGGTGAAAGAATCAACCGCAACCATCGCTTCGACGAAGAGGCCCGGTCGCCATTGTCCGAATTCGTTATCAAGGGGTATCCGGGCAAGGGCGGTGCGGGTCTGCTCTCCGATGATGGGCCTCACATAAGTGACTGCTCCCATCCCTTCCGGCTCTCCATCCGGTCCGCTGACAAGGGCAAGCGCCCCCTTGCGAACCTTACCGAGGTCCTTTTGATAGACGCTCAGATTCGCCCATACCTCGCTTAAGTCTCCTATCTGGTAGATGGCGCTATTCGCCTCCACCGCCTCACCCAAGGTGAGATGCTTGTCGATGACCACGCCGCCAAATGGAGCGATAATCTCGTGACGGGTAAGCGACTCTTTTTTCGATGCGGCTATTTTTTTCAGTCGTTCCTCGGATATGCCGAGGGAGAGTAACGCCTGCCGCTTCTCCCGATAGGTAATGTCGGCGTCGGCGTATCCTTGTTTGGCGTTCAGATACTCCTGCTCGGAGGTGATTTTTTTCTCCCACAGGCGTTTCTCTCGCTCAAAGACAGATTTGGCGAGGGAGCGTCGCTCTACCGACGAAAGATATGCCGCATTCATCCCCCCCAGTTCCTGACTATCGAGGATGGCTATCGGCTCTCCTAGCTTTACCGGGTCACCCCAGCTCTTAAGCGCTTCGGTAACCACACCGCCGACACGAGGGACGACATGGGCGAGCCGGTCTTCGTTGACCGATATCTCGCCCGGTAGCGTGATGTAGATATTCAGGTCGGCTGCGCCGACAATGGCTGTGGTCACGCCAAAAGCGTCTCGCGATTCAGCGGAGAGGTTTACCGAACCATGTTCATCATGTCCATGCTCGTCATGGCCGGATTCAGCTACCTGCTCGTGACTATCATCCTCCCCCTCATGCCCCTCCTTGTCAGCGAGGCCTCCTATGTCTTCATGGCCGCCGTGATCAACTTTGTGATCATGATCATCATGTTCTTCATGCTTTTCCGACTCAGTCTCCGCTCCCTTCTGAGCGGTGAGATCAGATCTGTGCGTAGCCTCTTGTTTCTGTCCGTCACACGCCGCAAGGGGGAGACCGAGGATGAATAAGAGGAGAACCATTCTCATTGTGATCACTTTCATTTGTCACTCCATTCGGTCAACCATCCGCCCGCCACTTCGACCGCCTGTCCGGTCAGCTCGTAGAGTCGAGCCCGTGACGTGTGGTAGCGCTCCAATGTGTCGATATAGCGGTTTTGAACTTCGGCCAGCGCGCGTCGAGCGTCGAGCGCCTCGACATAGGTCAGTTTTCCCTCTCTATAGCCTTCCGTAGCGGCCTTCATCGCCTCCTGACCGGCGGCAAGCCCGGCATGGCGATAATATCCAAGCTCGTGATAAGAGGTCCAGAGACCGCTGAGATTGTTTTCGATCTCAAGCCGTAGATTGAGCTCCGCAATGCGACTCTCTTCTTCGGCTTGGCGATAACGTATTTCGGCGGATCGAGAGGCCCCTTGATTGCGGTCGAAAAGTGGCATGACCACCGAGACTCCCGCCACATAAGAACGCTCGTCTGATTCCTGAAGTTTGCGTTCTCCTACAGTGAGGGTCAGGTCGGGCCAACGCAGTCCGTTCTGTAGCTCAGATTCGGCCTCGGCATGTTTTAGTATCAAGGCGTTTTTACGCGCAAGGGGATAACTTCCTAGACTGGCCATCACCTTTTCCTGAGCGGGCGGTCGCCCGATGGATTCAAGATTTCCCGACAGACGGTCAAACGAAAGCTTGCTCTCACCCCATAGAGCGGCTAAACGGCGGCGAGAAAGGATAAACTCGTTTTTCGCCCGCTCATAGTCGGCCTTGGCGCTATAGAGGGTGGCGTTGGCGTTCATGGCGAAGTATGGCGGTTCCTTTCCAGCCTCCACACGCGCTTTGGCCGCCTCTGCAAGATTTTTTGTCAGTCCGAATATCTCCTTGGCGGTCTGCATGCGCAACTGGTTCGCCAACGCAGTGGCAAAAAGGGAAACGGTTTCCGTTGTCACGCCTTGCATGACTAGTTCCCCATCTATCCGGGCGGCGGAGGCGTTGGTTTCGGCCACTTTGATGCGGTCGCCCCATTTTCCGCCGATCTCGATCCGCTGCGAGAGAGAGATGGTATCTTCCCGGAGCGCTCCCCCTGCATACGGACCGGAGCCATCGTAGTTTTCCGTGTCGTACGACAATTCGGGATTCGGAATCACCCATGCTTGCGTCACTTCCGCTTCGACCGCCTGCACACCTAAATCAGCCGACTTGAGTCGGGGCGATTTTTCAGTTACGCGTGACAAAGCGTCAGGCAAGGTCAGCAGAACCGGGACCTTATTCCCCGGTTCGATACGAACTTCGTCGCCGGTGGCGAGCGCCGACGCGCTCGCCGACCCGACTATAACGACATAGGCCAGCAGAACAAAAGAAGACAACAAGACTCGACACATAAGGTCCTCGCAATACCAGAAGGGGAATGAATGCGCGCGTGCGCACAAACCCTGAGGTTAACTAAAGAAAAGGGAGAATGAGGGAAGTGTCAGGCGAGGATTCTGACGGAGGCGAGACGAGAAAGGTCGTGGAAGCGGGATTCATGCTCCTTTGATTGCAGGCGGCTGATTACGCCGTCGGCGGGGACATGGGCATCGGGCAAGGCGAAAATGATGTTCGCGTTGTCGACACTATGGAGATTCCGTTGTGAAAAGCTGGCCGCTCCCGTGGCGCTGATGGCGACATCGAAGCAATCAAGACAATCCGCCTCTTTTGATTCGACAACCTGATTATTCGTCAGTTCTTCGGAGGAACAATCAGCGGCAGCCACTGCTTCGACATGGACGGCGCCGTCATTTTCAAAGCAGAGGATATATTCGGTAAGAGCCCCGAACGGCAACGCTGAGACCGCAATGAAGAGCAGAGCGAGAAGGCTCGTTCCCCATTTGTGCGCAATCCGTTTTGTACCGATGAGTGATTTCATACTCTCCAAGGATACAGTAGATCATGAATTCTGTCAACTTGGGAGCGAAACGGTGGGCGAAAACAAGAGCGAGCGAGAGTATTGGGATCAACTCGCAAAACGATACGACGCCTCACTCGGTCCACTAGGCCGCCCGATGATCCGGGCCGTAAAACAAGTGGCGGAAGCGGCCCAAGGAACCGACTCTGTTATGGAAGTCGCCGCCGGAACAGGGCTCTTCGCAACGACGCTTGCCGCCAGCGCCAATAAGGTAATCGCCACCGACTACTCTGGAGCAATGGTCGAACAACTGGAACGGAAAATTGATGAAGCCGGATTGACGAACGTGCGATACGAGCAGGCCGACATTTACAGTTTGCCTTATGATCCGGGCATATTCGGCGTAGTCGTCGCGGCGAACGTCCTGCATCTTGTCCCCGACTATCCGGCGGCGCTCGACGCGATCAGGAAGACGCTCAAGCCGGGTGGTCTTTTGGTGACACCGAGATTTCCGCACGCCTTCGTGATGTTGCCAAGCTTTTCGGCGAGTTCAACAATGTTGAGTTTACGGTTGATGATATACTGCTGTCGAGTCATGGGCTTTCTCCTTTGAGTTAAAGTAATTGTGCAAATCATTTTAACCGGGAGACCATGACTCATCTACACATAAAACAAGTCACGCCAGATTCAAGGGGCAAGTGCACCGCATAGTTTATCAAAGACCTCAGCCGGAGTTTGGTAGCCGAGGCATTTACGAGGGCGGTTGTTCAACTGCCACTCGATATATCTGATCTCTTCCTCCGTGATCTTTTCGATATCC
>JAJDBK010000060.1 GCA_029261405.1 Nitrospinaceae bacterium
ATTTAGAACGGCGGCGATTTTCCGATATGGATGGTCAGCGCGCAACAGTGACTCGCAGGTGGTATTGGTAAGCATGAGTTGTTCTCTTTTCAGGATCGACATAGCGATGATCAATAATACAAGCTTGGTATGGGCAAGAAACGTACAGTATGAACATTATGCCACACTCAAAGACGAATAGCTATTCGGCGACAGGCCCTAGGAGAAAAATATATCCCTCTGGGTCGGCGCGGGGTTGGGCGCCCTGGGGGTGGTTCCGCTCGCCTCGGACATTACGATTTTCGGCTGGTTGCTACTGGTATTCGGCTTGGTATTTATCGCGTTCTCGTCAACACGTTGATTAAAGTGGCAGGTCAGCGTTCGGTAAGGACTCTATAGCCGACATCGCTGACCGGAGTTGGGCCTATTCTCTTTTGCTCTACGATCCGCAGAGTGGGCAAGGTAGAATCCAAATCCGGGGGGAGGGGGATGGAGTTAGCGAGAGATCGTAGTATGGCTCCGCCCAAGGCAATCGCCGATCTGACGAACGGCCTTCCCAAAGATCATGGTTGTTATCCTTTAGATTCAGAAAATCCAAAGCGGCGCCAATTGTTAAGTGTTTTTCAGCAAACCGCCAGTATGAACGATCATTTTTTCCGGGCGGTGCAAATCGACCGCCCAGGAAAAAATGAAGACGTTTATTTAAGCGCCGACAACGCCGCTTCGTAATCCGGCTCCTGGGTGATTTCCGGAACCTGCTCAGTGTAAGCCACGTTACCACTCTCATCCACGATCACCACTGCCCTGGCCAAAAGACCCGCCAGCGGACCATCGGTAATCCTGACACCGTAATCCTCACCGAATTTCAAGGCTTTCATCTCGGAAAGGGAGACAACATCATCAAGCCCTTCGGCGCCGCAAAACCTTTTAAGGGCAAACGGCAGGTCCCGTGAAATACATAGCACCACGGTATTCTCGCTCCTGGACGCTTCAACGTTGAACCGGCGGACCGAAGATGCGCAGACAGGAGTGTCGATGCTTGGAAAAATGTTTAGTACGACTTTCTTGCCGACGTGATCCTTGAGCGAAACGTCCGCCAAGTCGACACCGGTCAGGCAGAAATCGGGAGCGGCAGAGCCGGTCGCAGGAAGATCGCCGGAAGTATTGATCGAGTTTCCTTTTAAAGTTATCTGAGCCATGTTTACCTCGCTAAAAAACCTGTTAAATTTGTTTCTGCAGAATAGACGGTTCATTTTACCCGATATTGCAAAATACCTCACGCCAACAAGCGCCCCTTGGCGATTAGTTCTTGCGGGCTGGAATCGAAGGGGTGAAAAACCGGGGATAACGTTACCATCGACTCGATGACCAGCAGTGATGGACTAAAGAAAGCGCTTCTGGTTAATGAGTCGCCCCTGAAAAAGCGGAAAATCCTTATAAACATTGCTTATTCTCAACTTGGCGGTGTAAATATTGCCGTGTAATCCCCAATTCCTCCCAAAATCTAGTGATGGATAAGTCCGGCTTCTGGTCGCCTCAAGCTTACCGCCTGCAATAGCGCTTTTTCCACCAGTTCTTTCGTCATCGGCTTACCAATGCTGTAACCGCCTCGCCCCGTAGGTCTCACGAGTACGCCGGTGAGCCGGTAGTGCGACTACAGCGAACAGAAAGCTCATCCATAACAGAACGCTTGGAGAAAAGACGTGATAGCCAGGAATAATAACCACCATCTGGATACAAAAAGCGCCCGACACAAACGCAAAGTAGCTTCACTGCGTGACAATCCCTGTTCCAATACCAGTTTCACTGCCTCAGCGCGAAACTCCGAAGCATAAACTTCTCTCTTCATTTTCTTTACCTACTATCGCACAGTGTACCAATCGGAAGTGTCAACTAAACTCAGGATACCTCAGCGAGACATCCGCCTGGCAACGCGAACGCCCCATCATCATGATATCCTTATTTTCCTTACTACTATACCGTACTTTTGGATCCTGTATCTTAACTGGCGTTGAGTAATGTCCAAATACCTCGCCGCTTTCACCTGGACACCTCCCGCCTCTTTCAAGGCCGACTCTATTATTATTTTTTCTTCCAGTTCCAAAGTTGGCGGTACCATTGATTCATCAAGTGATACGGTGGCAGGCGGTTTTGAAGTGTGAGCAACCGGGCTCCCGGTCTGTTTCTCCAGCGCTTGCGTAGCTTCGACATTAATCAAGCCATTGTCCTCCATCAGAAACGCGCGGTGTATGAAATTTTCAAGTTCACGCACGTTACCAGGCCAGTTAAGCCGTTGCAGGAGGTGTAGTTGCTCCTCAGAAATGACAATATTCTTTTCATACTCTCTGTTAAGCTCCATCAAAAAATATCTGGCCAGGACCGGGATATCCTCTCTGCGCTCGGCAAGTGAAGGTACCCAAATCGGGAGGACGTTAAGTCTGTAATACAAATCTTCACGAAATAAGCGGCGGCGGACCAGGTTTTCTATATCAGCGTTTGTGGCGCACACTATACGCACGTCAACCTTTATCGTCTTGCTTGATCCGAGGCGTTCGAACTCCCCCTCCTGTAACACTCGAAGTAGCTTGGTCTGGAAGTTGGCGGAGGTCTCTCCAATCTCATCCAGGAAAAGCGTTCCGCCGTTGGCCGCCTCAAAACGCCCTTTTTCGGCGGTCGTGGCCCCGGTAAACGCCCCTTTTTCATGCCCGAAAAGTTCGTTTTGCAGGAGGTTTTCTGAAATAGCGGCGCAATTAAGCCCGATAAAAGGTGAGCGGTTACGCAAGCTGTAGTTGTGGATATTTTTTGCTATTAGCTCCTTGCCGGTTCCGCTCTCTCCCCTTATGAAAACAGACGCCCTGCTGGTAGCCACAGCGCGAATAGTTTCGCCGACCTGTTTTATCGCCGGACTTTCGCCCACAATACCTTCTAAAACTATTGGGAAATCTTCCATGTTTGATTTGTAAACACGCTTTGGAATCGTACCGGTGGAATCGAGGTAATAACCGAGTTGACCGGCAAGAGCCTTCAATAGCTTCGCCTTTTCTGTCAGCGGTTTCCCGGCGTCAACATAAGCTATCAGGATACCTGTCTGCATACTTTTATCCTGCCCGATGATCGGACACGAGATGAAGGCCATCTGCTGATCGATAATATCTTGAGGAAGCGCGTGTGGAATATCTCTTGAGTCCTGGTGAAAAAGCGCCTGCTGGTAATCGAACATTAGTTTGTGCCTTGAGATGAAAGCTCCGATCTGATCATTAGCGCTATTCAACTCCTCCAGGGTCAACTCCGGGGCCAGTTCCATGTTGTAGCTGTTGGTGACGCTGTCGCGTATTAGCAGGATCGGGTTTCTGATATTAAAGAACTCGGTGAGCATGACAAGCACCATGTTGATTTTGGCAAGACGGTTCCCGGTAGAACCTAGCATCGCTCCCGCCTGAACGAAAAACTCCAGATACCTGGTCTCAGAACTCATATTTTATTGTCACCTGAATCCGTTTATATTGTGACAATAATAACATTTTGGCAACAATTCCGCTTGTCATAATTGTCATCTTTGTCTGCCATGGCTACGCTCAGACGAATAACTAATTGATATATTGAATAATATATTCCCGGCACGATCCTTGTAACTCTGGTTGCCAATATTCACCATCTACAGAAAAGTGAAGAAACTGAAAGGGAGAATTGATGAAAAAACTGGAAATTGTAATCAAGCCATTCAAGCTTGAGCAGGTGAAGGAAGCATTGACAAACCTTGGAATCCAGGGAATTACCGTAACGGAAGTAAAAGGATTCGGTAGACAAAAAGGCCATACGGAGCTTTACAGAGGAGCGGAGTATACCGTTGATTTCCTTCCGAAAGTAAAAATCGAAGTGGTCCTTAAAGAGGACCTCGTAGAGAGCGCTATAGAGAAGACCATAAAGGCCGCATCAACGGGAAATATTGGAGACGGCAAGATTTTTGTCACGCCTGTCGAAGAAGTGGTGCGTATCCGCACCGGTGAACGTGGCGAAGAAGCCATTTAACGGAGGGTGAAATGACAAAACTTACAACTTTAATATTCATGTTTTCAATGGGGTTAATCTTTACCGGCGCCGAGGCTTTTGCCGGGGAAGAGGAACCAAAAATTGTGGCGGCGGATACTGCGTGGATGCTAATCTCTTGCGCCCTGGTCATGCTGATGGTACCGGGCCTGGCGCTCTTTTATGGCGGAATGGACCGGAGTAAAAACATTCTGTCCACTCTACTTCTCAGCTTCGTATGTCTTGGCGTAATCACTGTGCAATGGACGCTTTTCGGTTACAGCCTTGCGTTCGGTGGGGACGTAGGCAAAGTGATAGGCGATTTTTCCTTTGTCGCCTTAAACGGTGTTGGCCTTGAGCCGAACGGAACGATTCCGCACCAGTTATTCATGGTGTTCCAGATGATGTTCGCCATTCTTACCCCAGCGCTCATATCGGGCGCATTGGTAGGAAGGATGAAATTCAAGACCTTCGTCGTTTTCATCATTCTCTGGTCCACACTCGTATACGATCCGCTCTGCCACTGGGTATGGGGCGGGGGTTGGATCAGCGATCTTGGCGCTCTTGATTTTGCCGGGGGGCTTGTGGTTCACATAAGTTCCGGGGTGTCAGCTCTGGCCGCCTGCATCCTGTTGGGCAAACGGAAAGGGTTCCCTGCGGAGCCGATGCCTCCGCATAACCTCACCCTTACTTTGCTTGGCGCCGGGCTACTCTGGTTTGGTTGGTTCGGATTCAACGCAGGTAGCGAGCTTGCCGCCGATGCAGTGGCCGCCTCCGCCTTTGTTGTGACACAGATAGCCGCTGGCGCCGGATTGCTCGGATGGATGTTTACCGAGTGGTACCACAGAGGAAAACCGACTCTGCTTGGAGCGGCGTCAGGTGGTGTAGCTGGTCTTGTGGCGATCACACCTGCGGCGGGATTTGTGGGACCGATTTCCGCGATCATGATCGGAGTTATAGCCGGGGCGGTCTGCTACATGGCAGTGGTGGCCAAGCACAGGTTTGGCTACGATGATTCACTTGATGTCTTCGCCGTCCACGGAATCGGCGGAACGATAGGCGCGATATTAACCGGACTCTTCGCCACAGCCGCCATCGGTGGCACAGACGGACTTTTCTTCGGTAATCCAGGCCAGTTGGTAATCCAGCTTGTCAGCGTTGCCGCCGCATGGGTCTACAGCTTCGGCGTGACCTTCGCAATCCTGAAGGTTCTCGATGCGACTATGGGGCTACGGGTTTCTGAGCAGGATGAGGTTCAGGGACTCGATCTGAGTCTGCATGGAGAACGTGGCTACACCTTGTAGTTGATAGTTATCCCTTTCGATTTCCAGGGGGGCGTAAAAACCTCCCTGGAATTTTATTAAAGTTACCTTTATTCAGTTGTGAAACCACATAGGAGAAAGTGATGTTTCGATCATTACCGGTAGCATGTCTGTTGACCGCGCTTGCCAGCGGATCGGCGTTCGCGGAGGAGACACTTCCAGCGATAGATTCCGGTTCGGTCGCCTGGTTGCTGACATCCACCGCCATGGTGGTTTTGATGACATTGCCAGGGCTCGCGCTTTTCTACGGAGGGCTGAGCCGTTCGAAGAATGTGCTATCCACCATAATGTATTCATACACAAGCCTTGCGCTTGTAAGTGTTGTCTGGGTTCTCTGGGGATATTCCCTTGCGTTTGGCGAAGATATAGGCGGTGTCATAGGGAGCCTTGCTCATATAGGGTTAAGCGGCATACCTCTTCCGGGGTCGGAGGTGGCGGCCAATATTAACATGGGGCTTACCATCCCTGATTCGCTATTCGTAGTGTTCCAGGGTGTATTTGCGGTTATTACAGTTGCGCTGATTTCGGGAGCTTATGCGGAGCGATTCAAATTTCCGGCTTTCATCCTCTTTTCCGTTCTCTGGGTCACGTTTATCTACGCCCCCCTGGCTCACTGGGTCTGGGGCGGAGGGTGGTTAGCCAGAATCGGAGCTCTCGATTTTGCGGGAGGAACGGTGGTGCATATCGCATCAGGTATTTCTGGTCTGGCCGTCTCCATGTATTTGGGGAAACGAATAGGTTACGGAAGCGAAAAAATCATTCCACACAATGTTCCGATGGTGGTCACGGGAGCTGGCCTGTTATGGTTTGGCTGGTTCGGCTTTAACGCAGGATCGGCTGTGGCCGCTGATGGCCTTGCCGCAAGCGCCTTCCTGGCAACCAATACTGCGGCGGCCTCAGCGGCTTTAGGCTGGCTTGGCATAGAGTGGTATCACGGCAAAAGCCCCACAGCAATCGGCATCGCTTCAGGTTCCGTAGCCGGACTTGTGGCGATCACGCCTGCGGCAGGTTTTGTAACACCAATGGCAAGCCTTGTCATCGGCGCCATCGCCGGAGTGATCTGTTATTTCGCGGTCTATTACAAACACAAGATGGGTTACGACGACGCTCTGGACGCATTCGGCATTCATGCGGTAGGAGGAGTCTGGGGAGCTATCGCCACAGGTATATTCGCATCGACCCTGATAACCGGGCCAACCGGCGCCAGAGGACTGCTGGAAGGCAATCCGGTTCAACTCTGGATTCAGATTGAAGCGGCGGTGGCGACCCTGATTTTCTGTTTCGTGGGAACCGCGATCATCCTCAAGGTTGTGGATAGATTTGTGGGCATGCGCCCGGATCCAGAATCGGAAATGCTTGGACTCAACCAGGCCGAACATTGTGAAAACCCCTACAATTAATTAGATACAAGGAGCCAAATTATGAAACGGCTTTTATTAATACTATCCGCATTTTTTGTGCTGACCTGTCCCGCCTATGCTGGAGAGGCTACGGTTGAAAAGCTCAAAGGCAAATGTATGACTTGCCACAAGCGGGAAAGCCCCGGACTTTACAACCAGTGGGCTGAATCGACCCACAGTAAAAGAAACATCACCTGCTACAGTTGTCACGAGGCAAAGGAGGGTGAACCTGACGCTTTCATGCACGAAGGTTTATACATCGCCACTCTGGTGACGCCAAAAGATTGCGGTAAATGTCATGAAAAACAGCAGGACGAAGTAGCGAAATCACATCACGCCAAGGCGGGAAGTATATTGGAATCGCTCGACAATTACCTGGCGGGTGTGATGGTCGGCCAACCGGCTGTTATGACAGGCTGTGAAGGTTGCCACGGCTCCAGGGTGAAAATCGACCCGACAAGTCCCAACAGGCTTGCGAAAGGGAGTTGGCCGAACAGCGGAATCGGCAGGATCAATCCGGACGGTTCCGCAGGCTCGTGTAATGCGTGTCACAGCAGGCACGCCTTTTCAAAAGAACAGTCCCGACGACCGGAAAACTGCGGCAAATGCCACTTGGGGCCGGATCACCCCCAAAAAGAGATTTACGAAGAATCAAAACATGGCATAGCCTACCGGGCCGCCAAGGATAACGGCAAAATGAATATGAATAAGGACAAGTGGGTCGTCGGCGTGGACTATTACTCCGCACCTACCTGCGCAACGTGCCACATGAGCGCCACACAGAAACAGAAATCGACACATGACGTGGGCGCACGCATCTCATGGAATCTGAGACCTCCGGTAAGTTTGCCCAAAGAACACGGGAAGGAGAAACGGGACAAGATGATGGATGTCTGCCAGGCTTGTCACGGCAAGCGTTTCGTTGAGGGATTTTATTACCAGTTTGACGGTCTTGTGAATCTCTATGACAGGAAGTTTGGTCTGCCAGCCAAGGAGATCATGTCGATTTTAAAAGAGAACAACGCTTTCAAGGACAGGCCGAAATTCACCAGCAAGGTGGAGTGGATCTACTGGGAGCTGTGGCATCACGAAGGGCGCAGGGCAAGACACGGAGCGGCCATGATGGGACCCGATTACTCCTGGTGGCACGGCATGTATGAAGTGGGAAAACATTTCTACATGAAGTTCATTCCCGCTGTCCACAAACTGCGAAACAAGGAAGCGAACGAATATATCGACGCTCTGCTCAAGACCGATTGGCATGAATGGTTTCGACAATCTTCGGGTGGAGAAAAAACAGGTTCCGCCAAATCGGGTGAGCTCAAGGATATGTATCAGAATCTGTCTACACCGCCATGGGAGCGTGTTCTGAAACCAACGCTTGAGCAAGGGGATTGAATATTTTTCGCTTGTCGATAAAGGAGGTGGTTGATGGTCGATTCGTGGCTTAACAAGAATCTGCGTACCGGTCTTGTATGGATAGCGTCGAACCCCGTAAGCGCAATAGGAGGTGTGCTTACGGTAGGCGGAATCATTCTTTTTATGCTTTTCGTCCTGGTATTCATAGCCGGTGGCGCTTCGATTAACCCTTATGTAGGGGCGCTTGGTTTTCTGGCTTTACCCGGTTTGCCGATAACGGGGATCGCTCTGGTATTAATCGGTAAGTTCATTTTCAGAGGAAAAGTCGAAAAGGAGCCGTTCTGGATTGACCAGTTCAACATCAGGAACGAAAAGAAGGCGCTTAAAATTTTCGGCGCGACCATTTTCGCATTCGTCGCTTTTGTTGCGGTTAGCGGTCTTCAGGCGGCGAGTTTTATGGATTCGTCGAGGTTTTGCGGCCAGACGTGCCACTCTGTCATGGAGCCGGAAGCTGTGGCGCACGCAAACTCCGGTCATATGTCAACGAAATGCGTAAGTTGCCATGTTGGTGAAGGTGTCGAAGGGGCTTTTATCGCCAAATGGCGTGGCGCCTGGCAGGTGATATCGCTGAATCTCGATTTGTATGAGCGTCCCATACCGGCGCCTGTGGAGACGCTCCCCTCCTCCGAGGACACATGCCAGAAGTGCCACGATACAAGGAGAAAACATGCGAAGAGAATGACGCTTTATACAACGTATAAAGATGACGAGAATAGTAGTCGGCTTATCTCAGCCGTTCAATTGAACGTAGGGTCGTCTGAAGAAGGCGCGGCGAGCGGCATACACGCTCATGGCTCCAAAGACCTTCAGGTCCGTTATTACACAAATGACCCGCAAAGGGAGAATATCGTATGGGTTGAAGCGAAAACACCAGAAGGAACCCGTACCTTCGCAAAAGAGGGTGAGATAGCGCCGATAATCAAGAAGGTAAGGAGAACCAGCAAAGGTCGCCCGATATACACAGTGAAAGGCACGGGTAATATGCGTGCAATGGACTGCGTGGACTGTCATAACAGAACCGGCCATAACTACAAACCACTCGAACGTCTGGCTGACGAACTACTGGAAAAAGGGATTGTCGATCCATCACTGCCATACGCCAAACTTGTTACAATCAAAGCTCTGACAGCGGCTGGCCGATATCCGAAAGATCGTATTGAGGAGATGGTTAAAAGCGAAATTGTGGCTGTATGGCCCCATGAGGAAGATGCGGAAATAATCATTCAACGAATAACGGCAGAAGCGAGAAAATACCTTTACCCACGCATGAATATTGGCTGGGATTCTTACAAAAATCAAAACCGGCATGTAAGAGACGAAGGGTGCTTCAGGTGTCACAACCAACGCATGAAAGATGAAAAGGGAGAAAACCTGCAACAGGAATGCGCGTATTGTCACGAAACAGTCGCCGACCGGATCCCTTTTGAACAGTGGCAAAAGAAGCTGTATGCTGGAAAAGAAAGAGACAAGAACGCTCAAGCGGTTAATTAGTCGCCCCTGAAAAAGCAGAAATAGCCCTATAAACGTTGGTTATTCTCAACTTGAGCAGTGTATAATATTGCCATGTAATCACCAATACCTCTCAAAACCTGGAGATTATTCATTGAAATCCAAACCTGAATCT
>JAJDBK010000061.1 GCA_029261405.1 Nitrospinaceae bacterium
GACGATGATGACGATGATGACGACGATGACGATGGTGATGATGACGATGACGATGATGATGACAACGGTGGCGGCGGTGGAGACAGACCGACTCCTCCTCCCGGCGGTGGCGGTGGCGGTGACGACCGTGACGACGACTAGAATCACCGCTAGCGGGTAATGGATTCAGTATAGACCTTTAAACGGCGTCTGCGGTTGAACTGCAGACGCCGTTTTTTTTAGATCAGTGGGGAAGGGGCGTATCTGACATGATCCGGTGAAGATATTTATGTTCTGACCGGCTCAGTTCCGATGGGGCGCAGATGGCGTTGTTCACTTCCTCAAATGAACTTATAAAAGCTCTCCCAAGCTGTTCAAGCATAATCGGTTCTTTCCTCCCATCGTTAATAGCGCCGAACGATGAACTTATCTTTTCCTTGTCGATATGTGATGCGAACTGAAACAATTTCATGCAAAGACCGGTGTTGTGGGATAAGAGGATTGATCCGTGTTGAAGGGCGGCGTTTTTCAGACGACGCTGGGCCGACCCTGTGACTTTTTTCCCGGAGACCAGAGTCTCAAATTTTGTGCCAGACGAGAAGCAGAGCGGGTTGTTTTTTGACGAGACGTATTTCCGGGGAGGGCTATCAACCGGAACGCCAAGTTTTTTTAAGGTATTCAATATAGCGTCCCCTGCAAGGTGATATATTTCGGAGAGGGACCCGTAGAGCCTTGAAGTTACGGGGATTGCAATAGAGTATGTAAATTCATCATCATGCAAAATTGCCCTTCCACCTGTGGGTCTGCGAACAAGTTTTACGTTACATTCATCAAGGGCGTCCATATTTATTGAATCGGTATTCTGGGCGTATCCGATGGAGAGGGTAGGTTCCCGCCAGCCGTAGATTCGAAGTACAGGCCCGGTTTCGCCATTGTTGGCTGAATGGAGGAGGGCTGTATCGACCCCCATGTTGATATCGCCTGACATCGGATCGTGAACGATCAGGCGCCACTTTTCAGGCATTGGGTTTAATAGAGGGCTTTGTCACCCCGTTCGCCGGTTCTGATCCGAATTGCGTCGTTTACCGGCAGAATGAATATCTTGCCGTCTCCTTGCAATCCGGTATTGCAGATTTTCAGAAGTTCGGAGACGATCTCCTCGGATTCGGCGTCTTCGATGACAATCTCGACACAGATCCGCTTTTTAAACTGCGGTATGGATCTTGGCCGTTGATCCACCTCGTCCACCATCTGACTCAGCGGTTTTCCTATTCCCTGGGCTTCAGAAATTGACACACCAGGAGCGCCGACCTCAAACAGTTTCCGCCTGATCTGATTCAGGTTTTCGTATCTGGTAAAACAGCGGATAAGTAACATAATTCCTCGCAAAACCTATATGTATCGGATTATAACAGGCTAGTGTGGTGTGCTGGTATTAAAATTTTGATGTAAAAAAGAGGCCAGATGATCGAAAACCTTGCCGTCGAAATAAAAACCGCTATGACCGCAAGTATCAATGACAATGTTCCGCTCGGCGAAAGCGTGATAGCTTGAATGATACGGAAGAACAAACTGATCGTATACAGAGTAAATGGAGATAAACGGAACTTTTGCTCCGGTTTTAATCGCGCCTGCGAACCAGCGGTTGGTGGGGTGCAAGGAGCGGGCGAGGGGGCTTAGGCCCATGACAGCAAGTCGTGACCCGTTAAAGGGGGCCGCCAAAGCCGCCAGCGCGACAACCTTGCTATTGTCGATTTGTGTGGCGTAGGAATGAGCGATCAAACCTCCAAAACTGTGGCCCACCAACACAATTTCCTTAACACCTGTCTTGTCAGAAATCTCATCTATAAAATCACGAAGTTTCTCGTGACCGTTTTCAAGGGTGGTGTCGGTGGGGCTGTACCTGAATGTCACAATATTTGTTATCCCCATACCCGCAAGCCTCATCTTCATCAACCAGAACATTGAAGGTGTGGCGAGGAATCCGTGTATCAACACAGCCAGTGGTTTATCCGGATTAATCTTGCTTAGAGCAAAACCCGGTTTATTAAATGACCAGGAGAGCGATGCAAAGAGGTATGTGCCGATGTAGAGGAGGGTGTAGCAATATTCTGCAAAAAAAACTTTGAGTGGCCTGAACCGGTTTTGACCGATCGCTGAAACAAAAGTGATTTGACCGGTCCAGGCAAGGCTCGCCGTTTCGTACCAGCGCAGAAGATAGAGCGTGACCTGAAAAAAAAGAAGCCCCACCAGAAAAATAAAGAGAAGCCCGATCATGGCTCAGGATATAACCAGAGCCTGATGGCCGCCACCATCAAAAGCCCGCCTGCCATCAGGGCGAAACCTATAAACCTCAAGGCGGTGGAATCAGTTTCGGTAATCATTAGGGCGACCTCTTTGACCTTGGCGGGCATGGTGAAATAAGGCACACCTTCTAAAATCATCACAAGACCAATAACCGTGAGAAGGGTTTTCATAAATGCTGTCCAAAAGAGTGGTAAATCCTGGCTGTAAGTATATTACAGCGGGGAATCTCATGAATAACAGATGGAGAAAGAAAGCGATCAAAAACGGAACGAGCTTTCCTCATGTCGAATAATGGGGTATAGTGGCTTCCTTGTTTTTTGCGCCCGTAGCTCAGCTGGATAGAGTATTTGATTGCGGTTCAAAAGGTCACAGGTTCGAATCCTGTCGGGCGCGCCATTTTTCGCTAACGCGCAATGAAAACAATCTCTCCTCATTAAACGCCCTGAACAGTTCCAACGCTGTCCGGCAGGATCTACTTTACATGGATTCGTGACTTCCCGCTCCTTGTGGGGACTCTCCCGGAAAGGGGCATATTCTCGTTACGCTTCGACTTCTGGCAGGTCTTCTAACCATCCGCCTGATGAAGTAAGTCGGCGGATGATGATGCGCGACGCCTCTTCGGGGAATTCCGGGCGGGCATGAATCTGGCTCATCACCAGGTTGTCTCCGTGCCGTCCACAAATTTCGATCTTCCCGATGTCGTGTCCCATGATGAACTTGAACCGTTTTGCGTAACCGTCGAGGCTTCGCTTAGCGGTAGAAACGATATCAACCCCCTCTTTGAGAGGTATTTGAAAATGGTGCCGCACCCGCGACACCGGCATACACTGGTAAAGGTAATAAGGGTTAACTCCGATGCGAACCAGCCCATTCATAAGGTCGATAAGCGCCTTTGCCGAGTCGTTTACTCCCCGCAAAAATACCGCCTGATTGTTGACAGTCACCCCCGTTTGTCGAATACGGAGAGCCGCTTCGGTGGAGAGATCGGTGATCTCGTTGACGTGGTTGAAGTGAGTTGGCAAATAGAGCGTTTTCTTCTCGTTAAACTCCCTGAAAAGGTCCAGCAATTCATCATCGAAAAAACGCATGGGAAAAACCACCGGCGTACGGGAGGCGATCCGCACGTAGTTGAGGTGCTTTATACCAGCAAGGGCGCTTAACATACCTCGCAATACAGATGTGGGGAGCATCATCGGGTCACCACCGGAGAGGATTACGTTGGTGATTTCGGAATGCTTCGCCACATATTCAGCCGCTTTTTGAAAGTTTTCAAGGGTTTTATCGGTGGGGAGCCCCACAAGCCTTTTACGAAAACAGTGGCGGCAGTACATGGAGCAATATTCGGTAGCAACAATCAGGGCGGAGTAGGGGTATTTGTGGAGTATGCCGTTACCTTTGTCGTGTTTATCGTCGCCATAAGGGTCGCCGGTGGTCTCTCCCATGGAGCCTGCGACAACCAACTCTTCCTTGGCCGGAATAGCAAGATGGCCGATAGGGTCGTTCGGGTCGTTTTTATCAATGAGCCCCAGATAGTAGCGGGGGATGTTCATTGGGTGATGCGCCGTAACTTCCCTTAGTTGTAATTCCTGATCCGGCGAGAGATCGACAACCTTTTTGAGATCGTCAATTGATTTGATGTTGTTGCGCAGTTCTTTCCGCCAATCAACGGTCCGATAGTCAATGTCGTGTTTGTTAAGAATGGGTTTTTACCTCGAATTGTTATAAATATTCTGGTCACAATACAATATAGTGGGTGTCTTTTCAAGTCGCCCCTTGGTATGGGCCTTTTTTACGCAAAATTCAAAGTGAGACTCCTCCCCGATGCGCCGTTTAAATCCATCGATAAAGATAATGGGTCAGCCACCAAGCTGGAAATAGCCCGGAAGCTCTCCACTGCCACTAACCATAACTGTTTACAACGTGAATTGCACACAGCCAGGATAAGTTATAAATTCGTACAGTCCATACCCTTATGGGTGTTATCATGGTTGCCTTATAAAGAAATGGGAAACATGTTCAACAGACTGATTTTTTCGACACTTCTGGTAACGATGTTACAAATCCCCCTTATCGCTACGACTTCGGGTACTTCATATTCGGCTTCCGCGAAAGAAATCGATATCAGGATCGACGACGCCCTCAACCGGTTCAGAAAAGATGTTGGCGGCGCCGAAGAGTTTCTGAAGATCGCTAAAGGAACTCTGGTATTTCCCGATGTTATCAAAGCGGGTATAGGAATCGGCGGTGAGTATGGCGAAGGGGCGCGCTCAGGGTGGATAATTCCACGGTCGATTATTACAGCACAGCGGCCGCCTCAATCGGTTTCCAGTTTGGCGCTCAATCGAAAACCGTTATCATCGTGTTCCTCGATTCTGACGCGTTGCAAAAATTCAGGAATAGCGATGGTTGGAAAGCCGGAGTTGACGGCTCCGTGGCGGTGGTGGAGTTAGGCGCCGGGAAGAATATCGATTCGGTGAACATCAAGGACCCTATAGTCAGTTTTATCTTCGGCAACAAAGGTCTGATGTTCAACCTGACTGTGGAAGGATCAAAATTCACAAAACTTGACAGGTAACCCGCCCCTTTTAAGTATGAAGTCTGAAGACTCCTAGTGAGGCTGTAGCGATGGCGATTCGTTATTGACGTGGGGGATCGTCAGACTCAGCTTGTGGAGGTAATCAATCTTTACCTCTACGCCGGTAAACGAAAAATCGAGTACATGCCCACCCGCCATTCGATCTTCTGTGAGGAAATGAAAGTGGTAACCGGGAACATTTATCCCCTTTGAATAATCGGGACACCACAGCCCTATCAGAGTTCCTTTAATATTGTGAAACTCAAAAAAGCTCTGAGTTTTCAGGACTTCCTTTAAGGGTGGATATGGTTTTTTCTGCGGTGGCGCGCTCCTCGCCTTGATGTGGCTGAAGGTACCGTCTATCCGGATAGCGTAAAAGATATCGGGTGACGGAAGGCGCGGGTCGATAGCCTTGGCGAAAGAGTCGAAACCGTCGGCGCCTCTGATTTTGACAGTTGCGTCGGTCACAAAAGTTGTTACGGCGGAAAAAGGTGTTTTTTCGTTATCGGCGGGTATTTGAATCGAACCGTCCGATTTGACGCGATAGATTACTCCATCGACAAAAACCATCTCTCCGTTGAGGTGGTCAAAAGTCCCCAGACCAAAGTCGCCATGTTGTTTTACCTGATCTAATGTCATCTCCTGTTCGTATACACCGTCGAGTAACGATTGGATTGTGGAGGTCTGGTAAAGCGTTTCACCCCCGAAAGCTGTGGAGGCGAAGAGACAGATTATGGTCGATAGAGCAAAATTTCTGACCATGGTTACCGCAGTTTCTTTCTGAAATGGGCCAGGTACTCCCGGTTCCCCTTTGCCCCTTCGATAGGCGACGGAATGACCCCCATACAATCGAGCGAGTGGCCGCCGAAGAACTCCTTGAGGTTGGCAATAACCTCATCGTGGACCTTTGTGTCACGAACAATGCCACCTTTCCCCACTTCATCTCTACCCGCTTCAAACTGCGGTTTTATAAGTGTAATGATCGCAACCTTATCGGCCAGTAGTGGGAGCAGTGGCGGGATGACAAGTTTCAGGGATATAAAAGAGACGTCAGCGACAAGTATGTCTATCGTATCGGTGACGATGGAGATATCCATACTCCTGATGTTGGTCTCTTCAAGGGAGACGACCCTGTTATCGGACCTCATCCTGTAGTCGAGTTGGTTGCGCCCGCTATCGATAGCCCATACTTTACGAGCGCCTTTTTTCAGCAGACAGTCGGTAAAACCTCCAGTAGAGGCTCCGGCGTCGAGACAGATGGCGCTGGCAGGGTCTATGTCGAACAGTTCCAGAGCGTGGGCGAGCTTGACCCCGCCGCGTGACACATACGGATGCTCCGCTCTCTTGACGGTTATGGATGCGGTCTCATCAACCGCATGGCCCGGTTTGCAGGCCAGAACACCTTCGACTGCGACAAGCCCCGCCATGATAAGCGATCTGGCTCTGGTTTTGTTCTCAACCAGACCCCTCTCAGCCAGAATGGAATCCAACCGCTTTTTTTTCAGAATCTATCACTCCGCCGGTTACAGGATGCGGTTTTTTCCCGTGGAGCCGCAGGAATTCCCTGGCTGTCCTGGTGACGCTTTCGGTGTCGAGACCATGTTCTTTTCGTTTTGCGCTCTGGGCGCCGTGTTGAACAAACATGTCTTCGATACCGATTCTTTTCAGAGTAACGTCTGTAACATTGCGCCGCTCAAAAAGCTCCATGACAGCGGAGCCGAAACCTCCAGCCAGAACCCCCTCTTCCACCGTCAACACCAACCCGCATTTGCTTGCCATCCGGGTTATCAGCTCTTCGTCGAGCGGTTTGATGAACCTGGCGTTGATAACAGCCGGATTGTAACCTTCGTCAAGCAACGTTTGCGCCGTCGGCACAGCCTGGTTAACAGAGGTACCTATAGCAATGATTAAAATGTCCGTTCCGTCGGTCAGAAGCTCCCCTTTGCCAACGGGAAGGCTTTGTATGACTTTGGGAAGTTTTACCCCCTCGGCTACCCCTCTCGGATAACGTATTGCCGCCGGTCCCCGGTGGGAGATGGCGGTCTTGAGCATTCGCCGCAGTTCACCTTCGTCTTTCGGCGCCATCATGACCATGTTCGGAATGGAGCGGAGAAACGATATATCAAAAAGCCCCTGATGAGTCGCCCCGTCCTCTCCGACGATTCCCGCCCTGTCTATGGCGAAAGTGACATTCAGGTTCATCAGGCAGACATCGTGCAATATCTGGTCGAAGGCTCGTTGCAGGAAGGTCGAATAGATGGCGACAACAGGTTTCATGCCTTCAGTGGCTAAACCTGCGGCGAAGGTTGTTGCGTGTTCTTCGGCGATGCCGACATCGTAGAAGCGGTCCGGGAATTTCTCCGCGAAGTTCAATAGCCCGGTCCCCTCCGGCATGGCGGCGGTTATTCCGATTATTTTTTCATCCTCTCCGGCAAGCTCGACGAGGGTATCGGCGAAAACTGAGGTATAGGTCGGGTTCTTCGATTTTTTGCGGCTGACCCCGGTCTCCTGATGGAAGGGGGAAACACCATGAAATGCGTGCGATTTCTTCTCAGCGGGGCCGTACCCTTTCCCCTTGGTGGTAATAACGTGTACAAGTTTGGGGCCTTTAAGCTGTTTTACCGCTTCAAAAGTCTCGATCAGGTAGGAGGTTTCGTGTCCTTCGATCGGTCCGATATATTTGAATCCGAGGTCTTCAAACAACTTGCCGGGAACTATAACCCCTTTTACAGCCTCTTCGACCCTTTTGGCGAAATGGGTTATCTGCCCTCCCATGACGGTCTTGAAGACCTGATTGAACTCTTCGCGCATTCTGGTGTACCACCTGCCGGTGATAATTCTGTTCAGGTGTTGTGACAGCGCGCCAACGTTGTGGGAGATCGACATCTTGTTGTCGTTTAGCACTACTGTAAGGTTCGATTTGGAGACTCCGGCCTGATTAAGCCCTTCGAAGGCGAGTCCCGATGTCATGGAGCCATCCCCTATGACCGCGATGACCTTATGATCTTTTTTATGATGATCCCGGGCGGAAGCCATGCCGAGAGCGGCGGAGATCGACGTGCCCGCATGACCGGTATCAAAAGCGTCGTATTCGCTCTCACATCTCCTCGGAAAACCGGAAACACCATCGGCCTGCCGTAACGTTTCAAATCGTTCGTTTCGTCCCGTAAGGATCTTGTGGGCGTAACACTGGTGGCCGACATCCCATACAATCTTGTCTTCAGGGAAGTTAAAGGCGTAGTTAAGGGCAATGGTAAGCTCCACCACTCCGAGGCTGGAGGCGAGGTGTCCACCTGAACGTGAGACAACGTCGATGATCCTGTGGCGTATCTGGGCCGCCAGCAGTTCAAGCTCTTCTTCGTTCAGTCTCTTTATCTCCGCCGGATTATCAATTCTCCGAAGGATATCGTATGAAGAAACATCGTTTTCCTTCATCGGCGCCCTTGCAAAAGTCCTCAATATGGAATGGTCGCATAATATCCAGTCAGGACGCAACGAAATTAAACTTTGGCGCTTATTGAGCTATAATATAAACAAGTCTTGAAAATAGAAGGGATGAGTCCATCAGACTCCAGGACCAAACTTTGGGAGAATATCCATGAAGCGCTATTGCCTCTCCTTGAAAAGCTTTTTGCTGGTTACCGTTTTTACCTTTATCTTGGCGATTTCGTCGAACGCCACAGCGCAACGTCTTGAAACGTTAAACATGGATTCAGGCGCAACCGGAACTGGTGTTGACGATACTGGCGCTGACGAGATTTTGTGGCTTAACGACTCCTCCGGTGTTTTCGGGCTGTGGGAAGGGATAAAGACCACTGTAGACACCACAACCAATCCCGACGAAGATTATGTCTATACCTCCACACAAATAGGTTCATCCCCCATAGATACTACTGAATGGCAAATTCTCGGTATCGGTGGTTTCGGTCAGAAAAACAGCGACTGTGTTACAAAGGTGACCATCCCCGGCCCACCATCCATAGACGCCCAGGATTGCTCCTCATACCTTCTCTGGAGAAACAAGACTTCAGGTCTCGTGGCCTTCTGGCCTTTACGTTCCAGTGACCTGGCGAAATGGAGCTACACCCCCTCTACCCTCTATTACGACGGATTGGGGGTTCTTACCCATATGCCGGAGAGTGAGTGGGAGTTTCTGGCCATCGGTAACTTCCACCTGGACACGATAACCTCCCCCAACGTTTCATATATTGATGATATAGCCTGGCGAGGCTCGGACGGGAAAATTTACATATGGCGAATGGAGGCCGAACAGATTGTCGAAGTCTTGGCGGCAACGCCCAAGTACTTGTACGGTGAGGATGCGGAAGGCGCCGTGTCGGCTATAGCAGCGACCTCTATTAGCGCCCTCCCGGCCAGCGAGTATGAATATGTGGGTAAAGGCAGGTTGATCTACCGCCAGATTGACGACCTGGTCTTTGTACGGACCTTGACCTTCGGGAGTCTGGTAATAAAATACCTTACCGTCTACGCGACGTTAGACGGGAACATCTATCAGAGAAACGAGGCGTTGGTCTCCGGTGACAGCGTCATCGGCGTAGCCAATATTGACGACGACTCCACCAGCGCTGACATGAACCCTTCGACAACCCTTACCCCGTTGTCTTCGAATACCGATGAGATACTGGTGTCGAGTGGTGGAACGATCTACGCCCAGCATATCGATAAAGGGGACCCGGACGGTGTCGGTGTGGTATTGCAACCGCAGTTCCTCTGGACCAACAGGCGGACCCTCACCTCGTCCGCTCTGACCGGCGTTAACATTGTCGGGAGAGGTGACTTCATCCGGACCAACTGCCCGACTGAGATCTGTGGTACCAGCGGAAGTGTCAACTACGACGAACTTGTAATACAATCAACTACAGATGGTCAGATTTCCCTCGTCGGTTACAAATCGTCCTCGGCGGCCACTCCAAGTGTCATAATGAACCTGGACAAGACCTACAAACTGACCGGAGCGATTATTACATCCGACTCCGGCTGGAGACTGATCGGTAACTGAATGTAGATGCTGACTTTAAACCGTTTATATTTCTCGCTCCTGGTTCTACTGGCTTGTGTGTCGATCTTCCCGCCATGGTTTATCGAGGCGTTTGACCTTAAAATCTACGATCTGCTGGCAAAATACTCGGCTCCCAACCGGCCCGATCCGAGAGTCGTTATAGTCGGTATAGACCAGAAGTCCCTCGATCTTTATGGCAGATGGCCCTGGCCACGCGATGTCACAGGAAAACTTGTGGAGAAACTTGCGGGTTACGGTGTAAAGGTTACCGCCCTTGATATCACTTTCTCCACCGAAGCGGATAAAGGTTACGGCGATGAAATGGAACAGATGGAGATCGCTGTAAAGAAGGAGGGTGTGGGCAAACATAACCCGGAGTTTGAAAAAGCGTTTACCCGGTTACGTCAAACACTTTCAAAAGACGAAGCGCTGGCCAACTCGATAACAAAAGCGGGAAACGTCACTACCGGAATAGTTTTTCACGAATATGGGACGAAGGTCTCCGCATCGGAGGAATTTGCCAAAAGGAAACTTGAGCTTATCCGTCCATACCGGATAAAACTTGTCCAGCGCGACTCCGACAGTCGTGACGCCACTATCCGTTTTCAGTTCGGCGAAGCGGAGCCGAATATCGAAATCGTTCAGCAAGCCGGCGCCGCAACAGGTTTTCTCGACGCATGGCCGGATCAGGATGGTGTAATACGCTCCCACCCACTTTTTCTCTACAGCCAGGGAGATATCTATCCATCTCTCGCCTTCTCCGCTGTAGCCCTCTACCTTGGCAAGAACAACGCCGTTGTCGCCTCCTACGAACATGGTCAGTTCGCAGGGGCGTACCTGGATGACAGGTTCACCGGGACCGACAATAGCGGAAGAATACTGCTCAAATATTATGGACCGGTAGAAACATTCCCGGTGATTTCCGTTGCCGATGTGATGACTGCCAAGCCGGATGATGAGAGCCTTCGGAACACGCTCGGCGGGAAACTTGCCGTAGTCGGCGCCACCGCCACCCAGATATACGATCTTCGCGTCACACCGCTCGGTATAACGGCTGGCGTGGAAGTCCAGGCCACCGCCATGGCGAACATTCTCAGCAACCAGAAGATCGAAAAATACGGGCTTCAGCAGATTTACGATCTGATGGCGCCCTTTATTCTGGGCCTGACGCTCCTGTTCGTATTAAAACGGACAGGTTTTTATCTGGGCGCGCTTTTTTCACTGACTTTGCTGGCTGGTTTTTCGCTTCTGATCTATCGTCTCTACGCCGATTATTATCTATGGCTCAACGCCGTAGTCCCGGCTTTTACGATTATCTCCGGGTTCATCTCGGTTACGAGTTATCAATACCTCTCTGAACAGAGGGCGCGGCGATTTATCAAGGACGCATTCGGAAAATACCTCTCTCCAAAGGTGATTAGCAGGATTACTGAAGACCCGGACCGTCTGTTGTTAGGTGGCGAGAGGAAAATCATGACCGCGTTCTTTTCCGATGTCGCGGGCTTTACCTCCATGTCCGAAAAGCTGACCCCCAGAGAGTTGATAACCATCCTTAACGGATACCTCTCGGAGATGACCATGATAATCGACGAAGAGGAGGGCACTGTGGATAAATACGAGGGGGACGCCATTATCGCATTCTGGGGAGCGCCGCTTGATATGGAGGATCATGCCACAAGGTGCGTTCGATCCGCAACGCTACAACAACGAAAGTTAAGTGAGCTGAGGAAAAAATGGCGTGAGGAAAACCTCCCGGAACTGCATGTGCGTATCGGTATAAACACAGGCCAGATGGTGGTCGGAAACGTCGGCTCCAACCAGCGGATGGATTACACTATCATAGGGGACGCTGTGAACCTGGCCGCAAGACTGGAGGGCGCAAACAAATATTACGGTTCGTTCACGCTCATATCTGAATATACGCGCGAGATGGTGGGCGGATCGTTTCTGCTTCGACAGCTCGACCGTGTTAGGGTGGAAGGAAAAAAACAGCCGGTTTATCTATATGAAGTGGTGGAAGAGACACAACATTGCACCGATTCTGATCGACATTTCGTAATGGCGTTCAAACGGGCGATGTCATCGTTTCACCGGCACGATTTTGCGATAGCCTCCCGACTGTTCGAGCGGTGTGAGGTGTTGCGACCCGAAGGGGACATGGCGTGCAAACTCTACAGGAAACGGTGCGCGGAGCTTATCGCGGCTCCACCCCCATCAGACTGGGACAAGGTCTACGACCTGGCGAAGTAGTTATTCGACCTGCAACAAAGCCGCCCGATAAACGGATGAAGGGTGACCTACCAGTTCGTCCGGGCTGATCCGCCCAAGGATGGCGAAAACCACATCGATCCCTTCCCGGTCAATCCCGGTGAGCGCCAGGGTCTCTGCGGCGAAAGCGTCGGCGGATAGCTCCAGGGACTGATCGCCGAGAGCTTGCGCATAGTCGGCGTGTCCCATGATGGTGTGTCCAAGTTCATGATATATGACAAAGGCCACGGCTGACCGGAACAGAACTTCTGATCGCGATATTTCGCTGGGGGAGCCGGGGAAGTTGGCGACAATGTAGAGACCGTAGAGGTTATTTTCCCTGTTTACAGCGGCGATGGCGAGATTATCGAGAGCGGTGTCGAGTTCATCATGCTCGAACCGGGCGAAAGCCTCGGCGGCGGCCCTCAAGGTTTTTAAGAGACCTTCGTGTAGCGCCACAGTTTTCGAATACGCGTATGCGGCAAGCTGGTCATCGGCGCATACCCTTACCGATATGCCATCGGCGCCATTCGGGTGTCCCACTTGGAAGCTCGGTTCATCCTGCGCCAACGGAAGAGTGTTGAATTTATCGATGGCGTATTTGATGGTGTCGAGAAGATCACCACCGGTTTTTCCACACTCGCTGTTTTCGAGAAGTTTCGACTCCTCCTCCTGGATCGAGAGGAACCTGGCCTGATATTCGCTTTTGGTTGTTGTCACCGAATATGTATCGGGAGCTTGCCCGCACGCCGTCAACGCAAAGATGGCGAGGAGGATAAAAACTCCTGGTCCGGCGGATAAGAATTTATTCATAAGTGGTTGATAATACCACGATTATTAGGGTTAATCAATGACCGGGACAGACAGCTCGATAAGGTTAAGATCGGGGGCCCTGAAATATATGGAGCTAATCGGGCCGATAGCGCCATTCCTTGTTACCGGCCCTTCGATAATTTTAACGCCCATAGCCTTGATATGTGCCACGGCTGTGTCGATATCGGAGTCGGCAAGAAAACAGAGATCGGCGGAACCGGGGGTGGGATTATGGGCTTTCGGCTCGAATCCCCAGTTCAATAAGGAAGTGCACCGCCCCGCATGAGGTTATGCTTGGTGGCTATGAGAAAGAAATATAAGCAGTTAGGGATAGAAGAGCGTGAGCGAATCATGGCGCTGAATAGCCTTGAGTGGAGCCATGGGGAGATAG
>JAJDBK010000062.1 GCA_029261405.1 Nitrospinaceae bacterium
GTGGTTGCCATAGTGGAGTTATTTTGAAAAACAACATGAAAGGGAAAGATCGCAGGCGTGACAAATGGTTAACGAAAGTGCGGATGCCATATGAAGGTGTGTTTGCCAGAATGCCGTCTCGCGCCCGTTATCGTGGGCAGGCCAAGGTCCAGTTTCAAGGTTTCATGGAAGCGCTGGGGCACAACCTGAAACGCTGGGTAAGGATTGAGGATCAACTTGCCACTCTTGAAACTTAACCGTTAACAGGGTAGTTGCGCCCAAATCCTGGCTAATGGGCTAAAACCGGGCAGAACAAGAGCGCGTATTCAGCGACAGTCCCGACATGGGAATAATGACTCCGTTTTAACAATGCCGCAGGCGAAAGACGACCATAACTTTGCCGTAGATCAATCTGGTTAGATTCAGGCGCGGATTTCAATGAATAATCTCCGGTTTTGGGAGGCCGAGACGCTATCCGCCGCTCCCTGGCCTGAACACCTCTACTAAAATAGCCTCCCCCCGGTTTTTATATGTGTGTTCGCGTAACACAAGCTGTCTGCCGGTTTCGGCAATCCGCTCCCGCTCGTCATCGTTTTCGAGATAATAACGCGCAAGATCGGCGATGTTCATATCGTCATAGATGACCAGACTCTCCGTATCGGTGAAAAACAGGTCGATCCCGTCCGCATAGTCGGTAAGCAACATCGTTCCCGAACAGAGAGCCTCAAACACGCGCATGTTCAGGTCGTTTTTAATAGCGTTGTTAAAAACTATCTTCGACCGGCAAAAATGCGCTGTCATATCCTTCAAGAAAGCCCGTTCATACCGAACATCAGCTTTCTCCGCAAGTTTCAGCAAAAGTTTTGCCCGTCGCTCATCCCCCATGGAACCTACGAACCCGACTTCGTTCTCTTTGGGCAGGCCAACCTTTCCGTGAATCTCAGGATCACACGCCAGGGGGAGCCAGAAAACATTTTTCATGCCCCGCCTGTTAAACTCCGGGATATAAGCGCGTTGCGCCAGGAAAACGTAGTCGAAGGCTTTTGCGTCCTCCAGATGTTTCTGCAGATTCAGGTGGGTGTCGATAAAATAGGCGGCTTTCGGCATGTCGAGAAGGTCGAGCCGGGACGGCGCCCTGCCAAGACCTGTCTCGATCCATAAGAAAAGATCGGCTCCATCCGGAAGCTGTTCAATTTCCCGCCCTATATCAACGGTAAGATCGGGAGTGGGAATGTCTTGTGGTTTCGCCTTTTCTTTCAGGTTTTGCAGGTTCCACAGTTTTATTATCTCGGGAGTTATGGCGCACCCCAGTGTCACTACATCGTTTTGAGCTTTTAGCGCCTTATCGAGGTAGACCGCCGCCGTAGCAGGATACGAAGTGTATGAGAGAATTATCTTCTTTCCCGCCGCTCCTGCAAAGGCCGCCTTGCTGACACTCTTTTTTCTCGTGGTGAAAAATGGTCTGGGCGGATGCGGATACAAATCTACCGCCCGTTCGATAGCTCCATTCCATTTTTCCCGGAATCGCGAAATGGGAAAAAAGGTTTTTGCTACTCCCCTCCCCTTCTCTCCAACCTGAAACGCAAGCTCCTTATCCTCAAGTAACTCTCTGACCCGCCGTTTCAAGACCTCAGGGTCATCGCTCACAAATCCGTTTTCACCATCGGTGATGGGCGATGTGGGGTTAGCCATGGATACCACTGGCATTCCTGTAGCCATCGCCTCAAGGAGAGCCAGATTATAACCATCCTCCCACGGAGGCATACTCGAATGGAAAAACAACCTGTTCTTGCGATACGCTTCCTTAAGGCCATTCCAATCGACCGAAGGAGTCGAGCCGGGTATATCGGGGTTATCGCCCAGAAGAGTATTCGGGAAGTCCGCCAGAACTTTTTTCTGTAACGTAAACCCGGTCATCAGGTCTCTACCCGCAATACCGTTTCCGACACATAACGCCCTCGCCTCCTCCCCGCTAAAACCTCCATACTCTTCCACATCTATTCCTGGGAATATTACCTCACCCGCAAGCCGCCAGTCGCGCCGTTTTGTTTCCGATATGAACACAAGGTTTACGCCAGAGACCAGCGTCCTCACCGATTTACGGTAATCGTCTATCTCAGCGCTTTTGTTACCCAGCGCCGCTTCTGTCGAAAGGTTGTTATGGAACACAAGAATTTTTGGCAGGTCGATAGTTACTGTGGCGATTATATCCTTGATGTTATGGGCGATTAAAAGGTCGTAATACCCAGATTCGGCAAGCCGGTCAAAGGCGGTCCGCCTCGAGACCAGCGTAACGTTGGCTGGCTGTGGGCGCATGTTTTCATCCCATGAGACACTCTCCCTGCCCGGAGCTTCTGGTGGCGCCACGTCAAACTTGTGATTCCCCGCTCCTGCAAGCATGTGAAGGTAAGGGGTATGCCAGTTGAACGTCACTATTTTCATGACGCTCCTACGGTATCAAGGATAGTTTTCCATCGGTGTCGCAACGTGTGTTTGTCCATGATTTTTCTCATGGCGCTCTGCGTTACCCGAGCGCGAAGATCTGGACGGGCCTGATAGAATTCGGCCAGTTCGTTTATTTGCGAAAGATCTTCGTAGATAACAAGATCCTCGTCGGGAGTAAAAAGACCCATGACAGAATCGGTCTTGTTCACCAGAACAAATCGACCCATCGCCAACGAATCAAAAAGCTCCTGTGGCAAAGCCCCGTCATTGCTCGCACGAATTTTTATTATTGTTACAGGTGGCGCTTTATTATCGCTGACCGCAAGATCGGATGGACTCGATAAAACTACACCGCCAAGATTTTTCACGAGAGTGGAAACGGATCGATGACAAGCCTCGTCGTCCAACGCTTTATACAGCTCTTTTTCATCAAACTGTAACCGCGCAAGCAATGCGTTATCACCCGATAAATGGTCATTAATACCCCCACCCCCTTCAGGCGCCGCTGTTAGCGCATTACCGATAAACCGCATGAAACGAAGAGCCTCGTTTTTCTCATCGACCGATTTATCCTTGTTCATCAGCAGGCTTTTTAACCGGTCAATTATTTCTGAATATCGGGCGCCAGCGTTATACTTCACCACGCAGAGCGAAGCGTCGGGCTGTGACGAACCGACAACATTTCCGATAACCGATTCGTCCACTCCTGGCGGCAGATAACAGGCTGATTTCATCCCGGCGTCCGAATACCGTTTAACACTCACCTCCGAGTCGGTGAACAAGAAGGTGGTGGATAAATCGAAATGGTTATGATCGATGCGGTCTACCAAACTATCGGCTGTCACAAGGGCTACATAAGGAATATTCATGCCCGCCGAAGTTTTTGCCACCTTGCCGCTGAAACCTGATGTCACAAGGAGACTTGTATGCGACCTGCGAATCATGCTCTCCACTTGCCGATCCACCTTGCCATCGGGAGTAAGAGGTATGGAGTTGATTTTTGTAACAAACGATTGCGCGGAAGTGATCCACCTCTCATACTGCGCCTTACCTCCGAGGAACGACAGGATAGTCGAGTCGTCGTGGTAACCCGATTTTTCCGAACCTTTGCCAATATTCGTAACGGCCCCGGTTTCGTTAAGGGGATCAAGGTGAGGGTGTGTTGTCTTCGTCATCAACGTTGCTAACTCCAGAAGAAGTTTAGCGTCCTGATGATCCTCGTTCACACTCTTTGCAACGGCCCAGTCGTGAAACGCTTCAGACAAAAATCCACTCTGGTAGTTTGCTATGCCGTAGAGAAACCATAACTCTCCATACTCAGGGAATTTTATGACAGCCCGATTGAACCAATAAGTCGCCTCACCAAAATCTTTCCGGGCGAACATGATTTTTCCCTTGAGATAATCAAACTCGAAATATTCGCTTGGACTGTTGTTTGCCAGAGCGAATGCGCCGTCAATATCGCCTTGGGCCGCCAGTCGGGCGGATTCCCGAATTAGCGATAAAGACTCGTTATCGAGGGTTTTGGGTAAAAGGGGAAAATCGGAGAAATCGACCGGCATGGAAACAAACTGGCCCACAACGTCCGCAAGAACGGTGTGGGCCAGATTCGGGTCAATGTTCATTCCATTTACCGGTTAGCTCCAGTGGACAAGCCCCGGCTCTATCCTGTCGAAAAGATCGGGGTTATGCGGCATTATACGCACCGCAAACCCGTGTCTTCCCGATTCCGTCAAAGGTATCGAACCTTTGAATACCGCTCGGTCCCCATCCATCTGATCGAACGCCATCGGCGCGGGTTTCCCCTTTATCATGACGTTGTGGGAGTCTATCTGTCCGAAATAGAGTTCGATCTTCAAATCTTCGCTCTTCAAACCTCCGAGGTTGATAAAGGAGGAGGCTTCAAGCATCTGGCCCACCTTGAGACCATCGTTGTTCGCCACCTTTATCTCATCAAGTGAGACACCGTTCCACTTGGCATTGACATCTCTTTTCCAGTTGGCGAGGTCATAGAGCCTTGTCCTGCCAGATCCCGCCATAGCTTTCCAGCGGGTGGCGCAAGGCAGGTAGAAGTAGGTGGTGTAGTTTCTCACCATCCTGTTTGTATTGAAGAAGATGTTCAGGTTCGACAGGGAGGCTTTCATCATCCTTATCCATTCCCGTGGCATGTCATCCTTGCCCCGGTTGTAGAAGGTCGGAATGATCTCCTTTTCGAGCAGGTCGTAGATGGCTCTCGACTCGATCAGGTCCTGGGTCGCAGGGTCGTCATACTCTTCGCCGGAACCGATGGCCCAGCCTGTATCGACCTTGTAACCCTCGCACCACCAGCCATCAAGCACGGAAAAGTTCAAGGCTCCGTTGGCGGAGGCTTTCATACCTGAAGTGCCGGAAGCCTCAAGCGGTCTGCGCGGAGTGTTCATCCAGACATCGACACCCTGCACCATATAACGGGCGACGTTTATATCATAATTTTCCAGGAAAACTATACTGTCGCGTAAACCTTCATCCCTTGTCCAGTGGATGATGTTCTTGATAAGGTTTTTTCCCTGGTTGTCTTTAGGATGGGCTTTCCCAGCTATCACAAACTGAACCGGTCTGTCGCTGTCGCTTACAATCTTCTTGAGCCGTTCAAGGTCGGAGAAGAGGAGGTTGGCCCGTTTGTAGGTTGCAAAACGTCTGGCGAACCCGATGGTGAGGGCGTCCGGTCTCAAAATCTCGTCAGCCCTTTTGATCTCCACCTTGGGAGCGCCCCGTTTGGTCAACTGCGCCTTGGCCCAGTTGCGCGCAAAACTTACCAGGCGCTCGCGCCTCCTCTCGTGGGTTCTCCAGAGTTCCGAATCTGGAATGTCGTGGACACGCCTCCAGACCGAGTCATTGGCCGGGTCGTGGGCCCACTGCTGACCAAGGTATCGATCAAAAAGTCTCCACATATCCTCCGAAAGCCAGGAACGGATATGAACACCGTTGGTGATGGCCCGGATCGGAACATCCTCCACATCCAGCCCATTGTATATGTTTGCCCACATCTTTTTTGATACCTGGCTATGCAACTCCGAAACTCCGTTGCAGAAGGCGGAGAGTCGTATCGCCAGTGATGTCATGCAGAACGGTTCGTGATGGTCGTGCGGATTCTGCCTGCCGAGGCCGAGTAAATCATTCGCTTCAATACCTATAGAACGCTGATATTCGGAAAAATATTCCATTATCATATCGGGGGAAAAGACATCGTTCCCGGCTGGCACAGGCGTATGAGTCGTAAATACCGAGCTTGCAATAACCTCCTCCTTGGCCTGGCTGAAAGTCATACCGTTGTCGTGGATGAGGTTTTTTATCCTCTCGAGGGCGAGAAAAGCGGAATGCCCCTCGTTCATATGGTAAACGGTGGCGTCGATGCCACATTTTTTCAGAGCTTTAACACCACCCATACCCAGCATTACCTCCTGCTCTATACGGGTTCTGATATCACCACCGTAAAGCTGTTGAGTAATGGTGCGATCCTGAGCGTTGTTCTCCTTGATATTGGTATCGAGCAGGTAGAGGGGAGTTCTCCCGACCTGGCAACGCCAGACCTTGGCCCATACCATCCTGCCGGGATACTGGACATCCACTTTCACCACATCGCCGTTGTCGTCAAGAACCGGAAAGACCGGCATATTGTAAAAATCGTTCTCCGGATAAAACTCTTGTTGCCAGCCATCCGGGTTCAGGTATTGCTGGAAATAACCTTGCTGGTACAAGAGACCGACTCCGACTAAAGGCAGTCCAAGATCGGAAGCCGATTTGAGATGGTCCCCCGCCAGGATGCCCAAACCACCTGAGTAGATTGGCAACGATTCGGAAATACCGAATTCGGCGGAGAAGTACGCGATCCTTATGTCGCCCATTTTTTTCTGATGTACCTTCTGGTACCAGTAGGACGACTCCATATAGTCGGTCATGTTGTAAAGAACACGATCCATATGTGTGGTGAACCCGTCATCCTCCGCAAGTTGTTCCAGCCTCGACTGACTGATCAGGCCAAGCAGTTTTACAGGATTATGGTTCGTTTCCACCCACAGCTCAGGGTCGAGCCGACTGAAGAGAGAAACCGCATCTGGTTGCCACGCCCACCAAAGATTTTTTGCCAATCCCGCCAAGGGTATTAGCCTCTCTGGAAGGGAAGGTTGAATCATGTATTCAATTATTTTTCGCATGAGAAGGACAGACTCCCATCTTGGAATTTTTATGTTGTATGACCTATACAATAACAGACAGCCAAGGCCATAAGCAATAATCAGTTGTAGTGTATGCGGTTACCGCTCTGGCAATGCCGCTTCTGTGGTCGCAGAATTTATTAGGGGCCTGACTGAGGTTTGTCAAGCTCTACCCGAAACTCCTCCTGGTGAAGGTGAAAATCTGTTGTGATCGATATTTTGATATCGAGTTCCATCTCCAGATCGTCCAGGTAATCGGAGTCCTCATCAAATATCAGGTCGGCCACCGCCGATGAAACGGCGCAGGCAATCTCGGAACCCGCCCCTGTTCGGCCTGCGATTCTCCGAATCTCGCGGTAGACTTCGTAAAGTACCGTCCGATGAGATTTCACCACCCCTCTTCCGTCGCAGTATGAGCAGGTCGATGTCAACGTTCGCGACAACGAATCCCGCACCCTTTTTCGGGTCATCTCTACGATGCCAAGATCAGAAATCTTGAGAATGTTTGCTCTTGACCGATCACTTTTGAGCGCTTCACCCAACGCTGAGTAGACCTTTTCCTTGTTCTCTTCGCGCTCCATGTCGATAAAATCGATCATGATAAGACCACCTATGTTGCGTAGTCTGAGCTGATAAACTATCTCCTTGACAGCTTCGATGTTTGTTTTCAGGATGGTCTCCTCCTGGCTGGCTTTTCCCACGTATTTGCCGGTGTTAACGTCGATAGCGGTGAGAGCCTCGGTCTGGTCTATCACTATGTAACCTCCCGATTTTAACCACACTTTCCGTCCCAGGGCGCGTTCGATATCCATCTCAAGCCCGTACACGTCGAAGATCGGCTCATGCCCGGAGAAACGCTCCACCTTCGAGACCACATCGGGAAGATAAGAGCGGCAAAAAGTTATGGTCTTTTCATACTCTTCGCGGTCATCAATTACAACCCTCGTAAAATCCCGGGTGAACAGGTCACGTATAACCCTTTGAACGAGGCCGAGTTCCTGATACACCATGGTTGGAGAGGTCGAAGAGTCGTGTGTAGTGGTAATAGACCTCCACAACGAGTCGAGAAACTGTATGTCCCGCTCAAGGTCGCTCTCCTCTTTTCCTTCCGCGGCGGTTCGTACGATGAATCCGGTTCCGTTTTTTCTGAGACGGCGCACGGTCTCCCTCAGTCTCTTCTTCTCTTCATCCCCTTCGATCCGTCGTGAAACCCCTACCTGATTGATCATCGGCATGAAAACGAGATATCGTCCCGGCAAGGTTATGTAGGTGGTGATCCTGGCGCCTTTACTCCCCATGGGGTCTTTGGACACCTGAGCCATGATCTCCTGGTTCTCTTTCAGAAGATCTTCTATTTTTCTCGGCTCACCTCCAACGTTATAGGTTGACTCGATCTCAACCTCTTCCTTTTCGTGGTGTTCTTCCCCTTCGTCGGCGCCAGCAAGATATCCCGTGAAGTTATCAGTCATCACGTCCACATCCGATACATAGAGGAATCCGGCTTTCGGAAGCCCTATATCGACAAACGCCACCTGCATTCCGGGAAGAACCTTCGTCACCCGGCCTTTATACACGTTCCCCACAAAGCCGAGATCCGATTTGCGTTCGATATAAAGCTCGGTTATAACCCCGTTTTCAAGTAAGGCAACCCTTGTTTCGCGGGATGTAATGTTACAAACTATTTCTGAGGCCACTTAAGTTATTCCAGTCCAAAAAATGTATAAGAACCCTTCATTATATCATGGTGGGAGATTAACGGCAGACGTTCCCGCTATTTGCGTAGGTGAAAACGGAGGGAAAGCATATGACAATAACGATATGTGAGTTCAATATCCCTGTAAAGGGAACCTCTAAAATCACTTATTCGGCTGGTTATTCTTTTCAAAGCCGCAATATAGTTTATGCCCACGTGATATTCCCTGTTTGACGGTGGGCTCGATAGCCCTCACCAATCGCCTTTAACCTAAGGGAACCTCTAAATATTCCCATTTATAGTCGGATAAATGGGAATATACCGTCAGCATAAACACGCTGGAGCGTTTGCCATGATTCAACCTGGTATTTTCGATCTTTCCGACCGATACGAGAAGTTAGACAAGCTTGGTGACCCTT
>JAJDBK010000063.1 GCA_029261405.1 Nitrospinaceae bacterium
AGCGCGGCCAGGTAAATGTCGCTCCAGTAACGCCCATACCTTATCCGATATATCGTGTCGCCTATATGATGCTGTCGTACCAACCCTCCTGTTGGCTGATATAATTCAGCGCTATTTCTCATCTCGTGACGACACTATTTAACTTATGCTATTGCGAGATTAACTACTGCATCAATCTGTTGTGTAACCATTGCAGGGGCGTGGCGCACTCCAAGAGCCTAATCCCTGCCAATCGCGCAATGAATAAGGTATTCAGATGTCGCGGTAATGCTGTGGGGCGCCAACCGTTAATGGCCGAGGTCCCTACCTCTTCTTATTCTCCAGTAATAGCCCCGTAGGCAGGGAGCGAAGCGACCGCTACCGGAGCTACCGTAATCAGACCCACAAATCCCAGCGACAGCGTAACAAACAGCCTTATGGCTGTGGCTGGCCCCCAAGGATTCGAACCTCGATAAGCAGAACCAGAATCTACCGTCCTACCATTAGACGAGGGGCCAGCGGAACGAGTAGCTTAAACAAAATGACGGGTAATTATCAAGCACGATATTTATTTATTGGAATTGAATGTCGGGATCGGTTGGAAACGGAATAAGATAACGTTAAAATATTGACATATATTGGAATTGACATTAAAGTGTTCTAATATTACGTCCGAGTCGAAATGTTTAGTATGCCCGGGATTGATCGGGTCGAGGGAAATCAGGCTGTTATTTCCTGCTAATCACATGTTAATCAATCGTTTAAACAGCAATTTATCCAGTGGACTACATGGCAATCGAAAACCTGTTGATGACAGTTGTTTCCCAGGCGCAGATGGAGCGGGGGAGCATATCCATAGTGGATGTGGTACAGGACGCGGGGTTTGTCGCCAGGTGTGTTCTTGGTTTTCTCTGTCTCATGTCTGTCATTTCCTGGGGAATAATGATCCACAAGTTCCGGCTTTTTCTCCGTTTAGGGAAAGACACCCGAGCTTTTATGGAAGTATTCTCCCGTCGCGGCCATCTGGAGCAGGTATACAATTTCGCTAAAAGGCTGAAAAACTGCCCGATGGCGAGGGTTTTCCTGGCCGGTTACATTGAGCTTGCACGGCAGTTCCAGATAAGCCAGAGCGATAGTGGGGGTGAGGACGAGGAGTTACTGCTGGAGAAACTCGACTCTATCTCCCGATCACTGGAGAGAGCGACGGCCCAGGAGGTAACAAAACTCGAAAGCTGGCTGATCATGCTCGGCACAACCGGTTCCACGGCGCCGTTCATAGGTCTTTTCGGTACCGTCTGGGGCATCATGGAGGCGTTCGCGCAGATTGGAATCACAGGTGCGGCCAGCGTGGCTGTGGTGGCGCCGGGTATTTCCGAGGCGCTCATCGCAACAGCCGCAGGTCTCTTCTCCGCCATCCCGGCTGTTATCGGATATAACTACTTCGTATACCGGGTCAAGATCGAGGCGACGAACATGGACAACTTCTCCCTCGATATGCTCTCCCTTATCGACAGGGTCTATATCAAGAAATCGACCGCATCATGATAGAGGATTCCGGCAGGGCGAAACGTTTTCACAGGAAAACCTCAAAAGTTCTGACCGAGATAAACGTAACGCCCTTCGTGGACGTGATGCTTGTTCTGCTGATAATATTCATGGTGACAGCCCCCCTGCTGACAAGCGGGATAAAAATTGATCTGCCAAAAGAGGAGGCCGGTGGCCTTGAGATCGGTGACAGCAACGTCGTGGTAGTGAGGAAAGATGGCGCCATATTCATAAACGACAAAAGGGTGAACGAGGACGAGCTGTTTCGCAAGATGAAAACCATTTCGGCCACATCAACTATGGCGGAGGTGTTTCTTATGGCCGACAAGGCTTTGGCCTACGGTGACGTGATAAACGTTATGGGCATAATAAAAACCGCAGGAGTGGAGAAACTCGGCATGGTAACGGATGTTCCGCCCAAGGGTAAGGGTGGGTGACGATCGTTTCCGGGCGGAACGCGCAATTAATAAGCGATGAAAAGGGACCAACAGGTGTTAAGCCCGCGAGAGCGCGACTTGAACACACCGGGAAACCTGATAAAGGCGGTCTTTGTTTCGGTCGCAGGCCACATAGGATTGCTTGTGATGGTGTTGCTGGTGTCGGTAATGACAAGAAAGCCGAACCTTGTTGTGCCCGGATACAAGGTGAACCTCGTATCAGTAACGAAACTGAGACCATCGACGTTACAGCAGAGCCAGAAGAAGCTCGAAGAGCCGAAGCCACAACCGAAGAAGAAAAAAACTGTCGCTAAAAAGAAGGTTGCAACAAAAACAACGGTAAAGAAAAAAATCGCTTCCAAAGCCAGGAAGATAGCGGTAGCGAAGAAAAAAACTCCCAAAAAGGAGAAGAAGGTGGAGGCGCCCATGAAGAGCGTTGTAGAGTCTGAAGAACACAAACCGGTTGCGAAACAAAAACCACCGGAGAAGAAACAAAGTTCCGAAGCGTTAACCGGCGGAGTGGAGTTTCCTTACATGTGGTATCTTCGCATCGTGGAGAGAAAGATTATAGAGAACTGGGTTACTCACGGTATGGATATAACAGGATGGAAAAGAGATCCGACGGTACGGTTCGAGTTGGAAAAGGACGGAAGCCTTGTGGGCGCGTCGCTCGAAAACTCGTCAGGTTCTGCGGCTCTGGACAAGAGTGTGCTCGACGCGGTTATGGCGGCCAAGCCTTTCCCGGAGCTTCCCGAAGAGTATAAAAAGGGCACTTTACCAATATATTTTACATTCAGCTATGAACAGAGAAATGAACAGTAACCTCGTCACACGACATTTTGTTTCAGGGCGTTTTATCGTCAGATATTTCCCGGTGTTTCTCCTGACGCTTTTTTCGGTATTTTCCCTTTTTACGGAACAGGCCCAGGCCCAGAGGACCGATTCTGGTGTCTGGCTCGGCGCCAAACGAGTGGAGTCAACCTTGATGGAGGTGGCGGTTCCCGATTTCCGTGTGATTGGCAAGGATACCGAAAGGCTTGGCGAAATGTCGTCCAGACTGATAAATTTCGACCTGCAATTCACTGGAATGTTCAAGGTGAACCGGAATTTTGACTTCATGAGAAAAGCTGACCTGCGGGACAGGAAACTCGGAAGGGTCAATTACAAGGAGTGGCGAACCCTCGCCTCGAACTTTCTTATCAAGGGGGAGATTACTGAACTACCCGATGACAGGCTTTCGGTCGAAATCGTAGCCCACGATCTGCAGACAAAGAAGGAGTTTTTCGCCAAGCGTCTGACAGGCGGGAAATCAGTAGTCAGGCGTATGATTCACAGGTTCTCGGACGCATTTGTCAGACGGCTGACCGGCGAGAAGGGGGTGGCGGATACCAGGATAGGTCTGGTGTCGAGGGTCAGAGGGAGAAAAGAGCTGTTCCTGGTAGATTACGATGGGGCCAACCCGCAACAGATAACCGACGACCGGTCCCTGGTCCTTTTTCCTCATATGCACCCAGAACTTAACAAGGCGCTGTTTACCACCTATCGATACAGGAACCCTGATCTGTATGTTCTTGATCTCGACACCAACACCCGGAAACCGATCTCCCGGAAAATAGGTCTGAACTCCACGGGAGAATGGTCCAGGGATGGGAGCAAGATCGTTTTCTCCCTGTCGATTCGGGGAAACTCCGAGATATACACATGCAACGCCGATGGTTCGGGACTGGTGCGGTTGACGAACTCGTACGCCATTGAGACATCGCCCACCTTCTCCCCGGACGGCAAATTCATCGCCTTCACATCGGACCGGCCCGGCGCTCCCCAGATTTACCTGATGAAGAGCAGTGGAGGTGGGAAAAGAAGGCTGACCTATGTGGGCAGGTATAACGACGGCCCCTCCTGGTCCCCCAGGGGTGACTATATTACTTATGCGTCTTTAATAGATAAGGGTTTTGATATAGCTCTGCTTGAGGCGAATAATATTGAGGATAAACGGAGAAGGGAGGTGCGACAGCTGACACAAGGAACAGGATCGAACGAGGCCCCGTCATTCTCGCCAAACGGGCGGAACGTGGCCTTTATGTCGAGCAGAGGGGGTACGAAACAGATTTACATCGTTAACGTGGACGGCGGTAATCTCACCCGGATAACAAATCTGCCAGGAGGGGGATATCTCCCGTCATGGGGTCCAAGCCGCTGATTTAACAGTGTGATAAATCAGAGATGGAAGGAGAGGGATTTTTGTTGGCGGGTGAAAGATGAACGAAGACGGAATAATCGGTGTATAAACAGGTTTTTTTATTGAAAAGGTCGCATGGGTCTGCTATTGTACGGCGGTCCAGACCTGAACTTACATGCAATCTATCTCTTGCGGAGAGGGGCCATGAGCCGAACGAATATGAATAATTTTAAAGCCTTGATTTTGGCTTTTGCTGTTACAAGCCTTATGACACTGGGGGCCTGCTCCTCTGGTAAAGGAACAGACACGCTTAAAGCCGATGACAGCGTCGGCGAAGCGCAAACGGAGACAGCCCAACCTGAATCCGTTATTGAAGAGGATATTAAACAGGCGGGGGCGCGTGATCCCGGATACGCCGACTCCTCCTCGCTTGTCGATATCAACTTCGACTTTGACAGATCTGAGATAAGGGATGACCAGAAAGAGGCGTTGACCAGAAACGCCGAGTGGATCCAGAACAATGGAGACACAAGAATACAGATAGAAGGGCACTGCGACGAGCGTGGTACTGAAGAGTACAATCTCGCCTTGGGCGAGCGGAGAGCCAATACCGTTCGTGACTACCTGATATCTTATGGCATCGACCCCGCCAGACTTTATACAATAAGCTATGGCGAGGAACTGCCCATTAACCCGGAGCATACCGAGGACGCGTGGGCTCAGAACCGACGTTCCCACTTCCTGGTAACTAATTAGACGGGTAATTGGTGTAACAATAACTTGTTCAAGGGGCCGTCAATTGGCGGCCCCTTTTTCTTTTCGTATGGATATGAGACACCAGCACAGCGCCGAATTATCTCTTTCGACCGAACCTGTTTTAACTGCGAAGTTCTTTAGAATCTTCGCGCTTCTCCTTCTGCTCCTGAGCCTTGGCGCATGCGCCAGCGGTAACAAACAGGAACGGCAGTTGATGCGGAACCAGTTGACCAGAATCGATGACCGGGTCGCAAAACTTATCAAATACAACCAGACCCAGACGGAGCTTATCTCCAACATAACCCAGTTCCGCAGGTCAATCCTTACAATGACAGGGCAGGTTGAGGAGTTTAACGAAAGGGTAAGGATGCTCTCGGAAAGAATGGAGAGCATGGAAAAATCGTTTGCCGAAATGTCGAAAGTCTACAGGGGTGAAATCCTGGAGCAGTCGGCGGCTACGAACCTGAAACTTGCACAATTACAAAGCGATCTTCACGCCTTTGCGCTTGAGACCAGAGCGTTCATAAGTCTGATAGAGAAAAAGAATAACATCACCAGCAGAGCGCATCGCGGCGCCATGGAGACGATACTAAACGAAGAAAAGGCGGGTGAAATGAGCGCCGGAAACCGGTATCCGGGGGAAGTCTCGCCCGCTTCGGAGGGGATGGAGCCGGACGATCTCTACCAGCGCTCATACAACTCCTACCTTCAGGCCGATTTCGAAAACGCGATCACGGGGTTTAAGGATTATCTGCGGTTGTACCCGAAAACCTCACTCTCCGATAACGCCGCCTACTGGGTGGGCGAGTCTTTATACAGCTTGAAAAATTTTCAGGAGGCGGCTACTGCTTTCGACAAAGTGTCGGGAGACTACGCCAATTCCGTAAAGGCTCCGGCCTCACTGTTGAGGAGTGGTTTTGCGCTGATTGAACTCGGAGAGATTGATCAGGCCAGAGAACGATTTCAAAAAATTGTCGACGCATACCCCACATCCAACGAAGCGATTCAGGCGGCCGACCGGCTGTCTTCGATGAGCGATAACGTTGGAGTAGGGTCTACAAGGGAATAATTAAAGCATGTTAGCAGTAATTCGGGAGGGGGCCAAATCGTGGCTCTCTCAGCTTTTGATCTGGTCTGTCGCCATAACTTTCGTGGGCGCCGCATTTTTTGTATGGGGTGACGCGCAAAAGCAGACTGGCGATGTTGTGGCTATTGTAGACGACGTAGAGATATCTAACCAGAGGTACAGAGACGCCCTCAGGAGAATAGAAGACGCATTAAGATCGCAGTTCGGCGGCAAGATGGATCAGACCATGCTCGACGCGCTCAACCCGGAATCTATAGCCTTAAACTCGGTCATCAGTATGGAGCTTCAACTCAAGGCCGCAAAAGACGCAGGGTTGGTGGTCACCGATGCGGAGTTGGCGGGCGCCATAGAGAATAACAACGATTTCAAGGTCGCCGGCAGTTTCAACAAGAAACGTTATTCCGATCTTCTTGCCATGAATAATCAGTCACCGGCAAAGTTCGAGAGTTTCCTTCGGGACGATCTTCTGGTGGAGAAACTCAAAGGGCTTGTTAACCGGTCTGTCTCCATCAGCGACGCACAGGCGTACGCGCGTTTCATTAACGATAACCAGTCCGTAACCGTGCGATACGCAAGAGTCAAACCTGCGGACCTTGAGTCGGAAGTTGAAATGACCGAATCAGCCTTGGAGATCTGGTACAAGGATAATATCAGTGAATATATGTCTCCGGAGGAGCGCTCGTTCCAGATACTGCGAGTTAAAAACTCATCTTTCCTCGACAAGGTGGAGGCTTCTGAAATCGAGATCAGCGATTATTACGACTCCAACATGGACGAGTTTGAAATAAAAGAGAGTGTCACCGTCTCACAGATTCTGGTGACGGAGCCTGACAAGGTAATCGCCCCCGACAAGACCAGGACAGCTTATGAGAAGCTCGAAAAGGGCGCCGATTTCGCCGAGGTGGCAAAAGAGCTGTCGGACGGACCGATGGCCGCCGAAGGAGGCGACATGGGCAAAGTGAACAGGGGCCAGATGGTTCCTGAATTTGAGGAAATTGTATTCGACCTCGAAGAGGGGGCTTTCTCGAAACCTTTCCTGACACAGTTCGGTTGGCACATAGCCAAGGTGACCAAAAAGATAGAAGGACAATATCTGAGACTCGACCAGGTCAAGGGGACAGTCAGGAATCGGGTCATCAGGAACAATACGATTTCAGCGGCCCGACAGTTCATGACAAATATCGCTCAAAGCGCTACCGCCGAAACCTTCGCATCAGTGGCGGAAACGAATGCGGACGTTACTCTGAGCGGTTTTGTAGTGAAAAAAGGCGCCGTCGATCCTTCCTTGGACATACCCACGGAGATCCTTGCCGAACTATTCGTTTCGGCTGAAAAAGTTGTCTCCACACCTGTAAAGACAGAAAACGGATACGCTTTGTTTCTGGTGAATACCATAACACCACCAGCGGAATTGCCGCTTGAGGATGTTAAAGAGGCCGCTGAAGAACATTTCCGCGAGCAAATGGCGAAAAACAATGCGGAAAAGATAGCCCTCGACGTAGAGAAACAGGTGAACGATGGAAATAACCTCCAGACAGTTGCTACCGAACAAGGATTGAGTATCACCGATACACCCCCGTTCTCCCGGAAAAGTATGCGTGACAAATCCCAATCACTCGATGCGGGAATGGTGATGGAAGCTTTCGACCTTGCCAAAGGTGAAGCGAAAAGCGTTGCTGTGAATGATGATTATCTGATAATCACCCTTCTCGAACGTCACGCCATTGATAGAAAAGAAGCGTTAGCCGCAGTACCCGGCCTGAAAAAAGACCTCCTCAAAAGAAAGAGGATGGAGGTATACGACCGATTCCTGACCGGCCTGAGGAAACAAGCCGACGCCGACGGAAGAGTGCAAATCCTGGCGAAATTAAACTAGCGTAGTGTCCCAGGAGTCTGTCGGACTCAGGGTGATTCCGCTACAAAGTGGCGCGCACAGCGATATCGTGGCGTTACCACCTACAAATGTGTTCGGATAATGTCGTGTAGACGTAGGATGCCGACCGGTTTTCCTTCGTTGTCGAGAACCGGCAATACTGATATCTGTGTTGCGCGTTTTTCCATCAGATCTATCGCTTCGGCGGCTGTGGCGGAGAGCTGAATTGAGACCGGGTTTTTTACCATCAGTTCACAAACACTCTTCTCCATCCATCCATTACCATCTTCAAGCATGATCCTTTTCAGGTCACCATCGGTGATTACACCCGCCAGCAGGCCGGCGCCGTCAACGATGTTCACTCCTCCGACCCGTGACTCCACAAGTTTCATCACCGCCTCACGCAATGTTGCGGCTTCCGGCAGGAGAGGGTTGTTGTCACGATCAATCATATCGGCGACACTGGCGGTCAGGAGCCATCCGAGTTTTCCGCCGGGATGAAACCGCGCAAAACCTTCCTGCGAAAAACCGCGTGAAACGATAAGCGCCGAAGCCAACGCATCCCCAATAGCTAAAGTAGCTGTGGAAGAAGTCATCGGCGCCAGATTTAAGGGACAACCTTCCGATTCGGTTTTCATGTCGAGAGCCACATCACACGCCTTCGCAAGGCTCGAATCGATCTCGTTGGTGATGCCGATAAGGCTGTTTTTCTGGTTATCGAGAAAGGGGAGCGTCTGCAAAACTTCGCGGGTCTCACCACTCTTGGAGATGAGAAGAACCGTGTCATCAGAGGTTATAGCTCCCAGGTCACCATGAAGAGCGTCCCCGGCGTGGATATAAAGAGAGGATACGCCGGTGCTGGTCAAGGTGGCGGCGATCTTCTGTCCTACCAGCCCCGATTTTCCCATGCCGATAACAACGACTCGTCCTTTGCATTGATCGAGAATTTTTACCGCCCGACTGAATTCGGGTGAGAGGATCGTACCTTCGAGGCGTTCCAGGGCGGATCGTTCCTCCCGAAGAACGTTCAGCCCGGCCTGAATCGATTTATCTATTCCGGCTTTATCGCCCACTTTTTCAGGCGACAGAGGTCATGGTTTTTTCAGGGTCTATACCCGCCAGTTTAAGGTCACTCACGACCATACGCCTGACAAGCTCCCCAAACCCGACTTTGGTTTCCCATCCGAGTTTCCCTTTCGCCTTGGCCGGGTTGCCGAGCAGGGTTTCAACCTCCGTTGGTCGGAAGTAGGCCGGATCGACTTCGATCAGCGTCTTGCCGGTAATCGTGTCGATCCCTTTTTCGTCCAAGCCTTCGCCACGCCACTCGATCCTGTAACCACACAGGCCGAACGCCTCTTCGACGAATTCGCGGACAGACTTCTGTTCGCCGGTGGCCAGAACATAATCGTCCGGCTGATCCTGCTGAAGCATCAGGTACATACCGTAGACATAATCCTCGGCGTGCCCCCAGTCCCTCAATGCGCTCATGTTGCCGAGGTAGAGTTTCTCCTGTTTCCCTTTAATGATATTCGCCAGGGAGAGGGTGATTTTTCGCGTAACAAAATTTTCGCCGCGCCGCTCCGACTCGTGATTGAAAAGGATGCCGGAACAACCGAACAGGTCGTAAGCCTCCCTGTAGTTTACCGTTATCCAATGAGCGTAAAGTTTGGCGGCGCCGTAAGGGCTTCTCGGATAGAACGGGGTGTTCTCATCCTGCGGAACAGCCTGCACCTTGCCGAACATCTCCGATGTGGATGCCTGATAGAACCGTGTTTTATCTTTCAGACCCAACGCTCGCATTGAATCGAGGATACGCAATGCGCCCAGCGCATCCGCTTGTCCGGTATACTCCGGGGTTTCAAAACTTACAGCCACATGGCTTTGAGCGGCAAGGTTGTACACTTCATCCGGCTCGATAGTCGCCATCAGCCTGTTGACGTTCAGGGTGTCTGTAAGATCTCCGTAATGCAACGATATCTTGTTTGACTTGAGGTGATGATCCTGGTGAAGATGCTCAATCCTTGATCGGTTGAAACTCGACGAGCGTCGCACTATTCCATGGACCTCGTACCCCTTTTCTAGCAGTAGCTCAGCCAGATAAGAGCCATCCTGACCGGTAATTCCGGTTACCAGAGCTTTTTTCATTCTCTCCTCAAATTTATGTCGAATCAGGGATTATAACGTTGACACTGATATTTTGCATCGAAATTTGCGTTCCGGGCGATAATATCTATATGAAGAAGAGTGACAATTCTATCCAGATAGCCATGACGGTGGCCGGTTCCGACTCAGGAGGAGGCGCCGGGGTGCAGGGCGACCTCAAAACATTTTCATATTTCGATGTTTATGGGACCAGCGCTATTACGGCGCTGACCGCCCAGAATGGTGAAGGCGTGTCGGGTGTATCGGGTGTCGATCCGGCGTTCGTATCAGAGCAGATAGAGACTGTTTATAACGGTATGAACGTCACAGCCGTCAAAACCGGCATGTTGTTTTCGGGTCAGGTCGTTTCCGCAGTAGTGGAATCTTTTAAACGGGTCAACGCACGAAACATTGTTGTAGATCCGGTTATGCTCTCCTCTGGCGGGGCGCCGCTACTCGACGAGGACGGTATCGCCAAAATGGTCAAACTCCTGTTTCCCCTGGCGACTCTCGTAACCCCTAATATTCCTGAAGCCGAAGAGTTGGCAGGCGTAAAAATAGACTCTCTTGATTCGATGAAAAGAGCGGCGGTAAAGATAAAGGGGCTTGGACCTGAATCGGTCATGGTGACAGGGGGTCATCTTGCGGGTAAAGATCTTTTCGACCTCCTGCTCTCGCACGACGAATTCACCCTCCACGAAAAAAGAGAGGTCGTAACGGATCACACTCATGGAACCGGTTGCGCCCTCTCCGCCGCCATTACAGCGGGGCTTGCAAAAGGATTGCATATTCAAACCGCTGTGGCGGAGGCGGAAAAATATATCGACGTGGCCATAAGAAATTCGTTCCCCATTGGTAAAGGCCGAGGCCCGGTAAACCATTTACCATGTTAAAACGCGAAAACCCCGGCGGTGAATATCCCGCCGGGGTTTCTCGCCGCCAAGGGTTGGAGAGACCCAAAGCGGAAGGGAGAAAGGACTTAATCTTAATATCGGGCGATAAACGATAAGCCTTAAACAACTATCTCACGAGGTTGACAACCTCCTGCAACATCTGATCGACCGTGGTTATGATCTTGGAACTGGCCTGATAAGCCCGCTGGTTTTCGATCATGTTTACGAATTCTGTAGAAAGATCGACGTTCGACAACTCGAGCGATGCGCCGTAGATGGTTCCGAATCCACCCGCCCCGGCCACACCCGTTACCGGCTGGCCCGACTGGGCTGTCTCTGCGAACATGGAGTTACCCTGCCTCGACAATCCCCATGGGGAGAGAAAATCTACCAGTTCCAACTGCCACAACTCTTGCGTCTGACCATTGGAGAAGAGGCCTGAAATGATACCATTCTGATCTGTCGATAGACCCTGTAGCACACCGGTTGAATATCCATCCTGTATTACGGAGTTTGTTACCGAATCGGACGCATAGCTGGTCAGATCGTTGTTCGCGGCCAATGTCGTATCGTTTACAAGATCCCAGGTCATCGTCAGAGGCGATGCCCCACTTGCAAATCCGCTGATGGTAAGCGAGGCGTCGGCCGCAGGCGCTGTGATCTGGCCTGCGTTATTGAATGTAACGGTACCCGACTGGGCGGCGCCGCTCAAGGTAGTGCCTGCTGGCCCGGTCGCAACGTAAGTCCAGGTCATGGCGGCTGTTTTTGTGAAGGTATAAGTTACCGTAGCCGCTTCGCCAACAGCGTTATATGCGTTAAAAGATGTGGCGAATGTCGCCCCGGCTGAAGCGGCGGCGTCAAGGTTAATGCCGAACTTGAAGGATGTTGTCGCTTTCGGTACGCTTTGCACACCGGATATGTCGATATTGGTCGATGCGCTCGCCCTAATCGTTGTTCCAGATGACGATGTGGTTAATTGGTAACCCTGGACATTGTAACTGTTTGGATTAACAAGTTCACCTGAGTCGTTTAGCGTAAACTGTCCTGCACGGGTATAATAAGTGCCGTTAGAGCCGTTGGCGGGGTTTTTTACAACAAAGAAACCCGCTCCCTGAAGCGCCATATCCGTGGCGGCGCCTGTGGTCTCAAACGACCCTTGCGCCCACGACGCATCAACACCGTTGATAAGTGAACCACGTCCGAACTGTAGAGTTGTCGGTCCGTTGGCCACCTGATTCGCCAGAATATCGGCGAAGTTTACACGGTTGGATTTAAAACCGACCGTGTTGACGTTGGCGATGTTGTCACCTACGACGTTCATGGCGTCACCGTAGGAGTTGATCCCCGAGACACCAGCATATAATGCGCTATTAAGACTCATTGGCTATAACCTCCGTTTGCCTTTCCCTTAAGCCACCAGCTCGTCAAGCGCGCTTGTGGTATCTCCCGTAGTTGTGTCGGTGGTGGTGTCGGCTGTACTGCTGTCCACCGCCCTCACCTCAAGAATTTCGCTGAGCATATATTTGGCGTTGCCTATGTAGACATACGCTACGTTCTCTTCATACTGAACACCTGTCACCACACCCGTTGTGAAGGTCTCGACTTCCATCAGCTCATCGGAGCTGTTGGTGGCGACCACATTGAATTTGTACAATCCGTCCGCTATTGCCGAACCGGAATCGTCGAGACCATCCCAACTGACCAGTTGGTCTCCGGCGTCCTGGGTTCCGGCAGGCAGGATTTTGACAACACTCCCGTTTTCATCCTCAATCACTATCTCTACGTTGGTTGCGTCTTCCGGGAGGTAATATGCGATGTCAGAAGCGTTGCCATCCTTTATATGCACATTTTGCCCTTCCGCCGTCACTTCCCTGCCGATCATATCGACTGCCGCCATGCTGGTGGAGGAGTTCATGGAGGAGAGCATGTAACCGAGGTTTTCGTTTACGTTGGTCAACTGCTCCAGTGATGAGAACGTCGCCATCTGGGCGGTGAACTCCGTGTTATCCATCGGGCTTAACGGGTCCTGGTTCTGCATCTGGGTCAGCAAAAGAGTCAGGAAATCGTCCTTACCCATTGCCGCAGACGATGAAGCGTCACTGGTACTGGTAGCCGAAGCCGTGTTTCCGTAAGATGTGCTGTTTACAATCATTTTTTTTCTCCCTACGCTACAACGTCGAGAACGCCTTGATGGAACGAAGAGGAGGAGAGTCGTATTTCGGTACCTTCATCCTCAAAACCGTCTCCATCGAAACCTTCATTTCCTGACCCGGAGCTGTTTTTACCCTCTCCGAAACCTGATCCGGTCTCGCCCGCGAATGAAAGGCCCCCCTGATCTGATGTGGTCACTGTTATCTCTTCCACCTTCAGGCCACTTGCGTTCATCGAGTTTTTCAGGTTACCGAGGTTCTGCTCTATAATCGCCTTGACTTCCTTGCTGTCGGCCATCAGTACAGCCTTGACAACGTTGTCTTCTACAGATATGCGAACATCAACCTTTCCAAGGTTTGGAGGATCAAGCCTTAGTGTCATGTTTGAAGTTCCGTTCGCCTTGACGTGGATCCTGGCTTTTTCCACTATCTGCCCAAGAACGTTCCGTTCGGCGGCTCTCGATGGAGTGTTTTTTGCCGTTTCGGCTGTTTCTGTGGCTTCAACGCTATTTTTTGTATATTGATTAGCCGCATTCACCTGAAGGGTCTGGCTCGGTTTTTCTGTGACTGTGGGCGCCGTAATGACCGCTTGTTGGGTTTTGGCGCTCAGAATGGTATCCGCCTGAGCGGCTTTCCGCTCAACCCTGTTCGATTCGGTTGCCTTGGCCCCATCCTCGACCATTATCTCCTCTTTCACTTTGGCTTCGGACATCACCTCCTGAGCCACCTGTTTGGATGTGAGGGGGGCGGTCTCTCTATTTTCCGTCGTTGATGTTGGTGTTGATGTATTTATTTTATCGGTGGACTTGGCGGCGGATTCTTCGGCCACCTGTGTGGCTCCACCTATTTCAGCTGTGTTGAGAGCCATATCGTCTGCAACGCTCTCCGGGGTGTCGGCCAAGGTCACATCCCCCTCTACTACCTCAGCGAATTCCGTATCATCCGGATTCTCACTATCTGTATTTCCCTGGTCATCACCTGTAAGGCCGGGAACGATTTCCTCGACGATCTGAACGGTCTCTTCAGTCGTAATTTCACCCGTATCTATTGGCGTTACCGGGGCTACCACCGGAGATGTCTCTTCGGCTATTTCTGAACTCTGGTTCTCGGTATCGGTCGGGACAGCCTCGGTCTCCTCCGTCGTGGCGCTATCTTCCACTTCATTATCATCAGACATCTCATCTACCGGCGCTGTTTCAGGCGTGTTGTCGTCGCTGTTACTGTCGTTCTCGTATTCAGTCTCATTCCCAGCATCTGTGGCCGACTCGTTGTCGTTGACCCCTTTATTCTCTTCATTGCTATTCGCCCTGAGATCCAAAACTCCGTACTCACCTTCCGAGCGATCCGATATATCTTCCTGGGAGCTTTGCACGGCGTCAAAAACGTCCTGAAAAGACTGGTCCATAAAAGAGCTGGTAGATGTCGAATTGTTGGTAGCCATAAAAGAGGCTTTAAAGTTATTAACCAGATCAACCGATATATCAGATGCCATTACAAATATCTCCAAGCGCGAAATTGCGTGTTCTTGCCGCAACTTAAGTACAAGGACCGTGCCATCAAGAAAATCAACCCAGAACAGACATTAATACAATTAGTTATGAGTTTATCAGGCTTTGTCACCCTCCGTTGACAGGTTGATAAAGGTAAAAGGTTCCAGGTAGGTTTTCTGGAATAGGGAGTTTTTTGCCAGTTCCAGAACAAAACCCGCCACCTGAAATTCCTGTGTATATCGGACAGAAATATACTTGACAAGATCAGTAGGAATTACTTAACATGAAAAACATCCGTACCTTATGGTGGTACGGCACAGGTGGTTATTAAACGGGCCTTGATGGTCCGCAGGTAAAACAGGATCAATATATGAGTTTCGTTCTTGGACTCAAATGCCGTGAATGTGGCAGGGAATACCCCTCGGAGCCGATTCACGTATGCGAGTTTTGTTTCGGTCCGCTGGAGGTTCGCTACGACTACGATGGTATCAAGCGTGTCCTGACAAGGGAGCTGATCGAGTCCCGACCGGCTAATATGTGGCGCTACCGTGAACTTATCCCTATAGATGGTGAACCTTCGGTCGGTCAACATAATGGATTCACTCCGCTTGTCAAAGCTGAAAATCTGGGTAAAGCCCTCGGCTTGAACAACCTCTACCTGAAGAATGACGGTGTCTGCTATCCGACCCTCTCTTTCAAGGATCGGGTTGTGGCTGTGGCCGTGAACAAGGCAAAAGAATTCGGTTACGATACCGTAGCTTGCGCCTCCACCGGCAACCTGGCAAATTCCGTCGCGGCCCATGCGGCCTCCGCCGACATGAAGAGTTACATATTCATCCCGAACGACCTGGAAACGGGCAAAATCGTCGGTACGTCGATATACGGCCCACACGTTATCGCCATAAAAGGCTCCTACGATGATGTAAACCGGTTCTGTTCTGAAGTGGCGGCGGTTTTCAAATGGGCTTTTGTAAATATCAATATAAGGCCGTTCTACGGTGATGGCTCAAAAACCTTCGGCTACGAGATCGCCGAACAGCTGGGGTGGCGTGCGCCAGATAACGTAGTTGTGCCAGTTGCAGGGTCGAGCTTGATAACCAAGATATATAAATCTTTCAACGAGTTTCACAATCTCGGCCTGATAGATAAACCGAAGACCAAAGTTTTCGCCGCCCAGGCAACAGGATGCTCACCTGTCACCACCGCCATTAAAAATGGCCAGACCGACTTCAAGCCGGTAAAACCGAATACCATAGCCAAATCGATCGCTATCGGAAACCCCGCCGATGGATATTATGGAATAAAGGTTGTCAACACTACCGGTGGATGGGGCGAAGACACCACCGACGAAGAGATTGTGGTAGGAATGAAACTTCTGGCCGAAACCGAAGGTATATTTACCGAAACCGCCGGTGGGGTAACCATATCCGTCACAAAGAAGTTAGTTGAGCAGGGAAGAATCAAACCGGACGAGTTAACGGTATTGGCAATTACCGGACAGGGGCTCAAAACCATGGAGGCGGTGGAAAAAACCTTGGTAAAACCTGTCACCATCGAACCGAAACTATCGGCTTTTGAAGAGATATACAAAAATTTGTAAGAGACTCAGGAGAGAAATAACATGGCTAAAGTCACTGTAAGGATTCCGACCCCGTTGCAGAAAATCACCGGTAGCAAAGGTCAGGTGGACGCAGAGGGGAACAACGTCAAGGATATGTTCACTAACCTCGAAAAACAATATCCGGGAATATGGGAACGTGTCTACGACGAAAAGAATACCTTGAGACGTTTTATTAACATATACGTCAACGAAGAGGATATCCGCTTTCTGGACGGCGAGAATACCGCGCTGAAAGATGGTGACGATATCTCCGTTATCCCGGCTATCGCCGGAGGTTGATTGGAAATGTCTGATTTTACCGAAGAACAGATACATCGATACGCCCGGCATATCATCCTTCCGGAGGTTGGCGGCATCGGGCAGGAGAAACTTCTCAAGGCGAAAGTTCTCGCCCTCGGCGCAGGTGGACTCGGATCACCGGTGTTGCAATACCTTGCCGCCGCAGGTGTGGGCACATTGGGTGTGATCGATTTTGATGTGGTCGATATGTCTAACCTGCAACGACAGGTCATTCATAACGCCGACACGGTGGGAGAGCTAAAGGTCGATTCGGCGAAGCGCTTCATTGAAAAACTTAACCCCGACATCAAGGTCAACGCCATCAACGGTCACTTGAACAGCGCCAACGCCATCGACATCATTAAAGATTACGATATCGTCGTGGACGGCAGTGACAACTTTCCGACACGTTACCTCGTTAATGACGCTTGTGTATTTACAAACAGACCGAATGTACACGGTTCTATATTCAGGTTTGAAGGACAGGTTACAGTTTTTGCGCCGGGGGATGGCCCCTGTTACCGGTGTCTCTATCCTGAACCTCCGCCACCTGGCATGGTGCCATCGTGCCAGGAGGGGGGCGTGCTTGGTGTGCTCCCGGGAGTTGTCGGCTCCTTGCAGGCTGTTGAGGTTATCAAACTGATTATCGGCAAAGGGGAGCCGCTTATTGGCAGACTTCTCCTCTACGACGCGCTTAAAACCGAGTTTCGTAAACTTACACTGCGCAAAGACAAAAATTGCCCGGTCTGTGGAGACGAACCGACTATTACCGAACTAATAGATTATGAACAGTTTTGCGGAATGCCTGCGATAGAGGTGTAAATCGTTGAAACTTCTGATTTTGCTACACGGTGGCCCGAATGATAATGATTCCGCCACCGCTGTGCGAATCGCTGAGACAGCTATAGAGGCCGGGGACGAAGTCTCTATATTCGCAATGTCTGCGGGTGTGATGAACCTGGCGGTGGATAAATTCATGGATCTACTGAAAAGTGGCGTGGAAATCAGTGTCTGCGAGCATAACAGAAGAGGGTTCAAAGCCCCTGAAGGTATCGAAGGTATCATCTATGGAAGTCAGTTCGACCTGGCCGGTTATGTGGCCGACTCGGATCGGGTTGTAAGTTTAATCTGACATGAACAATATTCTTGTGACCATTACAGACGCCCCATCCTTTCGAGTATCCGAGGTTTTGCGGATGTCTGTCGGGCTGACGTTAGAAGACGGGAACAGGGTTCATCTGTTACTGATCGACAAAGGCGCGCTGGCTGTCTTGGGATATAGCGGAGGTCTTCTTGCCGGTGAGACGGAAAAACCGTTAAGAACACTCGAAGATCTCTCCGTGGAAATATTCGTCCATGAAACCTCTCTTGACGCGCTCAATCTCGCAAACGAGCTGAAGTTCGGTGTGACTCGCCTCGATGACGCCGGTGTTGAAAAACTGATTGATAAAATGGACGTTGTTATTTCGTAACAGGAAAACAAGTAGTGGAAAAAGTGAACCATCCCCAGATACTTGCTGAAACAGCCTATGTGAAAAAGGCTGACATGACCCAGGCCACCCTTGACGGGATCGGCAATACACCCCTTTTGAACCTGACAAAAATCGCCGAAAAAGAGTGTCCCGGAGTTCAGATACTCGCCAAGGCTGAGTGGTATAACGCGGGTGGTTCCGTTAAAGCCCGACCGGCGCTTAATATGGTCCGGGAAGGAATCAAAAATGGTCTTCTGAAAAAAGGGATGACCATTCTCGACTCCACCTCCGGCAATACCGGTGTGGCCTACGCCATGATCGGCAAGGTTCTCGGATTTGATGTGGAACTTGTCATGCCGAAGAATGTATGCGGCGCGCGAAAACAGCTGATGTCATCGGCTTACGACGCCAAGGTTGTCTATTCGGATCCGCTGGAAGGCTCCGATGGTTCGATAATTGTGTGCAGGGATATGTATAACAAAACACCGGAAAAATATTTCTGGCCCGATCAGTACAACAACGACGCCAACTGGCAGGCCCATTACAAAACCACGGCGCCTGAAATCTGGGAACAGACCGGCGGGAAAGTTACCCATTTTCTTGCGGGAATAGGGACTTCCGGCACGATAATGGGCGTTTCCCGAAGGTTAGTTGAATACAATTCCAGAATTAAAACCCTTGCTGTGGAACCGGAAGAGTCTCTTCATGGTATAGAAGGTCTGAAACATATGGCCTCCTCCATCGTTCCGGGGATTTATAAAGAGAGTGATCTCTCCGGCAAAATATCGGTTAAAACCGAAGAAGCGTACAATATGGTGATGCGGCTACACGATGAGGAGAATATCCTCGTTGGCACAAGCTCTGGCGCCGCTGTGGCCGCCGCTGTCAAACTTGGCAAAACCTTGAACGAAGGGGTAGTAGTCACCATACTGCCCGACTCGTGCGAATGCGACATTACCCACGGGGAGTTCCACTGCGATAAATGAGTGATTCGACCCTGATTCTCCTGAAAAAACTGATTGCGGATATCCCTCCGAATTATGGTAAGTCCGTTCTGAAAAAGGGCGCCGAAGTGGTTTTGATACAAGATGGGGTATACAATCGCCTCGAAGAGGTGGCAAGGCTCGCGCCCGACATTCCGGGAATCGAAAACTGGCGCGTTCTTGATGAGGATTTAACCGCTCGAAACCTGACCTCCGATTTCGAGCGAGTCTCTTACGACTACATAGTTACCGCCATCAAAAAACATGGAAAAGTCATCACTTTATGATTCCCAACCCTGGAGATAGTTAAATGAGCGTAGAGACCGATCATGAAATCGATATTCGCGGCGAAGTCTGCCCTTACACATTCATCAAGTCGAAACTGAAAATAGAAACCATGGGGCTTTCCGAAACCTTGCGGGTCGTAACAGACCATGAACCGGCCACCAAAAACGTTCCCCGAAGCATGGAGGGCGAAGGACACGAAATTCTGGTGTGGCCGCACAAGATCAGCGATTCGGATTGGGAATTCATCATCAAAAAAGGCTGATTATGTCAGACCGCTATTTCTCGATAACATTTCCTGAAGGCTTGATAAAAGAGCCTGTTATCTATGCTTTGGTAAAGAGGTACAGACTTCGGACCAACATTTTCCGGGCGCTCGTCTCAGGCTCTTCGAGTTGGGTGGCCATCTCCCTTTCGGGGGATGACGAGAGGATCGACAACGCTCTTCTCGACCTCAAATGCCGTGGAGCCATTGTAATGGAAGGGGGAACGGAGGTTATCGACATAACCGATGCGCCTACTGTATCGGGTATAAAGATCCGGTTGACCGTTCCAGAACAGCTGGTGAAAACCCCTGTTCTATCCGACCTGATTACGGAACACGATGTTGTGGTCGATATCCGTCAAGCCAAAATAGACTCCTCCATTGGCGTGATCGACGTGGAACTGACCGGCGGACTTGACGCCATCGACAAAGCCATAGAATCGATCAAGGGGAAAGGTATCCGTGTGGACGCCATCGAAGGAAACGTTATCGAATAATGAAGATCTCCACCAAAGGTCACTACGCGGTACAGGCGCTGGTCGATATAGCCTTGCAGGGGGAGAACGAACCGGTCTCGTTGAGTGTTGTCGCAAAACGCCAGGCCCTCTCCCAGAACTATCTGGAGCAGTTATTTGTGAAACTTCGCAAAGCTGGGCTGGTCAAGTCTGTCCGGGGTCCCGGAGGTGGATATCTTCTGGCGCGGGACGCGTCAGATATGACTATCGGTGAAGTGTTCGACGCGGTGGACGAAGGCATTACACTGACCGAATGTGTCGAATTTGAAGGACATGTATCGATCGGATGTGACCGTTCGGAAGGGTGTGTAACCCAGACTTTATGGTCGAAACTGTGCCAGCATTTTAACGAACTGCTCTTCTCCATAACGTTGGCCGATGTTTTACACGGCGACCTCGACATGATTAAAGCTGGCAATCAAGGGATAAAAACCGCGAATTAGCACGACTGGTCGTACAGGAGTTCAATAGATGAAAATGAGACTGCTAATACCGCCACTCATCGTATCGTTCCTGATCGTCACAGCTCTTACGGGTGGCGACCCGACCCCCACTATGGTGATGTTTGCTACAGAGGAGAGCGGACTGGAAAATTCGTTTCGTGACGCGGATGGATACGGATACCCGCTCTACGCCACCGAGACTCACCCTGAAGGGACCAGCGCCGCCGTTTTCGACGCTTCACTGGAAGAGTGTCTGCGCCTTCTCTACGACAATGGCTGGGCAAAGGCGCGGCCTTCGGTATTCGGCCCTTACGCCGGGACCACAACGGCTACCGTAATGGATAACGTAGTTGCTGGTGGTCATTATACGCCCAACCCTGAGCCAGCTTTCGACTGCCGCGACTGCGGTACACAGCTCTCGGAGTTTCTGCGCTCCTCATAGCGCCCACTCCTTCTATTTCAGCAGTCTGATATCGGCCAGAAGTTTATCGCACTCTTTTATAGCTTGCGGAAACAGGTCCAGCGGTGATTCACAACCGGTTTCGTAAAGAAGACCACCGTAGTTAAACCAGAGTTCCCTGACCCCTTTGCTTCTGTTTCTTCTGCTCTCACTCCAGGTCAATCCTGTCGCTGTCAGCGAACCGGCTACCATCCCTTGCGTCTTGTCGAACACGATTGTCGCGTTTGCGTTCTTTCCGATTTGCGTCAACCGTGATTTAACAGTATCGGTTGGTGTCTTGTTGAACATCGATTTTTTCAGGCTCAGCCTGATTTTCGCTTTTGTATCAACAATGATTACGCCAAATTTGCCAATAGGGGAGAAGGCCCACCGGTCGCTATAGGTTGTAAATTTAAAACCCCTGATATGGTCGATAACCTCCAGCGCAGGCGGCTCAGAATAACCGGGGGTCGCGGAAATACTCAATAAAATCATCGACATAAAAAGAACGAAGAGACTTGAAGAACGAGATACACTTTTGCACGATTGATACATCTTTTTGATTCCCCTAAACCATTAATGACAGATGGATTATTTTAACTCACAATATCGACTTTTGTCCCGGTTCCGTCCACCAGCCCCTGGATGAATCCTGAAACATTCTCGGAGGCGGTCTGCATAACGTTGTCGTCGTTCAAATAACGCCCATCAGAATAGAGACTGACTCCCTGAACGCCAATTTCGGAGGTGGCTTCAGAGGATTTGCTTTTGATAGCTTCGCTAACCTCAGAGACCGCAACTGTGGCCTTTTCGATGGCGGAATCTTTGCTGGTCACTCGTTCAACTGAGAATGTATCGAGTCGTCCAACGGCCATGGCTATCTCCTTCCACGCAAGATAAAATACTACACTACAAATATAAGCCCCAACTGGTCTGCCCGGGGGGGAAATATTTAGAATAAGTTGACATTGCACTGTAGTACATATAAAATTTCCCGCTTCACGATTTAGGAGGTGAATTATATGGCCCAGGAAAATCCGACCAGACAGATTTGCAGACACTGCGGCGGTTTTATGCTCGACAAGATTGATGAAATCTCGTGCGTAATGTGCGGCAGAAGAGAAGGTCACCAGTGTGAACGTTGCCTTATAACCGACGATGAGAAACCGGCGAACGAAGAGAGGCCGAAAACTTCCGCTCGTAAAACGGGACGGAAAGGGAAAAAAGCGGCGGCGTAACGTAATCCCGACTATACTGTAATCGGCTCACTTCCATATGGTGAGCCGATTCATTTTCCCGGGCGGTTAACTCAGCGGGAGAGTGCCACCTTCACACGGTGGAAGCCACTGGTTCGATCCCAGTACCGCCCACCATTCTCCCCCCTTTCTTTTCAAGCGCCTTGTTATACATTTATCATCACTGTTCATCAGCGGTGCGAAACCATGCCTTGATGTCGATCATGATAAAACTTAACGCCGGGGCCATAACCAGTGTAAAAACCGTGGAAATGGTAAGTCCCCCGACGATACTTGCGGCGAGACCTGAATAGAGTTCCGATCCGGCGCCGCTTCTGATCACCAGCGGCAGAAGCCCCAAAGCTGTAGTGGCCGAACTCATGAATATGGGACGGATACGCGAACGGATCGCTTCCACCACAGACTCCCACTCATCCATACCGTAAACGCGTGTATTGGTTCTGGCCTGATGGATCAGCAGGATCGCATTGTTTACCACGATCCCGGTCAGGATAATGAATCCGAGCATCGTTAGAACATCGAGTCTGCTATTGGTCAAGACAACGGCCAGAATCGCCCCTGACGCCGCCAAGGGTACAGAGAACATGATAATCAGTGGATATAGAAACGACTCGAAAAGGGCGGCCATCAAAAGGTATACAATTATGACAGCCAGAGCGAACGATCCGGTCAGCTGTTTTGCCGTCCGTTCGAGGTCGCGGGCGGAGCCTGACATCGAAACGTAATAGTCGTCCCCCAACGCTTTACGAACCGGATCAAGGATTTCGGCTTCAATCGTCTCCACCACCTGTTGCAGGGGTGAATCGTCATTTTTTGTTACCGCGAGGGTGACCGACCGGGACAACTCAATATGATTTATCTGGGTGGGGCCAACCGCTTCATCGACTCTGGCTACAGAATCGAGCGGGGTGACCGTGCCGTTGGCGCCATAGACCGATACAGAATTGATGGAGAATTTGTCGATCGCCTTCTCTTTGGCGCCTTTGATGGTTATGTCGTACTCCTGACCACCCACCTTGAAGAGGGTGGCGGTTTTACCGGCCACGAGGGTTTCCACGACATCGGCTATATCCTGAGCCGATAATTGCAGGTCAGACGCTCTCTCACGATCAATGGTAACCCGAAACTCAGGAGCGCCGGTCTCAAGGTTTGAACGGGCGAACGAGACCCCCTTTGTGGCAAAGAGTTGACCCTGCATATCTTTTGAGATGGAGGCGATTTTTCCGAGATTTTTACCTTTGATTTCGATTTCGATATCGGTTCCTGTCAGTCGTGAGAAGAGCGATGTCTGAAACGCCCGGACAAACTCAAAACCGACAGCTTTTGAAACGATTCCGTTGATCTTTTTGGTGACATCGGCGATTTTCAGCCTGTGCGAGTCTTTTACCCGGATACCGATTCCGTTGAACCGGGACGAGACAACGTGAAACACATACTTTGTCTCTTCCATTTTCAGGATCTGATTCACTATCACCTCGGAATGTTTCTGGATAGTGTCAAAGTTAGTTCCCACATAAGGTTTGAACATGACGAATATCAGGTTCCGGTTTCCTTTCGGCAGGTATTCCATCTTCGGCGCATACGGTAAGGTGGCAATGGCGCTTACGGTAATGATAATGACAATAACGATTTTGGTTATCATCCAGGAGTTTTTCAGACGCACACCGGTCCAGATGAAAAGCGATGCGACCAGTCCTCCGAAATAATCGAGGATCCTCCGCAAAATCCCCGGTTTTTTCGTCATATCCCCAGCCGTCATGATTCTTGCCGCCAGCGCCGGAATCACCGTCATCGAGACGAGAAGAGACATGAATACAGAGACAGAAACGGCGATAGCGATATCCTTGAACAGCTGTCCCGCCTCCTCTTCAATGTAGACTATCGGAACGAATACCGCCAGAGTCGTAAGGGTGGAGGCGAGAACCGCGCCCCATACTTCAACAGAACCGTCCAGAGCGGCGGCGCCCCGGTCTTTTCCAAGCTGAAGGTGACGGTGGATATTTTCCAGTACCACGATGGAGTTATCGACGACCATACCTACGGCAAAAGCCATTCCGGCAAGCGATACGATATTGAGCGATCTGCCGAAGACATTGAGCAGGATAAACCCGGAAGCCGCCACAATCGGGATGGTCAAGCCGATAATCATGGAGCTTCTTGCTGAATGCAGAAAGAGGAAAAGGACCGATACGGAGAACAAAGCGCCGAAACCGAGGTTTTTTGTGACGAAATCGATAGATTCCCAGATGTAATCGGAAGAATCGTAACTTTCATAAATGGCCACCCGGTTACGTTCAAGCTCCTTGTTGAGGATTGCCATGGTCCGTTCCACAGCGGTGGTTACTTCTATGGTGTTACTGCCCGATTTTTTTACTATCCCCAAGGCTATGGCCGGTTCGCCGAGGATTCGGACCATCGCGTCCCGTTTTTTGTAGGTGTCGTAGACGGTGGCGACATCCTTAATATAGACAGGGGCGCCGAGTTCATTTTTTGTGATGATAACGTCGTTGATCTCGTCGGCGGTTTGGAAAAGACCGACGGTGCGGACCAGATACCGTCTTTTCCCGATATCTATATCGCCCCCCCTGGCGTTCAGATTTTCACGTTTCAACGCGGAGGCCACCTGCGAGATGGTAACCCCTCTGGAGTAGAGCGCTTCAAAGTCGAGGACAACCTGTATCTCACGCTCCTGGCCCCCGTATATGCGAACTTCCGCAACACCTTCGATCCGGGCTAATCTTGGCGCGATCATGTCATCGGCCAGCTCGCGCATTTTGTCAACCGGCATCAGGCCGCGCAGGTTCGCCCAGTAGATGGGTCGTCTTTCGGAGGTAGCCCCTGCGATAACTATCGGTTCGTCAGCGTCCTGGGGAAGGTCCCTCACCCTTGCCAATCGCTTGATAATATCGATGACCGCCGTATCCTTGTTGACACCCCAGTCGAACTCCAACTCCACCGTCGATCCGCCTTCGCGTGAGGAGGAGGTGATTCTTCTGACACCCTCCACCGCCTGGAGTCGTTCTTCTATAGGGGTGGTTATCTGCTCCTCAACTTCGGCGGGCGCGGCGGAGGGGTAGATGGTTTGAATGGAAATTTCCGGTTTATCGACAGTCGGGGTCATCTGGACCGGCATGTCCCGGATAGAAATGGCGCCGAAAATGCCAAAAAAGAGCGCGGCTACGGCGACCTTGACCGGATTTTCAATGGAGAATTTTACCAGCCACATATTTTACGAATCGTCAGTTCCGATTTTTGCCACCGGCGACCCTGACAACGGAATCGTCTCGCAGGATTTCATTACCGGTAACCACAAGCAAAACGCCCTCATCCAGGGCACCCGTCGCCTCTACAAGCCTTCCCGACTGTCTGCCGAGGGAGACCGGGATAGATTTTGCCACTCCCTTTTCGTCGAGAGTGAAAACCATGGCGTTGGGTCCGCGCCACACCACGGCGTCGCGGGGAATCATAATCGCCGGTTCGGCGTCCCGCCCGATTTCAAGTCTCGCGCGGGCCACCATGCCGGCTTTTATCCGACCATCCTCATTTGTTAACCCGATCTTGACGAGAAATGTCCTTGTTTTTTGATCCGCTTTGGGGGAAATGGCGATTACAGGCCCGGAAAAAAGTTTGTCAGGAAAACCGTCGAGTCTTATTTCGGCGACCAGACCGGGAAGGATGGAGCCGACGATCTTGTCGGGTGAGGCGACGACAATCTCGACATTGTGGATATCGACCGCCTCGAAGAGCGGATCCCCTTCACTTACCCACTCCCCCACATCCACAATTTTTCGTGCAAGATATCCTGTGTAGGGCGCTTTCACTTCACACCGGGAGACGAGGTAGATCGCTCGGTCGTATTCGGCCTTTCTAAGGAATTTTTCCGCAACAGCCGCCTTGAGGGCAAGTTCGATGTTCTGCAACGTCTCTTCGGAGGCGATTTTCCGGTCGAATAGTTTGCTTGCCCGGACATAATCGAGTTTCGCTTTCTCCTCTTCGGCCAGGGCTTTCAGATATTGACCTTCGGCCGCTCTCGATTCAATGATGATTTTCGTATCATCAAGCCTGAGAACCGTTTCGTCTGCGGTTATCTTCTCCCCCTCTTTCCTTGTGAAGGAGACTACCCTGCTCTTCACTTCGGCGGATATGACACTCTGCTTGACGGCCCGGACCGACCCTACCATCTCCACGAAACTGTCGATCTTCAGTTTCACCACCGGTTCAACCTCCACAAGCGTTGGAGGCTGGCCTTTCTGATTTATTTCCTGATTCTTCGTAGCAGGAGCGCAGGAGAGGGTGACAAGAGCCGTAAAAACAAGGAGTGAAGTCAGTTTTCGCATAGCTTGCGAGTATAACATTGTCCACTCCTTCTCAAAACACCTTCACCAGCTTGGATACCGTCAGGTCAAACTCGTATGGTCCATCCCGTTCGTGTGAAACGGAGCCTTCGAGGGTGACCACTTTACCTATGTGCCGGGCCAGCTCTTCGGTTTTTGGCCCTGTTATGTAATAACTGTTTTTGTTCCCCCTTTTGATGACAACGGGCACAAGTTGAAGATCGTTTCCCGAGAGAAGCATCAAACGGCCAGTAACTGTAATAACCTTCGACACGCGTTCCCCCTTTTTTTTCTGTAGCAGTTCGGTAGCGTGCAAAATGACAGGAAAATCGCTTTTCGGAACAACGGTTATCAGGTAATAGATCGATTTTTTAGGCGGAATTCGTGGATTTGACATTTTGTGGCTGTAATTAACAGCGACTTCGATGACGTTATCCCCTTTATCCATGGTCATGTTTTCCATGGAGAGTTTGTAGTTGTCCATCGGTTGGGAAAAGATGGCTACCAGCATGTTTTTATTGTAATTAACAGAGGCCAGACTCTTTCTTAAGGAGGTGATGCGCAGTTGGGTTATTCTGTTTTTAAGTTTTTCAAACTGCGAAAGCGAATAGTCCAATCCGGCTTTGGAGCGAATAACCTGAATGTATGGCCCTTGGGAGAGGGATGTTCCGGTAACGTTGGTAAGGAACGATCCTTCGAACTTTTTCTTTACAGCTATTTTTGCTGATACCGCAGGATCTGAGCCCACACAGACAATCATCAAGGCAAGCGCCAGTATAAAACTGATATTCTTCATCATTCTCCAGATTATTCAGTAAAAGGCAGGTTAATCGTTTCGCCCGGGACCCCTGGTTTACGCAGTCCGAAGTGGGAGTAGGCTTTCATGGTGGCGATCCTGCCTCTCGGTGTTCGTTGCAGAAAACCTTCCTTGATAAGAAACGGCTCCAGGGCGTCTTCGATGGTGTCGCGGTCTTCAGAAATCGCCGCCGACAAGGTTTCAAGCCCGACCGGTCCCCCGCTGAAAGTCTCGATAATTGCAAGAAGCAGTTTCTGGTCCATTTTATCAAAACCGTTTGAATCTACTTCCATCAATTCGAGTCCAAGTATTGCCACCTCAGCGGTTATAACACCGTCCGCCCTCACCTCGGCGTAGTCCCGCACCCTGCGTAAAAGGCGTAAGGCCACTCTTGGTGTGCCCCTTCCACGCTTGGCGATCTCAATGGCGCCTTCATCGGTAATTTTTATATTGAGCGGGCCACTCGCCCGTTTTATGACAGAAACAAGCTCAGAGGCGTGGTAAAAATCGAGCCTGAAAACCATGCCGAAACGATCCCGCAAAGGAGATGTGAGCAGTCCGGCTCTGGTGGTGGCGCCTGTCAGCGTAAAGCGTGGCAGGGTAAGGTTGACCGACCTTGCGCCTGGTCCCTGACCGATAATTATGTCGATCGAATAATCCTCCATGGCCGGGTAGAGAATTTCCTCTACAGGTGGGCTTAAGCGGTGGATTTCGTCGATAAAAAGAACGTCCCCTTCATTAAGGTTTGTCAGAATAGCCGCCAGATCTCCGGCCCTTTGCAATATCGGACCGGAGGTTAACCTTACGGTGGACCCCATTTCGTTGGCGATTATGTGGGCAAGAGTGGTTTTACCAAGACCGGGGGGGCCATAAAAAAGGGTGTGATCGAGTGACCCGCCCCGTTTCCTCGCCGCTTCGATGGCGATTTTGAGGTTTTCCCGGACAGCCGTCTGCCCGACGTAATCGGTCAGGCTGGCCGGACGGAGGCTACACTCTTTCTGGCGCTCTTCTTCCGACTCCAATAACGGGTCGGTAATACGGGGATCGGACATAATCCTCTCATTATAACCACCTGTAACCCAATTATCGGAAAGAAAGTCAGTTCAGCGATTCAACCACGAATACACCTTCGTTATCATCGAGAAGAAGTTTCCTGTTTTTCCCTTGCCAGTAGACGTAGAAAAGCTCCCGTTCTTCCGGCGTTGCCGAGCCGGTGACGACTTTCGGTGCCAGAGCGGAGTTTCTCATCTCTTCATCGCTTAACGGAACCAGCGCAGGGTTGGCGTGAACCAGAACCTTCGCGCCTGTGTCGGTCCGGGTAAACTCGGCGGAGATGGCGTAGTCGGAAAACTCCATATTTTCGTCGTAGGTGAAAAGGCCCGAGCGTGCAAACCGCCCGGCGAGACCATGAAACCCGGTTTCGACTGCGGCGCCGGTTAAAAACGAGATAACCTGCCCGATGGGGCCGGTGGCCCCTTCAGTTCTTCCCCCGGAGAGCCGCACGCTGATTTCACCCCGGACCGGAGTATCATCTCCGTAGAGGGCCTTGAGTCCATGTTTTGTCATCATGAATGCGGAGGCCACCGAGGCGCAGGCGTGTCCGGCAAGTTTCACACAATCGGTGAAGTGATAATGGATAGGTGTTGCGTCATCCACCGCGCCAAGGGTTTCAGCCAAAGGGTCGGTCAATGTTATCGGATCAACACTATTAAAAAAATCCTGTTTCCACCTGGTGTGTCCCATTATTGCTTTTCACCTTTCGTAATTTCATTAAGAGCTGTCATTAACCCGGCGAGGTCGGCGCCATTAAGCTCTGCGGTGACCTTGATCGACTGGGCGCCACCGCAACAGGAATCGACCTTGAAACGGTTGAAGACCTTCATGGAAGCGGGATACTTTTGTATCACCTCGTTTATAATCATCTTTTCGGTAATAATCGGCATTGTCTGTCTCCAGTGGATTGCTATGAATGGAAAGATAACACCGTTCTTTTATGATGGTTATGACAAATATCAAAATCTGTAAATCGTTCGCGAAGGTGAATCTGGCTCTTGCCATCGTTGGGCGGAGGAAGGACGGATATCACGAACTGAAATCCTTGTTCAGCAAAATCGACCTTTTCGACACAGTCACTCTGGCCCTGAACGATTCCGGCAAAATAACCTGCGACTGTGGCGATGCCGATATTCCGACCGATAACAGAAACATTGCGGTACTGGCGGCGGAGAAGATCGGAGGGGAGGCTGGAGTGGTACCGGGGGTCCACATCAAGATAGAGAAGCGGATTCCTGTTTCAGCTGGACTGGGAGGCGGTAGTTCCAACGCCGCCACGGTTCTTCTGGCTTTGAACGATCTTTTGGAACTCGGGTTGTCCATATCAAAACTGACTGAAATCGCTCTTTCCATCGGCGCTGATGTCCCATTTTTTCTCGGCCCCCCCTGTTCGTGGGTGGAGGGGATCGGGGAGGTTCTTACGCCTGTTTTGAGCGAATCGCCTCTTTATATGGTGTTATTAAATCCAGGATTTGGCGTTTCGGCGGCGTCAGCATACAAAGGGTCAGATTTTTCATTTGAACCATTCATGGGGAAAGATGAGCTGATTTCCGCTCTCGTATCGGGTGACCCTGAAAAAACAGCCGGTATTATGAGGAACGACCTGGAACCGTGGGTTCTGAACCGTCACCCCGACCTTGCGACCCTTGCAAGAAAAATTGAAAAAGGGAAACCCGCTCCGCTAAAGGTGATGATGAGCGGAAGCGGGCCAACGTTGATGGCCCTCTATCGGAACCGGGAGGAAGCGCTGGCGGCGGAAATAGAACTGAAAAGAGCCGCAACGTTCGTAAAAATGGTGAAGAGAGTCACCAGTTAAAAAAGTCTCGAATCCCCTCGCCGCTATTTGTTGATTCACATGAGCCTAAGTGATACTATTTTCTTTCTCTGGGAGCCTGTCAGACGCAGGGGTTCATCAGCGAAGTGGTACGAGCAGGGCGAAAAGGAGCGGATTTGAGTCAGGTGTTTTGGTGCATTGAGGTGAATAGCGGAACTATTCGCCAAAAAAGAGCTATAAATCTGTTCGAGACTGTTTGTCGCTATGGTCGCAACACTTTGCAATAGAATCATCCTAAGCCCGACAGACTCCTGAAAACCACACAACTGTCATTATTATTGCATATCGCAAAAAGGTGAGGAATTGGCATGACCACGCAAAATCCGAAGATAATATATACGGCGATCGACGAGGCGCCCGCGCTTGCTACCTACTCGTTACTTCCTATTATTCAGGCGTTCACCAAAGACGCCGGAGTCGAAATTGAAACGAGGGATATCTCCCTGTCAGGGAGGATTATCGCTAACTTTCCCGACAACCTGACCGACGATCAGAAAATTGACGATGAACTGACAGCGCTGGGCAAACTGGCGAAAACGCCGGAAGCGAACATCATCAAGTTACCGAATGTCAGCGCCTCCCTCCCCCAGCTTCAAGCCGCTATCAAAGAGCTTCAGGAAAAAGGGTTCGACATTCCTGATTACCCGGAAGATCCGCAGACCGACGAAGAAAAATCGGTCAAGACCAGATACGCAAAGGTTCTCGGGAGCGCCGTTAACCCTGTATTGAGGGAGGGCAACTCCGACCGGAGAGCGCCTGTAGCTGTTAAAAACTACGCCAAAAAGAATCCGCACTCCATGGGCGCATGGTCGTCCGATTCAAAATCCCATGTGGCGGCCATGTCGGACAACGATTTCGCCTCCAACGAGGTATCGACCACAATTGAGACTGCGACCAACGCAAGAATCGAGTTTGTCGATGGCGCCGGGAACGTTACGGTCCTTAAAGAAAAAACTCCTCTGATCGCAGGTGAAATTGTTGACGCGACTTTCATGAGCAAAAAGGCTCTGACCAAATTTTTAGCCGAGCAGATCGAAGACGCAAAAAGCAAAGGCATTCTCTTCTCCTTGCATCTGAAAGCCACAATGATGAAGGTCTCCGATCCGATAATTTTCGGTCACGCCGTCAAGGTTTTCTACAAGGACGTTTTTGATAAACATGGGGCGACCCTCTCGGAAATTGGTGTCAATCCGAATAACGGCATCGGCGATGTTTATGCGAAGATCGGCAGTCTGCCGGAAGAGAAGCAAGCCGAGATAAAAGCCGACATTGAGGCGGTATACAAAGCCCGCCCCGCCATAGCCATGGTCGATTCGGATAAAGGGATAACAAACCTGCATGTGCCCAGTGACGTTATCATCGACGCGTCAATGCCGGCGGCGATCCGCACATCAGGACAGATGTGGGGCGCTGACAACAAACAACACGATACGAAATTTGTGATTCCGGATCATTGCTATTCCGACCTTTACCAGGCGACTATCGAGAACTGCATCGCAAACGGAGCATTGAGCCCGGCTACTATGGGTACCGTTCCGAACGTTGGCCTGATGGCGCAAAAAGCGGAAGAGTATGGCTCCCACCCCACAACCTTTGAATCGCCAGGAGACGGAACCATTCGTATTGTTGACGAGAAGGGGACCACCATTCTTCACAGTGGCGTAGAAGAAGGCGATATCTGGAGAATGTGCGCGGTCAAGGACGCTCCGATTCGCGACTGGGTGAAACTTGCCGTTTCACGAGCGAGAGCCACAGGGTCGCCAGCCGTTTTCTGGCTCGATCCGGGCAGAGCGCACCATATAGAAATGCGCAAGAAGGTTGACGAGTACCTGAAAGATCACGATACTGATGGTCTCGATATCCGAATCATGAGCGTCCTGGACGCCGCGAAATTATCTGTGGAGAGAATGAGAGAGGGTAAAGATACAATCTCCGTTACAGGCAACGTACTTCGGGATTACAATACCGACCTGTATCCGATTCTTGAAGTCGGCACCAGCGCAAAAATGCTCTCAATCGTACCCCTTATGGATGGTGGAGGATTGTTTGAAACAGGCGCTGGCGGTTCGGCTCCGAAACACGTTCAGCAACTGGTCGAAGAGAACCACTTGAGGTGGGACTCTCTCGGTGAGTTTCTTGCCCTCGGACCTTCGCTTGAACATCTTTGCGCCTCTTCGGGAAACAAAAAAGCCCAGGTTCTGGCGGACACTCTCGACAAGGCTACCGGAAAATTTCTCGATGAGAACAGGTCGCCGAGCCGTAAATGTGGTGAACTGGATAACCGGGGTAGCCACTTCTATCTCGCCATGTATTGGGCGGAGGCTCTATCCGAACAGAACGAAGACGCCGGGTTAAAAGAGCGTTTCACCAAGGTGGCCGCCGATCTCGCCGCCAACACAGCGAAGATTGTCGAGGAGTTAAATTCTGTTCAGGGTTCCCCTGTAGACCTGGGTGGTTATTACCGCCTCGATGTTGAGAAGGTCACGAAGGTTATGCGTCCCAGCGCCACGCTCAACGCAATCATCGACGCGATATAGGGCGTTATCACTGTGCCGGACTCGAATAGCGTATGAAATTATATCTGGTTCGGCATGGTGAAGCCCTTCCAAGGGAGGTTGATCCGGCCTGTTCACTCAGCGACAATGGACGCGCCGAGGTTGCCCGGACATCGGAAGCTTTTACGGCGAAGGGAGTAGACGTAGCGCGGGTGATCCATAGCGGTAAAACCCGCGCCGAAGAGACGGCGAAACTTCTTGCGTCAGTAATCGGCCCGGGCGTTCCGGTGACCAGGGGGGACGGGTTAAACCCCCTAGATCCCGTAGGCCCCATCGCCCGGATGGTGAACGGCTTGAATGAAGATACGATGCTGGTGGGGCATCTACCCTTTATGGGAACCCTCACCACCCTCCTTGTTACAGGTGAAATGGGCAACGATATATTCTTGTTCACCACAGCCTGCGTTGCCTGCCTTGAACGGTCGGATGACGACAGATGGTCGCTGGCGTGGACCTTCGATCCAGGAGGCGCAGGGCTCAAGGCCCGGTAGCCACCCCCTCTGCGCCCCCCCTGTGAACGACAATTTGGGTAAACGGGATCTCCCATCCCTGTTCGTTGCACAGATCCACTGACAGCCGCTGGAGGATCCGGGGAATTCCCAGGTATTCACTGGCGCCTGAACCTCGGAAGATGGCAATAACCTTGTAGTTGAGGGATGAAGCCGCCGCCTCTTCAAACTGTACGAGCAGGTTCGACAGGTGTTCGCCGACACTCTCCTTTTCAAGCCTTTCTCTCATTCCCGTCCTCATCAGTTCAGGAATCTCAGCTGTGGCGGCCCTCTGCAGGTCGTAGGAGAGCCCGAAAGTTATGGTGATAGTGAAACCGGTATCGAGGTTCTTTGGCGTGGCGCCAAGAAAATCGGAGATGGTGTAGCTGATTATGGCGCCCCCTCCTACAACCAGAGTCACGCTGTCAACCGTTATGGTTTTCACCCTGCCGAAAACTTCATCGGAGAGGAGAACATAAGAGCCGACGTTGCAGGGGAACCATGCCTCGTCGGGGTGGGATTCACGGGATTCAAGACCGATCAGCGATTTTAAAGGCGTTCGAAGGGTTGGTACCGAAAGGGCCGGGTTGGTGAGGCTGGAAAAAACATCGAGTGAATCGACCCGCCACGGAAGACCGGAGTAGACAACCCTCTCCCCTACACGGACCGGACCCACGTTCAGGATAAGTTTTATCTCGTCGATATATCTGGGAATGGAGTTTTTAAGGACCAAGAATATTCCGACCAGCATCAGAATCGCAACCCCCTGCATAACCTTGTCACCCCGGATATGAAACACATAAAAGAGCGCAACTATAGAGAGTAAAACCGAAACAAGCTGGTAGTTAAGCCCGATGAAACGTTCCACAGGTCTGCTGGAGCTGCTGGTCAGATGGAAAGCCTTTTTAACCAGAGACTTGGACAGGTGTAACCCGATATATACTCCGATGGCGGCGAAGAGAGCCATAAACAGAGTGCCACCCCTCCCCAGAAGAAGTCCTTTGAGCTGGTCGGAGAAAGAGAGGTCAAGGGTCTTGTCGGTCTTTGCCATCTCTTCAAGCTGAAGGTTTACGACTTCTATCAGGTGGTGGTTCTCTCTCTGTTTGTCTTCCCATTGCTTGCGGACATTTTTCAGACGGGTGAGTGTTGCAGGTTTCAGGTTTTCCGTGGAGATCAGTACGATGTTCTTGAGCGCTTCATCGATTATCCGGTTCTGATCCTGGCAGACAGCCAGTCTGTTACGCAACATCTCCATTTTGCGCCGTTTCTCGGTGAGCTTGCGCAACTCGCTCATGATCGGCCGTATGATCTCCAGAAGTCCTTTCTGCCAATCGAAAGGTTTCTCCTCCCGCTCTGTTAGCGAGTCGAGTTCCAGCCCCCCCGTGGCGATCAGCTCGAAGGAACGCTGTTGGTCATCAATGGTACTGGAAATCGTCTCGATCTGTACGGTGAGTGTCTTTTTATCGTTCTCGAGAACAGCTTTTTCAAGTTCGGCCTTCTTCTCCTTGAGCTCGCTTCTGCGTTCCCTGAGAATGTCGAGAATGTCGTTCAGTTTTTCGATGCCCCTCAGTGCGGTCAGTTCTTTCCCTGCGAAGTTTTGCGTCGGCGAATCCCCCACTGCGGGGTCGGTCGCGGCAGACACCCCTGTCGCACCACAGAAAACAAGAGCTGAAATGAAGACACCGGTAATTGCTTTGTATCTGATTTTCAGCGCCATTTACGCCCTTACATATTATATTTCAGTTCAGGTTCCAATATACCACACTACATTTCATCCCAAGAAAGTGGCGGAAAGCTGGTCGGCAACGGTTACTTTCCCGGACCTGATATGATACAGTGTCAAGCCGCCGGGGTTTAAATGACCGGTGAACTCCAAACCTGTATCGGGATTGATGGAAGCATGTTGTTCGTTGACGAGGAAAAATATCTCGGCCTCATGAAAGAGGTCGGCGTCGTTCCTTGCAAAGAGGGGCGCGGACTCTGTTACGAGGATGAAGAATCGGTTTTAGGGTTCGATTTTACCAACCTCACCGTTCCACTGACTTCCCCGGCCGCCTTTGAGTCTCCAGCTCCGGGCGACAGGCGTGTGGAGTCTTCCATGGTCAGCACACTGCTTGACCTTCTCGACAAGCTGGGCGAATATCCGGCCTCAATGTATCTGGCCGATGACGAATGGCTCGCCGAAGAGACTGGACCGCTGGTCAAAAATGGTCACATGACAAAAACTGAAGGTCTTATTCTCTCAAAGTTGTGCGAGGAGGATCACGGTATGGATGTCATTGTAGTCGGGCCGGACGAAAAGGCGATTGCCGAGTCGATCATAATCCCCCAACTGACCCTCTTCTCCACCACCTGCTGTATTACCGGACCGAAAGGAAGGGTACTGGCGGTGATAAGTGAAGATGATGAAGTATCATTCAACACCAACGATCCGGCCCTGTTCCAATTAGCGGACGCCATCATGAAGGAGTTGGAGCCAGACCTGCCGTTCAAGTTAATCAGGGCGTAAACGAATCCCTTATAGCCGCCCACAACTCTTTTTTACCTTCGCCTGAGAGGGAAGAAAAGATGAGCGGTTTCCCTTCCGTCTCCATAACCTCGCCGATAGAGTTCCACACTTTTTTTATCTCCGTGGCTCTGCGGGTCTTCGGGATTTTGTCTATCTTGGTGAAAACAGGTATGGTGACAATCTTGTGGTGGTATAACCATTCGAACAGGGATAGATCGTCATCGTTCGGTTTTCGCCTGCAATCGAGGAGCGCCAGTGTGATTTTTTTCCGGCCGGTATCGCCGAGGTAACTCTCCACCATCGCGCCCCAGCTCTTTTGCACATTCCCCGGTACGTTGGCGAACCCGTAACCGGGAATATCAACGAACGTGTAGACATCGTTGATGTTGAAGAAATTCAGGAGCCTTGTTTTGCCGGGAGTCTTGGAGACCTTTACAAGCCCGTTACGGCCAGTAAGTTTATTTATCAGGGACGATTTCCCCACGTTCGACCGCCCGGCGAATACAACCTCCGGTACCGTATACTTCGGATATTGATCCGCCTCTTGCGCCGACTTTATGAATTCAGCCTTATGAACCCGCATCCGATGGTTATATCAACTGATTCATCACCAGCCCGGAGATCAGCTTCGGGTAGAAGTAGGTAGATTTCTGCGGCATGACACCACCACCTGTAGCTACTTTAAAAACCTTGTCGATATCGGTCGGGTTTAACAGAAAACCGAGGGTTGCGTCACCCTCATCGACACGATTCATCAGGGCTGAAGCGTCGATAGTGTATGCGACACTCTTCTTGCTTGCCACAGCTTCCCGCGAGATCCCCAAAACCTTCTCGAAAATAAGATCCTGCAACGTTATAACTTCGATCTGTCCGTTCTCTTCTTTCAACTCCAGCAGTAACGCCCTGTTGTTTCCTGCGTAGAGGCCGAAACTTTGTCGGCTCTGACCGGCTGTTGCGAGTTTCTCCATGAACTGATCCGGCGCGTCAGAATCGATGGCGTGTTCTGAAATATCGAAATATTCAGACAGCTTATTTTTTATCTCGTCGATGTTGTCGGTCAGTTTCGATATCACCACCCGGTGAGTGGCCAGAACCGTAAAACCTTCGCCATGAGAGTTGGCGAGGTACATCATTGCGTATTTGTAACCGTCCGATTTGTCGCTATTCGTGGCCGAGCTTCGTTCTTTCATGTAATTGATAGCGGTCTCATATCTGTGATGTCCGTCGGCGATCACCACCGGGATATCCTCCAGAAACTCCTGGGCGGTTTTAATAACATCCGCATCAGTCACGACCCACATCATATGTTTTACGCCATCCTTGTCGGTAACCTCGATCTCAGCGGGCTCCTCCATAATACCGCTCCAGATAGCGTCGAGTTTCCGTGTCGGATCGGAATAGAGCGTAAAGACCTGGGAGAAGTTTGTTTCACATGCGCGGGTAAGGTTCAGCCGGTCTGTTTTAGGGCCGGAGAGAGTTCTTTCGTGGGGGTGAATCGACGAACCGAGCGGCTCGACCAGTCGTCTGCAGATAAATCCGGTGCGGCGCAAGGTTTCACCACCGATATCGAAATCCTGAGCGTAGAGGTAGAGAGCTTCTTTATCGTCCCGCTCAAGCACACCTGTATCGAGCCAATTTCTCAAGGTTTCGGCTGATCTGGTGTAACGGTTATCCTCATCGGTGTCGTCGTCGTTTATCTCCCCGAGAATCAGCCGGACCACGTTATAGTCGCTCTGGTTGTATAGCTCGTTCTGCTCAGCGGGAGAGATGACATCGTAAGGGGGGGCTAACAGGTCTGCGATGTTTCCGGCTTTAGTAACGTTATATCTGGTTCCTTTAAAAGGATTTACTCTCGGCATCTTGTTTCTTTTTCTCTCATAATTTTATCAAGGCTGTACAGTTTCACATTGGAAGCCCCTGGAGTGTATATCAGCTCTCACCTTCTCCGCCACCTCTTTTGAGGCGAACGCGCCCACAAGGACGTTCACCTCCCCTTCCGGGTTGGCCCTTACGGTATATGGCGAAAACCCCTCTTCAGAGAGTCGGTGCGAAAGTCGATCAGCCGTCTCCCGGTCCATCCTCTCCTCCACCAGGACAGCGTAAGGAAGTTTGAGTATTCGCGTGTAGTTCAATGTCCCGGACCTTCGTACCGAGCTGGCAAACTCCCCGGCGCCCTCCCGGTCGGAGTATCGGTCGATAACCACCCGGTACCAGTCCCCTTTGCCGGGAACGAAAGTCAACACCTCAAAAGCGTTGTATCCCTTTAGCTTGAGCAAACGCACCATATTTCTTGCGTGGTTCCCTCTTTTAAACGAGGCGACGTGTACGACATATGACTTTGACTCAGGCTCCACCTTTTCCGGCTCAGGCGTTGGTTCCGGTTTCTTCTCTTCCCCGGCAAGAATTGTTACCACTTCGTAAGACCCGTCACCCGAAGGTTTAAGCGATAACGACATATCCTCTTTCGATCCCCCCTGTTCCGTCTGCGCCGTAGCCTGTACGGATCCATCCCCGCTCTTTTCTATCGTCACGTTGTCGAGGTCGAGGTCGATGGAGCTTTGTTCACTCCACCTTGAAAGCGCCGACAGAACCGAGTTGCGGAATGGGATAACCCCTGTAGCCACTTTCCCGGTTGCCGCCACAGTGTCGCCTGTCGCCGGTATCCCCTTTTTGGCGACCCGCATAACGTCTCTTCTTTTCCAGTCACCCCATTGCCGGGCGATTATCCTTTTCGCTTCCGCTTTGCTCAGTGTCGCCGCTGTTTCATTCACTTTTGTCAGGTTCAACACCGACGACGCTCTTAAGCCGTGCATGTTTCCCTTTATGAACTTCGATTTATTGTTCATCCATATGGCAACTACCACCTGATCGTAATCGACTTTTCCGACGCCACCCTCCTTTACAATTCTATAGAGAGAAGCGCCCTCTTCAACCTTATGGATGGCCGTTTTAATGTCAGCGCCCATGGGTAGATATATCTTTTCATCTGAGGCTTGTTCCACTGGCTCAGGAGTCTTTGGTGTCACAACCGGTTCAGCCGCCGCCGCTTCAGCAACCTCTTCTTTTGTGGCGGGTTCAGGCTCTATCGCCTTGACCACGATGATGGTCTCTTTTTTCTCAACCTTTGCAGGCGCAGGCGGCGCCTTGACGGGGTTCGGGGTGGCTACGGTTGCAGGCTCTTCAGGTTCGATCTTCTTTACAACTATTGAGTCGTTCTTTTCCTGAGGCGTCACACTCACCTGCTCGGCCGATTCCTCCTCCGCTCTTATCTTTTCCAGAAGAAGACGGTCCTCACCTTTCATCCGCTGGTCTTCTTTCTCATCAAGCCTGGTCCCCTTTTTCATCGCATCCATGGCCGAGGCGATTCTATCCATCTCCTCCTTTTCAGCAGGGTCGATGTCCAATGAAAGGTTCTTCTGAAAATCGACGGCAAGAAAAAAATTCTCCAGGATAACCCCACCGCCAAGTCGGGCTTTTACCAGCAGGTTGAACGAAGGTTTGAAAATGGGACGGTCGCTTATAATATAGATAATCATCTGTTTGGGCGCCGTGGGGTGTTTCCCGACCCGAACCCTCAAGCCGTCAATGACATCCGACCAGGTGACCCCCAGCTTTTTGTACTCCTCTTTCGGGGCAAGTGAAACTACCAGATCGGTTTTCCCGTCTGTGCGCACAGGTATTTCCGCCTTGAACTGGCTTTCAAAAGCGCCTGTGACACGTATCTTTCCCAGAGAGAACGCAGTAGCGTCAGGAGTGGCGCATATTGCGGTGATAAGCAGTGCAAGAATGGTTCCGAAGCTATAGCCGGATCGGCGGTGTGTCATACCGATAAAATACAAATATTTTGACAAGCGTATTTCAACATATACCTATTCTAGGCACAAGTCGTTATTTTTTCAATTAAAACCTTTAACCCTTTTATTAAAGGGGGTTGCACAAAAGGGAAAGATGGCGGGTCTTGTATATTGATATTCCCCTTTTATAATACTCTGTATATATGGTCAGACCTTTGCGAATCGGTCAGCATGAGGGCGCCCAGTATGTTGGACTACACCATTCGACGGTAAATAAGTTGATAAATTGAATACAGCAAAACACAAGACCCGCCACCCTGTTCCTCTTCAACCTTGCCATCTACATCCAGACGGTAATGCTGGTCCTCGCCATACGTCGCAGGTTCAAACGGTAGTCCCGTCTATGGCGAGGTTCGCCAGTTCGTCGGCTTTTTCGTTTCCGGGATGACCGGCATGGCCTTTCACCCATTCCCACGTTACTTCGTGGTTCGACACTGCGGCGGAGAGGGCTTTCCACAGTTCCTGATTTTTCACAGGTTTTTTTCCAGCGGTTTTCCAGTTGTTTTTCCGCCAGTTGAAAATCCATTCTGTCATGCCTTTGATGACATATGTCGAATCGGTGACAATCCGTACCTTGCACGGTTTGGAAAGGGCGTTGAGCGATTCTATAGCGGCGGTCAGTTCCATCTCGTTGTTGGTGGTGTGGGCTTTGAACCCGTTGATCTCTTTGGTCTTTTCGCCATATTTCAACAATGCGCCCCAACCGCCAACGCCAGGATTTCCCCGACATGCGCCATCGCAATAGATGACAACCAGTTCTCTCTCTCCCATCAAAAATCGATGTCGAACTGTACGGTAAAGGTATCCTCACCCGCTTGTGCGTTGTCGGTATAAGCGTCGTACCCGGCAAGGGCGCTTATGTGCGGTGAGAATCTCCAGGCCAACCCGAAGGAGAGCGCCCCGTATGAGTTACTCCCCCCCATGTAATCAACGGCTACCCAGAGCCTGTCGTCGATCTCGGCGAGGGTTCTGTCCCATGAGAAGAGAGCGCCTGAGTTGTCGTCCTGCAGGAGTGCGTCGTTGCCGATGTAGTATCCGAGACTGAATCTGCCCACGACAGGAAAATTCTTCGAGACCAGTCCATAAATGATATTAAAATCGGTCTCGTCAGATTTTGACCCGAAATCGTAACCACCGATAGCGATGGCCGGGAAAAATTCGTGTACCGAATCTTCTTTTATCTGGACCTTGACGTTAAGGTATATAGGATCGTCGCTATACTCTTTTAAATCCGCGCCAAACTCCACACCCACGAACGGTGAATCGACAGCTCCGAAGGTCAGACCATAAACCGTAGGGGCGCCATGTCCGCCATCGCTCCCCTTTTTGAAGACGGTATTGTAGTTGTCAACTCCCACATGGACCGTTCCCGCCGGTTGAGTGTCGGTTGAGGGTATCCATATCTGGGTCGATGGTGTCGCCCACGCATCACCCGCGCCCACAGCCAGAGTGAAAACCAGAATTCCCATTAATACAGACACTTTCGTCATCACACCCCCCGAAAAAACTTGTTATTAAAACCTGAATGCGCCGCCAGCCATAATGCCGTTCCAGCCGATATTGCCCCGTTTATCGTCGATATCCACATCGAGCCTGTAAGCCCGGTAGCCTAAATAGAGACCAACGTTTCTGGTCGGGTTTATATCCATGTAGAAGGTGAAATCGCTCATGGAGGATTTATCGAACGCAATGCCGGACACTTCTCCCGTCATGGAAACATACTCGCTGAAATTCATCCTTGCCGCCAGCCCGATTACCGGAACTCCGACAGATATATTGGCGCTGTTGGAGAGAAGGTCGTTGGTTACGATAGAGACGTTGGTCGAGACCCCCTCCACACCAAACCGGAACGATACATACCCCTCTTTTTCCCTGATAAAATCGTATTCGTAGTTGAATATAAACAGGTTAACGTCCATGCTGGTATCGGCTTTTACACCAGCGGGGTAAATGACATCGTTGAAAGTAAATTGGCTATCCACAATAGTGGAGCCGCTATATTTCAGTGCGATGGAGTTGAGTTTGAGTTTATGTTTTTCGGCGAACTTTATGGTCGCCTCCACTCCGGGAAAACCTTTGCTTCTCTCAAGCCCCAGATCGTCCACAACATCGATATCGGTTCCGCTCAGATCACCACCATCGACCCGGATTTCGGCGTCGAACCCTGTAAGCCAGTAGTAGGCCCGCACCTCGAAATTGAACATCTCCCCCGGTGTATAGTCGCCACCCTGATCGTAATCGATCGGATTGGGCTGGACCGGGCTGTTATCGACCGGGAAATTTGGGAGCGGTCTGCTTCGTCCGCTCTGAGCGTCAGCGTCGTTCGGGAATGAGATAAAAGATAGTGCGGAGATCAGGGAAAATATAAGTATTCGCATGGCAATATAAATATGTTAGTTGGTGTATGGTACAATGGCCCCAAGTCAAACGTCAACACGATTCCTCAAAGACCGTTCGTCGAAGGGGTGCGTCCCCCCTTATAAAGCAATGTTCGCACCAGTAGACCAAGCGCCAAATATATCAACGAATAAAGAAAATATACAGAACGGAAAGAAGTGTATTGTACACAACTGCGACAGATTAGACGTTCCAGATCAGGACACTATATCGACAATTCTGAGTTGCAGTCTGCTGTTTCCGTTGAAGTGGTTAAGCTCCGGCGTATAAACGACATCGAAAGTTATCGCGCCACTTTTCCGCACCCTGGAGCCAAGAGAAAAACCGACCATCGAAGCGCCCCCCGCAAGATCAAGCCGAATAGTCGATCCATCTTTCCCGATGTAGCGCACATCGGTGAAATCGACCGATTTGCCGAGAAAAAGTGGCGCCCGGTTCCCTTCGCCAAAGGGCGCCAGTGGCTCGATGGCGTTGTATTTTTCCATATTAAAAAGGGTAGGGTCGATTTCGTCGTCTATTTCGAGAACAGGTCTTGTATCGACGTTTTCCAACAATCTTGAGCATACTGCAAGGAATCGCTCTTTCATTCGGCTATAATCTTCCTTGCGAAGGGCAAACCCCGCCGCCATCTTGTGTCCACCAAAACCTTTCAGGCATTCCGAAATCTCAGCAAGCGCGGCGGAGCAGTCGAAGCCGGGGAGACCGCGAACAGAACCCCGTCCGGTATCGCCATCGAACCCGACAATCGCCACCGGAACGCCATATCTCTCCACAAGACCAGCGGCGACGATGCCGATCACCCCTTGCGACCAGCTATCATGCCCTAGAACAAGCGCCCGATCCGACTCCGGGTCGAAGGTTTCTTCAGCCACTTTAATGGCGGAGGTCAGGATATCGCTCTGGATTTCTCTCCGCTTTTTGTTGATCTCTTCGAGTTCACCCGCAAGTTTTACAGCCACCCTTTTTTCGTGGGTTAACAGGAGATCAAAAGCGATTTTCGGACACGCAAGACGACCGGCGGCGTTAATCCTTGGCGCCAGCCCGAAAGCTATCTGTTCGGAGGTGATTTTTGTTCCTGCGCCAGCGTTTTTCTTCAGGGCGGCAAGCCCCGGATTGTCCGTATTCTCGATCTCGGCAAGCCCATGCCGTACCACTATCCTGTTTTCACCAGTTAACGGCACACAGTCGGCTACGGTAGCTAACGCCACCAGGTCGAGGTTTCGTTTCAGGTTTGGCAGGCTCTCCTTCGGCGCTCCCCGCCTGTGTAGCTCCCTGCGGACAGAAGAGCAGAGTTTGAAGGCTATCCCGGCGCCGCAAAGGTAGTTATACGGGTATTGCCCGCTATCGACATGCAGGTTGGCGATGGCGAAAGCCTCCGGCAAGGAATCGCCCTGTTTCAGGTGATGGTCGGTAATGATAACATCAAGGCCCAGCTCGTTGGCCCTTTTTGTCTCCTCCACGGCAGACACGCCGTTATCGACGGTGACAAGGAGTTTACAGCCCACCCTGGCAATTTTTTCCACAGCGTGGACGTTTAGTCCGTATCCTTCCTTTTCCCGATCAGGAAGGTAACAGTCGGCGTTGGCGCCTACATCTCGCAGAAAACGGAGTAGAAGGGCCGAACCGGTTATGCCATCCACGTCGTAATCACCGTATACGACGATTTTTTGCTTCTCCTCTATGGCTGATACGATTCTTCCCGCAGAGGTTTTCAGGCCGGGTATAAGGTCCGGGTCGTGAAGGGCCGATAGAGGCGCAGTCAGAAAAGAAGCTACCTCCTCAGGTTCTGTAATGCCACGGTTAAGGAGGAGGCGGGCGGTTAAGCGGTCGATCTTGTGTGTGACCGAGAGTTTCGATTCTAATTCGCGGTTTTTCTTGCTAAATCTTAAAATCGCGCCTTTCATCTGGTTCCTTGCAGGTCGAAAATGGCGTCCACGATCCTGTCTTCGATTCTGTCAGCCCCGCTATACCCGCACTTGTTGTTGTTGAGAAAGATGGAGAAAGCGTAGAGGTTTCCGCTCCTGTCGGGCGCCAGTCCGGCCAGGTTGCTTACTTTCATGAGGGAGCCTGTTTTGGCCCTGACGTACCCAAGCAGGGGAGAGCCTTTCAGTCGGTTCTTTATCGAACCTTCCATACCCATTATCCCCATCGTGGAGACGAAATCGGGCCACAGATCGAATCGTTTGTAGAGCTTTTCCATGAGGCTGGTGACGGTTTTAACGGAGAGCCTGTTCTCGCGTGACAGGCCGGAAGCGTCGGCTAATACCATTCCTTTGGTATCGACACCCGCCTCGTCAAGAAACCCTTTGAGCAGGGTAAAGGCGGTCTTGTGGGATCCGGGAGCGGAACCGCCCGCCTCCGCCGCCATGGTTTTGGTGATCTGCTCGGCGAGAAAATTGTTTGAATACCGGTGAAGTTGCCGGAGAGTATCGGCAAGCGGCTCTGATTCGTAGGTATAGAGGCTCCGTATCTTTGCCGGTACAGCATTAATGCGAACCTTCCCTTCGACCAACACGCCCGACTGAATGAAAAAATCGCGAAATACCGATCCTGCGTATTTCAACGGTTCATAGACGGTTACATACCGTTGCTTCGGTTCATCACCCGGCCTCATTTGGCCGGTAACGGTTATTTCGATCCCGTTCTTTGTTTTTCTGCGGGATATGTTAACTTCCCGACCGCCCTTATTGATTGTCTTCGATTTATTGACAAGTTTCAGGTAGGAGCTTTCCGGGTCGAGACCTACGATCAGGGGTTTGCCCGGCGCCAGCCCCGGAAAAACCGATACCGCCACGGTGTTAAAGTTGACGGAAAGGGCCGCAAGGCCTGCGTCGTAGGCTCTGGGGGAACGGTTCTTCCTCCAGGCCGGAGCCCTCGCCAGGTCGTCAAAAAACGAACCGTCAACAACGATATCTCCTGTGACACGCGCTACACCTCGTCTTTTTACCTCCTGAACGATACGCCAGACAATTTCGGGTGTCAGCTTTGGGTCGCCTCCCCCTTTCAGGACAAGGTCGCCTTCGATGGTTCTTCCGTGTCGGCGACCCGAATAGTAGACCTTCGTCTTGAATCTGTATCCCGGAGTCAGGTAGTGCAACGCCCCGGCTGATGTCAGTAGTTTCATGACGGAAGCGGGGATCAACGGCTTTGTGGCGTTATGTTCGTAAACAGCCTTGCCTGTGGCAATTTCCACAACCCTGATCGCGGTTCTCGTCCGGTCGATACAGGACGATTTTAATGCCTTATCGACCTTTTTGGCGAAGGGGCTTGCGGCGAAGCAGTCGGGCGACAAAAGTAACGTTACGAAAATAACCGCTACGACGCGCATTGCCCAAAAACCGCAGAGACCCGGTTTAATCATCGAACGATGCAAGCGGAGTTATGTCCGGGTGAGCGTTCGGTAAGAGCGGGTACGATTTTTTCGCAATCAGTAATCTTCAGAGGACAGCGGGTGTGGAACACACATCCTGAAGGTGGATTCATGGGTGAGGGAACATCCCCTTCGAGTTTGATCCGGTTTCCCTTCTTTAGAGGGTCTGGCGTGGGGGTAGCCGAAAGCAAGGCTTCAGTGTAGGGGTGGGCCGGATTTGAATAGACCGCTCCCGCCTCTCCGATCTCCACAATTTTCCCGAGATACATAACCGCTACGTCATCGCATATCTTTTCAACCACTGACAGGTCGTGGGATATAAAAAGGTAGGCCATCTTCCGTTTGTCTTTAAGGTCGGTCAGTAGATTAATGACCTGAGCCTGAATCGACACGTCGAGGGCCGAGACCGGCTCGTCGCACACCACAAGCTCCGGGTTTAACGCTATGGCTCTGGCGATTCCGATTCGTTGGCGCTGACCACCTGAAAACTCGTGCGGGTACCTGCTGACCGCCTCGGAACCCAAACCGACGCTTTCGAGCAGGTCAACAGCCATCTGTAACCGATCCTTTTTCGCCCCCACCCGGTGTATATGGTACGGCTCTGTGACGATAGCGCCGACCGTCATCCTGGGATTAAGAGACGCATACGGGTCCTGAAAAACTATCTGCATCCGTTTCCGCAAGGATCGCATTTCGCCTGTGGAGAGAGAGAAGATATCTGTCCCCTTGAAACTGACCGAGCCTTCCGTCAGGTCAAGTAATCGGAGGGCAAGTTTGCCGGTGGTCGATTTTCCACAACCAGACTCGCCCACAAGGCCCAGGGTTTTCCCGTAGCCCAGATCAAAATCGATTCCGTCTACAGCCCTGACATGCCCTGTGACCCGCGAAAAAACACCCCCTTTTACCGGAAAATGTTTCTTCAAATTTCTTACACTTAGCAATTGTCCGTTTTCCATAACGAATTATGTATGCGAACAGCATGGTTTTGTCAATCGGTCATCATTCGGTCCGTATTGGCCCGATGATTCGAGCCATGTTGACGAACAGCTATAAACCTTGTCATAATGCGGTTTTAATAAATTACATCATTTTCCTAAGGGGGATGGCTGGTATGCGAAAACAAGCTTTCTATTTTCTGGCGTTGGCGCTGGTCATGGCTCCAGGTTTCGCCACTGCGGCAGGTTTCAGGGTAGTGGAACAGGGGAACATGGCTCAGGGTATGGCCCACGCCGTTACGGCCAGCGTTTCGGACGCTTCGTCCGTCTATTACAACCCGGCGGCCATGGTTAATATTGAAAAATACGCTGTTTCAACCGGTTTCCAGTTTGTAGATCCTAAAACGGAATATAGCGGGGCGGGAGGTGACGTTGAGACATCGAACACTACATTCGCCATACCACACCTCTATCTGGTGAAGAGTTTTCAGGATAGTGGTCTCTCAGTAGGGTTCGGTTTATTCGCAAACTTCGGACTCGGCTCCACCTGGTCCGATGGCGGACCATTCAACTATACCGCCACCGACACACAGCTACAAACCCACACACTGAACCTTAATGTCGCAAAGAAGTTTGGTGACAAACTCTCTGTTGCCGTTGGGGTCAACCATATGACCTCCGAAGTCACTTATAAATCTATGTACCCCTTCGGTTATATCGTGCCAGGCTCCGCTCCCGGCTACCAGATCCTGACCGGAGACGGAACCGGATTCGGATTCAACGTGGCTCTCCTTTACGAAGTCTCCGAAAGGGTAAAGGTCGCATTCACATACAGATCTAAAGTCTCTACCACGTTGTCGGGAGATTTTACAGTGGAAAACTGGCCGACCGCGCTTCAGGGGCTACTGGCACTCAAGGGAATTTCGGGAGACGATTACAAAACATTGGGTGAAGTCGATCTCGAATATCCCGATATCACTGTGTTGGGTGTCTCCTTTCAGGCCACAGACAGGCTGTTACTCGAACTCGACCTTGACCACACAGGCTGGTCCTCCTACGATCAGCTCGATTTTGTCTTCGGGGATTCAGTGGTAGCGCCCACCGGGGCCACACTGTTACCGAAATCGTCAAGCTCGGAAAAGAACTGGAATAACGTCATGGCCATCAGGGTCGGAGGAGCCTACAGCTATACGGAGCAACTGACATTACGATCCGGCTTCTATTACGACCCTACTCCCATACCGGACGAGACTTTTGAACCGAGGCTTCCGGGGTCGAACCGATACCTTGTGGCTATCGGCGCAGGGTACAAGGCTACCGATAATTTTACCGTTGACGCCTCTTTCTCTCGCATATGGTCCGATTCAAGGGATATCGACAACGATATCGGGGACTCCCTGAATCAACCAATAGATGGTAAATACTCAACAGCGCTCAACATTTTCGGAATAAGCTTCGGTTATCTCTTTTAAGGGGGGAACCCGGGACAATCGAGTCGCATGAGTTCTAAACCAAAGAAGGTCAAGGTTATGGAACTTGCCATCGGCGGCAAGTACTTAACCCCGCTCGATATAAAGAAAATGGGGGTGACTCCACCCGAAGTGACCGACGAACAGAGGGTGGAGGCGGTGGGTAAACTGCTCGATTTTTGCATGACCAACGCTGATCTATCGCAAATCATCGCCTCGACAAACTCCAAAAAGGAGACGTTGAACGAGGTTTTTGAAACTCTCGAACTAAACGGCGCCTGTTACTGGGTCGGTGGCTCTTATGTCCCCGTCGGGGCGCTGGTCGATCCGTACACCCTCTCCTACTGCCTGGAGGCGAAGAACCGTGACCTGTTCAACAGCCTTGTCATTAATCAGGTTCTCGGTTATTTCGATGGGCTTACAAAACGGCTCCTTTTTCCGGACGAACGGGAAAAGCTCATCAAGAAGAGATAAACACCTTTTGATCTTCAGTTGTGCCGGATAAACCGTTAATCAAGGTCGATAACCTCGTGCGGGAGTTTTCCGTCGCAGAGGGTGAAAGCGGATTTTTGGGTTCTATCAAGAATCTTTTCTCGCGGAAAAAGAGTATCAAACGGGCGGTGGATAACGTCTCGTTTTCTATCAATCCGGGAGAGTTCGTCGGCCTTGTGGGAGAGAATGGCGCCGGTAAATCGACCACTATCAAAATCCTCACCGGGATTCTGGTCCCCACTTCAGGTTCTGTCGATGTGTCTGGAATCGTACCTTACGAAAACCGGAAGGAGAACTCGAAAAACATCGGCGTAGTCTTTGGTCAGCGGACCCAGCTCTGGTGGGATCTTCCGGTGCGGGAGTCGTTCGATCTTCTCCGCTCTATCTTTCGTGTGCCGGACGAGATCTTTCATGAAAACTTTAAGGAGATAACCGAAGTTCTCGACCTGGGCCCACTATTGAAAGTTCCTGTGCGAAAACTCTCGCTGGGCCAGCGGATGCGTTGCGATATGGCGGCGGCCCTGATACACAGTCCCAGGATCCTTTTCCTCGACGAACCTACCATCGGCCTCGACATTTTGGCCAAAGAACATGTCCGGGCGTTTCTGAAAAAGATAAATGATGAGCGGGGTGTCACCATCATCCTGACCACACACGACATGGACGATATCGAAACGTTGTGCAATCGGATAATGATCCTCGACGAAGGGGTCATAGTCTACGACGGGCCGACGGAAACCTTGAAAGAACGATACGTCAATGAAAAGATTCTCAAAATAGAGTTCGACGGTATCGGCGACGATGAGATTCTCACACCTCATATCACCACCGTAAAAAAAGAGGGGAATATCCGATGGCTCTCCTTTAAAAAAGATGAAACGAATATACAAAGTGTCATCACAAAGATTCTGGGTGAATATTGCGTCAAGGATATCGCCATTCATGAACCGAAAGTGGAAGACATAGTAAAGAACATCTACTCCACCGGAAACAGCGAGGCGGCCAAACGCAGGTCTGGAGCCGTAGCCCCTTGATCGAAACTGTTCTGTCGGAGAAGAGGCGTAACGTCTATCTTAATTTCGCCGCAAAGTCGTTCCAGAAACAACTGGCGTACAAGTTTGAATATTTTGTCGGTGTATTAAACGGTCTTCTTTTCATATTTGTCTTTACGTCGCTCTGGAAAGGGATTTACGAACACTCCACATCCTCGGCCATTGCCGAAGGGGTGTCGTTCAGCAAAGAACAGATGCAGACCTACGCGGTCTACGCCATACTGTTTCGCATATCGATGACCATGGACGATAACTCCATCACCCAGAAGGTGCGAACCGGCGCCATCAGCATGGACCTTATCAAGCCGGTTAATTTTTTCTTCATGAGCTTGTCGGAAAATCTGGGGCAGACGATGTTCCACTGGTTCACAAGGGTGATCCCCGTTCTTATGGTGACCCTTGTCATGTTTGAGGCGCCTTTGCCAACAGGTATATCCAACTACGCGCTTGCAATGGTGGCGTGGGTTTTCGGATATTTAATTATGGTCACTCTCAACTTCGCTGTCGGACTGCTGGCGTTCTGGTTTATCGAGACTTTCAGTTTTCAGCTTATGAAATACGGATTGATAACCCTCTTCTCGGGTGGAATTCTTCCCATCGATTTTTTCCCCGAGTGGCTTAAACCGACCGTAGCCATGTTGCCGTTCCAATATATTCTCTACGTCCCGACATCGATTTTTATCGGGCATATTGACGGCGGGGCCGCTCTCTCCATGATCGCCCTGCAAGGGGTGTGGGTTGCGCTTCTCGGCCTGATCTGTTTTACCATGTGGAGAGCGGGCCAGAAAAAGCTGATCGTCCAGGGGGGGTAGGTGGATACTTTTTCGATCTATCTACGTCTGATGACAGCCTCGGTCATGGCGAAGATGGAATACAAGTTCTCCTTTTTCTTCATGCTCTTCGCCTTGTCCTGGTACTACATCGGCCAGATCGGTGTGATACTGGTTGTGCTGAACAAATTCAACACTATCAACGGCTGGACGTTAGGCGAGATGGCGTTTCTCTACGGACTGATGGTCTTCAGTCAGGCGTTGACGACCTTTATCTTCTCTTCGCTAAACCATTTCGAGGGACAGATCATTGAAGGAACTTTCGACCGCTTGTTGCTGAGGCCCCTTAGTCCGTTAGGGCAGATTCTTGCCGGGAACTTCGACTTAAGCTCCATCGCACACCTGCTTATCGGCTCCGTTGCGCTATATTACGGCTCGACGATGGCGAATATCGACTGGACCTTCGACAAGATACTATTTTTTATGCTGGTAATAACCGGGGCGGCCCTGATCCAGGGGGGCATAAGGATCGCCGTGTCGGCTGTGACTTTCTGGACGTTGCGGAACCGTTCGCTTGTGCATATCCTGATATTCAGCTCGAAGGAGTTTATCCTATATCCGGTTTCGATTTTCAACCAATGGGTCCAGATATTCCTGACGGTTGTTTTCCCTATAGCCTTTATAAACTTCTATCCGAGCCACTACTTTCTGGACAAGGAGACGGGCGATCTTCTGTTTCATCCTGCGATCCAGTATATGACTCCTGTAGTGGGCATTATCGTATTCGCCCTCTCGTTCCTCCTCTGGAGAACCGGGATCAATCGATACCAGAGCGTCGGTAACTGAGCGGCTATCCGATATCAACTCTTCCAATTCATAAGTTTGTTGTTCTAAATGTTAATTCTGTTATACTGCCGCTGTTGTTCTGGGGGGGGCCAGATGGATGACATTACACATAACTGGGCAAAATATGCGATTCCTTCCTGTTATCGGATGCTTGCTGATCTGTTTTGTCGTGAGCGCTTGTTCTTCTGTGGGGACACTGACTCATTCGTTAAAGCTGGTTGAAACACCAGATCAAGACTCTGGAACTGGTAGAGAATACAACGCCATAACAATTTCAGGGGCGGATGCGAGTAACGGTCGTTTTTCCGATGAACATATAGAAATCGTCTGGACTGTGAATTACAGTCACTTATCTTTTACGTTGACCAACAAGACAGATAAATCGATCCTGGTTGTTTGGGATGAAGCGACTTATGTGGACGTATCGGGGAACAACAGCCGTGCAATACATTATGGTGTGAAGTATGCCGATAAAGCCTTAAGTCAACCACCAAGTGTGATAATCAAGCGTAGCAAACTTGAGGATGTTATTGTGCCGACAAATAATATCCACTTCTTACAGGGGTGGACCATAAGACCACTTTTCAAGGGTTTGTTTCACTCGGATCGCGGAGAAGTGGAGAAGAATTGCGCTATGTACAAGGGCAAAGACCATCGTGTACTATTGCCGCTTAACATTCTCGGGAAACGTACTGAATACCTTTTTACTTTCGAGATTTCCGATTGCAAACTTCGTAAATAGATCTTACACCGACACCCCAATCCGGTTGAGCGAATTTAAAGCCGCACCGTCTCTTCATCGACATAATCAAGCGATCTGATGTCGTCGGGCGGTGGGAAGATCATCTTGCTCCGGTCGTGGGTTCCTCTTCTTTTGTCGTTTCTTCTCATGCTCTTGGAGTTGATTGTATTGTCGGTGCCAACCGGATCGTAACCGAGACAGACCGCGCTCTCCATGTTAACGAGCAGATCGATTATCAGGTTTATGGCAAGGTTGTTCATGGCGATAACATATTTCTTCGGCATGCGCGCATCGCCGTTGTATGAGCTTTCCACCTTCTCGCGCCAGATGGTTAAATCGGTGAGGTGGACCGAGCGCGCAAAAACCATCTTCTTTGCCGAAAAGCCAAGTTTATTGCGACTTACCACCTGTTTTATAAGCGTATCGCTCTCTTTGTTTCTCCTCGTTACAACTTCTGAAGCGAGCTTCCAGAAGTCCTTTTTCACCAACCGGTCCGCGCGATACTCCCAATAGACGTGGCCGAGCCGTTTTGAAGTCGGCGTGGAATAGAGCATGTTCGGTATCAGATAGTTGTGGGCGATCACATCTGCGGCGAGGTGTGACATATAACCGTATGCGTAGGCTTTCGCCTTCTCATCCTCAGCGCCTTTGAGAACCTCAAAACCGACGCTCCAGTTGTGGCAATGATCGTCCCTGCGCTGGTACCCCTTGCCGATGAATATATCGGCGCTTACACATCCGTAGAGATAATCGAGCGGATACTCCATAAGAAACCCGGCGATCTCCGGCCTGATCATCGCAAGGTTATTCAGGATAAAACTTCCTTGCGAAATATGGATTCCAGCCCCCCACGCAAAAGCGTCTCCGGGAAAGAGAAGAACGCCAATCACCGTGATAGAAAAAAACGAGGTTCTTCGCATGATCGTAAGTTACGCTTTCAGGGCGTCGATCCTTTCCACTCGGAAAACCGCTCCCGGATGGTCATGTAATCAGATGTGTTGTCAACGTCGAGGGCCGCTCCTCCATCTGTGGTAATCACACAGGTGGCTCTCAGGCCGAGGCTCAACTCCACAGCTTCCATAGCGTCGTCAAGTGAAACAAATTTTCGGATAAAATCGGATACCCTCGATAAACCGAATCTGCGCAAGCGCATGGCTGTCTGCATGAACAGGTAGACCCACATTTTTCTCCTCACCGCCTTGATCGCCCAGATGTCACGGGCAAGCCGCAAGACACCCTTCATGGTTATCTGGTATCGGGAGTTGTACAGTTTCTGAATTGCCGCCCTGTTATGGAAGGCGAATGGACGCGCCAGATGCATATTGTTTATCCTGAACAGACCTTCGGCCAGATGAAAATAGGCCATTTTCACCCCCGGCTTCCCCTTCTCCGGGGCGAATTTGTCCATGACATATGAAGGGGTTACGCCCATGACGTAATCGTGGTTTTCCATATCCGCTCCATCGAAAAACTGATCTATCTCGACGGGGGATATCGCCGGGCAGTCGGACGGAAGAACAAAAATCAGGCGGTCGTGGATCGCCTTATCCTCATGCTCGGCGCCAAGTGAATAACCATCGATGGTTGTGAGAAACCCGTTCCAGACGTTAGCCATCAGGTCGCTCCACTGTTGCAGTGTGACGACCTCTTTTTCCCCCTTGGCGCCATGAAGGGCGATAGCCTTGTCGAGGCTTTGTTTATCTCCGACGATAAATATGCGCCCGATCCTTTCGACCTGCTGTAGCGCTCCCAGGACGTGCATGAAGAGCGGAAGACCGTCTATTACGAGGCGCCCTTTGTTTCTCTCTCCAGCCACCTGTTTACTGGCTTTACCCTCCCCGCAAAGGAGTATGGTGTCGATTCCGGTCAACCGGTTCTGGTCAAGCATTCTTATTTGTCAGATGATCCTATTTGCACCAGCTTGTCGTCGGCGCCCATAATAACGAGTATATCGGAGTCCTTGATGACAAAATCGGCTGTAGGGCTCATGTTAATCCGCTCCGGAACAAGCTCTCGTATGGCGATAACCTGCACACCGTAGGTATTACGAAGTTGAAGTTCCTTTAACGATTTCCCTATGAACGACTGATCCGGAGCGATTTCCACAATCGAATACCCTTCCATGAGCGGCAGGTGATCGACCAGGTTCGGCGATGAAAGGGATGCGGCAAGTTTTAAAGCGACATCCTTTTCAGGAAAGATTATCTCCGACGCTCCGAGCAGACGCAGAATCTTCCCCTGATCCTCCGTTAAGGCTTTAACGATGATCTCCTTTACCCCAAGCTCTTTTAACCTGAGTGTCACCAGAATCGAATGGTCCAGGGAACTACCCATTCCCACTACAGCAAAATCGACGCTAGGCACATGGAGCGCCTTTAACGTCTCGTTGTCTGTGGCGTCGGCTATCACGGCTCTGGAGCAGTGATCTTTTATTCTCTGGACCACATCTTTCTTTTTGTCTATGGCCAGGACCTCGTGCCCTTTTTCATGGAGGCTTTTGGCCAGGTAGAACCCGAAATTGCCAAGCCCTATGATCGCACATCGTTTTTTCACTAATTTAACTCCGTCATAGCCTATCCAACCATCACGTTCTCTTCAGAGTAATGGTATATACCCTTTGACGCCTTCCTGGCAACCGCCATGGTGACTGTAAGAGGCCCGAGTCTGCCGATGAGCATCAGCAGGGTTATAAGCCCCTTTCCGATTTCCGTAAGCTCCGATGTCGCTCCGGCGGAAAGACCCACCGTTCCGAACGCCGAAACCACCTCGAACATTATCTGCATGAACTTGTCCCTGTGAGAATCAGAGTCTGTCGGTCCCGATTCCGTCAGGAGAAGAATGAAAGTGAAAAGCACTATGATCTGAACAGAAACGAAGAGGATCGAAATGGAACGGGATGTTATCTCCTCAGGGATAGTCCTGTTAAACGCAAAGACCTTTTCGCGAGAGTAGAGCCTTGAAATACCCATAGCTATCAGCACGCCGAATGTCGTTACCTTTATGCCACCCCCCACTGAACCTGGCGCCGCCCCCACGAACATCAGCATAATATAGAGGAAAAGGGAGCCGTTGCTGAACTCATGAAAATCCACGGTGATAAATCCTGCGGTTCTGGAGACAGAATGAAAGAGGGAGGCCATCAGTTTGTCCACGAAACTCATGCCGACAAAAACGTTGCTCTCTTCAATGAAAAAGGTCAGCAACGCTCCAGTCAGTATTAACGCCGTGGAGACGGTAAAAATCATCCGTGTTTGCAGGGAGAAGCCTATCCTCTTCCCGGCCATCTTTCTCACACTGACCATCGACACCTCCACCAGGGTAACAAACCCCAGGGACCCCGCCACTATCAGGGCGCCAAAAACCATATTGACGGTCAGATCACCCGAATAAGAGATCAGGCTGTCGGGGAACAGGCAGATACCTGCGTTGCAGAAGCCTGAAACCGCATGAAAAATGGCGTAATAAGTCCCTTTTTCGATCCCCATTTCCGGTATCCATCGCGCCGCAAGGAAGAGGAAACCAACGATTTCAATGACAAAAGTAAGCTTTATTACCCTGGTAAGAAGCTCTTTTATGGAGAGTTGATGAAAGGGGTCGAATGAGTCGAAGACTATGGAGGACTCCCGCATGGATAGCGCCCTTCCCAGGACGAAAGAGAAAAAGACCGAAAAGGTCATTATGCCAAGTCCGCCAACCTGAATCAGGGCCAGGATAACCAGTTGACCGAAGAATGTGAAGGTTGTTCCGGTGTCAACCACCATAAGCCCGGTCACACACGCCGCCGAGGTCGCCGTAAAGAGGGCGTCCATAACGCTTATTCCGTCATGGGTCGCAAAGGGGAGTTTTAGCAGTATCGTGCCGAGTAGTATAAAACCTGCAAAAACCCCGGACAAAAGCTGGGATGGATGTAACTCCAGCAGGCTATTCATCCTTTTACTGTTACCCATATTTTCGCTCAGTCCACGCCTGCGGGGCTGAGGATGGCCGATAGCAGAGCCTCCTCTACCCTCTTTCGCCCCGCTTTATCCTCGATTTTCTTCCCGGTTTCGGTGTTGACGTAAAAGATACTGATTGCTTTTGGCCCTTCAGTACTCACTTTTGCGGTCTTGATATCGAGTCTCAAACCGGCCAGTGTACGGGTGATATCGTAGAGCAGTCCTATCCTGTCCGGCGCCCATACCTCTATGACGGTGCAGATCCTGGACAAGGTGTTCACAATCGAGATGGTCGGTTCGAAGGCGGCCAGACCATGTTTTGTCTCGTTCGGCAGGTAACGGGTCCTGCGGGCCACCGCCGACTGCACATCCTTCTCCCCCTTGACCATCAAGGTAAGTTCTTTCTCGAACCGTTTGAGCGACGCTGGCTCCGCGAACATGTCGAGGTTCGCGCCGCCTAACGTCACAGTGTTCAACGCAAGGTGTCCCGGCAGAGTATGGATCTGGGCGTCAACGACGTTTACGTTCTTGGCGGCGAAAGCCCCGGCCACTATGGAGAAGAAGCCGATCCGCTCCGAGGCCGCCATGGTGATCCTGCAAGTATCATCACCCGGATTAGCCTGATACCGCAAGGCCACCGCACCGCTCTCCCTCGATTCCACCAGATCGATATCGGCGGTTATCGTTTCAGGATCGGCGTTGGTCAGGTATTGATGAGGCGCCATGGCGAGGAAGTCTGCGACCATCGACTCTTCGTATGCGCCCGCATACTGTTTCGCCGTCAGTTTTGCGAGAGCCAGCGCCTGCTCCTCCTTGGTTTTGAAAACAGCCTCCCCTTCCAGGTAGTAGGCCTTGGCCCGACCATAGAGATCGTCGAGTAGCATATCTTTCCAGTTGTTCCATATCTTCGGGCCTACCGCCTTTATGTCGGCGTAGGTGATAAGGTACAACATCTTCATCGTCTCAAGGTCGCCTGCTGTATTGCAGAATTTCCTCAGCGCCTCCGGTCTCGAAAAATCGAAACGCTGGGCCGTGGCGCTCATCAGCACATGGTTTCTGACAAGCGGACCTACAGTCTCGATATAACGTTCCAGCCCCAGCCTGTTGAGAATTTTTTCCGTATGGGTGTCGTCCTCCACCAGGTGGCGGTCTTCCGCTTTTTTCCCTATATCGTGGATAAGCAGGATAAGTTTTATCAGGGCGATATTGTCAATCGACCTGAAAACCTGTTTAAGAACATCGCTGACTCCTTCGGCTGACGGTAAAAGTTCCAGTTCCCGGACGGCGGTCAATGTATGTTCATCCACCGTATACCTGTGGTACATGTCGAATTGCGAGAGCCGGGTAACCTGTTCGAACTCAGGAATGAAGCGGGCAAGAATCCCCGTTGCGTGAAATTCCGACAACACCGACCCTGCGTTGTGGAGGTTCAATATCCTCATAAAAAGCTGGCCGGCTCTCTCCCCTTCAAACCAGCTTGAGGGCGCTTGCTTTGCTGTTTTTTCGAGTCCTCTTGTAAGGTTTGGAGAGAGCGCCAAGGCTTCGTTCGATATCCTGGCAGCGATATTGTAGAGAATGTCCTGTTTATCTTCGTATACATCGGGTGGAAACGCTCTTGCGCGAAGTGTCTCCTTGTCGGTAAAAAGATTGTCAGCATCGATCTGGACCGGTCGAAAGCTCCATTTTCTCCTGTAAGAGTTGGCGTACCGTATCATCTCGTTGGTGAATCGTTCTATGGTTTGGGCCGCCTCGTAATAACGATACATCAGGCTGGCCGAAATCTGGTTATCGGACCCATCGGAAAATCCCTCCGACCTGGCAATTGCAGGCTGGTGTCCGTAAGAGAGGGTATCTGTCTGCTTACCTGTGGTGAAATGGAGGGAGTTTCTTAACCTTAACAGAAAGGAGTGGGCGCGGTTTACAGGTTCAACATCCTCCGGCGACATCATGCCCCGCTTTGCCATCTCCTCGATCGTCGTAACGTCCGACTTGGAACGCATCATCCACATGACGGTATGCAAATCGCGCAGACCGCCGGGGCTTTCCTTGATATCCGGCTCCGTCAGAAGAGAAACGCCGCCATGCAGGTTGCGACGCGCCATCAACGCATCGTATTTCTCCCTGATGTAAAGGTTAGGTTTGTACCTTACGACCTTATGATCATATTTCTTCCTGAACCCATCGTAAAGCTCCCGGTCCCCTGCGAGAAATCGATGCTCCGACATGGCTGTACGGGCGGTGATATCGCTAAAACCGACTGTAACCGTGTCCGCTATTGTACGGGACGAGTGTCCCACCTTAAGTCCGAGATCCCACAACCCCGCAAGCATGACATGGGGAGGTTTACCTGTCTCGTCACGTTTTCCGGTAAGCAGGAATAGTATGTCAATGTCGGAGAACGGATTGAGAATCCCCCTGCCGTAACCACCTATGGCGATCATGGCGCCGCAGAAATTTCCGGTCTCTTTTGTGAAAAGGCTTATGATGGTTTCATCGACTACAGAGCGCAAACGGGAGCAGACAGTAAATCCGTCACTTCCCGCCCAATGTTCCTCTTCTATTATTCCCCGCTTCTCTTCTAACCCCTGTTTTAAAAGAGCCGCTTGTTCCGCCATATGGGAGGCCTCTGTCATAAAGCGCTCTCGATCCTTTCGGTCAAAACCGTCTCCACCATCAGACTTACCCCGTTCCGGACAATATCCAGGGTAACTTTTTTACCAACCGGTTTTTGCAGGGCCATGCTCCTTAACTCCGAAGGGGATTCGATATTTACTCCGTCAAAGCCTGTAATAATATCCCCCTCCATTATGCCCGATTCGGCTGTGGGCGATCCGGGCGTAACACCCGCTACCAAGACCCCCTTAACTTCCGAAGCCGATAACGCTTCAGCCAACTCCTCTGTCAGAGGTTGAACATTGAGGCTCAGGGAGGCGCGGGTCACTTTTCCATCTTTTATTATTCTGGTAACGACATATTTTACAGTATTTGACGGAATGGCGAATCCCACCCCCGCCCCTGCGCTTAAGGTGGCTGTGTTTACCCCCACAACTTTACCGTCAAGATCGCACAACGGTCCACCTGAGTTGCCGGGATGGATCTGGGCGTCTGTCTGGATAAACCCTTCGATGGCAAGAAGCCCCAGACCGGAGCGGGAGAGGGCTGAAATGACACCGAAGGTGACTGTCTCCTCCAGCTGGAACGGGGCGCCCACCGCCAGGACCAGTTGGCCCGGTTCAAGCCTTGCCGAATCGCTGAATCTGGCGGGGGTGAGACGACCGGCGTTTTGCACTTTTATGACCGCTATGTCTGTGGCGGGGTCCGCGCCGATCAGCGTGGCGTGAACCTCTTCGCCCGATGGATACAGTTTTACAACCGCCCTCTTTGAAGTTGCGACCACATGATGATTGGTGACGATATGCCCCCTGTGATCGAAGACCACTCCGGACCCCATCGATTCGACCTTGTATTTCTGAATGAACATGGAGCTAAAAACCCTCCACGCTTTTATTATTCCTGTCGGGTCATTCACTTCTTCGTCATCGGGTAGACTTTCGGTAAGCCCCATGACCTGCACTACCGATGGTTGCACGGTTTTGGCCACACGGGTGAAGAGGCGATTTTCGTCGTTCGGAGAGCGTCGTCCGTAAAGGTCTCCCCTGCCCGACAAAACCAGAATTACCAGCAGTCCGGCTGCGGCGCCTGAAGCCACTCCCGCTACGAACCGGCCATTCATTTTTTTACGCCGGTATATATTCCACAGATACCAAAGGTGAGAGGTGTGAACTTTATATGTGACAGACCGGAATTCTCCAGAATCGAGATAAACTTTTCAGGTCTCGGAAACGCATAGACCGATTCGGGAAGGTAGCTATACGCCTGGGGTTTGCCGGAGATCAGTCCCCCCATGAATGGAAGGGCGCGGGTGAAATAGAATTTGTAGATAGCGGCGATAACCCGATTTTCGGGTGTGGTGAATTCGAGGATCACCATCCGCCCCGCCGGTTTAAGTACACGGCTCATCTCCTTGAGGCCGGTTTCGAGTTCTGCAAAATTGCGGACACCGAAGGCGCAGGTCACACCATCAAAAATTTCGTCAGGATGGGAGATGTTGAGCGCGTCACCAGCCTTAACGGTAATCCGGCCCTGAAGATTCAGCGCAGTGACTTTTTCCTGGCCGCGTATCACCATTTCGGGGGAAAAATCCTCCGCAGAGACTTTTACGGTCGAATCCGATTCCGCTATCTGGATGGCAAGATCGCAGGTGCCGCAGGCGATATCAAAAACACTCTTCCCCACCAGATCGTCGAAACAGGCCACCGCCCGTTTTCTCCAGATGGTGTCGATCCCAAGGCTGAGAAAATGGTTCAGGAAATCGTAACGGTGAGCGATGCCGTTGAACATCTCCCTCACGGCGTCGGCTTTAGATTCCGAAGTTACGTTCATGACAATTTCCGGATCACGCCTTTTTGGACGCGCTCTTTTTCTTTCGCGTACCGCTATTGGCGTTTGGTCTGTGCAACCTGTATTCGAGGCTGTCTACCAGCGCCATCCACGCCGCCTCTATGACGTTCGGGGAGAGACCCATGGTGGCCCACCTGCCGTTTTTGTCGCCCGATTCTATGAGAACCCGTGTGATGGCGGCTGTTTTGGCGCTTTCGTCGATCAGGCGCACCTTGAAATCGTGCAACTCCACATCGGCCAATTGCGGGTAGTAGTTAACCAGGGCCTGACGGATCGCCTTGTCTAGAGCGTTCACCGGACCGTTTCCTTCGGCGACCGCATGGGCGGTCTCTCCATCAGGCAACCTGACCTTGATTACAGCCTCGGCCCAGTTGGAGCCTTTAAGGTCGGAAAAATTCGATACGACCCTTGCTCGCTCCACGTCGAATTTTTTTTTCCACTGGCCGAGAGTTTTTCGCATCAGCAGTTCAAATGAAGCCTCCGCGCCTTCGAACTGATAACCCTGGTTCTCCATCTCTTTAAGTTTTTCCAGGATTTCTTTCGCTCCCGGATCGGTGGCTTTCAGGTCGAAACCGAACTCCTCGGCTTTGCTCAGGATATTGCCCCGGCCCGACAGGTCCGATACGAGGATACGTCGTTTGTTCCCGACTGTCTCAGGCTCGATATGTTCATAAGTGAGAGAGCTTTTCCTGACGGCGGCGACGTGGATTCCCCCCTTGTGCGCGAAAGCGGAACGACCCACATACGGCTGATGAGGTCTTCTGGCCATGTTCGCAAGTTCAAATACGAGCAGGGAAAGCTCCCGCTGTTTTTTCAGCTTGGAAGGCGGGACACATTTGTATCCCATCTTTATCTGGAGGTTCGACACTATCGATATAAGGTTGGCGTTGCCGCACCTCTCGCCGATACCGTTTATGGTTCCTTGCACATGGATCGCCCCCGCGCGGACCGCTTCTATTGTATTGGCGATGGCTGTGTCGGAGTCGTTGTGGCAATGTATGCCAACCTTCGCCGACGGAAAGGTTTTTGCCACATCGGTAACCACGGGGGCTATCTCGAAGGGCAATGCTCCGCCGTTGGTCTCACAGAGGCAGATCAGGTCCGCCCCTCCATCAATAGCCGCCTTTAACGCCGAGAGCGCGTATTCCCGATTCGCTTTGTAACCATCAAAAAAATGCTCCGCATCGAAGATCACCTCGTCCACCCGTTTTTTCAGATATCGGATGGTATCGTGAACTATTTCGAGATTCCGGTTCGGCGAAACCTTTAACACGGTCTTGGCGTGCATATCCCATGTCTTGCCCACAACAGTCACCACCGGCGAATCGGCCTTGAGCAGTGTTTTCACGTTCGAGTCGGTGTCTGGGCTGTTTTTCGGATGATGGGTCGATCCGAAAGCGGCGATCCGTGATTTTTTAAGGTTAAGTTTCTTTACTTCCACGAAGAAGGCCGCGTCTTTCGGGTTGGAACCGGGCCATCCCCCCTCTATGTAGCTTATACCGAAATCGTCGAGCGCCTCTGCCAGACGAAGTTTGTCGTCGAGCGAAAAGCTGACCTCTTCAGCCTGGGCGCCGTCCCTCAAGGTGGTGTCGTATATCTTTATGGTTTTTGCCATACGTTTTCTTTATCTCTGGTCGGGTGGCAAGGCCAGCGAAAAAGCGTCGTGCAGTATCCTGATAGCTCTATCGACTTCCTGCGCCTCGATGACACACGATATCTTTATCTCTGACGTGGAAATCATCATTATATTGATACCGGCGTCCGCCAGAGAGCTGAACGTTTTTGCCGCTACACCGCTATGGCTCCTCATGCCGACACCTATGACAGATATTTTGGCTATATCCTCATCGGTAGCGATATGGTCGGCGTCAAGCTCTTTAATCAACGGTTGCAACGCATTCACCGCCCGATTCATTTCGGTCTTCGGAGCTGTAAAGGAGATATCGGTGGAGCGTCCTTCGGAGACGTTCTGGATAATCATATCGACGTTGATCTCATGATCGGCTATGACGGAGAATATTCTGGCGGCGATACCCGGCCTGTCCGGCACACCTGTGACGGTTATCTTCGCCTGGTTCCTGTCGTAAGTGACAGCGGATACAACTACCTCTTCCATTTCACTCGACTCCTTGCTCACCAGCGTCCCTTTCCCTTCGGTAAAGGTCGATTTTACATGTATGGGCATATTATATTTCATTCCAAACTCGACAGACCTCGTCTGCAGGACCTTGGCGCCGAGGGAGGCCATCTCAAGCATCTCCTCGAACGACACATTGTCGAGCCGTCGGGCGTTCGGCACGATCCGCGGATCGGTGGTGTATACCCCGTCTACGTCAGTATATATTTCGCAAAGGTCCGCCTTCATGGCCACGGCTATAGCGACGGCGGATGTGTCCGTTCCGCCACGACCGAGGGTGGTTACCGAGCCGCTGGTTTCGTCCATTCCCTGAAAACCGGCCACCACGGCCACCTTCCCCTCCGCGACAGCCTCTCTTAGCCGTTCTCCTGTTATTCTACGGATACGGGCTTTCATATGCACACTATCGGTGGTAAGGCCGATCTGGCGCCCGGTAAAGGAGATAGCCGGAATACCGAGGTCGGTCAAGGCGATAGCCAGAAGGGCCGCCGTTACCCGCTCACCGGAACTCATCAGCAGGTCCATCTCCCGATCCGGGGGGAAATCGTTAAGTTTATGCGCCATCTCTATCAGTTTGTCGGTCTCTCCGCTCATGGCGGACACCACAACTATCAGGCTGTTCCCATCAGACTTCGCTCTGCCGACCCGCTGGGCCACCCGCGCGATTCTGTCGAGGTCGCCTACGGAAGTGCCGCCATATTTCTGTACGATAAGCGCCACGGGTCAGACACGGCCCCCTTCGATAAAATAGTCGAACAGATCAACAGCGTTGTCGAACCTGAGTTGTGAAGTTTCGACTATCGATTCGTCAAAAGCGCCCGATGGCGAAGCGTCGAGAGGCGGAAAGATGGCGAACGGCACCGGGTTGGTGGTATGGGTTTTCAACTCAAGGGGTGTCGCATGGTCGGAGAGCGCGATTATTCTCACATCCGTACCTTCCATGGCAAGTTTCAGAATCGGCCCGACAACCTTCTTGTCGAAATCGGTTATGGCTTTTATCTTGTCATCAAGTCCTCCGGCGTGACCCGCCTCGTCTGGCGACTCTACATGAAGGTAGACAAGATCGACCTCCTTTAGCGCCTCAAGACACGCCTGCGCCTTGCCATCGTAGTTGGTGTCGATCCAGCCGGTGGCGCCCTCCACATCGATAACTTTCATGTCGGCGTTTATCGCAATCCCACGCATCAGGTCCACCGCCGTTATCATGGCGCCCGAAAGTTTTCGTTTCTCCATCAGAGGTGGGAGAATCGGCTTTTTACCATGACCCCAGAGCCAGACGCTGTTCGCCTCTTTTTTACCTGCAGCTTTACGTCTTATGTTCACACGATGTTTGCTTAAAAACATCTGGGAGTCGTTCATCACTTTGCGAATAAAATCGGAGCCATCCCCGGAAGGCAGATATCCGCGAATATCCTGATCTGAAATATCGTGAGGAGGTGTCAGTTTCATCTCGGTCCGCCCCCCTCTCCAAACCATCAGGTGGCGGTACGAAACTCCGGGGTAGAAGGTTATCGATTCATCCCCTATCGCATCGTTGAGACCTTCTATTAATTCTTTCGCATCATCAGTCTCAAGATGCCCGGCGGAAAAATCGTGCATGATTACACCACCACCCGCAGGTTTGAGCGTAACCAGGTTGCATCGGAAAGCCACGTCGTCGGGACCGAGATCGACCCCCATGGCGGTGGCTTCGAGCGGTGAACGTCCTGTGTAATAGAACGAAGGATCGTATCCGAGAATGCCCATATTGGTAACATCGGACCCCGGCTCGAAACCTTCCGGGGTTGTGGAGACCGAACCCGCGCTTCCTTCGCGCGCCATGGTATCAAGGTTCGGGGTGTTTGCCAGCATAAGCGGGGTTTTGTTATCCATCTGCGGGATCGGCCTGTCGGGCATGCCGTCACCGAGAAGAATCACATACTTTTCGGCTCTCACCTACTCCTCCTCCCCTTCGACCCTTATGACCACTGTCGGGGCGGAGCATATGCCCAGCCGTCCGATCTCGTCGAGAGCCTTGTCAAGGTTGGCTGTCAAGGCGGTGTGTGTCATTAACACCACACTCACCGGCATGTCAGCTTTGCGCCCCCGTTGCATCATCGAAGCTATCGAGATGCCGTTGTCACCCAGGAGACCGGCGAGCTGGGCCAGAACACCGGGGCTATCTGGAACTGTAAACCTGAGGTAGTGCCTGCTCTTTATTTCAACCATCGGCCTGACAGCAATCGGATCTTGCGACATTGACGATGGTGTTTTGCCCGCCGAACCGGCTAATATCTTCGTGGCGATATCGGCGATGTCACCAAGCATGGCGGATGCTGTGGGGCCTCCACCTGCGCCGGGACCTACCAGCATGTTCACGCCACCTTCGCTACAATCGATCTCTATGGCGTTAAAAGCTCCTGAAACTTTGGCTATCGGATTACTGCAGGCCACCATTGCGGGGTGAACCCGTATCTCGACCATTTCACGTTCATACTTTGCTATGGCCAAAAGCTTTATTACATATCCAAACTCTTTGGCCATGCCGATATCCTCGGCGGTTATCCTGGTAACGCCTTCCACATAAACATCGGAAAAATCGACCGGCGTTCCAAACGCCAACGACGCCAGGATGGCCGCCTTATGAGCCGAGTCGATCCCCTCAACGTCGAAGGTAGGGTCCGCTTCAGCGTATCCCAGACGTTGCGCCTCCGACAAGGCTGTTTCATAAGGAGCGCCTTCATCAGCCATTTTTGAGAGAATATAGTTGGCGGTGCCGTTCACGATGCCGTAAAGAGAGATTATCCGGTTTGCGGAGAAGGAGGAGCGTAACGTGCGGACTATCGGGATAGCCCCGGCTACGGCGGCCTCGAAACCGAGTTCCACACCATTCTCACCTACAGCGGCAAAAACCTCGGCTCCCCGCATGGCAAGCAGATGTTTGTTGGCTGTGACAATATGTTTCCCGTTTTTGGCCGCCTGCAACGTAAGCTCAAGGGCGAGTGATTCACCACCCATAGCCTCTACAACTATCTGCACAGCCGGATCGTTCACAACATCGAACGGGTCATCTGTAAAGAGAGCTGTGTCAAGTTTGGTCTCTCTCTTTTTTGTTGTATCGCGGACGGCGACTTTTACAATTTCCAGTCCAGCTCCGATACGGGAGGCCAGAAGGTCGCCGTTCCGGTTTATCAGATCTTCGATAGCCGAACCGACCGTACCGAAACCTATGAGTCCGAGTTTTACCGGTTTCATCCCTGGTCCATCTTTCTGAAGGCTTCGCGGATGCCACGGATCGCCTGCCTGGTCCTGTGTTCGTTCTCCACCAGAGCGAATCTTACATGTTTGTCCCCACCGTCTCCGAAACCGGCGCCGGGGGATACGGCCACCTGACCTTTACGCAAAAGCTCCTTGCAAAACTCCACAGAACCCATATGTTGGAACCGCTCAGGTATTTTGGGCCACACGAACATGGTGGCGGCAGGTTTTTCGACATTCCACCCGATACGATTCAAGCCTTCGCAAAGGACATCCCTTCTCGACTGGTATGTGAGCCTGATATCCTCCACGCAATCTTGCGGACCGTTGAGCGCGATGATGCTGGCGACCTGGATCGGTTGGAACATTCCGTAATCGAGATAACTTTTCAGTTTCTGAAGGGCGTAAACAATTTCGCGGTTGCCGACCATGAAACCGACCCGCCATCCCGGCATGTTGTAGCTTTTCGAGAGGGTGTATAACTCCACCGCCACATCCTTCGCCCCTTCCACCTGGAGGATGGAGGGCGCCTTGTATCCGTCGAAAGCTATCTCGGCGTAGGCCAGATCGTGAACGACTATGATGTCGTGTTTTTTTGCAAACTCCACCACCCTTTTAAAGAAGTCGAGATCGACACAGACGGTGGTCGGGTTGTGCGGGAAATTAAGCATCATCGCCTTCGGCCTCGGCCACGCTCTCTCGTAAGCGGTGGTGAGGCTTTCAAAAAAATCGGCCCCGTTGGAGAGAGGCACGTTGATGACATCTCCATTGGCTATGACCACGGCGTATGTGTGGATCGGATAAGTGGGGGCCGGAACCAGAACCGAGTCGCCGGGAGATATTATCGCCAGCATCAGATGGCTTATCCCCTCTTTCGATCCGATGGTGACTATCGCCTCGGTCTCAGGGTCGAGATCAACCCCGTATTTCCGGTCGTACCAGGAACAGATGGCGTGACGCAGTTTGGTTATTCCACGACTGGCGCTATATCTGTGGTTAGGTGGTTTTTTCGCCGATTCAACCAGCTTATCGACAATATGCGCGGGAGTCGGCATGTCGGGGTTGCCCATACCGAAATCGATGATATCCTCACCTGCCCTGCGGGCTTCCATGCGTAGATTGGTCACCTCCGCCAGCACATATGGCGGCAGTCTCTTGATCCTGTAGAATTCTCTCTTCTTGCCGGTGGTCATATCGGGTTCCGGTTAATTATCTAAAACGTATTAGTGTAACAACGATTCGAGGGCGGTGTCGAATTCATCCTGGGCGACTTTTGTGCCGATGATCTGTTTTACGATAAGCCCGTCCTTCCCCACAGCCGTCACCAACGAGATATGCGCCCATATCTCCTCAGGATGAGGCATGTATGAAAATCCAAAAGCCGAAGTCAGATCCTTTACTGTTTCTTTCTCCGCCATGCCGAATGTCCAGTTAGGGAAATCGTCCAGATAACCCTCGGAATAATCTTTCATCATCGATACATCGTCGGTCTCCACATCGAAACTCACCGTTATCAACCGGAATTTATCCCCATGTTTTGAACTTGCCACCCTTGCCGCCCTCCCCATATTGCCGTTTATGGTGGGACAGATATGTGGACAGGTTGTGAACATGAAAGTTATGAAAAAAGGCTCACCGAAAAAATCGCCCAGGCTCACCTTTTTGCCACTGCTGTCTATGAATGATAACGAACCATCGACCTTGGTCCCTACTTTCGACAGGGCCAGCGGCATCCACTTTACCAACCTTTTATTCATCTCCGCCGGACTCATCATCTTGTGGTCGCTGGCCATTTTATGATCGCCCGACATTTTGTGGTCACCAGTCATTTTGTGGTCACCGGCCATTTTATGATCGCCGTGATCGTTATTCATTTGGCTGTGGTCATGGCTGTCAGCCGCCAGCGAGTCTTGCGCTCCGTAAAGCAGGGCCACAGATAATATCAGAGCGAAAATCGCGCTATTTCTCATAGTTGTCTCCTTTGGAAAATGATCGAAACTTAAAAAGGGGGTTCAAGAAGTCTGGTTAAGTGTGTTCAGCAGGTCGGCCAGGCTCGCCCTGATCTCTCTTAACGTATCAGATTTCTTTTCTGAAACTCGTTTGGTGGTCGCTACCTTCGGACTTCGTTTATTTCTGAAATACTGTTTTGCCCCTGCGATGGAGTATTTTTCCACATAGAGCAAGCGTTTGATCTCCAGGATAAGATCGATCTCCTTGCGCGAGTATATTCTCTGACCGTTCTTGTTTTTGTGCGGTTTCAAGGTCGGAAACTCCGACTCCCAGTATCGCAGAACATGCGTCTTCACGTCAGCTATCTGCGCCACGTCCCGGATCTTGTAGAACATCTTCTCAGGCGCCCCGCCGGGCAATAACCCGGTCTGCCGCTCCTCGTCACTCATATCTCACCCGCACGTCAACCAACCTTCTCCGCTACACAATCTATGTCCATCTTCTTCAACTCGCCGACCTTGCGCATAACGCTGTCCCTCTCCTGAAACCCTTCGTTCAGGTAGGCTTTCGTAACTTTGCGCGACTCCTTTTTAGATGATACACCCGCCTTGACGTTTAATACCCTGGCTTTTTTCAGAATCGTGTCTATATCGGCTTTTGACTTCAACTGCGCCGTAACCAGATAACGCTTCGATCCTGCGGAGAAAAGGGATGTGTCTATTGCGTTCTGTTTCAGTTTTTTTCTGGCCTCAAGCGCCTGGGTTTCTGTCGGCCACGGCCCGAAGCTCACCCTGTTGGCTGGCATTCTTGCAACTCCATCCACCAGGAAAGCCTCTATGTTTTTCTTGCGCAGGTCTCTGACAAGGCTCTCGCAACTTTCCCTGAGTACGCAAAAACCCAGACGGATTCGCCATACAGGCTCCCGACCAGCGACAGGAGTCTGCGATGTAACAGACTCCGAGGGCGTTTCAGGAGCTATTGCCGAGGCGACGGGACGAGATTGCACGTCAAGAGAGTCGGCGTTCTCCGTAATTTTCGGGGTCGCCTCTTCCACCTCTTCGGTATCGATGAAAGAACCTGGATCGTCCTTTTCCTGCGACACCTCCACCCCCTGTTTCATCCGTTCCATAAGTTTGGTTGGCTTGTCTCCCCATTGAGGAGGGAACACCCAGTACGCAATCGATACGACCGCCATCACAAAGGCCATTGCATAGGCCGGACGGGTAAGTTTCTCGCCGTCAGGTTTCACGCTGTTCCTGTAGTTTTGAAGTTCTGCAAGCAGGTTTATCCTGTTCATCCGCAAGCTGGGTTCTGGTCACCAGAGTACAACTATTTCTCCTCTTCCTTTTTCGTCCCCTCGATTATCTTCCGGGTTACGGCTGGTGGGGTCTCTTCATAGTCGTGAAAATGCATGGAGAACGATCCACGACCACCTGTCAGGGAACGGAGGGTCTTGACGTATTCGAGGACTTCGGCCAGAGGCGCGAGCGCCTTGATTCTCTGCTGACCACCCATAACCCCCATGCCGAGAACCTTGCCCCGTTTCTGGCTTAAGTCGGCCATGATATCCCCAAGACACTCGTCGGGCGCCACGACCTCCATTTCCATGACAGGTTCCAGCAGTACAGGCGCCGCCTTTGTGAAGGCTTCCCTGAACGCCATGGCGGAGGCGGATTTAAAAGCCATTTCTGAAGAATCGACATCGTGGTATTTGCCGTCGAAGACCGTCACCTTGCATCCGGTAACCGGGTATCCGGCCAGTCCACCTTTGGTCATCGCCTCAACAACCCCCTTCTCCACACCCGGAATGTATCCGCGCGGGATAACGCCACCTACTATGGCGTTGACAAACTCGAAGTTCTCCCCGTCGGCAAGCGGCTCTATCCTTATCTTGCAGTCGGCGAACTGACCGTGTCCACCGGTCTGTTTTTTGATCCTGCCGTGTCCTTCAGCCGATCCTCTGATCGCCTCTTTGTAAGCTATCGTTGGTGGTTTAATGGTAACGCCCAGCCCGAACTTGTCCTTGAGTCGGCATACCACTGTCTCTATGTGAACCTGACCCATCCCGGAGAGGAGCAGTTCGCCCGTGGTTTTGTCTGTTTTCACGGTAATGGTGGGATCCTCCTCCACGAGCCTGTGCAGGGAGCTGGCCAGCTTATCCTCATCCCCTTTCGACTCAGGTTCGATAGCGAAAGATATGACCGGATGTGGAGCAACCTCTTTCTCCAGTACGACATCCGCCTTCGGGTCGCCGATAGTATCGCCGGTCTGGGTAGCTTTCAGTTTTGCGACAGCGGCCAGGTCACCGAAGGGGACGGATGAGACAGCGGTATGGTTTTTGCCGTTTATCTGCAGTAACGTTCCGATCCGCTCTTTGGCGCCATCCTGGCTCATGTTCACATGGGAGGAGTCCGAGCTCAGATCTCCTGAAAAGACCCTGAAAAAGCTCAGTTTGCCAGCGTACGGATCCGCCACGGTTTTGAACACCTGGATCACCGTGGGGCCGTTCGGGTCGGGGTTGAGAGTTTTGTCCGAGTTGGCTATCTTTCTCGGACGAGCCTGAAGTGGCGAAGGGAAAAATCTGATAATCGTATCGAGAGTCTTGCGAATAACAATATTCTGGGTGGCCGAACCACAAAGAACCGGGACTATTTCGCCTGCGCGGATAGCGTTGCGCAATCCGGCAAAGAGATCCTCGTCGCTTAACGTGTCGTTGTCCATATATTTTTCGAGCAGGCTTTCGTCGGTCTCCGCCACCGATTCGACGATATCCCGGCGCTCATTCTCCGCCCACTTGAGCAGGTTGTCCGGTATCTCCTCAACGGTAAAGGTTCCTTCGCCATCCCGTTCGTAGATGTACGCTTTCATGTAGAGCAGATCAACCACACCCCTGAACGTTGGCCCGGAGCCTATCGGGATTGTGAACTTCAACGTCCTCTGATGAAACACCGCGTCGATCTGTCCGAAAGCGGTCTCGTAGGAGGCTTTGTCGTTATCCATCTTGTTGATGAAGATGATTCTCGGCAGACCATGGTCGCACGCCCATCGCCACACCGTCTCCGTCTGGGTCTTGATTCCCGATACTGCGGATATGATGACCAGGGCGGCGTCCATGACACTCATCGACAGCAGGGAGTCTGCAACGAAGTTCTGGTCTCCCGGAGTATCGAGGATGTTTATTTTATGCTCTTTCCACTCGCACGACGCAAGGGAGGCGCTGATCGATATCTGTCTTTTGATCTCTTCCGGGTCGTGATCCATTACAGTGTTACCGTCCTGGACTTTTCCCATGCGATTTATTCCACCAGAGTCGTAGAGGATAGCCTCTGCAAGAGATGTTTTACCAGCGCCACTGTGGGCGAGTATTCCTATGTTGCGGATTTTCTCAGGATCGTATCTTTTCATGATTCAGCCTCTGTAAAAAGTCTCCGTTAAGACAGCCTCTCTCAGCCTGGACCATTTTACCAGTTGATTGATCTTTTACAACGCATTAACCTTTATCATTCATGAATAATAATGGGTATTGGCGAAAGTAATCGGGGCGATATACCGATAACAAGGTGAGATCTATGCGCCCTTGCGGTTGAACTTGTCGTTTGCGTGACCTATATGGCTGGTTAAAAAGCTGTTATAATGTTCGCGTAGCCGTAGTAAGGCGTTTATTTATCCAGGTTGGCCCTGTCAGGTCTTGACTCATGTGGCGTGAGTTTTAAACCGGCATGGGCGCAAGGAGCGTCAAAATGGTCGAATCGGTCGGAATGCAACAAGTTTTACAAATGTCCAGCACAGTGGAAAAAGCGAATGTTTCGCCTTCAAACCAGCTGGCCGCTACCGCCAGGGCGTTTGAAGACGAGATGAAAAAGACCACAGACCTGCAACTTGAGCAAGTCCAGGAGACCAAAGCGACCGAAGAGGCGAAAATCCGGGATGAAGACCTTCCGAAACATCACAGGCAGGCGAAACGGCCACCAGGAGGTGGCGCTCACAAAGATGACGCCGAAGAAGAGGAGGTCGTGCCAATCAAAGAGCTTGGTGTCGGCGGTCAGATCAACATCGTAGCCTGACAGCCCCTTTTTTGTGACCACCCATGTGGATAGATAACATAGCCATCAAGATCGCCCAGGCGATCACTCTGCCGAAAATGAGTGGAGAAGCGCCAAAATCCCCTCTCGCCGATGGCCAGATCGTCCAGGGGAAAGTCATCAAGCTCCTGCCAAACGCCCAACTGCTTGTGAACGTGGAAGGCCAGAAGATGGTCGCCTCAAGCAAGAGTCCCATGGCTGAGGGGCAGACTTTTGTGGGGAAACTTCAAAACGTCGGTCAGAAGATGACCATTAATATACTGCCCGGGAAAAATGCGGGAGATATTAAAACGACAGAAATGTTGCGCGCGCTCCTGCCCGGGAAAGAGCCGATGGGACAGTCCCTCTCCAAGGTTCTCGATCTTCCCCAAAAGGAGGGGTTACCGTCGGCGATCAAACAGACCGTCACCGATCTTGCCGGGAATATACAGAAAACCATAGCGGGAAATATCGAAAATAACACCCCTGCGAAAACAAAAAGCGCTATACGGAACTCAGGTCTTTTTATGGAAGCGACGTTAAAAGAGGCGGTGGTGAAAAATATGGACCGGACAACCGTTGGCAAGATTCTGCAAACCGATGTAAAAGCTATGCTCGGCACAGCTCTGACAGAGATTACTACAGAGACCGAAAGGGTGGCGAACAGACTCAAAGCCCTCGTTCCTCTGTCAACGTCGGCGGAAAAAGAGATCATGGCCACCCAAAGGGAGACAAAATCAACTGTCCCACTGACGACTGAAAGTGGCAAGGAGCCGGTAATAGCGGAGAAAGCGGTCAGGGCTGGCGCCGCAAACAGCGCCAAAGGCGCGGCGCCACATGGTCAGGCCGCATTAATCGAGTCCACCCTTGCTGACCTTGCTCGAATGCGGGAAGCCGGAAAAAATATTCGGGACGCGATCAACAACATAGAGCTTAACCAGGTAATGAACTCAACGGTTGACAGAAAACAGGGGGATGGCGCCCCCCCCTCCTTCTACCAGCTCCCTTTTTTTGAAGGAAACCTTGTAAATAACGCCAGGGTCTTCATCAATCCGAGGCGGGAAGGAGACGCTTCGTCCGAAGGCAAAGGGTCAGACGAGAGCAGGATGGTCTTCATGCTAAACATGTCAAAGCTCGGCCCAGTGAGAGTCGATGTCAGGGTGAATAAGGAAAAGGTGACAGGATCGATCTTCGCCGTCAACGATTCCGCCACATCGTACATGAAAAATGAACTGCCCAAACTTGTATCCCCCCTTACCTCGGCAGGATACAAGGTATGGTTTGATGTGGCGACAGCCGGGGCCGGATATGTGACCGAAGAGCTGGAAAACGCCATACCTCTAAGAAACGCTCCCCAAGGGCTGATAAACGTAAAGGCTTAACGTTTTGCATAAAAAAAAGCCACCAAGAAAAAAAGCTGTCGCCCTGAAATATGAGAGGGGTTTGCAAGCGGCGCCTACCGTGGCGGCCAAAGGGGTCGGGGATATAGCCGAAAAAATCCTTCAGATAGCAAAGGAGCATGGCATTCCGATAAAGGAGGACCCGGACCTGGTCGAGACTCTCGCTGGCCTTGATTTGGACGAGCAGATACCACCGGAGCTTTACCATGTTATAGCCGAAGTGTTATCCTGGGTGTATCATGTGAACGGGTCTTACGGGAAAAAAGTGTAACGAACGAAATTTACGTTTGCTTCGGTTATGGAAATCAACGAAAAATCTATCGACAACCGCCAGGCTTATGATGAGCTTATAAGGGCGCTTGAGATTGTATCCAAAGGCTTGCCCGCGCCATATTTACCACCTGTAAACGACCCTAAACTTAATTCGATCTCACGCCTCGTTACAGAAGTGTCGGAAAAGAACCAAACGGCGTTTGAAAACCTCCGGTCAGTCAACAGGTCCCTTAGAACCGAAAAGGAACGGCTCGAAGACAAGGTGGAGATCCTGGAAGGCGAACTCGAACAGGCTGTCGACAGCGCCAAGGTCGGCGAGCGGATGAAAGAAGAGTTCATAGCCAATATCAACCATAAACTACGCACACCTCTAACCTCCATTATAGGCTTTACCTCGCTATTGTTGCAGGACAAGGAAGGTATGATGGACACGAGAAAAATTGCCGAATATCTTGGCATTGTTCTTCAGGAGGGGGAGCGACTTATGGGAATGGTCGAGACCATGATCAATCTGGCCCGTATCAACTCCGGAGAGTCGCCCCCTGCGTTCAAACTGTTTGGCCTCAATAAGCGCATCACAACCGAATCCCCGAAATGGAGCAACGACCTTCCAAAGGACGTTGCTCTCTACCTTGATCTGGACGAATCTGTTGGCTCCATCGTCGCCGATCCCGGGATGATACTCACGGCGATAGGGATGTTGATCTCTAACGCCTCGGCCTGCTCACCTGCGGGTAGCGTAATAACAGTAACCACATGTAATATGGGCGATAATGTGGTCATAGAGGTCATAGATCAGGGGGAGGGGCTTCCGGGGGAGGCTCTCGACTCCATATTCCAGAATTTCACCCAACACAACAAACCGGATGGAAGTGGAGGTCTGGGCGTCGGGCTATCGCTTGTCCGTTCGATCGCGTGGTTGCACAAAGGGGAAGTCTCCGTCACAAGTGAAGAGGGAGTGGGGAGCCGGTTCAAGGTAACGATCCCCTACAACCCGGATGCGGCCTATGATGCGCTCACCACAAGCTCCAATATGGAGAGAAGTCTGGCGTTGGTAGCCGATGACGACATGAACTCCCGACTGCTTCTCAAGGGCATGTTGAAAGAGAAATTCGATATTGTAGAGGCCGCCGACGGTCATGAGGCCGTAAGGATGTGTGCAAAACATAAACCTGCGATTCTGCTTGCGGACATGGCCATGCCGGAAAAGGACGGGATTGCGACAATCCTGGAGATTCGGTCAAACCCTGAAATCTGCGATACTCCCATCCTGGTCCTTTCGGCAAAAACATCGCCGAAAGTGGTCGAAGCGGCTTATAGCGCCGGAGCCAACAGCTATCTTAGCAAACCGTTCACAAAAGAGGAGTTGCTACGCGACATATATGCAATCCTTGGCGTAAAACAGACGTAGTAGCCCCGATTATTCCGCTAGGAGTCTATCGGACTTAGGGGTTCGTTAGCGAAGTGGCGCGACCACAGCGATAAGGTTTTGAGTCAGATTTATTGCACTTTTGAGGTGTAATCGCCGTGGCCACGCCACTTCGCCGAAAAAGAGCGGATAATTTGGCCAAAACTGGGCCAACGGCGTGGTCGCGCCACTTGTAGCAGAATCATCCTAAGTCCGACAGGCTCCTGGTGAATAGTCCATAACTCTTCTGCGAGCGGTAAACCCCGCATCCTCCACAAGCCTTCTTATCTCCTTTTCCGTCAATCTGAAACTTACCCCGGCCGATGCGACGACATTCTCTTCGATCATCGTCGAACCCATGTCGTTGGCGCCGAAATATAAGGAGAGCTGGGCAATCTTCGCGCCCTGGGTCACCCATGACGCCTGAATGTTATCTATGTTATCAAGATAGAGGCGGGAGACGGCCAGCGTTTTTAGATACTCGAACCCGCCGGTCTCCGCCCTACCTTCAAGGTCGGTATTCTTCGGCTGAAACGGCCAGGGGATAAAGGCGGTAAAGACACCAGTCTCGTCCTGCAACTCCCTTATCCGTCCGAGGCTTTCGATCCTCTCCCTCAAAGTCTCCTCGTGACCGAACATCATGGTGGCCGTTGCCCTCATTCCCTGAAGACCCGCCTGACGCATCACCTCTATCCATTCGTCCGCGCTACACTTGTTCGGGCTAACGATGTCCCTGACCCGGTCCACAAGGATTTCTGCGCCACCACCCGGTATCGAGTCAAGGCCGGCTTTTTGCAACCTTGCGATGGTGTCAGCTATCGAGAGTTTCGAGATGCGGGAGATATGCGCGATCTCAGGCCCGGAGAAACCGTGGATACCGATTCCCCGCCCCTTGATAACCCGCAAAAGGTTTTCGTACCACTCTAACTGAAGTTTCGGATGCAATCCCCCCTGTAGCAGAATCCGTTTTCCACCCAGTTTTATTGTCTCGTCTATCTTTTCAAGTATCTGATCATCCGTGATGAGATAAGCGTCACCGTGACCGGGGGTCTTGTAAAACGCGCAGAACCGGCAGGCGGAGACACATACGTTTGTATAGTTGACGTTCCGGTCAACTATATATGTAACAACGCCGTCCGGGTGTTTTCCTCGACAGAGAGTGTCCGCCGCCTTTCCGATGGCCAGAAGCTCGTGCGACTTTAAAAGGGCCAGTGCGGAATCGTCGTCAAGACGCTCTCCCTCAAGAACGCCCTTGAGAATTGCATCAACCGTCTTTATCGACATCGGTCACCCTCACGTCAATTATCTCCACTGACAACAGACGCTGAGGTGTGCTGTCGAGCGTTTTTATCAGATACGGACCTGTCGCCATCATGGTTCCTTTTTTTGGAATCCGCTCCAACGCATCGTTCATGAACCCGCTAACAGTCTCGTAGTCTCCCGTAGGCAGGGTGAATCCTAGCTCTTCGTTGAGGCTGTCGACCTCCATCATGGCGTCGATGACGTATTTCCCCTCACCGGTTTTCTCATAGAACTTTATGGGGGAGTCGTATTCATCCTCAATCTCCCCGACGATCTCCTCCACGAGGTCTTCGACGGTGACTACACCCACCGAACCGCCGTACTCGTCCACGGCTATGGCCATATGCACATTGTTCTGGTTCATCTCCCGCATAAGGGATGAACTTCGTCTTGTTATCGGTGTATAGATAACAGGTTGCATAAGTTTATCGACAGTTTCGTTCTGGTTGTGGTTTCTCAGAATGTCAAACGCGCTGACTATACCGACGATATTGTATATGCGCTCGTTATAGACAGGAAGCCGGGAGTAGCCCGATTTTGCTATCCGCTCTTTCGCCTGGGCCACGGTGGAGGAACTCGATACCGCGACAAGGTTTACCAGCGGACGCATCACCGATTCTACGTTCGTTGTGCGAAACTCGAAAATCCGGTCGATCATTTTCCGTTCATCATGGGCGATGTCGAGGTTGGAGTCGCTTTTCCTTGTCATCCGGTGCAACTCCTCCCGGGTGATAAGGCCGACCGGTTCACCGTTGTCGGGACGGAATAATGAAGCCACGCCCCTGGCTATGGCGGATGTGACCTTTAAGAGCGGAGAAAAAAGAGTCTGCGCCTTTTCCAGCGGTCCGGCCACATATTCGGTCATGGTCTCCGCTTTTTGACTGAAAAGAATCTTCGGGGCGATCTCACCCAGGATAAGAGTTAACGGACCCATTATCAGGAACGAGTAGATATCAGCGCTCTCACCAACACGGCTGGCCAGATAGGCTGTAACAAGGGAAGCCCCGGCGAATACAAAGATATTGGTCCCGAGAGATGTGGCGCCGAACACCCGTTCCGGGTTCTTTAGAAGGCGCTCGAAGGTTTTCGCCCCTTCCGAACCCGATTCGGCCAGATGCCGCAGTTTTACCCGGTCAAACGAAATCAGCAGATATTCGCAACCTGAAAAGAATCCTTCCGACAGGAGGCAGAAGATAGCAAGGGTAATAGTGGCGGTAAGGTCCATCAGCCTTTCGCCTCGTTATCATGCTCGCTATTCTTTAACCTCAAGGTCAGCAGTTTTATCCGTCTTTCGTTCACCTGCTCCACCGTAAAAACCAATCCTTCGTACTCTATCGACTCGCCCGCTGTCGGCACCCGTCCAAACAGGTGGAATACATAACCGCCCACAGTCTCCAGCTCATCATGTTTTATCTCAAGATTCAGCTTTTCGTTGAGCCGGTCAAGCTCCAGACCTCCCGAAAGCCTGTAGGAGTCGGGGCCGGTCTTTTCGATATAACCATCCCCCTCCCGGGCGGTCATTGTCTCCCCCACAAGTTCCTCGATCACATCGTTCATGGTCACAAGCCCGGTGAGGCCACCATATTCATCCATGGCCAAGGCTACATGGGTCTTCTTCTTCTTGAACGCCCGCAACAACTCGTCGATCGGCATCGTCTCCGGCACAATGAAAGGTTTTCTGACAATGCTTGCAAGTTTGGTTTTCGGATCTGGGGGATAGTCGAACCTGAGCAGATCCTTCTTGTACAGTATGCCCACTACGTTATCGGTCGAATCCTCGTATACCGGCGCCCGCGAAAAGAGAGTGTCGGATAATTTGTCCCAGGCTGTCTTTAACGGTGTCTCTATCGGCAGGGCGTATATTTCTGTCCTGGGAGTCATGACATCATCAACAGTAACATCACCGAATTCGAAGACGTTCTGAATCATCTCCTTCTCCCCCTCGTCGATGACCCCTTCGTCCGCCACCCCCTCCACCAGAGTGATAAGCTCCTCTTCGGTCAACCGTGAATTTGAGGCGGTGGGCCGCCCCCAGAGGGAAACAACCTTGCTAGACAGGTAGTTGACCACAAGATGGGCCGGATGAATTATGACGATGAAAAAAGAGAGGATATGTACCGTTAAAAGCGCCCACCTCTCGTTATTGTAGTGGGCTATGGTTTTGGGAGTGATCTCACCCACCACAAGCAGGGCAAAAGTTCCGGCGCCGAGAGCTATGGCAAGACCAGCGTCGCCGAACAGCTCCAGTGCGATAAAAGTTGTAACGGCGGAGGCCGCTACATTGACAAGTTCGTTACCTATGTAGATGGAGATCAGGAGGCGGCGGGGTGAATCGAGCAGTTTGGAAATTTTAGCGCCCGCTCTGCCGTTCTCCTCTCTTAATCTTGTCAGTTGAACCTGTGAAAGGGAGAAGAGAGCCACCTCGCAACCTGCGAAGAAAGCGGAGAGCAACAGCAGGGCAACCAGCAGGATCGACCTTGCAATCAGAGCGTCGTCCATGCTCTTCTTTCCGGGAAATTAAAGCGTGGACTGGGAGGTTCGTCAGTCATGGTGTTTCTGTTTTTCACCAGTGCGGTAGTCCTCAAGCTCAATCTCGTTTATCTCCCCGAATAAAGAGAGGCCATCTTTCAGCGATTCGGTGTCACCTACCACCACGAACTTTAAACCGTCCGGGTGCAGATATTTTTTCGCCACCCGCAAGACATCCCCTTTCGTAACCCACATCACCTTGTCGCGGTAACTTAACAGATAGTCATGAGGATAATCGTAATATTCCAGAGTCAGCCACTGGTCGAGAATCCGGGCCGGTTTATCGAAAATGAAAATAAACGAATTCACGATTGCGTTTCTCGCCACGTCGATCTCATCGTCTGTCACCTCTACTTCCCTGATAGCCGAAATCTCTTCGATCATGATTTTCACAACCTCGGCGACGCTTTCGGTTTTGGTCTCCGCCCCTATGAGAAGGCGGCCCAATTCACTTCTGCCGCCGAGATAATAAGACCATGCGGAGTAAGCAAGCCCCCTTTCGGTCCTTATCTTCTGAACCATTCTGGAGGCGAACCCGTTTGCTCCGAGAATCTTGTCCATCACCCGTAGCGAAAAATAGTCGGGATTGGTCCTCTTTGTAGCAAGGTGACCGGCCCTGATTACCGCTTGAGGGAGTTTTTTGTCCGCAACAAAAAAACCGCCTTCATACTTCTCCGGCGCAGGGGTAACCTCCGGGAAGAGAGGATCAACTCCTTGCCATCCCTCAAAAACCTTTTCAAGTTTTGCAATAATGCTCTTCTCGTCAAAATCCCCCGCTACGCCGATTATCATTCCTTGCGGAACAAAGTAGTTTCGGTGGAACTGTTTTGCATCCTCGATAGTTATAGAAGAGACGCTTTTTAGTGTCAGTCTGTTGGCGTAAGGCGTTCCTTCGTAGAGCAGGTGTGACAACTCCCGCATGGCGATGCCGGAGGGGTCGTCGTTCTCCCTGCGAATCGACTCCATGGTCTGGGCTTTTGAAAGCTCGAATCTGCTCTCATCAAACCGGGGATTGCGCAAAACGTCCGCGAAAGTTTCAAGCCCCGTATCCAGATCCTTGGTAAGCGTGGAAAGGGTGGCGGTCCCGGACTCTTCGCCTATGCTGACTTCCACCATCGCCGCCATTCGTTCCAGCTTTTCATCCAGTTCGTCAGGGGGAATCGCCACGGTTCCGCCCGAACGGATATTGGCGCCGGTAAGTGCGGCCAATCCCTCTTTTCCGGGAGGATCGTAGATGGCGCCGGTCTTTATCATGGCGCTTACCGTTATTAACGGCAGTTCATGATCCGGCAGAAGCAACACCCGGACCCCGTTTTTCAGGGTGACTCTTGAAGGCTGGGGAATGTCGGTCTTGATGGGGGGGAACGAAAGCCGGGATAGAGCCTCTTCGCCACCACTGCCGCTGGCCGAATCGGCCTGAACAAAAAAGACCAGCAGTAAAGGTATTATGAAATTTCTCATTTCGATTTGTCTTTGCTGACGATATTGGCCACGGTGGCGTTTTCCTGAGTGAAAATTTTCTTCGCCACCCGCTCTATGTCTTCGGCTGTAACGGCTTCTATCCGTTCGGTCTCCCGCACTACGTTTCTCCAGTCTCCGGTTATCTGCTGATAATAAGCGAGCAGGCGGGCCATGCCGTAATGGGAGACCAGCCCCCGGATAAAATCGGCCTGAAGGTTTGTCTTCACCTTTTCAAGCTCCTCGTCGCCGACCGGTTCGTTTTTCAGTTTTTCAAGCTCCTCCCATACCGCCTTCTCCAGATCCTTGACGGTATTGGGGGGAAGAGGCTCGCCGCTTATCATGAATTCGTTCGGGTAGCGCGATCCGGGGGCCGTAAAAGTACCAGCAGAGAGGGCGATCTTCTTTTTTCTGACGATATTAACGTTGAGCCTCGATGTTCTGCCGGTCGAAAGGAGACCGTCTATTACTGTCATCACGTCATCGTCCGGGTCGTCCCACGCAGGTTTATGAAACCCGATGAAAAATGTAGGGCTGGCGTCAAAGCTTATCTCAATCTCACGGCGACCACCCTGGACAGGCTCCGTCGTTACCACCCGCTCCGGCAATGGGCGGGCTGGAATGTCGGAGAAATATTTCCGGACGACCCGCTCCACTTCCTCGACCTTGACATCCCCCACTATGGCTATGGCGGCGTTGTTCGGCACATACCAGGTGTCCCAGAAACGCTGAACCTCCGACAAGGGGAGCCTCGATATATCCGCAGGCCAGCCTATGATTGGCTCTCCGTAAGGATGAGCTATGAAAGCCGAAGCGAGAAATCTTTCGTACAGTTTTCCGGTGGCCCGGTTTTCGTAACTCCTCCTCCGCTCCTCCAGCACTACGTCCCGCTCCGAGTAGAACTCCCGGAAGACCGCGTTCTTGAGCCGGTCCGACTCTATCCATGCCCAAAGCTCCAGCTTGTTGGCCGGCATTCGGATAATGTAAGTGGTCAGGTCCTTGCTCGTACCCGCGTTGAAACCGACACCTCCGGCTGAAGAGTAGATTTTTGAATATATTTCGGAGACGACATACTTTTTCTGCTCCGCAGAAGCTTTGGCGAGATCCGATTTTATCTTTTCGATAGTTTCGGGCGATTCGTTATCGCGTCGCGCCTTGTCGAGTTTTGCGCCGAGCCGATTCACTTCCGCCAGGAGGGGCTCTTCCTTGCTCCAGTCGGTACTGCCCAGATTTGTGGTCCCTTTAAAAAGCATATGTTCGAGCATATGGGCGGCGCCTGTCATGCCTCTTCGCTCCTCCACGGATCCGACCTTAAACGCTATATGAGCCGCGAATATAGGAGCGCCGGGGCGTTCGAGCACAATAACCTTCAGACCGTTATCGAGAGAAAACTCTTTCACCCTCTCCGCGAGATCAAAGGCGAACAGTGGTGTTGCGTAGAGCGACAAGAGAGTAATGAGACAAGCGAGCCTGGAAAATCGGCCCTGGCGACAGGAATAGTCTGATGTTTGCATCGGGTTTTTAAGTATTACACCTCCTCAATAAATTACGGAAATACGATTTCACTGGTTCAATGGTAAATAAACAGGACACACTGTGTCAACTGCCAGAAAAGGTTACAGGGAGGATGGCTCCCCTTCTTTTATCATCGATTCAAGGATTGTGAGGTTGTTGAGCACGAGTTTGGCGCTCGGATGGTTCTCCCCGTGGCGCTTCCTGTAGATATCGAGGGCGCTGGATGCGCACTCCCTTGCGCCTTCAAGGTCGCCCTGCGCTTTAAGGACAGAACCGAGATTGTTCAGGCGAACAGCCACCTTGGGATGGTCTTTTCCAAAAACCTTCCGGTCTATTTCAAGAGCCCGTCTGTATTCGACTCTGGCGCCGTCAAGATCGCCCTGGGCTTTTAGCACAAAAGCGAGATTATTGAGCCGAATGGCTATCTTCGGATGTTCCGCACCGTAAACTCCGGTATCTATAGCTAAAGCGCGAGTGTAATTTTTTTTCGCGCCGTCAAGATCCCCCTCCGCCTTAAGTATGGAGCCAAGATTGTTCAGGCGAATGGCGACTAAAGCGTGGTTCTCCCCATAAACCCTCCTGTCCACCTGCAAGGCGAGTTGGTAATTTTTTTTCGCGCCGTCAAGATCCCCCGTAGCCTGAAGTGTCAGGCCCAGATTGTTAAGAAGAATAGCAATCAGAGGGCTTTCTTCATTAAACAAGCTGGTGACTATCTTAAGAGCGCGCCTGAAGTATATTTCCGCCCCATGGTGATCCCCCTCCGAGAGCAGAAGTGAACCGAGACTGTTAAGACAGTTGGCGACATTTTCATGATCTCGCCCATACTCCGACTCCGCTACGGCAAGCGCCTTTGTAAGCAGGTGTTTCGCCTCTCCAACCTCTCCGCGTGTCAACATGAAGCGGGCGGCCCGGTTAAAGAGAATCCACGCCTTATCGTAAGATACGTTAAGCCGCTTGGCATGGGTCGCCACCGATATTACATGGGGCAATAGAGATGCGTAGATGGGACGGGCTGTGAAATTGTTCTGATTGTAGGTGAAAACCTTTTCCATCATCAAAACGGCGTTTTTGGCGTATTTGACCCGGCTCTTTTTCATCCAGTCGAGCGTCACTGTCTGCACCATCGGATGCACGGAAAAACGTCTCTCCTCCTCCGTGGCGCATACATGGATGAGCGCGAGCCGGGTAAGAGGCTCGATGGCCCCGCCGAACCTGCTACCGTCCCTTATGGCCGCCGCAAGTTTTTTTGGCATAAGGTCCGCGCAGATCGTCAGCATCCACTCCGGAATGTTCTCCGAATGGAAGAATGCAAAGAGGTTCATGATATCGGCGACCACATCTGATTCTTTCTGAGCCCGCTTGAAGGAAGTGAGCCAGACGGTTGCGATGGTTTTCCTGAAATCGCCAGGCTCATCGTGTTCCATGATTTTAATCCAGTTGCCCCGATAAAGCTCCAGGTAGGTGTCAAAACCGGTTCCCTCACAGGAGATGTATACACCAGCAAGCTCCAGCGCCAGAGGTAAGCCGGAAAGCTCACCCGCGAGTAGCCTTGCGATCTTCTCATCACCCATACGTCCTGTTCTTGCCACCAGATATTCCACAGACTCATCCAGAGTAAGAGGCTCCACCGAGACCCGGGTGGCTTTGGTGGCGAAAGCCGGGTTCCTCGAAGTTATGATTACGGCGCCCTTTTCGACCGGTGGGAGGTAACCTGCGAGATCCTCAGGTTTTTCGGCGTTATCAAAAACCAGCAACCAGTCGCCATGCTCGCTGAGCCATTGCAGGACCGCTCTGGTTATCTCCTTTGACTTAAGCCCTCCAACACCCGCTATTCCAATCTCTTCGGCAAGCCCCTTGAAACCTTCATCCAACTGCGATTCGGTCTCCGACTCGATCCACCAGATGATCGAATAGTCGCCACTGTTTGCATAGACGTACTCTACCGCCAGTCCTGTTTTTCCCATGCCTCCGGCTGGCTGTATCAGAGCCACCCGCTCCCCCTCCGCAAGTTTTGCGGAGAGTTTTTGAATCACGGTTTTGCGACCAGTGAAAAAGAGATTCCTGGTATGGGGAATGTTGTGGACTGTTTTGGGTAGCGCTTTTACGCCGCCATTGCATAGTTCCTTGAACGCGAACGCCTCGGCGGACGATTTCCACTCCATAAGCTGGTTTGCCGTAAGGGTTTTGTCATGATCCACGCATTTTGAGCAGAGCCATACGAAGTTTTCGACATTCTTATTATCGTTTCCGTCGGGGGAAATCCGGACCGGCGTACCGGCAACCAGTGATTTGTATTTAAAGGTATCGGGGCCGGGTGTATATGAGCGGCAATCGGGATTGGAACATCTGTAATTTACCCTCTCGGCCAATATTCCCGCATCGACGTCCGAAAGGTTTTCCCTTGTTTCATTCATCATAGGTTTACGACAGATCAAAATTGAATGTGAAAATTTCCCCAACTAAACTTATACCATTGCACAGGCTTATCCGGCAAACAGAATCATATCTATTATATCGATTCGAGAATAGTGTCGAGAAGACGAAACCCGCGTTTTGTCGTTCTCAGTCGTCCTTCGCATAATTCGAGCGCACCGTTTTCGATCATCTTTCTCATGCCATCTGTCACCTCAATCGGAAATGAATCGATCCCCCTGCGCAGACGAAGCCCGTTCATGAGACGCTCAAGTCGCTCCCGTTCGGTTGTCAACCTCTCCAGGCTCCCTTCGCGACAGGTGTCACCTTCCTCTATTACCCCGATATACCTATCAACACCACGAACGTTTTCTCTTCTGACAGAGCGTATAAGAGAGCTTGCTGAGGCGCCAACACCAAGATAATCACGATATTCCCAATAACCGGTGTTATGTAGAGACTCGAATCCGGGTCTGGCGTAGTTGGATATCTCGTAATGTTCAAAACCGTACTTTTGTAACAGACGTTCAGTGATGTCAAAGAGCTCCCCCTCGCTATCTCCCGTCTGAAAGTCCATATCCCATAAGGGTGTCCCCGGCTCCTTTGTAAGTTCGTAACAGGAGAGCGACTTAACGCCCCAATCGGAAACTTCCCTGAGTTGCTCTATCCACTCCTCTTTGGACTGGTCGGGAATCCCGTAAATCAGGTCAACGGATACGTTGGTAAAACCTGCCTTAAAAACTCTCTTTACGGCTTTACGAGCCTCATTGCCCGTATGGACTCTTCCGAGAAAACGGAGTCGCTCATCGTTTGTCGATTGCACTCCTACCGAGATGCGGTTCACCCCGGCCTCAAGGTAACCGTCCGCTTTCGCTTCTGTGAGGCTTTCCGGGTTGCACTCAATCGTAATCTCGGCCTCAGGTTCTACGTTCATACCGTCACAGACAGACCCGATAATCGACATGATGTTTGCTGGCGAGAGGATCGACGGGGTTCCGCCTCCGAAAAAGATCGATACCACGTCCCTGTTAGAAACTTCACCGGCTCGTAGTTCTATCTCTTTTTTAACGGCGTTCACATACCGGTCAACCAGTTCCCCGGCAGAGGTTTCCGAATGAAAATCGCAGTAGACACACTTTTTTTTGCAAAACGGGATATGAATATAAACGCCTACGGAATCGTTCACTCTTTTTCCAACTTGGCGGCCCACTCACCTAGATTGTCGTCACGGATCGCCTGACGTATTTTCTCAATTGTATGGCGGTAGAAAGCGAGGTTGTGGAGTGTGTTGAGTTTTATCCCCAGAATCTCCCCCGACATGAAGAGGTGACGCAGGTACGCTTTTGTGAAATTCTTGCAGGTATGGCACGAACATTCCGGGTCAAGAGGCGAATCATCCCTCACATACTTTGAATTCTTTATGATTATCTTCCCCTGCGATGTGAATAGAGTTCCGTTTCTCGCGTTTCTGGTCGGCATGACACAATCGAACATATCTATGCCACGCGCCACACAACGAACGAGATCGTCAGGGGTGCCGACACCCATCAGGTACCTCGGTTTATCTATCGGAAGGTGTGGCTCCGTGCAATCGATCATGGCACCCATCACCTCTTTTGACTCACCCACAGAAAGACCTCCGATAGCATAACCATCGAACCCGAGGTTGGTTATCTGTTGTGCGCTCTCTTTTCGCAGGTCCTTGTCGAACCCACCCTGGGTGATTCCGAAAAGAGCCTGATCTTTCCGCTCTCTTGCTGTAAGACACCGTTCCGCCCAGCGAGTCGATCTTTCGGACGCCATTTTTGTGTAATCGTGGCTCGACTCTGGTGCTACAGGCTCATCGAACGCCATGATGATATCGGCGCCTAACGCCTCCTGTATCCCAATTGACAACTCTGGTGTCAGAAGATGCCTGGTACCATCAATGTGGGATGCGAATTCCACCCCTTTTTCGCTGATTTTGGTCAATTCGCGCATGGAAAAGACCTGGTATCCACCCGAATCGGTAAGAATCGAACGAGGCCACGCCATAAAACGGTGCAGACCATTCAGATCTTTCACAACATCATGTCCGGGACGCAGAAAAAGATGGTATGTGTTGGCAAGTACAATATCGAATCCGAGATCGGCTACCTCACCCGGATCAAGGGTCTTTACCGTGGCTCGCGTGCCGACCGGCATGAAAATCGGCGTGTTTATCGTGCCGTGAGTGGTCGAAAACCTTCCGATTCTCCCCTTGCTCGTATTATCATTCTTCTCAATCGTAAAATTTATGTTCATTCAGCCATTGTATCGGCAGTGGCGAATGAGGACCGAAAAATATTTGGAGAAAAAATGTCTAAAGAGGATATCGAAGAGGGATTATCGCTGGTCGTTAATTTTGCAAAAAGAGGCGGATTGGTCCCCACCATGGTTCAGGAGGATGAAACCGGTGAAAACCTGATGCTGGCGTATGTAAATAAAGAAGCTCTTGATGAGACCATCCGTTCTGGCATGGCAACGTTCTGGTCCACCTCAAGAAACTGCCTTTGGAAAAAAGGGGAAACCTCAGGCGACTACCTGAAAATCATCGATATCCTCACCGACTGCGATCAGGACGCGCTGGTCTACAAGGTGAAACTGATGGGGAAAGGCGCATGCCACACAACCGATAAAACCACAGGTGCATCCAGAAAAAGCTGTTTCTACAGAAAACTGGACAAAACCGGAAGCTCTCTAACCAAAATGTAGTGGCATACACTTCCTTTCGGGGTGCGTTGGCGCACTCCCCCACCAGAAGGCCGTCCCATCGGGGCCACCTGAACAAACGTAATCAGATTATCGGATATCCTGGCGTGTGTGACTTTGGGTGCGCCCTAAAGTAAGGACCCTCACCACTCGAAGGCCGCCCCATCGGGGCCGCCTGAACAAACGTAATCAGATTATCGATTCCTAGCGAAGCGACTTTGGCCGTGGCCCAGCCACTTAGAGGTATTCGAGGTAGGCTTTTTTTATTTCTTCTTTTTCCATGGTTTCGTCTCCGCCACCTTCGGCTTCGACCTTCTCCCGAACCGCTTTCCACGCCTCGTCCATGGCGGCTTCTTCAATCTCGTCGTCGGGCATTCGGGAGTAGTTTTCCCACAATCCGTTCAGAAACTCTTCTACTTTGATGGTCAGGAACGGTTTTTTCTTGGCCGGGATGGTCTCCCATACACGTCCATATTTTTGGTATATCTTCCAAAGTGAAGGAAGGGTGGGGCCGTGGTTCCACGCCTCGAAATCCTCGTCGAAAAGGGCTTCTCCGGTATTGGCGAGCATCCACGCCTGGGCGAAATAGACCAGCCGCTGAAGCTTTACGTGAGTAACCCCGCCTTCGGAGATGAAAAGAAAATAATCGGCGACATCCTCTGGAGCGACTTTTGCCATGCTATCCCGTATTAGATTAATACCGTCATTATATCATCCATTCGGGTAAAAAAACACCTTTCCAGCCGGTTTGCGGGTAACGTATAGTTCTGTTAGAAAAAGAAACCATCAACTGAAACTGTAATCTGATGTCAAACTTCTCACGGTTTAAAAACAGGCTGTTAGCCAAAGCTCTCACCCGGTTCCCTATCCTCGCCCGTATGATGGCGGCCAAGGTTAAACCACTCGAGTTTGACACAATACCCTGGGCGCCTTTACGAGGCCCACTCAAAGAAATGAAAGTGGCGCTGATAACCACAGCCGGTGTTCATCTTGTCGATGATAAACCTTTCGACATGAACGACAAAACAGGTGACCCGACGTTCCGGGTCGTGCCATCCTCCACACCTGCGGAGAACCTCGCAATTACCCACGACTACTACAACCATAAAGACGCCGATACGGATATAAACATCGTTTTTCCCATTCACAGACTTGCAGAGTTCGCCAGCGAAGGACGAATCGGGGCCGTGGCGGAACGGCATTTCGGGTTTATGGGACATATCGAGGAGAACCACCTCGACCAATTCATTAATGAACAGATTCCGGCGGTAACCGCCATGCTGAAAGAAGATGGGGTCGATGTAGTCCTCATCACACCTGGATGAGGATTGTGCAATCGGTCCGGTGGACTGATCCAGCGAGTTCTTGAAGCGGAAGGCATAAGTAGTGTCGGCGTTTCGATTGAACGGAAATTTACGGAAGAGATAAAACCTCCCAGGTCGATCTACTTAAAATGGCCCTATGGACATCCTCTCGGAGAGCCGGGAAACGTGAAACAACAAAGAGCGGTCATGAACAAAGCCTTTGAACTGCTCGAAACCGCCACCCAGCCCGGAGTCATCGATGATATCCCGTTCAGGTGGAGAAGAGAGAAATATGACTGACAGGATGTGGTAACATTGGATTTTTTCGAGATTACGCTCAAAATATGAAACGATTATCGCCTCTTTTGGTCATGCTTGCGCTGGCTCTGGCTATGACAGCTTGCTCTACCGGCAAGTCGATGGAAAAAACGGCTCCGTCAAAAAGCTCACCACTGCGCCAGGAGGGAAGCCGAAAAGTAAGCTACCAGACACACACCCTCATATTTAACGGATCCACAGGGGCGGAAGTAAGCGAACGCGCGTACAGAACCGAAACCTCCATAGCGGTTCGGTCCACTGTGCAAAGCTACCGGCTCGAAAACTATGTCAACAACCTTCCCAAACCAGACACGGTAGTCTTGCTGGCTATATCTGGCAAAACCGCAGGGCTGTCGATCCTGGGTCCAGCCGGTATTCCCCTGGCGGAATACAGCAATGGCAAGGTCGTCGGGAACACTCTCCTGTTCGAACAATCTGGCGAAACCGGCAAACTGAGAATCAGATGGATGATGGGAATATCGGGGATGGCAAGCTTCGTGGAAAGCCTTAACCCACGCGGAGAAATCCTCTACTCGGAAATCACCACCTTCACACCCACCTCACACTAAGTAGTGCGACTACAGCGAGTGGCGCGACTACACCGATTATTATTGCGCCAGCCTAACGGGATGCTATAATCCCAGGTTCTGGATGGAGAGGTGACCGAGAGGCCGATGGTGCTCGCCTGCTAAGTGAGTGTAGGTAACCCCTACCGAGGGTTCGAATCCCTCCCTCTCCGCCACACCCTTACGGGTGCTTTGCGCGGGCGCGTGGTACCCAACCTGGCACAAGCTCCTTGCCACCCAAGTCATAGGGTCGGTATTCTTGATTTTCCGTCAAAGACCGGCAGAGTCGATTTGACCTGCACTTTTCCTGATGTGGCAATTTGGAACGCACCCCCGTACTGGACTGTTCGGATTACAACTTGATGGTCTGTCTGGAAAAAGATGTGCGTGTGGAGGAGATAGCCGAAACCCGAACACTTTTTAACTATTGTGTGACCAGAACTCTTTCGGATCGATTTCAAACCTTCGTAACAGGGCGGAGAGTGTCCCTTGTCGGACCTCCGTTTTTGCGCCGTGGTATTTAATGGGGTATATCGGGCCTTTCATTGAACCGGGAGATTCCGGCTTCAAAAGGATTCGCTCGGAACCTTTGCCCCGTTTTTTTGTGCACTCAACAACTCCGTAAGACTGGAGCCTTGTTAAAAGCTCTTTGTAGCTAAGGGACTTTCCCAAAGCTTAAACTACAGTGCAGGTGTTTGTAATAACTTCCGATGGCACGAACACTTTTGGACCATTTTCTTGTGAGGACCGGCTTCCAATACGAAGAATTTCAGATGTGGTCCTCTCCGGGCATTCATAAAATTGCTTCCAAACTTCGGTGGGCGCTGATCGGTACAAATTATCGAGGTTATTGTTGCTGAACGCGAAATCGATCTGCGTGATAATCAATTCCCTGATGTCATCCATGACACCTGTCTGAGTGTCAGACTCCGCCACTATGTCTAACTCAAGACAGTGGGCTACGAACGTATCACCGTCACGTTTAATGAAAATATTAAAAACCATGGAGTTATCCATTACGCCACCCTAAAGTAATCCTGCTGATATTGTACGTTCATTTGGCTTACCCCGGCAAGCGTTCCACGTAATCAAAATCAATGACTACTTGTGGTTCACAGAATAGTCACAAGGCTATTTGCAGCTAAGTCATGAGCTTCAAAATGATTCATAGCCCTCGGTTATGTTTAGCAGTTGCGGGCAGAGCAAGGTTTCGGCGCGGTGGTGCTCTCTGAGAGGAATCGTCATTCGATTTATCGAATGTATTGTTATTGCGGTAGCATTGATAAACATAGCGAAAGGAGGTATATTATGAGGCAGGGAGGAGTGGAAATGGTCAATCAAGAGATATTGTCGATTATCCACCTTTGTCATGATCTAGACAACTCGGCGCATTTTATTTATTCACAATTCGCCGAACGCGAAGAATTCCCGGAAAAAACGCGGCTCTTTTGGCGCAATGTCACCAATGACGAGAAGATGCATGTCAGGTTCTGGGAACAGGTGGAAGCGCTTGCAGAGAAAGGCGATCTTCCGCAACTATTCTCTGATCCTGAGGAGACTCTTCGTGACCTTGGAGATGTCGCCAACAAAGGCGCCCAATTGGAAGAGCGGGCATGCAATATTGAGTCTATAAGGGAAGCTCTGTTGATTGCCTATGCGATGGAAATCCACCTTCTTCATCCGGCTTTTGAAACATTCTTTCACTTCTTCAACAAGTCAATGGGTGTCGATTCACCCGCTCAGGGTTACGATAAACATCTGCAAAAGTTTTTATCTGTCGCAGGTGAATGCTCATTCGCACCTTTGGAACTCAAGCTTTTTGAAGATATATTCAACCGTATCCTCAAGGTAAATCGTGAATTAGTGGTTACGAGCAACACAGATATGCTCACGGGAACTTACAATCGTCGTGGCTTCTTTTCATTGATACATGTACTCGGAGAATCAGCCCGGCGCAGGAAGGAGGATGTCGGTATTCTGCTCATGGATATCGACCACTTTAAACGAATAAACGACACTCACGGGCATCAGGCGGGCGATGTTGTGTTATCCGGTGTCGCCAAATGCATCCAGGAAACCGTTCGAGCCTCCGATGTTGTCGGGCGGTACGGTGGTGAGGAGTTCATAGTTTTTCTTCCAGATGTCCAGCCTGATACTCTTGAAGTGGTAGGAGAGAAGATTCGAGCCTCCATTATTCAAGACAGCCAGGAGATCTTGCCTATTACGATCAGCATAGGTGGCGCGAAACTACGACCTATGGAAGGCATGAAAGAAGAGTTGGAGAAGACCATCGCGAAGGCGGACAAATTGTTGTACCGGGCTAAAGAATCAGGCAGAAACCGTGTGATAGTCCAGAACGATTAAATCAGAAGGTTTTAACGTTATCGCTTACATTTATACTGGGAAAAATCACTTCTTCGCAAGGTTGACAAGCAGGTTTGAGAGCGCTAGGGACATCCAGCCGTTGCACCATCTTAGTAGCGTGAATCGTTTGGTGAACAGGGCGGTCTGCTGGTAGTAGAAACGGCCTTTTGAGGTGTTGTACATGTTCGCCAGCGCCCAGTTTGCGATTTTTATGGCGAGGTCGCCGTAGTCGTCCATTCGGCGTGAGAAGGTCAGGATGCCCTGCGCGCTTCCGTGGATATCGTGCGGGTAGTCGGTGTCGCTCATCCAGCGGGGGGAGCCATCTTCGTTGAACAGGTTTTCCGCATAAAACTTCAGACCCTGTTCGTGACTCTCCCGGAACGAATAATCGTCCGCCGCTTCCATATATCTCCAGAGCGCGTCGAGGATAAAACCGGTATGGTAATTATCGTGTCTGATCGGCGAGTCTTCCGGCGGGTCGGTATAAAACCACGCCCCTTCTTCGGTCTGCTGGTTCACCACATATGTCACTAGCCGTTTGGCGTCATCCCTATATTTCGTGTCGCCCGATAACATGCCGTAGCGGGCCAGAACGGCGCCTATCAGTACACTCACATCCATCACCCGCATTGTCATCGGAAGCGGCATGTATCCCATGCAGAGTTCATCGTTCTCGTTTTTCAGTTCCGTCAGGTCGTTCATGAAAAAACAGGTGGCGCTTTTTACGGTGTCGAGATATTCGCTTTTACCGGTAAGTTCGTATGCGGTCAGGAACGATTCGCAGACGAAACTTGTGACAACAGCGTTCGGAGTATTGGTTGGCGCGAAGAATCCGAGGTCTTGCCACGGATAGTGATAACCCCAGCACGAGCCGCTCCATTCGCCGGGGGAGCGTACACCCATCAGCAGACCGAGTAGTTCCGTGGCTTCGTCCATATATTTTTTTATTCCGGTGGCCCGGTACCTGTTCATCAGCCCCATGGAGAAGAGGGCCAGCCCCTTCGGGTTGTAGACTTTCGGGGCCAGGAGCCACGGTCGCATGTTTATCGGGAACCGCATCACCGACTGGATCGCAACAATCCTCGGCCATCTACCCCATCCGCAAAGGCCGCGCAGTATGGGGCTGTTGAGGCCGTCATGTTTGTTATAACCCTTGTACCCTTCCCGCCGGGAGTATTGGAAGACCTTGTCGAGTATAATTTCTATCTCTTCAGTTTTCATCTATTAAGCCTGTCTCGCCCCGTTCAAAAATTTCTACCCATATCTGCGCCCCGATCATCAGGTATAACATGAAATAGTGCCATCGCACGTTTCTCCGTTCGGAAAGCGAAGTGACATATTTCACAAAAGCGGGGTTGAAAAGAGCTGTCTCTTTTATCTTTTTTTCGTTCAGCCATATCTGCGCCAACCCGGCGAGTTTGTCGTTAAAAAACCGTGGAGCGTCGACCTGGAATCCGCTTTTCGGTCTGTTGAGGATACTATCCGGCAGAAGAGCGTGGGAGAGCTTGTTTTTAAGGTAACCTTTTTTCACTCCTCCCGGAGTCAGCTCACTTCTGTTCATGGCGAATATCTTATCGGCGAGAACCGTATCGACAAACGGGACACGCACTTCAAGCCCTTCGGCCATGCTCGCCCTGTCCTCTTGCCACAAAAGGTCGTTGACCATCTTCTGTTTCCACTCGAACCGGGCCATAGCCATAACCGGATCTTTTTCGTCGGGCCAAAGCTCACTTACGGTATCGAAAACGTTACTGGTGACGGTATCGAGCATTCTGGGACCGTAGATTTTTCTTCGGAGCGGTTCGCTGTCCCATACGTTGCGCAAAAGGGCGTAGACCCTCGACCAATCGCCCAGGCTTTGCGCCATGAGCGCCTGTCGTTCCAGTTCGCTGTTGATAAGCGGGTTGACAGCCCGGATCATCGACGCGCCGAGTTCTCCTATCTGATTCGTGATAAAACGGGGCGCCCGGGAGTCGAGCGCCACAGCTTTGCTCATGATGCTGTGCGCGTTGTATCCGAGAAAAAGTTCATCCCCCCCCAGGCCGGAGAGGGCCACCTTGACATGTTTTGCTGTAAGCGCCGCCAGCCGGTTCACCTGTATCGAGTTGACCTTCGGAACTTCGAGGCTCCAGATCAGACGCGGAAAAGAATTTAACAGGTCGGAAGGTTCATCCCCTTGTATGTTTGTAGCGCCGAGAATGTTTGCGGTCTCTTTGGCGTAATCGGCCTCGTTCGGGTCGTCTCCGACTTTCAGCGTAAATGTACGAAGAGATTTGTGACCACTCCTCCCGGCGAGGGCCAGCACCGTGGCGGAATCGACTCCCCCGGAGAGGTAACAGGCGACCTCCACATCGGAAGTAAAATGGAGATCAACAGATTCGGTCAGCGCCTCGACAAGATCGTCAGGCGCCTTTTTGTCGCTGGCGCCTACCTGCGCCTCAAAAATCCTTCCATCGCTGAAGGTCAGGATCGCGCCCGGCGGCAGTTGTTTTATCCCATTGAACATTGTCATCTCCCCCGGCAGATAACGGAGGTTCATCAGGTGATGCAGGGAGTTTTCATTCAGGGACGGACGGGCGTCTGTATGGGCGATAATGGCTTTTGCTTCGGAGCCGAAGATCAGTTTGCCATCTTGCGACAAATTGTAAAAGAGCGGTTTGACACCGATGGGGTCGCGGACCAGAATGCCGACCTTGCTCCTGTCGTCCCATATGGCAAAGGCGTACATGCCCCGAAGGCGTGAAAACCCGGCGGCTCCCTCAAGGGTGTAGAGGCGCAGGATGACTTCGGTATCCGATTCGGTCTCGAATTTCTCCCCCTTTTCGATCAGCTCTTTTCGTAACAGCCTGAAGTTGTATATTTCTCCGTTGCAGGTGATGGCGACCTTGCCATCCTGCGAGAGCATCGGCTGTGCTCCACGGTTCAGGTCGATGATGGAGAGCCGCGCGTGACCTAAAACGGCGTTACCAAAACGGAAAATGCCACGACCGTCCGGTCCGCGGTGGACGATGGAATCGACCATCTTTCCGATCCGGGCCACCTCGTTCGGCTGGACAGGCGCTTTAGAAAACCATCCGGTTATTCCGCACATGAATTATCCGGGGTAAGGGGCGCTGGCCATCGTTCGATCAGGTCGGTCGTGTATTCCGCGACATCAATGGTTTCCGCCAACAGTTTTGATCGGGCCAAACTCCATTTTTCAGGGGCCGCTGTAAGCGTTTCATCTATGGCGCAAGAAAGTATTTCCCATCCGAATTCGGGAAGGTTCCTTACAAGCCCGAATTTTTTCTCCTGCTCATCGGTATATCCACGTCCGGTTTCAGCGGCGTAGATTGCCGGAACACCGAGGATCGCCGACTCGGAGGCCATGGTGGCGGATTCGCCGACGAAGAGTCTGCAAAAGGCCATGACGTGATGTAGCAGGGACGGTTTGCCCTGGTAGCGGAATTTATCGAGGTTTTCAGGAAGCTCCGACTCTGACAGGATAATCACGTTGCCCGACTTCTCCAGCCTCTCCACAACCTTTGACAGCAGGTCTAAGGTCCACCCCTTTTCGCCGATATCGTGACTCGCCTGCCAGGCAACCGTTCGGATCAGGTAGTTATCCTTTGCCTCATCGAGACCATTTTCAATAGCGATCTTCTTGTCAGGTGTGAAACGGTTCGGACGAAGGTAAGAAAGTTCGTGGTAGCCAGCATATCGCAACGTCCTTTTTTTCGGCAACCATGCGCCGTAACATTCAGGCGCAATAACGCACGATGCAAAAGGGTATGTAAGCCCGTTCTGTAGTGTCGCGTTTTCCGTGTCGTAAAAGACCAGCGACGGGGTCCGGGTCAGAAAACCGGCGTGCGCGATAAAAATGCCTCCGATTCCTGTCATGACATCCGGCTTGAAATCGAGGACCGTTTTTACCAGCGCAAAATCGCGCAGTAGCAGTTCCTTGCCCAGAGCCAAAATTCCGTTTCCCGGTGGTCCCGCCGTCAGGGGTTTATGCTTAATCCCAAGTTCGTTTAGCAGATCGTGGGCGACCTCTTTTTCGCGGCTCGTAACGAGAATATCGTGTCCCCGCTCTTTTAGCATGGTTATCGGGTGGGCGAAGAAGTGGACATGAGCCGGGTGGCACAGGTCGAACAGTATCCTCATCTTTTCTCCATCCCTTCAACCACCTTTTTAGCCTGATCCGCATCAATAAGACCTTCTGCGCCCATAGTCAGCATGAAGTGGATTAGGAAAACACCGAGGACGCTCACCACTCTGCCTGTAAGCCCCGCAAAAATAACTCCGGCTTCGGATACGCCGTGGGGGGCGAGAAAAAATATATAAACTCCCTCCATCAACCCGATTCCCTGAATTGAAATCGGTAACAACGTCGCCACATGTCCGGCGCTAACGGCGAAGAAGGCTGGTACAAACGGAGCGTCATCCCCCCCGGCTTTCAGGAACAGTACCAGCGTCAGGCTCGATATAAGCAGTTTGCCCATGGTACCCGCTAGGTTCAGGGCCACTACCCACCGCTTGTCGTCGTTAAAATAGAGGAAGGTTTTAAATACGTTCTCCATACTGACATGGAACTTTGAAGGACATAACCTCATGACCAATCCACGGGCTTTTTCATTCAGCGCCGCCACGATCAGAAGCGCAGCGCCGACCAGGACTGAAACGATCAACCCCCACCCGGTTGTGGTGGAGACGAATATCGAAATACCAACAGCGAAACATAACGCTATGGCAAAAAGGCTTATCAGTTTGTCCATGACAACGTATAAAAGTGAGTCGGAAATCGGCACTTCACGTCTGAGCGAATATGCGATGATGAAATCACCAGCCCGTCCGGGTAACCAGAAGGAGTGGAATTGCGAGTCGAAAAACGCCGTCATGAATCGACCCATAAAAACTCCGCCACGACGCGCGAAACGGTAGAAAAGGAACAGATTCAAACCACCCGCCACGAAGCCTGAGACAAGGACAATGGAGGCTATGGCGAACCATCCGGCATGGGCGCTTATGAAGACTTCTACAAGGTTATCAAAACCCATCCTCGATATCAGATAGAAGAGCAGTCCGAGCGAGAAGAGAAGCCTCAGCCACCAGAAAATTCTTTTACGGTCGATCATTCGATTTACCGGACGGGTTTCTCCGTAAAAATATGGCCGAGATAAAATTCGCTCTCCCGTTTCAGCCGGTGTAACAGCCGGAGCGGATCGCGCATGATGAGCCGGAATGCGAAGAGCAATCTTTTCTTCACAACCAGTCGGCGAAACCGTTTAAGCCAGCCGTACAGCTCTTCGCGTGAAAGGCGCTTTGACACGATCACGCCGTTCTCCATGACATGTTCAGGTCGTTCGAGAGAAGCCAGAATATCGAGCCTCGACCAGTCGAAATCGTCCGTTAACTCAATAGCGCCACGCGCTACCGCATCTTCCCATATGAACGTTCCCGGATAAGGGATCAGCAGGAATACCTGTAACAGGTTCAGCGGTAGTTCCTTTATCAGGTTGTATGTCATCTCGATATCGGTGTGGGTCTCTTCCGGGAACCCGATGATGAAGCTCGCCTGAGTGTTTATACCCGCGTCGTGTAAAAGCGTAACAGCATTTCGGATATCATCAACGGTGTACCCCTTTTTAATATATTCGAGAGTAGTGGGCGACCCGGTTTCAAGGCCCATCGATACGTCGGTGACGTTCATCTCCTTGAAAAGCTCAACAGTTTCAGGTTTGATATGGTCGGCCCTCGTTGCAATGGAATATTGGAACCCGTTGATGAGATTATTTTCCTTCAACGCCCTTACGATTTCCTTAAGTCGTCTCCGATGTATGGTGAAAAGATCGTCCCAGAATTTTATTATCCGGATGGTCGGATACTTCTGCACATGGTACTTGATATATGAAACAACATATTCTGGCGAAAATACCCGGACCGACCTGTGGGACGGGGTGGCGCAGAATGTACACAGAAACGGGCAACCCCTTGAGGACATCATGCAGAGCAGGTCGTTGTTGGTGGTGGTAAGGTCCATCCGGGGCATAGGCAACTGGTCGAGCGGTTTTATCACAGCCGACGGTGGAGTTCGTGTCAGTTCTCCTGTTTCATCGCTTTTATAGATCAGCCCGTGAATCCCGGTCAGGTCGCTTTCTTTCCAGCCGTCATCGAATTTTTCCACCAGTAACGGGAAATTCATCTCCCCTTCCCCGATAACACCGACATCCATATCGGCAGTCAGATCTTGCGACCTGACGCTGACGTGCGGGCCACCGACGATTACTCCCATGCCCCGCGCCTTGCTTCTTCTGGCGATATCCTTGACGTGGGTCCATGTGGCTGTGTAGGCGGAGACGCCAACTATATGAGGCTTGTAGTCGTTCAACTCCTCTTCTGTGGCAAGGCCGACTTTAAACTCAACATCGGGAACCTTCGCCTCCACAGCGGCAGTGAGATGGGCAAGGGAGAGGGGAGGGGTCAGCAGTTCACCCGACGCATTGTAGTTGCAAGGCGAGGTGAGCAGTATTCGCAGTCTATCGTTTCGGGTCATTTTATCTTATAAAAGGTCTCGCCAGGTCGCGCCGGTTTTCGACATATCTATCCCGGTTTCTTTGTATGTGTTAAAGATACCGCATTTTTCGCCGATCTCGCTCCCTTTCTCTTCACCGAAGACGTGTCGCAGATGGCCAAGCCAGTCGTCCCTCCACGCCACGAGATACTCTTTTTCACTACCAGCGCGCAACGCCTTACGGTAGGAACGGTAGCGGAAAAAATCTCCGGCGAGCGACCTGATTCTAAAAAATCGGTAGCGGCTGTAACCTTCCGCCTGATCCATAATCAGGTGTATTGCAATTCCGAGAAAGGCGTAGACGAAAAGTCCGCCATAAAACCATGCCAGCGCTGAAATAACCAGCAAGGTTTCGTAGTTGTGCAGAAGCTGGACACGCGGTCCGAAATAGCTCCATTTTTTATAGGCTGAAACCGGCCCGGGGGGCGCCAGCGGGATACGCCCTGTATGGAGCGAATAGAAGAGCAGATGGTCGATATCAATAAGTGTCGTGCTCAGGAAAGCGATCAACGCTCCCGACGGAGACCAAACAAACACCGGGACCGAAAGGATCGCCCCGGCGGTTGCGTGGGGTAAAAGTTTCATTGCCCGGTTATTTAGTCTCCACCACTTCGGCGTCTACCGGTTTGTCGTAGTGCATCTTCATCGACTTGCCCTGACACCGTTCGACGAACTCCGCCTGGGTAATCACCCGCCCGCTATGGGTGTCGAGGATTCCGTATTTCTCCTCGCGCGGTCTTGTGTTGAAAACCCGGCATCCGGCGCAATTGATCGGGATCGGCCCGTTCTTTTTCGTAATAGTGTGGCGCAGGTCTTTGTACGGTTTGCTGTCCCATATCTCGGCCATCGGTTTTTCCAGCAGGTTACCGAAGGCTCTTTTTCGTAGCTCGACCCGGTTGTTGGAGATGAATACAGCACAGCACTGCATCACCAGCCCTTTCATCATGACATACGGTTCCATCCACGCAAGACACCTGTGGGGCGGAGGGCATTTTTCGAGGTCGTTGGTGCCGGTCAGCGCAATATACCAGCCCCGCTCGGCGGCTCTCTCCTGCGCTTTTTGGCTGATCTCATCAGGAATATCGGTGATGTCGAGATGTTTTATTTCATCAAAAACGAGCAGACGGTTAAAACCGATCCTCGCGCCCGGCCCGAATTCTTCCCTCTCACCCATGTCAGCCACCACATCCACAAATGTCGGTATCTCTTCGATATTCTTGTTCATCACCGTGTAACAGAATACAATCTCCGGCAGGAGGGAGTTTTTCTCTTTTTTAATGCGCAAAAGGCGTTTTATATTCTCTCTTACCTTGTCGAACTCACAACCTGCCTTGATCTCTTCGTAGGTCGGTTTGGTGGCGGCGTCGAAGGAGACGATCATGCCGTCGAGTTGCATATCGACAAGCTCTTCTGTCATCTCCCGGGTCCAGTCGCTCAAGTGATCGACCTGGTAGGTCATGATCTTCCGGTCCTTGCACATCTTCAGCATCTTCATGCAGTCTTTGTTCAGGAACGAGGAGCCTTCACCCACCAAACTTATCCACTTCAGGTTCGGGATCGAGTCGAGCATTTTTTTGAGCTCATCGAAGGAGAGGTTCATCGCTTTCTGTTCGCTCGGATCCCAGTAGAAATTTTCGCAGTGGATACATTTCTTGTCGCAGGCGGTGGTTATCTCCACTTCGATCTGGCTCGGCATCCATACAAGGCCGGGGAACATCCGGTACAACCAGCCGAAGAAGAAATAGACAAGCCCCGCGCTACCCGGTCCTACCGGGTTGAACAGTTTTACCCACACAATGTTGTAGGCCGCTTCAAAACCCTGTTTTTTATAAACGTCCCGGATGATGGCGATATAACCTATGGCTATGCCGGAGATCTCCCTGAACATCGCCCACGTTCCGAGCCGTCTGTGGACATGGATCAAGGGTGGCGGAAGAATTTTTTCAATCAGATTCCTCAATACGGTCATGCCGTTAATTCAAACTCCATCATTTTATGGTCTCTATTATGATATCCGCATAACTCTTCGCAAACGACCTCCAGTCGTATCTTTCCGCTGATTCGATGGCTCCCTTTCGCAGATTTTCGAGGAGAGCCGGATCGGAAAAGCAGGCCGTAACATAGTCGGCTATTCGCTCGTCAGATGCGTCTTCGCTGAATAACTGTCCATTATAGCCGTTTTTTACAATGTCAGATGGCCCACCCCCCTCAAAAGCCACTGAAGGCGCTCCGCAGATGGCCGCCTCGGTGAGAAACAGGCCAAATGAGACGTTTTTTTCGAGCAGGATCGCAAGATGAGACGCATTATAATATGAGAAAACATCATCGTTATTATCGACGAAACCTGTAAAGATAACGGTATTCTCAAGTTCCTTTTCACGGGTAAGGGTTTTGAGGTTCTCCCGCTCGGGGCCATCACCTACGAGAAGTAGCTTCACTTCCGGGATCTTTTTCGATACCAGCTCGACTATATTTATCGCGCGGTCGATATTTTTTTTCGTCACGAACTTTCCCGAGAAGACCATGACTTTCGATTCCGGTCCGATCTTTTCGGCTATCTCCCCAGGCAGTGGTCTCAAGTTTGCCGGTCGCTCCACTCCGGGGGGAAGAACCCGCGCATCTTTGGCCCCGTACAACCGCTCCACCCACTCTTTATAACCGCCGGAGAAGACCACTATCTTGTCCGCCATTTTCGCTGTGAATGTGTCGAACTTTCGATAGAAGGCGGAGAAGAGCGGTACCAGGATTCTGAACAGCCGACTACCGCCCCCGGACGCCACGCTCGACTCCATGGCGTCGTATGCGAATCGTGGCGGCTGAAAGCAATAATAGACGCACGGTTTCCGAACGAACAACTTGTAGAAAAACATGGCCGGAACGGTGGTCTCTGTATAAAAACAGACCATATCGCTATCCTTATCGACCTTGAAGAGAGTAAAAGGTGAACCGACAAGGTCGATCAAACTTTCGAGCAGGGGATTTTTTATGTTGTGTTCGAGAAGGCCGGGTGGCCCCTTGACCGTTACCCTGTCGTCCATAAACGCGCTCATCGATCCCGATATTTTGAACGTGTGTACTACGTTATCGTATCCAAGGTCGGCAAACTCCCTGAAGAGGCGAAAGAGAACAGTCTCCCCACCGCCATGGACCTCTTTGAACTGGGGGCAGATATGGCTTATTTTCAGTCGTTTGCCCCGGTAGGGGAGTTTTAGGGGCTGTGTCAAGCGAAGAACATATCCCGGTTGTTTTCCACCCAGGTGAGAAGACGTTTTATCCCTTCTTTCGGCGCGACCGATGGTTTGAATCCGAGTTCTTTCTCAGCTTTCGATGTGTCACAGATGAAATATTTCAGGTCGCCAAGCCTTTCTCCACCGAAGCTGTAATGGACCTCCCGGCCTGTAAGCTCCTTTAAGTAGTCGATACACTCCAGCAGTGAGATCGAGTTCTCCTCTCCCGCGCCGATGTTGTAAATTCCGGGCCGCTGGTTATTGTAGAAGGCGTGAATCGCCTCGCATACGTCGTTGGCGTAGATAATATCTCGCACCTGTTTGCCGTTGCCGAAGAGGGTTATCGGTTCCCCCTTCATGGCGCTGATGGTGAAGTGGGCCACCCACCCGTGATCCTCGCCGCCAAACTGATTCTCACCGTAAAGGCCGGTCAATCTGAAGATTCCCGCTTTTACCCCGTATGTGTCGATGTAGGCCAGGGCGTACTCTTCGCCCGATTTTTTCGACGCGTGAAGGGGGGTCAGCGTTCCTGTCATGGTCGGGTGAGATTCGTCCAGAGAGGCGGGTGTGCGGGTGTATCGGGTGGCTTGCTCCGTAAGGGTGTCGTTCACCCCTGTGCCGTAGACGTGGATGGAGGAGCAGGAGACTATAGGCGCTCCGGTCAGACGGGCCGCTTCCAGAACGTTGAACGTGCCGAGTACATTGGTCGAAAAATCGAGCCGGGGGTCTTCGCTCGATACAGTCATGGCCGGTTGGGCGGCTGCGTGGACTATGAAGTCGCAATTCTTTGTCGAGTCGATAAGGTCGTCGAAGTTCTGGATATCTTTTTCCTGCAAATCGACCCCGAGGTCGGAGAGCAGGTTCCAGTTATGCTTTCTGGCCAGATTGATATTAAAACCGGTCCTTGCGAGTTCATATTTTGTCATGCTGTCGTACGAAATTACATCCCATCCGAGCTTGCGGTAATATGCGCACACATGGGAGCCTAGAAATCCACAACCGCCGGTTACCAGAACTTTCATGCCTTTTCATCCTCCTGCAATAGTTCGTTGTAAAGACGGATATCCTCTTCCGTGTTTATATTTGTGTAACGCTCTCCGATGATGTGGGAGCGGACATCCTCCCCTTCGTCTATGGCGCACTGGATCAGGTCGGGGAATTCTTTCTCCCCACGCTGATGGCTGATCGGGACGTATTCGATATAGTTGAGGATATCGGCCCTGAAAATGCAATTGCCGGTGCCCTGAATATCGTTGATCGGTTTTCTCGGTTTTTCTATAAGGCGGAACACCCTGTTGTTGTCATCTTCGATTATCGAGTAGGTTTTTGATATCTCCGACCGGCGGATAGCTTTGGTGACACCGCATACGGCGTACAGGTTGTTGTCGTAGAAATATTTCAGAGCGTTCCTGTGGTTCGGACCGATAATCGCCTCGTCTCCCAGAAAAGTCATGAAATCGGCGCCGTCGAGAGCGTCTATGGCGGATTCAATGGCGTGGACCAGACCTTTTTGCTCCTGCTGAATAACATACCGTACACCGACTCCCCGGTACTCGACACCGAATCTGTTAATGATATCCTCGGCCCGGTAGCCGACCACGATGACGATCTCGTCCACCCCCGCATCTATGGCGTAATCGAGGCTGTGGTTTATCAGAGGTTTTCCGCCAAGTTCCAGCATACACTTGTTTTTGGCGGGAGTTATCTCACTTAACCGTTTGCCCCGTCCGCCAGCCAGAATCAGGGCCTTGAGCTTGTTGTTCAATCGACTCGATCCAGAAGTTTTACCAAACGCTGGATATTATCACTTTTCACGCTCGTCCATCAAATGCCCATCAGCTTGATTCACCAGCGAAATAACGATAGCATTAGACTCTTATTCTGCCTCCAGCGTTTTTGATTGTCGTGCGGCGTTGGGGTTTATCAACTATTTCGAGGAAAACCAGTGAGTTCAGCCAACAGTTTTGAAGCAAACAATACGGTTGCCATGAGCCTTACGACGGAACAGGACGACGTCAGGGTAAAGTGCCTCGTCAAGAAGGTCAAGGAGGACCTTGTGGCGGTTGTGGTATCCAATAAGGATAAATCCAGAATTTCGCTACAGGTGGACGACAGGGTTTTCCTTTTTTCAAATATCGACGATGAGCAGGCCTTGACTCAGGCCAGTGTAATGCAGAATAACCAGTTCCCACTGCTTATCCTGAAGCTCTCCGATACCACAGAGACTGAAGAGGCCCCCGGCGCCCCGGTACTACTTCCCCCGTCCGGGGAGGAGCGGGAGGAAGAAGAGGTTGGAGATGAACCGGACGAAGGGGTCGGGGAGGAGATCGAAGAGGAACGCGCGCTACCGGCTCCGGTAGGGGAGATCGAAGCTATAGGAGGCCAGCAGGTTCTGGAAATGCCGAACCAGGGTATAGAATCAAACGAGGGCTATCCGCCCCCGGCGCCCATGGAGCATATAGAAAATGTCGGTGAAGTGGACGAAGAGGAGATATCTTCAGCGGATACGGATGAAGAGGATTGCGAGCCTCTTAATATCGAAGAGATAGCCGGAGTGCAAATAGAGGAGCTTAAGGCGGCCAATGTGGATGCGGAGGAGCTTGAGGATGGGGAGCTTGCCCTGGATAAGGTTGAGGAACTCTCCGACAATGAGCTCGACGAGGATGACTCTATCCTTATAATCCCCGACCCGGAGGAGCCACCCGGAGGTTTCGACAGTGATACCGAGACACTGGACCTTAACGCTGAAGACCTTGAGGATGAACCCGCTCCCGCAACGGTGGAGCGAAAACAGTCGGACGAACCGGCGGAGGTCGATCTGGAACATCTCGTAATCGGCTCCACCCTGGCCGGTTCCATAGATACCAGCGACCTTGAGGCGGAACTCTCTTCAGATATTGAAGAGTCTATCTCGAAGGCGGGGGACGAACTTCTCATGCAACCCCCTGAAACCGGAGAGCTGGATGACGACATCGACGTTATTGAAGATATGGAACTTGTATCCGATATGTCGATCGATATCGGCGATATCGCCGAGGATAGCTCACCCATGGTCGCCGTCGGCTCCGAAAGCGAAGAAGTGACACTAGTGGTTCCAGCTATCGAAGCCGAAGCTTCGTTTAACGATTTCTTCCCGGTTACGGTAACCGCGGCGAAGGAGGGTGAATTGCCGTTTTCGTCGGTCGATTCCGCTTTACAGGAGGCCATCCACGATCTGCAAGAGCGGGTTTTCGCCCTGGACGGAAAACAATCTCCTTCAAAAGTATCGCGCTCGGCTGGTGAACCTGGTTCAAACGCCATCTGCCTTTCGATAAACGAAGAATCTGTACGGTTGGTGGTCCGGGAGGGTTTTCCGGAGGTTGAGGATGTAAAAGTGTTTATCGACAGGCCGTGGGTTCCATCACTGAAGCTCATGGCTACAGCCAAAATTACCTCACGGGAGAGAGTTGATGGCGTGGAGGTGGCTCTTTTGCGGTTCTCCGGGTTGCCGGGCGCCGTAAGGGATAGCATCGATGCGTACCTCAGGGATGGCTCCACATGCATGAATGTTCTTATGGAGCTCTCCTCTCAGGAATAAAAGAATGCCGTTTGAGATTGTCCTCCTGGTAAAGTTCCCTGAAGATGCGGAGCTAAAAGATCGGTACAACGGTTTTGAAGAGCTGTTAGCCGTTCCGAGACCAGTGACAAAGGGGGAGCCTGTCGCCAAGGAACTGGGTCCGGGAGAACACGCTAAACGGTACAAAAACAAGCCTGTTATCGACTCGCAGGTAAAACTTAAGAACATCGCCGGTCCTAATCTTTCGGCTGTTTTGGAGAAGGGTACAGGACTCGGCGCTCTGGTCAGCAGGTCGGACGGGCACCTCTGTGTGAAAAACGGCTTTTTGACCGTCACCAAGACCGTCGAGATAACCGGGGATGTCGGTTCCCGTACAGGTAACTTAAGTTTTGATGGACCGGTTCTCGTTCATGGCGGTGTGGAGTCTGGTTACAGCGTCACGTCAGGCGCAGACCTTGAAGTTCTGGGGCTGGTGGAAAACGCCAGCGTGAAGGCCGGGGGAGACATTCTTCTCAAAGGGGGGATGGCCGGTGGAGGAGAGGGTTTGGCTCAGGCCGGAAAAAACCTTTACGCCTCCTTTGTGCAACAGGGAAACCTGGAGGCCACAGGTTCGATAATCATGAAGGGGCTTTCGATGGATTCCCATCTTTCGGCCGGTCAGAAGATCATATTCGAGGGACGTTCTTCCCTTGTAGGGGGTGAGGCGCGGGCCAGGGAAGAGGTGAGTGTCGCGGTCGTTGGATCCGCAGGGGCGGTTCCCACCACCATCAGACTGGGGGTCAATCCTTTTGCCGCCCGGGTTGTGGAGAACAAGTCTGACAAGGTCGGGTCGATTCGAAAATCGATAGGGGATCGTTTGAAGGACGCGCAATACGCGGCCTCTCATCTTGATCCTCCGATGAAACTTCATCCGAAGGATTTCATGTCCGATCTTTTTCATGTGACTCAGATGGCCAACGAAGGGGCGATGGAGAGAATGAACCCCGAGACTGAGGAAATGTTCCATAAACTGGGTTCCACCCTCTTGCAGATAATTACCCTGGTCGAGGATCTGGGCGGCGTGAACAAGAAAGATTCCTCAGCGCCAGACACTCCCTGCGCGAGAGCTACACTAAAAGTTGGGAAAGTCGCCCATCCCGGAGTGGTCGTGGTGATTCTGGGGAAGGTGTACAATCTGGAAAAAGAGTATGTCAGGGCCAGATTCGTTTTAAATGAAGATACAATTGAGGCGTTACCACTGTGACACCGGAGCAGAGCTTGAGGGATAGACACAGATGACAACTTTTCTTGGATTCGTGTCGGGCGTTGCCCTTCTCTTTTACGCCATCGTAAACCGGGGTGGCGCTGAGATATTCCTCAACTCTTCGGCGCTGATGATTGTGGCCGGAGGGACTATGGCCGCCCTGCTGATATCCTTTCCGCTCCCCAGGATCATGAAGGTTATGGGTGTACTCCTGCAGATATTCAAAAAGGAGATCCAGAACCCCTCATGGGTTATTAAACTCGTTGTCGAATTGTCGTTCAAGGCGAGGAGGCAATCCCTTCTGGCTTTGGAGGAGGATCTTAAAAGGATCGACAACCGGCTCCTCAAGATGGGGGTGGAGCTTGTTACCGACGGACAGCCGGCCATGATAGTCCGCGAAGTTCTGGAGACGGAGGTAGACTTCGTTCAGGCCCGTCACAGGGGAGGTGAACAGATATTCAGGAGCGCGGCAAGATACGCCCCTTCTTTCGGTATGATTGGAACGCTCATCGGGCTTGTTTCGATGTTGCGCCATGTGGGTGGGGACGCGGACAGCGCAGGCGCTATAGGGCAGGGTATGGCGGTGGCTCTTATCACAACCTTTTACGGCACCATGATGGCCAACCTCTTCTTTACGCCGGTGGCGGAGAAACTGCGTAACCGGTCAGACGATGAACTTCTGGTGAGCAGGATCGCCATCGAAGGGCTGCTGATGATCCAGAGCGGTGTAAATCCGCGAATCATAGAACAGAAACTCAACTCCTTCCTTCCTCCTGATATGAGAGCGGCCCACTACGACTCAGTGCTTCAGGAGAGCAAGAAAAGAGCGGACGAAACCGGCTGGTAATCTCATGTCAAAAAAACTGACCTCCCGAGACCTGGACGACGCCACTACCGACGGCAGGGACGAGTCTGGCTGGTTGATAACGTTAAGCGATATCATGATGCTCCTGCTCACCTTTTTCGTGATGCTCTTTTCGGCCAGCACCACCCTGGATGATTCGTACCTGGGGATGCTCAGGAAAATCGGCGACGCTCTGGGGGGCAAATCCCTTATCGAGCGGAAAGCCGGGCCGGATCAGTTCAAGAAGGTGAACGAGGATATAAATAAACTGATAATAAGCAGTAACCTCATAAGGCAGGTTCACTTGACTTCCGATACCAGGGGGGCTGTACTCTACGCCGAAGGGGATATCTTTTTTGACGCCGGTTCGGCCCTGTTGAAACCTGATATCCTGAGGTTTCTGAAACGGATTGCGGTCATCATAAGAAAGACAGAATACAAGGTTATTGTGGAAGGCCACACCGACGATCAGCCGACAAAAAACGAACATTTCCCCAGCAACTGGGAGCTATCTTCAGCCAGGGCGTCGAGCGTGATCCGTTATTTCATAGAACAAGAAAAACTCTACCCTCGAAGATTCATCTCTTCAGGTTACGCCGAGTTCAAACCGAGGTACGCCCTGATTCCTGAGAACCGCGCAAAGAACCGCCGGGTGGAGATTGTTATAATGCGGGAGAAGATGTAACAACCAATCATGGAATTGAGATGACTCCCGAAGAGAAACAAAAACCTGAAGACCTGAGGAGCGCGTTCAGAGTCGAGATGACCGTTCCCGTAAAGTACCGTTTCGCCAAAAAAGTGGCTCCCGGAGAATACAAACTCTCCCCCTACCTCAGAGGTTCAGGGTTCAACTTTTCGGGTGGTGGCGCCGGTGTTAAAGTCGGTCAGCCTCTCCCGGTCGGCACCCTTATATACCTTCGGATGAAGTTTTCCTTCCTGGAGGATGTGGTGACTGCGACGGCTGTGGTCGTGAGCCGTGATCCGGGTAAATCCGCGATCAAAAGCCCCACGCAGATTCATGTACGGTTCCTTGTGATTCGAAAACGACATGTGGAGAAGATTATGGCTTATGTCATGGCAGGGGGTAAATCGGCTTGAGCGATTCGATTTCAGGACGGTTTTTCGGAAAACCATCAACTGGCGATGTGGAGAATTCCCACGACATCGCTGTAGCCGCCTGCGCCATCCTGATGGAGATGGCCGGGATCGACGGCGAGTTCGACCCTTCAGAGATCTCTCTCATCATGGAGACCCTGAAAAAAAGTTTCGATCTTTCCGGGGAGCGAGCAAAAGTGGTTATGGCCTCAAGCTCTCAAGAGCTTTCAGAAAACCGCGACCTGTGGCGTTTTACCAACCAGATCAATCAAAACTACTCCCGTGATGAGAAGCTTGAGGTCTTGCGCACAATTTTCAGGGTGGTTTACGCCGACGACTCGTTATCAAAACACGAAGATTATCTTGTTCGAAAACTGACCTACCTGTTCCGCCTTACCCACAAAGACATGATTAACGCCAAGCTGGCTGTCAGGGACGGTTCGTAAGTGTGTTACAATCAGCCTGTTAACAAGGGATATGGTTATGGATGAGAAAGTGGGCGAGGTTAGGGGAGGCGCCGCGGCTTCCTCTGAAAGTTCTTCGAACTCCACCGGACCTGCGGGTCGTTTTCGCCTCACCCACGATCAGAACAACTCCCTTTTCTGGATTCTTTTCATTGTAGACTGTCTAATAGCTGTGGGCGCCCTTTTTAGCCTGGCTGTTTTGCGCGATGGTTTCGTAAGCTACGAATACAGAATCATGGCGGTAATCACCGTCATCCTCATCTGGACCACTTTTAACAGTTTCGACGTATTCTGGGTGGGGGACGACGCTTGGGGTGTCTTCAACCCGCTGTTGAAAGCGTGGTGTATGGTTCTGATACTTCTCGCTCTGGTAGGTTTCGCGGCCAAGACCACCGACTCCATATCCCGATGGGTTATTACTTTCTGGGCTCCGATGTGTTTCGTCTATCAATTCGGAGCGCACTTCATAATTCCGGAGGGTATAAAGAGGTTCAGGGGAATCGGGGCTGGCAAGGAAAAAGGGATCATCATAGGCGCAGGAAGGTTGGCAAAACATCTGGCGTCCGAGATCAACTCCAACCAGATGTTCCATGTGCGGGTGGTCGGGGTGGTGGACGACAACGAGGACGATCTGGCCCGCTGGTCGTTGCCCGATGTGCCGATCCTGGGCGGGATAGATGATATCATGCGCGTTATCGAAGAGCAGGGCGCGACCACCGTATACATCTCAATGCACTCCCTGGAGATAGAAAATTTCGAGAACCTCTACCTGGGGTTAATGGAGAAGAACGTAGATATAAACTGGGCGCCAGATCTTCTTGGGGTGACCCTCGTTAACCCCAGCGTTACGGAGATCGCCGGGGTTCCGGTTCTGGCGCTATCGGAAACTCCCCTTATCGGCTCCAAAGCCCTGCTGAAAACCATCCTGGACAAGTTCCTGGCCATCGTAGGCATTATTCTCACCTCGCCGATCATGATCGGAACGGCCATCGCCATAAAATACTCCTCCCCCGGCCCTGTTTTCTACAAACAGAAACGCCACGGGTGGAACGCAAAGGAGTTTGAAATATGGAAATTTCGCTCCATGAAAATCCATGACGAGGAGGAGGGGGTTATCACCCAGGCCACAAAGGATGATCCAAGGGTTACGAAGGTGGGGAAGTTTATCCGCAAGACCAGCATCGACGAACTTCCACAGCTTTTTAACGTGCTTTTCGGGACCATGTCGATGGTCGGACCGCGACCTCACGCCATAGAACACGACAACTATTACGCCAAGGTGATCCAGAGTTACTTCGCCAGACACAGGATCAAGCCGGGTATAACCGGTCTCGCCCAGGTCAATGGTTTCCGGGGTGAAACAGAGACGCTCGATAAAATGAAATTTCGCGTCGAGTACGATCTGGAATATATCAATAACTGGTCAGTATTTCTTGACCTTAAAATAGTTGTAAGGACATTTTTCGTACTCTTTTCCAAACAGGCATATTAAAGGAATACGGCTATGAAGATCTTTATACCCCGGCGTCATGCGATTATGGTTCTCGCCTTGGGACTTCTCATTTTAAATGGATGCGACAGCAAGTCCCCCTCCCCGGTCTCCATCACAGATTTATGGGTGGGGCAGGCCGATTTTTATGTCAACTGCGAAAGCTCCCCGTGCAAGTACCGGGGGTCTTTCGGTCTGGA
>JAJDBK010000064.1 GCA_029261405.1 Nitrospinaceae bacterium
TGGTCGGTTCGGATCAAGTTGACCTCTCGGCTTTGCAGACATGACAGTTTCGTCCTGTTTTTGTGCCACCACAACTTTGGGGCTGTTTGTGTTTGGGCCACCTTCGCCGGTCATGAAGTATTCAACAGACTTTCCCAGAGCTTGTGCTATTTGGTAAATTTCAGTAGCCCCAGGTTTTCGTTGCTTGGATAAATAGCGACTCAAAGAACTCTCTGGGACTCCAGAAGCTTTAGAAAAGTCCCTGTTACTCCAGTTCTTTTTGGCTTTCTCGATGTTTATGCGATCAATGTAATCAATCATTTGTATAAATCTTTGCGCATCAGCAATTTTTCATTGACGAAAGATTGCTGATGCGCATACAATCTACCCATAAATTGTCTATAGGTAACGACATGAGTTTATTGATTAATTTTAAGCGGGCTGGTGGGGGATTCTCGAATCCGTCGTTACCTGACTCCGATTTTGAGAACCCCACCAGACCGCTGACACCACGCATTCAACACATACACTTTTTATGCCAGTTTTTCATACCATTGAAAATCAATGGTTCTGTAACGACGTTTACAGCGTCAGCGCATAAATATGTACTGGAAATACTACACAACTGTAGTATTTCTATAGTAACGAGTTTTCGTCGGCCACATTTTTACAAGACGAAGAACTCACCATCTCTCTTGAGTATACTCTCTTTCCCCCCTCAAACCAATACCGTGCCAAAGGTGAAATTATGATCCAGATACACCATAAAAACGGAGACCTGTTACATCAGGTGGATGACGCAGAAACGATGAAAGACGCTCTGCGAACGATCATAAACAATACTCCACCCGGAGAGAAACCTAACCTCGCCGGAGCGGTCATCAGCGATTCAGACCTTTCCGGTATGGATCTTTCCATGGTTAATCTTCGGGATACCAGTTTCCTGAGTTCAAACCTTTTCAAAACCAACTTTGATAGCTCCGACCTGTGCGGTTCTTTCTTTCACAAGTCAGACCTTCGTGGAGCGAGTTTTAGTCTCGCGGTCCTGATAAAGAGCAGAATAATAGGATGCAATGCTAAAGGCGCCCGTTTTTCCTGTGCGGATTTATCGGAGGCTACGCTTTTCGAAACCGATTTTTCCTGGGCGATCCTCTTCGGCGCCACCCTCCACAACCCCGTTTTAAAGTCTTCACCCAAAGGTTATTTCAACTCCATCGACATATTCCTGGAGATTGCCAGACGCTTGCAAACATTCTTCTCAGACGAGGACCGGAACGTAATCGGACAGATGGCATGGCTCCGGCCCGGATGGGATGAAGCGTTCAAGTGTTACCACGCAGAGCTTTTCTCCATCTTCCAGACGCTGGGAAATGCGGGATACGACGAATACATGAACCAGTGGTTGGAGAAACAGGCAGACCGCGCCGCCGCCACAAAGGAGCTTGCCAATGCGTAAACTTCCACCCATACCGGAGCAATACGGTTGTCTGGTCTGTCGGAACCAGAAAAACGATTACGACACCGAATTCCCATTAGCTTGCAGTGTTCCGATTATGGACCGCGACCTTATCCGAGCGGGGTTCCAATTCTATCTGGCGTTGTGTGTGCGACACCGTGACGACCTGTGCTGTAACGAAATTAATTTCCGCCAGGAACATAGCGACGAATGGAGTTTGTTGTTGCAGTATCGATCCGCCTTGCAGAGCCTTGGAACGTGGCCGGAGAAATGGGAGGACTCTTTCCAGAGACTTCTGAAAAGCGATCTGGCTCCACCCCAGTTGACGAATCGACTTCAGGCAATAAAGAGCGAGGTTTCGTTTTAACAATGGCACAGGCTGTGTCGCTCCGTCCGTCCCCACCTCACCCCCCCACTCACAGCGGGCGGAGCGGCACATTTTTTACGGGACAAGATGAAAATGAATAGAAGCATATCAGCGCCGTCTTTCATGCGGGCCCGCCTCAGCCTGCTCTTTTTCTCCTCAGTGGTTCGTGGCCCCTTTCGCACTCCCCACGTGCGGGAGGGTGTCACGACCCGGGAAGGAAGATAACTATGGCGTCAGTAAACAAGGTAATCCTGATCGGCAACCTGACCCGCGATCCGGAGAAGCGGTACACCCCAAATGGAACCGCCATGGCCAGGTTCGGTCTTGCCATGAACAGGAAATACCGGCAGGGGGAGGATTGGAAAGAGGATGTCACCTTCGTCGATATCGTTGTGTGGGGCAAACAGGCGGAATCAGCGTCCAGGTACCTTGCAAAAGGGAGGCAGGTCTGTATCGAAGGATGGCTCTCGTTGAGCAGATGGGTAACCGACTCCGGTGAAAACCGAAGCAAGCTCGAAGTGGTGACGGAAAGAGTCACATTCCTTGGGGGCGGCAAATCGAATCAGGAACCGGAGAGCGATCCAGGTCAGGACGATGATGATGACGATGTTCCATTTTAATCCCGACAGCAACATGAGCAAGGAAGCAGTTTGTGGGAACAATAACGAAAGTTTTTCAGAGGGAAAAATGCAAGACAACGATTTCACAGAAGTAATCAAGAACTACCGGGGTGGAGAACTCCTGCATGAAATTAACGAGCTTTATCGCCAGGTCGTAGAAAGCGTAAGCGACACAGTGCGACCAGGGGAGATAATCCTTAAACTCACAATAAAACCCGCGACAAAATCTGGCGCCATGCCGGTCTTTGCAAAGCTATCGAGCAAACTTCCGGAACTTCCCAGGGAGCCGCAGAGCTACTTCATGGGAGAAGACGGCGGACTCCAGATCAACCACCCGCTACAGGTAGGGATGTTCGATAAAAGCGACAACATCACCCCAATAAAAACCAGAGAGGATAACAAATGACCGACGACAAACCCGCAATGACCAGCATCCAGTTGGGTGATGGCACAAAAGTAATGGTTGCAGGCGATGCAAAATATCCCATTACCCACGGTTTAAGTCTGAAAGAAATCGGTGTTCCTTTTACCGTTATTCCAGAGGGCGCGAAAATCGAAGATTTGGCGAGTTTACTTCCCCCGCCGAAAGACCGCAGGGCTATGGTCTCCACCGTAACGGTCGATTCTTTCATCGCCTACATCAACGATTTCAAAACCGACGCCAGCCGGATTTTTTGCGCTGAAACATATAGAAAGCCCGTAGGTCGCACTGAGCCACCCATCGAAGATGGAATCGAGATAAGGGGATATATCGATTACCACAAACCTCCGGGCAAGAAGATGGACGGAGGCGTAACAGGATGGGGGCGTCATCGCGTGTCATTCACTCCGGAACATTCACCAGAATGGAAACTCTGGACGGGAATAAACAGTCAAAAGATGAGCAAAGATGAATTCGCGCTGTTTATAGAGGATAACGTTGTCGATATTATTGATCCACCGGCAGGCGACATGCTCAATTTGGCCATGACGTTTGAAGCCACCAAGAGTGTGAGATTCAAAGACTCTCACCGCCTTTCCGACGGCCAGCGCAATCTTGAGTATCAAGAAGAGATAGATGGCGGAGCCGGACCCAAGGGAGAAATAAAGATCCCGACGGAATTCACGATATCCATCCCTATCTTCAAAGGGGAGGAGCCGGTGTCGCTGGTGGCGCGGTTCCGCTTCCGTCTCGGCAGTGGTTCGCTAAACATCTGGTACGAGTTGGTACAACCACAAACCGCCATCGATGCGGCTGTGAAGTTGATGATCGAAAAGGTCAAACAGAAAACCGGGAAACCCGTTTTCATGGGCGAAGTCGATTTTCCGGCAATTTCGGATATTTAAAGCGGACATCTACAGGATCGTCTAAAAGGCAAGACTTCGGGCTTTGGATCCGGTAATCCAGGTTCGAACCCTGGTCCTGTAACCATCAAGGGGGTTGATATGAGGGTCATAACAGTAATCACGCAGAAAAGAGGAAAAATGATTTACGGGGCAACCATACGCAAACAGGTTATTGGGCGGATCGAGTACCTTCTTGCATATAAGAATGGGCGGCTTGTTTCAGCAGTTGGTCACAAGGTATGACTGCATTTCTCGCCAACGCAAAAACCTCCATTCAATGTAAATAGATGGCACGAAAAGCCGCTGGGCGGATGATAACCCGTGAGGTGTCACGATCCCAAAAACTGGCGTCTTTATCACCGGACAGTCTCACGCTTTTCCTGATGATAATTCCGCATCTGAATTCCTGGGGCAAGATGAACGGGAATATCTATTTCATCAAAGGGGAGGTGGTTCCTTTGCTGGACCGTCTGACCCCGAAGCGTATTGACGAGTGCCTGATCGAGATATCGAAAAAAACAAACCTGAAGCATTACCAAGTCGATGGGCTCTGGTATATCCAGTCATTAAACTGGGATCAACACCAGACTCTGGCGAAAGACAAAAGGGGTGATGACGACTTTCCGGACTGTCCCGCAGAGTTACTCCAGACCAACTCCGGAGTAACTCCAGAGCAATTCCAGAGTAGCTCCAGAGTTAGTCCGGAACAACTCCAGAGTAACTCCGGAGTAACTCCAGAACAGGTCCAGAGTAATTCCGGAGTAGCTCCAGAGTTGGTCGTACCCGAAGTAGAAGTAGAAGTTAAAGGAGAAGAAGAAGTTAAAGAGGAAGTGGAAGTAGGAAGTGGAAGAGTATCGGGAACTCTTCGAGTTCCCTCCGTCGGCAAAAAAAATGCCGACCGACCGCCACCGGAAAAACCGGTTCCTGAAAAACTTTCCCCGGAAAAGCTTGTTGAAACATGGAACACGATTACCGAAAGCAAGCGCCCGCGTGTCACAGAGATTACCGAAAGCCGGAGGCGAAAGATCAAGCAACGCCTTTCCGAACATCCCGGCATAGAGTTTTGGGATTCGGTCTTTCGTCGGGTTATCAAATCGAATTTTCTGATGGGCGCCGCCGGGAGGGAATCATGGACCGGAGCAACATTCGACTGGCTCATGGTAAACGACCGTCACTCGGTGAAGATCGCCGAAGGGACTTACGACAACGGCAGTAACGGCCAAACGACATCGTTCAAGAATACGGATTACAAGAAGGGAACCTGGTAATGAGGAAGATAAACATCACGAACACTGTTATCACCCCGCCACCGGTTGGGGAAAAGGGCGATTATTGCGAGAAACATAAAGTAAAAAAATCCATCTTTAACACGCTTACCGGGGGAACAGTAGGTCTCTGCGATAAATGCGTGGACGAAACGGATCAGATTGAGAAGTCCATAGAGGCCAGGAAGGCAGAAGCGGCGAGGCAGGGCATACTCCGGGCCAGCGGTATCTCCCCCCGATTCAAGGATTCGACCATCGAAAACTTCATCATCACAAATGACGACCAACGGGAAGCGGTAAGGAGAGTCGAATCGATCTACAAGAGACTTGAGTGGGAAGATAAATTTACCGGCGCCATTTTCTGTGGACTCCCCGGAACCGGGAAAAACCATCTCGCCAGCGCCATCCTCACCAGGTGGCATGACGAGAAGAGAAAATCTTTCATGCTCACGTCGGTACACGCCCTTATGCTCTCTATCAGGGAGACCTGGAATCGACGTGAAGGGAAAACCGAATCGGAAATCATCTCCAGATATACCAGTTGCGGCATTCTGGTTATTGATGAAGTGGGTGTCCAGAGCGGCTCGGAAACAGAGCAAAACATTATGAGCGGGATAATCAATACCAGATACGAATGGTATCGACCCACGATCCTGATATCAAACCTCCCGCTCGTATCAAAAGCACCCGGAGAAATGTCGCTGACATCAGTCCTCGGTGAACGGGTGATCGACCGCTTCCGGGAAGGTCATATCGTCACATTCACCTGGGAATCGCACAGAGGGAAAGGGAAGGTGGAATCATGACAGAGGACATAAGAGCCGCAAGCATCGCCGAGGAAAAAGCCTGGGCGAATCATCAACAACTGGTAGCCGAAATAAGAGAAAGCGGAGAAGGTGACGCATTCATAAGGAGTCAGGTATTGGATTTATTGAAAACCATGAATTCTATGGTGAATCATCCTGAGAACGATCCAACCATATTATTTGCGGAACTTTGCATTACTTGTACGAATCTATTTCTTATAACGAACGATACAGCGAACGCGAATAAGCTTCGTACCCTTCTAAACACCAGAATTAACCCGGTACCGGAGGATATACGGTATGACCATTGATGCGGATTCCAAGGTTGCCGCAGATAAGGAATGGGAAAAGCTAAAGACAGGCATCGCCCTGGCGCGGTCGGAGGAAAACATGGAAAACTTTGACGAATATGTTTTGGGGGCGGTGAAACTCCTCCTGAATATTGTCAAAGACGAAAAGCCGGAGTTGACCATCGCCATTTTCGAGTCTCTGGTGTTGGCAAGCGCCAGCCTCTGCCTTCTTGCGGGTAGACCGGAGACGGCGGACACGTTACGCAACGAGATTTACAAGGATACCGATGTGATCTCATGAGCGAAACGGTACCGATAGAGAAAGGCATCGTTCAAGATGCGGCTATCTGCTCTGGGTTAGCGAAAGAAGCATTAAGGCAAATTGCGCTAGACTCCACTCCAGGTTCAAATAAATTCACAAGTGTGGCTACACTAGCCTTCAAGATGGAAGCTGTCGAGGCGGCCATGAAGACAGTGTTGGAAGAAGCCTCCGAATAACCACCCATGCAGACCACCACTTTTACAGGGATTACCGATGGCGATATAATAGCGTCATTGGTAAAACCTTTTCGGAGTGGGGGAATGGGAGTCGCGGTTTACACAAAAGAAGTGTGTCCGGTCGAGATAAACGGGATTAAATGCGGACAGAAATTCGACACAAAAAACGGGCTTAGATGTCCGGCACATGGGATTCAGGCTCAAAAGCTATTCATTCAAGTTACTGGAATCAAAGACAAAAAATCCACTCGCATCCGTATCTATACGGATAGTGAGGGGAAACCTCTTGGGTTGCATAACGTTGTGGAACTGAAGCAGAGGATAAATCGTGATATGGATCGCGGTGTTTTTGATTCGCGCAATTACTTGCCCAAAGACAAGAAGCGGTTGACTTGGAAGAATTACGTTAAAGGGTATCTAAAAGAACTTAAAAGGCGCACAGAAATCCCGCCTGGAGAGGACGGATGGTTGTCATTGGGAGCGTTGCGGAGCTTTAAGAAGATTCAACGCCTGTATTTGATTCCCCACTTTGGCGATTATGAGCTATCAGAAGTGACGGACTTGTCAGTAATCAAATTCATTAGATACCTGAAAAAATGGTCTGACCCAAAAGAAAGTTCTAGCGATAGCATGAAGCATCAGTGCATTTCGGGAATCAACCACATGCTTGCATATGCTGTTACAGAGAGAGATATTCCACCCCTCACTTTCAGGATGCCGAAAGTTACTCAATCAAAGAAGAATATAACCACGCTTTCCCCGGAACAACAGGCCGATATTATCCGTTTCGTAAGTACCAGGAACGCGCAGTTGATTCTTCTGTGGGCGGTAAAAACAGGCCGCCGAATTGGTGAGTATAGGGCCATGAAAATCCGGGATGTGGATACCAATAAAATGGAATACGTTGTTCGGGACGCTTTTGATGAAGAAGTGGACAAACCGTTTCCAAAAGTGTCAAAAACTGCTGGAGCAGTATTCCCGATGGATGAGGAAATGGTGGCTATTTATAAGGAGGCGACAAAAGACCGTATCTGTCGTCCTATGGATTACGTTTTCTTAAACTCACAAGGCCGCCATTTTTTACACACCTCTCTTAGTACTGTTTTCGACAAAGCCAGAAAAAAGGCTGGTTACAACATAGCTCTCAATGAGTTCGGGCGACATTCTTGGGCAACCCAAAGAATTGAGGCAGGGTGGTCATTCGACCAGGTAGCACAGTTCCTTCTTAACACTGGTGTGATGGTAGAACAGAAATACGCGAATGTAACGAAAGCAACGAGAGCGGCTATCCTGAAACTTCACGAGAAACCCATAAAAAAGACTGGTGGAAATTAGTGCTAAACCCTATTACCTATTCTGTATTTTGCCCCCAGCTTGCCCCTATCGGCAAAACGCCATTTATAACATCATACAATTCAAATACTTACAGCTCTTGCCGGAGACTAGCGGTACCCTCCCCCGCCCGATCTTGACGCTACCGGACTTCTCCTCGGTTTCCATACTTTCTTTAATTTAATCGTTATGTCAGCTGTTTCCCCTTTACCTGAGGCAACGTTTATTCTTTTGGTCGTCTTTTTTGCCGGACCTCGTAGTCGGGGATGCCATGTTACCACGTCATATTCCCCTGCGGGAAGTTCAAGGGTGGCAATGCCACTCTTGCCAGTCATGGAGTAGTACGGAGTATCGACAACGTAGACATACGCCGACATCCAGTCGTGAATATTACACCCCAAAGACACTGCCCCTGTTGTATCAAAACTTGTAGGCTCCCTCGGAGTGCCAAGATAAAGAGGTATCTCGAAGGTTTTAGGTTTGGAAAAAGAATAGACGTGATGGCGGATGTTGTCACGGTTCGGAAACGAAACGGATGTTCCCGCCTGTACAACCGTCACATGATCGACGAAAACTTTATCGATCTGGTCGATTGCAAGTTGCTGATTCGTTTTGGCAAGCTCCACTCCGTTGACCGGTGTGGCGGTAACAACGGCCTCACTGACCTTTTTTCCTTCATTGGATGAAACTGTCACCGACAATGATTCAGCCGATACGTTGACCGCAGTCATGGCGCCAACTATAAGTGTCAATGTAAAGAAATGAACCGTCCGTCGCATTGCTATCACTCCACTCTCCTGAAAAATTCCATTCCTTTTAAACATAAGGAAAGGTGAATCAGGTTCAGAAACTGTAATAAACACCGGAACGAAAAATATCCGATTTATATGTAACCATGTCCGCATCCGCATCCGTTCTTTCATACGCCAGGTTGATCGCAAGATGACCATCCATAAAGGTGTAGCTCAGATCAGCGCCGAACGTGTTTGATGTGGCGTCGAGCCTGTATACGCAATAGTCTCCGAACACGCTGTCCTTCTGGACATCTTCGGCTGCAGTCTCGACATAAGAGTAGTTGTCGGCGCTACACATGGAGTTGACTCCACCGGTCCTGTGGGCAAATCTCATTCCGAGCAACAAACGGTCGGTCAGAAGGTAGTCGCCGTTGATGGCGCCGGTGTTTCCAGACAGGTCGAAGGTAGCCGGTTCAGCGTCGCCATCCTGGTTGTCATGCAGATAGCTGATCCATAGGTTCAGCCTGTCGGATATCCTTTTCCCGGCCTGTACTCCAATCGTATAAAGGGTTCTGTCCCTTATATCGTTACAACAATAGTCGATCTTTGCCGTGGTTGCGCTGGCCCGAATCCATGGAACCATGAGCCCCAGCCCCAGTTTGTGTCTTATGGAGATGGAAAGACCCGCATAAAGGTTCGTGAGGTCATTGTAATCGTTGTACGACTCGTTAGAGATATCGAAAGTTGCGGAAATACGAGTAAAATCGCTGGCCTGAAAGACCCGTCCCACGGAAGCCGATGCGGTAATTATGGAATCGTTCGCCTCCTCCCAGCCGAGGAACGCATTGTTTATATTCGATCTGCTCGAATACTCTGCGCCCACATCAAGGATGTACTCCACCCATTCAGAATCAGCGAACGCCGGAGTAGCGGCCCCGAAAAGAAATAGGGCGAGAAAGCCGACTGTAGCCGTCGTGAAAGCTCTTGTCAAAATAAAATCTCCCCAATTGATATACCTCCTATAAAAGAGGAGATGTACAAAGATGGAAACGACATCAGGGGAGAAATCAACTCATTTACAAAATGCGGAGAAAAAAAGTTACACCCCCCTTTATTCCGCTATGGGAAAGCATTATCAATCGCTAACAGTAAAATTGTCAAGGGTTTTTCCTATAACTCTCCCCATAGAAGGTCGTTAAACGTACCCTGACCAAAAGGTCCGGATGTATGGCCGGGAGTGAGGATTTTCGCCTCAAATCCCGCGTCTTCATGTTTCTCCGCGAATTCGTGGTAAAGTTGGGTCGTCATGGTGATAACGCTCGGATAGTTTATCGCCCCCACCCCCTTATCCTGAAACTCAAGAACCTTGGCCAAGGCCACATCCTTGAAATTCAACGAGCTTAAGGGAACAAACTTTTGAGCCAAATAAAGTTCCTTTAGCAACCCTTTGTAGATCTCATGAAACTTGTGGCTACTGCTGATATTGAATTTCTGATAGTCGATGTTAATCAGGACGATTTCCGGAAGATTGGCGAATCCGTAAAGATCCTCCAGGGCCGAGTTGAGAGAACGGATCAACAGCAGGATGTCTTTTACGAGGTTCCCCCACTCTTCAAAACTGATTTCCGGCTCCTGAAGTCTCTTGTTCAGTTTTTCAAGGCTTGAGTAGAAATGGCTACGTATCATTGACGCCTGACGAAGCACCAGTTGTAACGTTCCCATGTAATAAACGAGGGTTCTCTCCGCCCTGCTCAGGTTTTCGTTGGCTATCCTTCTCATGAACCCGTAAAAGGAGTTTCTGTCTAGGCTCATTAACCGGGCAAGGTCTTTGCGCTCAATATGGATACATGGAACCGGGGCGTCAGCAAAGACCGCCGCCGACCTTGGCAATCCTGTAAAGAATGAGTTTTCACCTATCAGCGCTGGACCGGCGATTTCGGCGACCTGCTCGTACGATTCGTCCTTAAGGCCGATCAGTTTTTTCCTGACAAAAACTTTTCCGCCGAGGATGATAGTCATCTGGTCGAGTTTTTTGGAGCCTTCCTTGATAACGTATTCTCTCGGACCGATAAATCGCACTTTTAGCCTGGCGATCCTTGTCAGTTGCGGTTTCGAAAAACCCTTGATTTCAGGAATTCTACCCAGGACAGCAACGATGGCGCTTCGGCTGAAGCCGGTATGTTCCCTGCTGGAAACATCCTTGACCTGGGTTTCCCGTTTTGACCGAGTCCTCACACCACTTCATCCTCTGTTTTTTGCCGTTGCGCTTGCGTTGTTAACTTCATTAACAAGAATCGACAATAAAGGAGCGATACTTTCGACCCTTGTTCGTATCATGTACGCCCCAAATGTATGATACCTCATTTCTGAAAACATTGACAGGACCTTTAATTAAGTGATAGGATAGTAAAATCAGGTGGTTATAGTTGGTGGAATAATATGTCGGATCAAGAAAACGGCGCCGGTTTTGCGGCTTTGGGCTCCCCCCTTGGCAAGTGGAATAAAGCGTTTGTTATTGCCGTGTCAGGAGTTACCGGAGGTTCAGGCAAATCCCAGGTAGCCGCCAATATAGCCGCTACCCTGGCTCAGTCAAACAAGAGCGTTACCCTTGTAGACCTGACATTCGGGACAAGGTCCGTCACCAACTACATCGGATCGGCGACCTTGGCTTTCACCATCGCCGACTTTCTGGCCGGGGAAATTGAACCGTTTGATAAAATCAGATACAAAACCGACGTGCCGAACCTCTCTATCGTTAAAAGCGGAATAGACCCTCTCGAAATCTCCGATGAAGCCGTGAGTCTGGCAAAGAACAGTTTTAGCAACTTTACCCGGCTCGACACCGACTTTGTGATTCTGGACCTGGGAGTAGTTTTGGACCCTGTCGTGTTTGACTATTTTGTTAGCTCCGACATTTCCCTCGTTGTCGCCGAACCCGATGTGCGTACCATTCCTGATATTCAACGTCTGGCTCGTACAACCCTTCTGAAAAATATCGAAAAGCTTCGTTCACCGGAACTTGCAAGAGCCGTTGAATTCCTCCGGAAGAAGAGCCTGGACGACACCGATCTGATCAGCGCAATCTCACAGAAGGTTGAAGGTTCCGACAGTCTTACAGATGAATTTAAAACGATTTGTGAAAAAGCCGCCTTACACCTGGTTGTAAACAAAGCTTCCACAGGCCGTGATCTGAGCTTTGAAACTGAGGTAAATCGTTCTCTGCCGCTCAACTCCAGGTTGAAAACCATCTGCCACGGAGTTATCGCAAGGGAGCCGATGATCGAAAAAGCGCTCCATGACGGAATACCAATCCCCTTTCAGGAACACGCGATGGCGTTGTGTGAAACATTCCGTTCGATCACCTCCTCTGTCACCGGCCTTGTAATAGAAGTTAATAAAGAGGCTGTAACAAGGGCGAGAGAGGTAATCGACTCGCGCCTTGATCGCGAACTGAGCGTGTACGAAACCCGACTCAAAAGTGAACAGGAGAAGATTTCCGTTCAAAGAAAAGAAGATCTGGAAAATGAATTAAAAGAGATACGACAGCGTGAGGAGTTAAGCCTCAAAGAGTTTCTGGGACGTGAAAAAGCTGAGTCGCTCAACAATCTGGATCTCGAACTAGCGAAGAAAAAGGAATCGGCCCTGGCCGGAATTTCAGAGGAGACAGAAAAGCTACGGTTAGAAGAACGTGAAAAAGTCACCGAATACCTTCAGAAAGATAAAGAACAACTCAAGAACGAATTGGCCCGTGAGATCGAGTCTGAACGGACAAGAAGAAGCGAGGAGCTTTCAGAGGAGTATAAAAGTCTCCGGGCGGAGAAATACGCCTCATTAGAGGAAGAGATCAAGAACGAAAAGCGGATGCGGATGGTTGGGTTTCAGGAGTACAAAGGTCGCAAAAGAGAGGAAATCGATCTGGAGCTTTCGAAGACCGCAGAACAACTGCGCAAGGATATGTTCACGAAAAGCAGGCGGGAGATCGGTCATATAAAAGAGATGGTGTGGCAGGAGATCGAAGAGAGCAGAGAAAAGAAGATCGATGCCATCAACCAGGAAATTGAGCGACTCAGGGAGCGGGAGCGGGACGCCGCTATCATCGAAATAGACACACTAAAAGAGAAGCTTTACAACGAAGCGGTCAAAGAGTCGAATTTCAAGCGCAAAACCATCATCGACGAAGCCAACCACGACGTGATGAACATCTCCTCCCTCTTCGATGTCGAGTGCCATCGGCGGGACAAGGATATGTCCTCCGCCCTTTATCGAAAATATGAACTTGAGCGTGAGCGTTTTCTGCACAAGCTTAAAACCGAACTGACCAGCATCCGCAAAACTGGTACCAGCGAGGTCGAAAGATCTCTCGCTGAGGAGAAAAACCGACGACTTGTAAAGTTGGACGAAGATCTCTCCGGCCTGTTCCTTAAAGCGAGGAAAGATCTTTATGACGACTTGAAAGATGAGGTGGCCCAAAAGCGGAAAAAGGTGGAGGACGCTCTTACAGGTTTCGACGAAAAATCGAAGTTCCGAATAGAAAAAGTCCGTGAAGAGAAAATGGCCGAACTCGACCTGGAAATTTCCGAACTGAAATCCGACAGATTAAAAGATGTGAAAAAAGAGTGCGGCGATCTTTACGAACGGATGCTTGCGGACTTGAAAGAGAAGCTGAATACCGAAGAAGAAGAGCGAAAAACCGCACAGGATGAAATACTGGCTTCTCTGAGGCGGGAACGTGAAACCGCCATCAAAACTGTTCTCGACAAGGAGCGAAAAAGGAGACTTTCCGAACTCGATAACCTGATATCCATGAGCCGTAGCGACGCCTTAAGCGATCTACAAATAGAAATATCCAGACTGCGGGATGAATGTGCCCGGAAAGTAAAAGACGAGATCGAATCGGCCAGGTCCGAAAAGTTTGCCGCCTTCGAAAAACTGTTCGACGTGGAAAAAAAGAGAAGATACCGCGAGCTTGATGAAAGACTCCGGGAAAAAGAGAGCGGGATGTTAGGGAAGATAGCTGAGAAATGCGCCCGGGAAGAGAGCGAAGAACAGAGAAAACTGGTAGAGCAACTGGAAGCGGACCGGAAAGAGGCGTACGCCGAACAGAGATCTGTATTAAGCGAACGGATGTCGCAAAAAGAGAAAGCTCTCACAAAAGACCTGGACGATCTGCGACTAAAAGAGATAACCGCTCTTAAAAATGAATTCGAAATTTTGCGTAACCGTCAGGCCGAAAAGATAAAACAGTGGGAGGTCACGCAGAAAAAAGATCGTGAAAAGGCTATCGAATCGGGAATAGCCGAAGAGATGGAGACGAGACGGGAAGCCATGGAGACAGCTGTCGAAACCGTAAGGCAAAGAGCGTTACAGGCGATCAATAGCGAAATCGAAATAAAGAAGAGACTGGCCGTAAAAACCTTGCAAAAGAGGGTCTACCAGAAGAAAGAGGAGTTTATCGTAAAGCTGAAACAAGACGCGCAAGCCGAAAAAGAACGCGCCTTGGAAAAAATCGAACACGAGATCGAGACCATAAGAAAAGAGAAGTTCAAAAAACATATGGCCGATATCGCTCAGGAAAAAGAACGGAGACTTTCGTCGATTACAGCCCAGATCGAAAAAGACGAGATCGAGCTACGCAGGGATATGAGAGTCCGGCTGGCCGAAGAGAACGCCCGGATTGTCGAGAAGATGGAAAAAGACCGACTGGTAGCGGACAAGGCCAACACCGCCAGTCTGGAAGAGCGGAGGAGACGATTGCTTAATGAACAAGAAGAGTGGGTCATGTTCGAAATCGACAAGCTCAAGATGGAATTAACCGACAAGGCCATGAAGGAGACCAGCGCCAAAATGGCGCAAAGACGTCGCGACCTCGAACATTCTCTCGAATCGGAGAGGGATGATATTTTTAGCCGGTTGAGAGTCGAGACAGAGATGGAACGCGCGAACCTTCTTCGAAAACTTCAGGTCGAGCTGGAAGTAAAACGAGGGGTGGCCCTCGAAAAATTGCATAAAGAATCGGCCGATTTCCTTCAACGTAAACGAGACGAGATAACAAACAAGCTCGAAGCCAAACGGATAGACGAGGTGACGCGGATGAAGGCGCATCTGGGCAGAGAAAAACAGGCTCGACTCAACGAGATAGAGAACGAACTGGCGATAGAAAAAACCAACAAAGCCGATCTGCTCAATATCGAGTTGAAAACAGAAGAGTATAAACGGCGCCAAGAGCTTATCAGTGAAATCATGAGTAAAAAAGCGGAACTCGACCACGCATTTCAGGAGGAGAAACGCCGCTCCTTCGAGCAGTTGCGTAACGACCTTCTAAACGACACCCACGTCAACCGCGACCTGTTCGAGTACGAGATAAAACGGATCGCAAAAAGCCTGAAACTTAATTGATCTGCGGTAGTTACTAATAGCGTTTACAATCGGCCTCCCGGTCGATTTCTTTAAGCGGTTTCTATTTTGTCGACCCTGTAAATTAAATTGTGTAACTGCTCATAGTTCCTTAATGTACTCAAAGGAGGATTATGAGCATGACACGAGACCGCAAGAGACTTGAGGCGATAGCCAAAGAGCTTGTAAAAGGCATCAAGTCTGAGAAAGACCTT
>JAJDBK010000065.1 GCA_029261405.1 Nitrospinaceae bacterium
GTTATAATTTGAGAAAGATCCTCCGGGATCTTTTATCGTCTCTCATTACGAGGTGGCGATTTTCAACTCAGAGCTACATGGTTACGATAACTCATATTAAGGCCGCATGGAAAACAGGGGTTCTTCAGGGACGACTAAGTATTTATAGATACTATAGATACTATAGTGACTATTTAATTAGTCAAGGGCCATCATTAAAACAGATAAATACGCTGGGTTGTTGCGTGAAAATATGGGGAATAGAAGGAGGCTTCAGCTAGATTGGCGACCTATAAAAAAGCCGACCTCACCGGCACTCTACCGGCACTTTTTCGGCTATTTTTATGGGCTAACTTATTGATTTTATTCAATAATAATGGTGGAGGCGAGGGGAGTCGAACCCCTGTCCGAAAACCCTGAACCAGAACCTCTACACGTTTAGTCTCCGATTAAAGTCTCGCCCTTTTACATGGCCCGGAAACAGGCTGAAAAAGCGCCAGTTAGTCTATTGTTTCGCCCAAAAGCCAACTAACAGTTCTAATGGACTATTCCGAAAATATCGTCCGTTAACCCCTCGGAAAAAGGCTAAAAGACGGCGCTACAAGTAACTTATGCAGCGACTGTGTAATTGTAATCGTTGGCAGTTAATGCCGTGTCGCCAATTATTTACGTGGTCAACGACCCCCACGACGTGCCATCCTGGAACTCGGCATTCCCGTCGAAACCATTACGCCCCCGGTCCCGAAATTCCATTCGTACACCTTCATCTTATCACAAATCGCTTAACAATCCCGGTCTTACCTCACCTATGAGATAAAATGAACCGGTTATACAGATTATCGAGTCTCGGTCTGCGTTGTGGATAAACTCCCTCACGTCCGCCATTTCCCGAATCGATCTTGTGGGGATATTCTTCCCGGTCTGCGCCATCATAAGCGCGTCGGGATTCTCGGCCCGTGGAACTTCGGGTGCGTGGAACGTGAAGGATTTTGCCAATGGAGAAAGGTTATTTATCATTTGCTCGTAATCCTTATCCGCCATGGCGCCGAAAATAAAATCGACGCGCTTTTCTCCATACCTCTCCAGCAATGACGCTCCGAGGGCGGAACACGCATCGGGGTTGTGGGCGCCATCCAGAATTATCACAGGATCTTTTTTTACCTTCTCAAACCTTCCGGGAATTAACAGATGATTAAACCCTTTTCGGATGGCCGTCTCATTCACTTCAATGCAGTTTTCCCGCAACAGTTGCAAGGTTTTTACCGCGACCGCCGCATTACCTATCTGCTGAAGACCGACTAATTCGAGGGTGATATCATGTATGGCGCCATCAGATGAATTGAAAGAAAACTTCTCGCCTGTCTCAAACGATCCGGTACGTCGGCAGGTGAAATCTTCCTCAATACAAAAGAATGGCGCCTCCATCTCCATAGCCTGCTCTTTGATCAGTTTTGCTATCCGCTTATCCCTGACACCGCTCACTACCGGTCTGCCAGGTTTTATGATTCCGCATTTCTCCATTGCAACCGCCTCGACGGTTTTCCCGAGGTGGGCCTGGTGATCGAGGGCTATGCTTGTAATAACAGTCACAGTTGAATTCACAACATTGGTGGAGTCGAACCGCCCTCCCATGCCAACTTCTATTATCGCTATATCGACCTTCTCCTCTTTGAAATAGAGGAAAGCCATGGCGGTCATAAACTCGAAATATGTGAGTTCGACTCCACACGATTTTACGGCGTGATTGATTTTGACGATCATGTCGCAAGCGCGATTCTGCGAGATGATCTTTCCGTTGATCTCGATCCTCTCGCGGAAGGTGACAAGGTGAGGTGATGTGAACAGACCGGTTGTAAAACCGGCGGCTCTAAGGGAGTGGGCCAGCATTGCGCAGGTGGAGCCTTTTCCGTTGGTGCCGGCCACATGTATTACCGGGTATTCATTTTGCGGATCGCCGATATGCCGGAGCAATGCCACCGTCCGTTCAAGTCCCAGCTTTATTCCGCTAAAATTCAAGCGGTCGAGGGAGGCTTTAGCGGAGGCGTAGTCCATTACTCAAGATTATTCTCTTCCCCGGTATTCAGTGGCGCATCGTTACCGGCATCAGAGGTTTTTGCGATATCCACACTATCCATCGGCGCCATATAATCGAGGATGCTGGAAATGGTCTCTTTAAGTTGTTCCCTGCGGATTACCATATCGAGAAAACCGTGCTCCAGCAGAAACTCCGACCTCTGGAATCCGGGTGGAAGGGTCTCTTTAATAGTCTGCTCGATAACCCTGGGACCGGCAAAACAGATGAGCGCGTCCGGTTCGGCGATAATGATATCTCCGAGCATGGCATAGCTTGCTGTCACTCCTCCCGATGTCGGATCGGTAAGGATCGATATGAAAGGTAGTTTTTTTTCCGCAAGCTCCCCGAGGGCCGAGGCGGTTTTGGCCATCTGCATGAGCGAGAGAATGCCCTCCTGCATTCTGGCGCCGCCGGAACACGATACGATAATTACCGGGGTTTTGTTCTCCCCGCCACGTTCGATGGTTCTGACCAGTTTTTCTCCCGCCACAGTTCCCATACTGCCGCCCATGAATCCGAACTCCTGGGCGGCGATCGATACCGGTCGTCCGAATAGAAGCCCGGTCCCCGATAGAACGGAGTCTTTCATCCCGGTCTTCTTCTGGGCCGCCGCAACCCTGTCTTTATATTTTTTTGAATCCTTGAATTTTAATGGATCTTTGGTGACAAGATCGGCGTCGAATTCGACAAAAGTTCCTTCGTCGATGAGCAGTTCAATCCGTTTAGCCGACGAGAGCCTGTGATGGAATCCGCAATTCGGACATATATTAAAGGCCCTCTCAAGATCGTTGGAGTAGACGGTCTCTTTGCACCCGTCGCACTTGGTCCAGATTCCCGCCGGGACCTGTTTTTTCCCACCGATAATTTCAAGGGGTGTTTTTACCTTGGTAAACCAGCTCATTTTCCGACTGCCTTTTTGTTTATGGCGTTAAGCCACGCTTTGGCGGAGGCCTCGATTACATCGGTGGAGGAGCCGCGTCCGGCGAAGATCTGCTCATCGATCTTTACCCGTAACGACACATCGCCAACGGCGTCTTTTCCCACACCAAGAGATCTTATGTTATACGAAATCATTCTTCCCTGAATAGATGTGATTCGTTCGATGGCCCTGCATGTGGCATCGACAGGCCCGTCCCCAATGCCCGAATCGGTCAGCGTTTCGCCGTCCCGTTTGAGCTGGACCGTGGCTGTGGGGATGGTGTTCGAGCCGGAGCTGACCTGAGCGCTCAAAAACTCAAAGACAGGGTTTTTCGGCTCCCCGATCTCTTCGTCTACGATAGCGGTCAGGTCTTCGTCGAAGATCTCCTTTTTCTTGTCGGCCAGTATCTTGAACTTCTCGAATGCGCTATTCAGGTCGTCGGTTTTCAGGGTAAAACCGAGTTCTTCGAGTCGTTTCCGAAAGGCGTGTCTGCCGGAGTGTTTTCCTAGAACCAGTTTGTTGTCCGACAGTCCGATAGAGTGGGGTGTCATGATCTCAAAGGTGGTTCTCTCTTTCAAAACACCATCCTGATGGATACCCGACTCGTGGGCGAAAGCGTTCTCTCCGACTATCGCCTTGTTCGGCTGGATCTGCACTCCTGTTATCGAAACCAGCAGTTTCGAAGTTTTCGCGATCTCTTTACTTTCGACCCCGGTATCGACATTCATATAGTCCTTGCGGGTTTGGATAGCCATGACCAGCTCTTCCAACGCCGCGTTTCCCGCTCGCTCGCCGATACCGTTGACCGCGCACTCTATCTGTCTTGCGCCAGCCAACACAGCCGCCAACGAGTTTGAGACCGCAAGCCCCAGATCGTTGTGGCAATGGACCGAGACTACCGCCTTTTTTATGTTCGGAACGTTTTGCATGATCTCACTTATCATGGCGCCGAACTCGGACGGGATGGCGTACCCGACAGTGTCGGGGATATTAACGGTGGTGGCTCCTGCGTCTATAGCCGCCTCCAGAATATCGTAGAGAAACTTTCTGTCTGTCCTTACAGCGTCCATGGCGGAGAATTCGACATCCTTCACATATCCCTTTGCGCGGGTGACAGCTTTCACCGCCATTTTGAGAACTTTGGAATGGGTCGAGCGCATCTGGAACTTTATATGTTGTTCCGATGTGCCTATAAATGTGTGGATACGCTTCTTCTTCGCCGGTTTGAGCGCTTCGTTGCACGAATCGATATCTGCGTCGATGGCGCGGGCCAGTCCGGCGATAATCGGGCCTTTGACTACCGATGCGATTTTCCTGACCGATTCGAAATCACCGGGGGAGGAGCGTGGGAACCCGGCTTCAATAACATCGACTTTCAACTTGGCCAACTGCCTCGCCAAAGTCAGTTTTTCTTCTATCGACATGGAGAAACCGGGAGACTGTTCTCCGTCACGCAAGGTGGTATCGAATATGACCACCCTGTTTTTATTTCTGGGCATTTTAAATTATCCTCGCATGAGGGTTGTTTTCGTAAACGTGCGAATACTATTTTATGCGAATTCGTACGCAGTTTAAGCAAAAGTTACGATCAAAATCGTATATGGGGGTCGGGGGTATAGATGTTTATGCGCGCGGGGGCGCAAGTAGGGCGAGGTGTAAGGCGGTTATTCTTGCAGATATATATATTGCATTCATCACCGGTACAGTCTATTGGAAAAATCGCCCGGATGTCAAGAAAACGTGCGTTGACGATACCGATATAAGTGTTATGGTCAATGTGAATGGAAATGTATGGATTACGATATGAACGATGACGCTCTGGTGAGTCAGGCAAGGGCGGTACTCTTCGCCGTAGTGGCTATTGCAAGTGTGACTATGCCCCCCGTTTATATTGTGTGGGTTGTTATAATCACCGCTATGATTGTGGCGTTTCCGCTCGGAGCCGTTTACGCCCTCGCCCTTCTTCCACCTTTGGCGCTATACGATCAGCCTTATCTACAGCCTGCGGTTTACGCCCTGATGTCGGCCTCCTCACTATTTCCGGAACGACAAAATAACGCCACACTCCTTTCTTCGGCTCTCCCTTTGGCGTTACTGGCCGGTTTCTCCCTTTCACATCTGGTGTTCAATCAGATACCGTTATCAATATTCCAGATTATTGGAGCCACGGCTCTGCTGTCGCTCATGGTTCCGGTGTCGCAAAAATTTCCGCTTGCCGAGCGGTACCTGGCGCCGCTACAGGCTCTATTGGCCGTTCTTCTTATCTGGTGGGTCGCCAACATCGAATCGGTCGGTTTCCTCTACGCCGGGAATTTTCTTGCGGGTTTAACCATCTCTGTCGCCCTCGGACTTTCCGCCTATATGGAAGGAGGTATCGACAGGGGAGGGCTTTTGGGCGGGGTCTTTTTGTCCACTCTCCTCTTTTTCTCCCTGGGGTTAGCTGGCCTGTCGCTCCTCTTTGCATTCATCGCCATTGCTTTCGCAGTCACCGCCACCTCCGCAAAAAAACGGAATGTTCAAGGGGGGGCGGAAACGAGGAAGTTTATGAATGTCGTGGCGAATATAGGACCCGCCGTCGCTTTTGCCTCTCTCTCACTTTTTATAGTCGATCCCACTCCTTTCATTATCGGGTTTTGCGCGTCTCTTGCCGTGGCCCTCTCCGATACCGTCTCTTCGGAGCTTGGCCCCGTCTACTCGAAAAGCCCGGTCGATATCGTAACGTGGCGCCTTGTTAAACCTGGCGCCAACGGCGGGATATCTCCAGAAGGAACTATTCTGGGGATTATGGCTGGAGCTTATATCGGCCTGGTGGCGGTTGCCCTGGGGTTTTCCGGGTTAGGCGGCGCCGTTATAATCACCTTGTCGGCTGTGGCGGGAAACCTCGTCGATAGCCTTCTGGGGTCGGTTTACGAAAACTGTGGCCAAATGTCGAACAATGAGGTGAACGCCTGGGCCACGGCATTCGGAGGCGTCACGGCGATTTTTTTCTATCTTGCCTTCAGACAGATAGTACCGGCGATATTATAAGGGGGAGTCGGGCAAAGGATTGACCAGAATTCTGTAGCCGAGCAGACATACTCCTACCGTAATCAGAGAGTCGGCTACATTGAACGCAGGCCAGTAAAACTGACCCACATAAAAGAGGAGAAAATCTGTAACCGCTCCGAGCCTGACGCGATCCACAAGGTTTCCGATGGCTCCGGCGCCAATGATTACGAAAGCCACTCTCGAAACAAGATCGCTTTTGGGGGTGGATCGGTAAAGGAGTGTCAACACACAAGTGGCTACGATAGCCAGAACCGCAAAACCGACCGAAATCCACTGGCTGTCAACGTCATTCAGAAAACCGAATGCGGCGCCCCGGTTTTTGATATGAGCAAGACTGAAAAATCCGGGGATAATATCGATCCTCTCCCCGATGGCCATTTTCGCCTCTACAATCCATTTTGTGACCTGATCCGCAAAAACCAGCAGACCCGCTATGGCAATGGGTACCGGGAGAAGGGCGTTAAACCGACCGCGTTCGGTCATTTTATATTATTGCCGCAAGGTTGTTGGCGCACTTTGAACAGACCGTCGGCCACTTATCAGAATGCCCCACAGATTCATCGTAGTTCCAGCAACGTTCGCACTTGTCGCCATGAGCCCTTTCGACCTTTACGGTCAAGCCGGGGATGGTTTCGCTGATAAAAGAGTTGCCATCAAGTGGTTCGCTGTTCAGTTCCGCCTGGGATACGATAAAAATCGCCGCCAGATCTTTCTCCCGATTTTCGAGGAGGGCGTAGTCGTTTTTGAATAAAGAGAGAGTTACCCTGGCGTCGAGGGAGTGTCCGATCTCCTTGTTTCGCCTCGCTTTTTCAAGGGCGGTCGATACCTCGCCACGGATCATCACGATTCTTTCCCACTCCTTGAGCAGGGTTTCACCTGAAGTATCAACACTTGTTGCGGGAAAGAGGGTCATGTGAACGCTCTTCTTTTTTGAACCGGCGCAGTGGGGGAGAAAATCCCACGCCTCTTCGGCGGTAAAACTCAATACTGGCGCCATCAGCCTCAACATGCCGTGAGTCAGCTCGTACATCGCCGATTGGGCCGAGCGTCGTTCAAAACTCGCCGCAGGGAACGTGTAGATCCTGTCTTTTACGATATCGAGATAAAAGGAGCTTAGGTCTAGGACACAGAAATTGTGGAACGAATGGTAGAAAACATGAAAGTCGTACATGTCATATGATGTGGTCACCTTTTCGATCAGCCGAGCGAACTTGAGGTGAATCACCTTATCCAATTCCATCTGTTCCGAATAAGGGACCATATCCGTATCCGGGTCAAAGTCGGACAGGTTGCCCAACATGAACCGGATGGTATTACGGATTTTCCTGTAAGCCTCGGTCAGCCTTTTTAAAATCACGTCCGAGAGCCTGATATCTTCAGTGTAATCCTCACCGGCTACCCATAGACGGACTATCTCCGCCCCGTATTTGTCTATGATGGTTTGAGGGGCTATGACGTTGCCGAGGGATTTGCTCATCTTCTTGCCGGAACCGTCCACCACATATCCGTGGGTCAAAACCTCCCGGTAGGGCGCCTTCCCGGTAGACCCCACCGATTCGAGCAGTGACGTGTGAAACCATCCCCGGTGCTGATCGGAGCCTTCCAGGTAAAGATCAGACGACCCGGCAAACCTGGGATCATCCTTTACCACAACGGAGTGGGAGACACCGGAGTCAAACCATACGTCGAGAATATCGGAGCTTTTGGTAAAAGAGGTCGATCCGCAGTTTGAGCACTTTGTATTATCGGGTAAAAGTTCGCCAGCCGGTTTATCGAACCAGACATCGACCCCTTCCTTTTCAAGAATGCCAATCACATGATCGGTAATGTTTTCGTCCATGAGGGTTTCATCGCACTCTTCGCAATAGAATGCGGTGATCGGCGCCCCCCATACCCTTTGTCGGGAGACGCACCAGTCGGGACGATTCTCCACCATGCCGTAGATACGGTTTTCTCCCCAGCCCGGTTTCCACTCTACGGAACGTATCGCCTCAAGCGCCTTTTGTCGAAGCTGGTTCTTCTCCATCGAGAGAAACCATTGCGGTGTGGCCCGGAAAATTATCGGTCCCCTGCATCGCCAGCAGTGGGGATAGGAGTGTTCTACATCTTCTCTTTTAAGCAGAGCGCCTCGCTCCTCAAGCAGGGTGATGACGTTGGCGTTGGCCTTCCGCACCTTCTGTCCGGCGAAATGAGGGGTATCCGGCTTGAACTTTCCGTACTGGTCCACCGGGTTGTAGATCTCAAGGCCGTATTTCATGCCGACCGCATAATCGTCCTGACCGTGACCCGGCGCTGTATGCACACATCCTGTACCCTGTTCCAGCGTGACATGCCCACCTGTGATGACAAGAGACTCTTTTTCGAGAAACGGGTGACGCGTTTTGAGCCGTTCAGCCTTGGCGCCGTTAAATGTCGCTACAGTCTCGTAATCGTCGAAACCGAATGCGGTCATGCAATTTGTCACCAGATCCTCGGCCAGAACAAGGGTATCGTCCCCAACCTTGACGGCGCTGTAGTTGAAGTCGGGGTGAAGGCATACCGCCATGTTGGCGGGTAACGTCCAGGGAGTTGTGGTCCAGATGACTACATACGACTGTGTCTCGGGTAACCCCAGGATTCTGGCGCTGTCGGCTGTCAACTCGAACTTTACAAATATGGAAGGAGACGTATGATCGGCGTACTCCACTTCCGCCTCGGCTAAGGCGGTGACGCATGAAGGGCACCAGTGGACCGGTTTGGAACCACGGTAAAGCCCCCCATTGGCAACGAATTTCTGTAGCTCCTTGAGGATGCCGATCTCGTAGTTATGGTCCAGCGTAAGATAAGGGCGTTCCCAGTCGCCAAGGATGCCGAGCCGCTTGAATTCCTCACGCTGAATTCCCACATACTTCAGCGCGTACTCCCGGCACTCTCCCCTTATCTCGGAGGTGGACATCTCCCGTTTTTTTTTCCCAAGTTGTTTGTCCACCTGGTGTTCTATCGGAAGACCGTGGCAGTCCCAGCCGGGAACATAAGGGGCGTCAAACCCACTCATGGTTTTCGCCTTGACGATGATGTCTTTTAATATCTTGTTGAGCGCATGACCGCTGTGTATATTGCCGTTGGCGTAAGGCGGGCCGTCGTGCAGGATGAACGCCTTCTTACCCTTCCTCTCTTCGCGAATAGCGCCGTAGAGATCGTCTTCTTCCCATCGGGCAAGAGTCGTCACCTCTTTCTCGGCGAGATTCGCTTTCATGGGAAACTGGGTGTCGGGAAGGTTTAGCGTATCCTTGTAGTTCATTTGGCAGTCCGGTGGTTACAAAAGTTTTTCAGCAATATATCAGAACAACCGCAGGAAAGTAACACCGGTGTGCAAGGAGTGTCAATACAATCGCACGATTAGACTGTCAGGAGAGGTTCAGCCGTTTTCCGGTCCTGATATTATCCTTTACGGAACCGCATCCTGAAAAACAACGGCAACCTTCTATATCTTTCCTGTTCTCGGCAAGCCTCATTGCCTTTTCCCGGAACGAATTATATTTTTCGCCGTACCAGATATCCGTAAAGGAGTCTTCATTGATGTTGCCCATGGACGCGCCGCAATAACAACACGGGTGAACATCACCATTCTCCAGGATCATCGCGTAGGTCCACCCTGAAAGGCATGGATTGTCGTTGTAATAATTTTCACCGACCAAAACTCCCATGAACATGGCGTCCGGGTTGTCTGCGCCAGCGTAGCATGCAATAAAAAAATCGACGTTTGAGACCATGCCGGAACTTATTATCTTCTCCCGATTTTCCTCAAGGTCAGTGGCCACGCCCATTTTTTCATCGTCATTGAGCGCTTGTCCCGGATCAAAATCGGGCGCTACGCAGTGCTGGAACGTTATCTCGTCTGCGCCAGCGCTTATGGCATGGTCAATAAACATTCCCAGCTCACCAAGGTTTGATCTTGTGATTACATACCTCATGTTAAGCCAGGGGTTTTTGCCTTTTGGTCTGACCTTGGTCAACACACGAAGGTTGTCGAGAACCTGCCTGAATCTATTCCCGGCTCCTTTGCCGTGGATTTTTTCGTATGTATCCTGGGCGCCGGCGTTGATCGACACGTTCAGAATATCGAGTCGGCTTTCGATCAGTTTGTCGATGGCTGTTGTTTTAAGCAAAGAACCGTTGGTGGTCACCATGCAACGTATTCCCCTCTCTTTAATGGCTTTAATGAACGATATCAACCCCCCGTGAAGGAATGGCTCGCCGACCCCCACTATGGATACCTGTTCCACTTCCAGTGAAATAATGCTTCCGGTCAATGATTGGAAGGCCTCTTGCGAGAATTTGACCGGTTTTTTGTCCGGCTCGGAATCGGGTGGTTTTAAGTGGCTGAACCGGCCGCAGAACTGACAGTTGTAGTTACATGCGTCGATAATGCCGATCTGTACGCCGTAAGGCCCGGTAAAAGCTGTGGCGCCATGCAATATTCCCTTGCGGACAAGCTCGTCTTTCGCCGATAGATTTTTTGTTTCATTCATGAAGAGTTAATCGGCAAGGAACCTGGTTTCTATTAGCTCCAAAGCTTTTTCAAGGGCTGAACCAAAAAGCTCTTCCTCGTCGGGAGGAATATCGGAGAGCACATGATCCACAACGTTGGTTCCGTCGGGGGGACGGCCTACGCCTATCCTGATGCGGTTGAAATCGGCTGTGCCTGTAATGTCGATGATAGAGCGCAACCCGTTGTGACCGCCATGACCACCACCACTCTTGTACCGGCATTCTCCAAGGGGAATGTCTATGTCGTCATGGATGACAAGCATGTTTTCGGGGGAAAGGAGGCCGATATGATCTATGGCGCGGGCGACAGGCCCACCGGAGCGGTTCATGAAAGTCATCGGTTTCAAACCCCACCACCCGACCCCCCAGGTGAAGGCGTTTATAAGTGGCGACTGGAAAACCACGCAAGATTCCATTACTTTCGATTCCTCCAGAAGAAGATCCATAGCAAGAAATCCTGCGTTATGCCGCGTATATGTATAACGCGGACCCGGATTGCCGAGACCGGCTATGAGTTTTTCGACCATCGCAATAAAACTCCAGCCGGTGGTCGATTATTCGGGTACGGCCAGAGCGCCTCCTTCGGAGTCCTCCTCTTTTTTCTCCTCTTTCGGCGCCGAAACGGCTACCACGGTCAGTTCCGGGTCGTCCTGGATCTCGTAACGGTCATCCACTGGAAGGTCTTTCATACTGAGGACATCACCGGCGTTCATGTCGGTAACAGGCGCTTCGAGATATGGGGGAAGATCTTCGGGCAAACATTTAAGTTTGACATTATTTCTCGCCACCAGAAGGGAGCCACCCTGATCCTTTACACCGACTGCAACCCCGGTAAACCTGAGTTCCACCTTGGCTTTTATCTTTTTGCCAAGATCGACCTCCCATAGGTCGAGGTGCAGGAGTTTGTCGCTTAACGGGTGGATGGTAAGCTCTTTAAGCAGAACCTTCCGTTCCGAATCGCCGATAGCTACGGTAATGACGCTACGGGCTTTCTCTCTGTTTGTAAGAAGCTTTTTCAGATCCTTGGCCGAAACCGAAACCATTACTTCACCACCGACACCATAGATTATGCCAGGTGTCATTCCTTTGGCCCTCAACTGTCTGGCCGCTCCTTTTCCGGTCTCTTCCCTGGCGGAGAGGTTCAGCGCTACATCACTCATCGTTTTTGCCTTCTATTCTTAATGTGTAGGGCGAGGAACGGTATTCCAGGCCCGCTATCGTTTATCAATCGTTCTGACTTTGAAAAAACGGATATCTTACCAGAATTAGTTGTCGTATTCAAACAAGGAACTGACAGAACTCTCCTGGTTGATCCGTAAAATAGCCTCACCGAGCAGTTTTGCTACGGAAAGATGGGTGATCTTTTCTATTGCGCGGCGTTCGGGACTGCTCTCGATGGTGTTGGTGCAAATAAGCTCTTTTAATGGAGAGGCGGCGATCCTCTCCAGAGCGGGGCCGGAGAGAACAGCGTGACTGCAACATGCCGACACGCTGTTGGCCCCAGCGTTCATGAGGGCTGTAACCCCCTCGGTCAGGGTGCCTGCGGTATCCACCATGTCATCCACGATCATCACCTCCCGATCCTTGACCGGGCCGATAATGTGCATCACCTGGGCTACGTTTTTCGCCTCCCGTCGTTTGTCGATGATTCCGAGATCGGAGCCAAGAGCTTTGGCGTAAGCCCTGGCCCGCTCCACACCACCTGCGTCGGGTGAGAAGACCACAAGGTTGTCGTAGGTCTGTTTTCTTATATGTTCGGTCAGGATCGGCAACGCGTAGAGATGGTCCACCGGCAGAGAGAAGAATCCCTGGATCTGTCCTGCGTGAAGATCCATGGTCAGCACACGGTCGGCGCCGGAAGCGGTGATAAGGTCGGCCACCAGCTTGGCGGTGATCGGAGTACGCGATTGCACTTTCCTGTCTTGTCTGGCGTAACCGAAATAAGGCAACACCACGGTTATCCTCTTCGCCGAAGCCCGGCGAAGGGCGTCAATCATTATCAGTAACTCCATCAGGTTGTCGTTTCCCGGAGTGGAAATCGACTGTACAACAAATACATCCGCGCCACGTACGTTTTCCTGAATCTGGACGAAGATCTCACCGTCGGAGAAGTTTGACGCTTCCCGCATACAAAGAGATACGCCGATGGCGTCGGCGATATCCTTGCCAAGCTCCATATTCGATCGGCCACTGATTATTTTTAACCGGTCAGAATTGCTGTCTGTCATGACAATCCCAGTACGCTTTCAATATTATAAAAATAAATGATAAACAATTAGCTGTAAAACTGCATAACTGCCTGATAAACAATGAAAAACCAAGGTCGCACTTTTCGACCGCCTGCAAGATAAGGACTATTAAAGCCATATAAGTGTGGCTACATTGTAGATTGCCCGGAACAAAAAGCAATGGGAAAGATTTTTGAACCGGGATCGTATAGTGGAAAACCTTCTGTCCGTATTATGAGACAATAGGAAGAAGACTCTTGTTCCAGGTAATTGTTTCATAGAAGACCGGATAGCCGGTCCACCCGATACGACATCAAGGAGGAAACGAAGTTATGGAAGCTGTCTCATATATAGGTACAGCCATGGGCCTTGCCTGGGCCTCTGGCGTAAACCTCTACGCCACTGTCGCGGTCCTCGGCATCCTCGGAGCCACAGGACAGATGGAACTACCTGAAGAACTTTCGGTTCTGACCAATGACGCTGTCATAATGGTGGCGGCGTTCATGTACTTCGTGGAGTTTATCGCCGATAAAACACCCGGAGTCGATTCAGCCTGGGACGCTGTTCATACTTTCGTACGCATACCAGCAGGCGCAATCCTGGCGTCCCAAGCCATGACTCCGGTCGGGGAAGAGGCTCAACTGATAGCTCTTCTGCTCGGTGGTGCGGTTTCAGCCTCCTCGCACGGAACCAAAGCGGTCGGACGGCTGGCCATCAATACATCACCGGAGCCACTCACAAACTGGGCCGCATCAATAAGCGAAGATATAGCGGCGGTAGGAGCGTTATGGGTAACGTTCAACCATCCGAACGTCATGGCCGGGTTCGTAATCCTGTTTTTCCTCTTCGCCCTCTGGATGATCCCGAAACTTTTCCGCGCATTCAGGGCGATGTTCTCAAAGATAGCAAGCGCATTTAATCAAAAAAACGAGGCCACACCCCCAAGCCCGACAGACTCCTAGGAGTCCGACAGACTCCTGGCTTACCACTGACAGGGAGCTTGTGCCCCAGAGGGCAGGGCGCCACGCACCTGTAAGGGTGTTGTATAATTTGCGTTTCCTGTTATACTTCCCTCTTGAACTTTTTTCGAGGTTGATTTAATGGATCAGAACAAGATAGCCGCCATTGTAGAATCCGCCAATACGGCGCTGGTGGAAAAAGATATGACACTGGAAGATGTGGAGGCTGTAATACAGTCTTTAATCAGACATTTTATGGATAATCTGACTGATATTGCAGATATCGACTATTTCCAGGACAGGCTCAACGATATGATCGACAAGTACGTTGATACCCATTTCGAAGACGCTTTTGACGAAAGCTTGAATTAACAGCACGTTCAGGTTTTCTTTCTTTTGATGATAATTCATCTTGGCTTTCCCGGAAAAATGGGCGACTATGGTTCCATTGCGGGTCAATATTGTTTAAGCCTTTGTTTATTATTGACGTTAGTAGCTTTATCTGATAAATTTCCAATCGCTGTTGCGTGGTCCGCATGAGGAGAGTAAAAGGTGGCTATTCTAACTGACTGGTCTGGCGAGAACATTTTATGACAAAATCGGAAATGGCCGAGAAACTGGCCGAAAAAATCAACGTTAAGAAACAACAGGCCGAAGAGATCATCAATATTTTCAGTAATAGTGTAATCGAAGCCTTGGCAAGTGGCGATAAGGTCGAAATTCGGGGTTTCGGAAGTTTCAGGGTGCGTGAGCGCGCCGCGAAAGAGGGAAGAAACCCGAAAACTGGCGAAAAAGTCTTGGTTCCGGCCAAGAAAGTTCCCTTCTTCAAGACCGGCAAGGATTTTCGTGAGGCGGTTGATCAAGGGGACTGACAGACAACAGCAGTAGGCCCTTCATACCTGATAAGCTTTCCCAGACGAATATCGTTTGACTTTTCCCGGTTTTACCTTTTTTGAAACTCTGTTACTGACGGGAGTTGATTTCATGAACTCAAAAACACTCACAATTTTCGCCAGTGGCGATGATTTTAACTACTACAACCTCGAAACAGGGAAAAAACTCTCCATTAGCGATAATGAGGCGGTAAACGATAATTCATGGCATATCGCTTTTAAAAGATCCCATATCAAGGTCAACGGAGGAGAAGCCGGGCCGTCAGGTATAGTCGGGGCGTGTATCAAACCTCCGGTAACCGCCTCCAGAGAAGAGTTTATTAAACTTGCCGATGAGGATTGGAAAAAGAGATTCAGGGAGGTCACGACCATCCCGGAAGATCTTCAGCTTTCTTCTGAAGGGGTGGAGCCTGGAATCCTCGAATGGAGAATAAAAAAGGACAACATCTTCACGGCTCCTCCGGCCAAAGCGTGGAAACTGGTTTTGGCCGACGGCTCAAGTTACGCCAAAATGCGCGTCTCCAAAGTCTCGCCTGATGGCGAAACCATGACTATCACCTACGCTTATCAGGCCGCTAAAGACGCTCCAATCGAGGATGAGAGGAGCGCCGTTATCGAACCGGGACAAGGTTTCAGTTTTGCCAGGGGCGCCTGCATAGCCGCAGATCAGAGCGGTCTCGACTGGGATATCCGAAGAGAAGGCGCTCTTCTCTTATTAAACTCTTCGGTCAGCGGCCCCGGAAAAGCTGGCGCTCTCGGCTCCAACAAGTATGGGGCGATGTGGGACAGCGTACAGAATCCTTCAGACGCGGTGGCGTTCTTCACAGACGAATATGGATCACTATTCAGAACACCCAAATGGTACAGGTACAATATCGACGGGAAACATGGCATCCACCCGAACGGCGCAGTATACGTTTTGAGGAGCAAAGAGGGTGATTTCAAGGTTCAGGTATACGATTATTTTAGACATGAAGGAATCGGTGTCGGCAACTTGAGCATCCGATACGAAAAGATATAAACAAGTCAGGATAATAAAACTTATGTTTGATATATTAAAGCGTTTTTCAGTTGGGGGAGAAGGCGTAAAGCCAGTAAAGGTCGATTTCGTCTCCACTTCGACTACCCGGGAGATGCTCGACAACGGGGAACTGGACCTGCTTCTGGACGTACGCACGAACAAAGAGTTCAACCTTGGACGAATTGAGGGGGCGTGTAACGTTCCCTTGAGCGACCTTGATGAGCACATAGAAAAACTCCGGCGGTTTTCCCGAAAGAGAGTCGTCATCCACTGCCGAACCGAGGTAAGGTCCACCTGCGCTTATGAAGCCCTTGCCAAAGCCGGGTTTACCGATATCAAGGTCATGGCGGGCGGGTTTGAAACGTGGGTACAGGAGAACCTCCCCCGCACATCACGTTCCTGACCTACCATAAATGACGGTTAAAGAGGCGATACTCCCCGACCTGAAAGCTTTGACCTGCGAAGAAGCTACAAAACTCTTCGCAGGTTGGAACGAAAAACCGTACAGAACAAAACAGGTTCGCAACTGGGTCTTCTCCAGAGGGTTTAGCGATTTTGAGGAGATGAGCGATCTGTCAAAGGCGCTGAGGGCAAAACTTGGCTCCGGGTCGAAAATCACATCTCTGGAGATCGTGGAGGAGCGGGAGGCGCCTGACGGCACGGCCAAGTTTTTGTTCCGTCTGGTGGACGGTCTTACGGTTGAAACTGTTCTTATTCCCGATTCGAACAGGTCCACCTTGTGTGTCTCCACCCAAGCCGGTTGCTCCATGGGGTGCGGATTCTGTCTCACAGCCAAAGGCGGCCTCGCGAGAAACCTGACTGCAGGGGAGATAGTCGATCAGGTAGTGAGAATAAAAACCGGAACCCCTCCCCGCAACATAACCAACATTGTGTTTATGGGGATGGGGGAGCCGCTTAATAACTACGAAAACGTACTTCAGGCTATTAAGGTGATAACCGACCCGGACATCTCGCTGGTCGGCATTCGCAAGATAACGTTGTCCACCGCCGGTCTGGTTCCGGGGATTTTACGTCTGGCAAAGGATCTTCCATCGGTCAAGCTGGCTGTATCGCTTAACGCCTCCGATGACGACCTCCGGGACAGAATCATGCCGATAAACAGGAAATACTCGATAGCCACGCTGATGAGCGCCTTGAAGAAGTGGCCTCTCCCGCAAGGAAAGTTGCTTACTATCGAATATGTACTGCTCGCCGGGGTAAACGATTCTGACGACGACGCCCGCAGGTTACATAACATCACACGCAATCTTCCGTCGAAGATAAACCTGATTCCGTTCAATCCCTGTAGCGACCTCCCTTACGCGCCCCCACCGGAGTACCGGATAAAAGGGTTTATGAAAATCCTCAAAGGTTTTAATCGTGTGGTGATAATAAGGAAAAGCAGAGGCGCCGGAATTCAGGCGGAATGTGGTCAACTGAGCCATTCCAACCGAGTATATTCCAATTGCTAAATGAGCCTGAAGCAATGCTGGGTTTTCGTCTGTTTTAGACCCTGTAAATTAAATTGTGTAACTGCTCATAGTTCCTTAATGTACTCAAAGGAGGATTATGAGCATGACACGAGACCGCAAGAGACTTGAGGCGATAGCCAAAGAGCTTGTAAAAGGCATCAAGTCTGAGAAAGACCTT
>JAJDBK010000066.1 GCA_029261405.1 Nitrospinaceae bacterium
GATACCTGCGCTACCTTTTTGAACACCTGCCTCACGCAAAATCTGAGGAAGATTACAAGGCTCTCCTACCACCATCTATCAACCAAAAGAAGCTCGATTATACCCCTGTTTGAAGGGTGAGGTTGACTCGACGCTTACCTGCCAGCGGTCTATGAGCGATGAGGAAATGTTGTGCTCCCGAGCCACCTGAGCCTTCGTCATGGCGCCGCTGTCTATACGGGCCACCACATCACGTTTAAAGTCTTCTTCAAAATGGCGATACTGTTTCATATGTCCGACTCCTTCCAAGGCTTATGCCTTATTATCGGACAGACAACCTAATTTGTCAGATGAACTGTCCAGCTACAGGGGTGCACTCCTGATCGTTTACGCTCCGCTTTTGTTTGCACTGCTCGCGGGGGCTATCTTTTCAGTATGGTGGATATTCGTTGTTTCCGGGGAAGACCCGAAACATTCGCAATATGGCATGTCATCATGGTTTGCCGGTTATTTTTTATCACTGGCCCTGACACCGCTGTTGACTGTTTTAATGGTATGGATATCCGCTATTAGAAAAGGTCGGGATGAATAACGATAACGGGGAAAAGGTTTTGCGAAGTCTCAACAGGTTGTTCCCACTTAATCCGACGATGCTGGGTTGAAACAGAAAAGGCAACGCCCGCCATCCGGGCAGATTTGCCTCCTTCAATAACCATTTTTACCATTTGCCCTCAACCAAGTGGCTCGGCCACAGCGATCAGTGTTAATCGGGCATTCTTAATGAATGTTCATGCGGAGTCCCTTTTGTAATGATATGAGATCGACACCCATAGCATCGCTCAAATACTCCGTGTGGACAACCTGTTGCAACTTCACAACTAGGGATCAGGCGACATCTGACCCACGGAAGGAGAGTCTCGGGATTTTTTACTTATCGCTACTTACGACTTCAGCTTCCAACTGGCGTACCAGCGGATTCATCGGCAGTATCTTTATCGGATTCCTCGCTACAGGCTCTTCTGTTTGCGGAGGATAGACCGATGGCTCGTCCGGCAACGGAGCCTGTTTCAGCCCGTCGATCTCTTTTTTCAGCTTGTTGGTTTCGCTGTTGTACTTCATGCTGAGGTTCTTGTATTTAAGAAACGCAACAAACCATCCAATGCCGGCCAGGATCAGACCAAGCCCGAATGAGGTAAACGTAGCGACCCACAGTTTTACGCTGTAAGCGTATCCAAAATAGTAGCTGACTTCCACTATCTGACCATTCTTCGCGGCGAACGTGAGAAGGGCAAACAGAAGAAGAAGACCAGTCAGTAATTTCGCAGCCATATCAAGACGCCTCTTTCTTATCAGGTTTCACGGTTGATGTTTTTGACGCGCTCTTTTTCTTCGCCTTCACCGGTTTTTCGTCGGCAGGCTCGGTCGATTGCGCCGTGGTTGTTTTTTTCTTCTTCCGCACAGGTGGTGAGGGTTTGCTCTCCTCCGTGGCGGGTTGATCATTTTCTATAGCTGTGACTGGTTCGGTTTTTGACTCAGTCTCTTCAGTCGGTTCGGACGGTTTCGACGGTTCGGGCTTTGCCGCCGGAGCCGGTTTCTCGTGTGAGCTTTCCGCCTGGTAATTGCGGCGATCTTCTTCACTTTCGGCTTTTGTCTCGAGGATGGTCTTTTCCGAGTCTCTTATTTCACTTGCGGACGCCTTTATCTCATCCATAAGCTGGACCACCTCTGGATCGGTCGCGACATCGCCACCATCGAGTATAATCTGGTGGACCGTTTCTCCCAACCTTGTATATTGCCCACTTCTCTTATTTGAAAAGCCGATAACTTTCAGTTTCAACCGGATAACCGTAAGGAAACCTGTTACCTGGCGAACTGAAAAGTTCAGGAACCTGGTTACTCCGTCCTCTTCCGGCTCATTCTCTGTCACTTGGTTTAATTCCCTTCTTTTATCACTTGTCGCCATCCGACTCGGAGGCTTCTATGATTTTCTCTATGGTGTCACCCCCGGTCTCCTCAGCAGATTCATTCACAGGAGCCGCCGGGGCCATATCGGCCAGAATAGTTTCAGTTTCCGCTTTTAGTTGCGCCACTTCTTCGGCAATTCGTGGATCGCCCAGTTTTTCAGCCTGTTCTAAAACCAGCAGGGTTCTTTTCAACTCCGATTTCGTAATGGCTTTTCCTGTCAGTCTGGTCTGGTCCCGGCCATCGGCCACCTGTATTGAAAGATCAGAGACGGTAGTGGCGAGCATGTTGATTTTGGCGCCAAGGTCAGAAATCGCCTGCAAACCGATAAACATCACAAAGATCAACCCGATAAACGATACAACCGCAGTGACGTTGGCAAGGGAGAATGCTGGCATCCGGTCCATTTCGGGGTTGTTTTTATTCTCCACCCCGAAATTGTAGGGCGACATACCACTAAAGATCTTGTCCGCCATATTCTTATTGGCTTCGTTTATCGCAGGTTCCGCTATTTCTGGAGATTCTGCGCCGCCCGTAGCGGGTTGTGATACCGAAAGTGGAACATCGGGGGACGGAGCCGTCCCTTCGTCAACTGGTTTTTCGTCGTTCATGAATTCCCTGCCAATTTAACCCGCATCGAATTGACACCAAAACGATGTGACGCTATAAGATAAACGTGTTTATCAGGACGTGCCATTTTACTTAATGATAAGGTCCATCGTCAATCGGAGTGTGGTTAATATGCCCGATTTCGTTCAAATAGGAGGTTTTATACATAAATGGCGGTAGTTATAGACGGAAAAATGGTGGCCGCATCGTTGCGGAGCGGTATCAGCGAAGAACTCGCCCGACTTGGTGAGGGTGGAAAAGTCGGTCTTGCCGTGGTGATAGTGGGCGTAGATCCTGCCTCGGAGCTTTACGTCCGGCTCAAACACAAGGCGTGCAAGGATGTGGGAATGGATTCGTTCCAGTACGAACTCCCGGAGGAGACCACGCAGGAGGAGCTTCTTGCTCTGGTGGACAAACTTAACAACGACCCGAAGGTTAACGGTATTCTGGTACAGCTTCCTTTGCCGAAACATATCGATTCCGATTCCATTCTGACGAGGATCGACCCGATCAAGGATGTGGATGGTTTCCACCCGGTCAACGCCGGACTTCTGGCTCAGGGTATGGCAAAGCTGGAACCGTGTACTGCGGCGGGCTGTATCAAGTTGCTCGAAGAGTATGATGTGCCGATAGAGGGGAGCAACGCCGTTGTGCTGGGGCGCTCGAACATCGTCGGGAAACCGGTGGCCCTGATGTTACTGCACAGGAACGCTACCGTTACCATATGCCACTCCCGGACCCGCAACATGGCCGAGGTCGTATCGGGCGCCGATATCGTCATCGCCGCCACTGGCGCACCGATGCTGGTTACGGCTGATATGGTGAAAGAGGGGGCGGCTGTCATAGATGTCGGCACCGGTTCGTTGAACGGCAAACTTGTCGGGGATGTCGATTTTGACGGCGTATCGAAAGTAGCCGGTCACATCTCACCGGTTCCGGGCGGGGTTGGCCCCATGACCATCGCGTACCTGTTGCAGAACACCCTCATAGCCTCCCGATTGCAGAGAGAAAATAAGTAGCCCCAATATGACCGTCCCGAAACCGCTCACCGTATCGGAGCTGACCGACCGAATAAAGGAGACTCTCGAAGAGGAGTTTTCCGGTATCAAGGTGGAGGGGGAGATATCGCGTCTTATCGTTGCCGGATCGGGGCATATGTATTTCACGCTCAAGGATGAGAAGGCTGTCATCAAAGGGGTGATGTGGAAGGGGAAACGCAAACTTGTAAAATTCACTCCAAAAGATGGCGATCAGGTGGTCTGCCGGGGCCGATTGTCTCTCTACGCTCCGAAAGGTGAATACCAGATCGTCGTCGATTCGATGGAGCCGCAAGGTCTTGGGGCGTTACAGTTAGCTTACGAGGAGTTGAAAGCCAAACTTGAGAAGGAGGGGCTTTTTGATGAGGCGCGGAAACGAGAGTTGCCCTTTATCCCGTGGAACGTCGGTATTGTCACATCCCCGACAGGCGCGGTTCTGCGCGATATCGTGCGTACGATCAAGAGGCGATTCCCCGGTATCGGCATGACGCTGGCGCCTGTTCGTGTGCAGGGGAAAGGGGCTGAGATCGAGATAGCGCAGGCCATCGCCGATATGAACGAACATGGCAAAATGGACGTGATAATCGTCGGTAGGGGCGGCGGATCGCTGGAGGATTTGTGGGCGTTTAACGAAGAGGTGGTGGCGCGGGCCATCTATGCGTCGAAGATTCCGGTGGTATCGGCTGTGGGGCATGAGACCGATTTTACGATTGCCGATTTCGTGGCGGACAGACGGGCTTCGACCCCGACGGCGGCGGCGGAGATTGTAACGGTGGAACGGGACGCTTTGGAATATACCATCACCGATCACCTCCGTTCGATGAGTGTTGCGCTGAGGAACTCGATGGAATCGCGGGCCATGCGGGCGGACGATGTGGCGGGGAGACTCGACCGTCAGATCGGGATCTATTTTAATTCGATGTCGGAACGGATCGCGTCCGCCACCCGGCACCTGAACGCGCTATCGCCGTCGGTGCGCCTGAAAAATGATAAGGCCCAACTGGAGAAAGAGACCGCAAGGCTCGTGAAGGCATTGTCGGCTATGGGTGAAAAGCGGTCGATTGAGTTGAAGACCGCCATAGCGAGACTTTCGGCGATCCGGCTCGGCCAGATGGTGAGGAACGAGAAGGTCCGGTTTAAAAAGGAAATTTCGAGACTGTTTCTGGTCGTTTCCAATTTGAGGGATAGAAGGAGAGTTGCATTCAGAACCTCCATAGCAAGACTTTCGGCGGTGAAACTTGGAGTGGTAGGGAAAGAGAAGATAAAAGGGGAGAGTGACCGGTTGTTTCATGCGGTGGAAAACCTTCGGAACAGTCGTCGTAAACGGTTCGAGATAGCGGTGGGAAAACTCGAATCGGTAAACCCGCTGGCGGTACTGAACCGTGGTTACAGCGTCGTCACAACCGAAGATGGCAAAAAAGTCTACCGCTCAGCCAGTGAGCTTTCCGCAGGGGAACGGGTAAACATAAGATTCGCGAAAGATAATGTGAAAGCCATAATCAATAAAGGATCAACGTGGAAACAGGAAAAACTCTTCTGACTGGACCCCAGATTCGTGACGGTGGACGTTACTGTTTCGACTTATAGGCGATCTTTACAATATATTCTGCTAAGTTTTCTGGTAGATAATCAAATAAGCTTTCCGGGAAGCTCTTGCAGAAAATCCTTATCTCCTCTTTCTGCTCACTACCTGCGAGAAGAGAGAACATTAGTAACCGTTCAATGTTCCGCATCTTTTCTTGTGAGTAATTGTTTGTCATGATTGTCCTTCGATATTCATTGGAAGGTAATCCGTATGAAAGGTTCCAAGAGGATTGGCGGTAAAAGTCGGAGTACGGTATTTTGGGAAAA